>JAPLAA010000080.1 GCA_026393475.1 Actinomycetota bacterium
CACGGTGGAGGCCGAGGTGCTCGACCTCGTCCGCGTGCTGCGCCAGGAGACCGATGCAGCCGTGCTGATGATCGCCCACAACCTGGGCATCATCCGCCAGCTGTGCGACCGGGTGGGCGTCATGTACGCCGGCAAGGTCGTCGAGGAGGGCCCGAGCGCCCAGGTGTTCGACGATCCGCAGCACCCCTACACCGTGGGCCTCCTGCGGTCGCTGCCGCGCCGTGGCATCCGCAAGACCGAGCAGGCGCTGTCCACCATCCCGGGCATCCTGCCGCTCATCGGCAGCGATCTGCCGACATGCGTGTTCGTCGACCGCTGCCCGCTGGCCGACGAGACCTGCCGCACCGTCGTGCCGCCCGTCGTGCCCGTCGGCATCAACGGCGACCGGTACACCCGCTGCCATCACCCCGACCGCATCATCGAGGTCGAGGAGAGCAAGCCGGGCGTCGACATCACCCTGCTCGCGCCATCGGACACGCAACCCGACGTGCTCGAGCTGAGCCATGTGTCGAAGACCTTCAAGCAGCGCAACCAGTCGGTACCGGCCCTCGTCGACGTCGAACTCGGCCTCGCCGAAGGCGAGACGCTCGGCATCGTGGGCGAATCGGGCTCCGGCAAGTCGACGCTCGCGAAGACGATGCTCGGCATCGAGTCGGCCGACTCCGGCGGTGTGGTCTCCCTCGACGGCCGCGCCGTGGCCGCCGACACCGGCGGCCGATCCGCCGAGGACAAGCGCTCCATGCAGATGGTGTTCCAGAACCCCGACTCGGCGCTCAACCGGGCCTGGTCGGTGCGGCGCATCCTCATGCGCAGCGTCGAGAAGCTCACCGGCATCAAGGGCGAGGAGGCCAACAAGCGGGTCGAGACCCTCGCGGCGCACCTCCGGCTCACCCCGCGCCACCTCGACCTCAAGCCACGTCAGCTGTCGGGCGGCCTGAAGCAGCGCGTGGCGATCGCCCGTGCCTTCGCCGGCGACCCGAAGATCGTGGTGTGCGACGAGCCCACCTCGGCCCTCGACGTGTCGGTGCAGGCGGCGATCCTCAACCTGTTGGCCGACCTGCAGAGCGAGCAGCGCACCAGCTACGTGTTCATCACCCACGACATGGGTGTGGTGCGCTACCTGGCCGATCGCATCGCGGTGATGTACCTCGGGCGCATCCAGGAGGTGGGCCCCACCGACGACGTCTTCCACGGGCCCAACCACCCGTACACCGAGGCGCTGCTGTCGGCCATCCCGAGCGTCGACGGTGAGGAGAAGGTGCGCATCCGTCTCGACGGCGAGATCCCGAGCCCGGCCAACCCGCCGTCGGGGTGCGTGTTCCATCCTCGCTGTCCTCGCGTGATGATGGGCATCTGCGACGTGACCGAGCCGCCGCTGGCCGAGGTGTCACCCGGGCACGCGATGCGGTGTCACATCCCGGTCGAGCAGCTCATCGAGCTGCAGCGCAAGCCCACCTGACGGTCGAGGGATCGCCGGCGCGAACCGGTCACGTCAGGAAGCCGACGACGGCTCCCGACGGTGACCGGTTCGGCGCGCTGACGGTGAGGCGGTCAGTCGACGAAGCGGTCGATGCTGGTGTCGCGCGTGGCGGTGAGCCAGCGGTGGCACCCGGCATCGTGGAACCATCGCTCGGTCTGGACGCCGGCGACGTTGGTGAACATCCACACCTGGTCGAGGTCGCGTTCGAACGGGTCGGTGATCGACTCGGGGGGCTGGGGGATCTCGCCGCCGAAGCGGAACTCCTCCACCGGTCGTGAGCCGCAGTTGGGGCACGTGATGATCAGCATCAGCGGGTACCTGTCGATCCTTGGTCGGCCATGGCGTGATCGGCCGCGAAGCGACTGAGGGCGAACGGCTCGATCAGCTCGGGTGTGCGGCCCGTGGCGATCAACTCGGCCATCGCCTCGCCGCCCGCCGGGATCGCCTTGAAGCCCCAGGTGCCCCAGCCGGTGGTGATCACGAACCCGTCGACATCCGTGAAGCCCATGATGGGGGAGAAGTCGGCCGACACGTCGCACCGGCCGGTCCACTGGCGCAGGATCTTCAGGTCGCGAACGAAGGGGAGCAGGTAGCTCATCTTGATCGCGTTGGCCTGGAGGAACTGGAACGACGACTGCAGCGAGTAGCTGGTCTCGCGGTCGTACTCGTGGCCGATCAGCATCTGCCCGCGGGCGGTCTGGCTGATGTAGCAGAGCAGTTCGGTGTCGCTGATGATCGGGCCGAACCCCTGGGCGTAGCCGTTGGTGACGAAGGCCTGGAGGGGATGGGTGCGCACCGGCAACCGCACGCCCGCATGGGCGGCGATCTGGCTGACGTTGCCGCCGACGGCGCTCATCACGACCCCGGCGGAGATGTCGCCCGTGGCCGTTCGCACGCCGACCACGCGGTCGCCGTCGCGGATGAGTCCGGTGACCGGCGTGTTCTGCAGCACGTGGACGCCGCGTTGCATCGCACCCTGCGCGTACGCCCACACCACACGGTCGTGGCGGGCGGTGGACGCGGGGATGTGATAGCTGGCGCCGAGCACCGGGTAGCGACCGCCACCCGACAGGTCGAGCTGGGGCACGAGCGCCTTGATCTCGGTCGGATCGACGAGCACGGTCTCGGCGCCGCACGCGGTGTTGAGCATCGCCCGCGCACGTTCGTTGCGCATGGCGGACTCGGTGTGTGCCAGCCAGAGCAGACCCTTGGTGGCATGCATGATCCAGCAGCCGGTCTCCTGCTCGAGCGTCGAGTACAGGTCGAGGCTGTGCTGGTAGAACCGGATCGACTCGGGGATGCCGTAGTTGGCCCGGATGATCGTGGTGTTGCGGCCCGAGTTGCCGGAACCGATGTAGTCGGCCTCGAGCACGGCGACGTTGGTGATGCCGTGCTGCGTGGCGAGGTAGTAGGCGGTCGCGAGGCCGTGGCCGCCGCCGCCGATGATGACGACGTCGTAGCTCGACTTCGGCTCGTGCCAGGTGAGCTCGAGCAGGGTCTCGACGAACTCGTTCATGCGCGCATCCGCCTCGTGTCCTGCTTCTTGACGCTCTCGGCGAACGCCGGGAGTCGGAACCGCTCGACCACCTCGTGGGCGAAGCCGCTCGACACCACGAGCAGCACCCGGTCGTGCTCGAACCACAGCTTCACCGGCAGACCTGCAGCCATGCCCTGGGCGAGCGCAGGGCGTTCCGTCGGCAACGGCCATTCGACGTGGCGGGCGACCAGGTCGTCGAACTCGGGGTACGAGAGGCCCCAGCCGACGAACGCGGTCTCGCGTTCGACGATGGCGTGCTCGTCGGGCACCTCGGCCACGACCGCGCCGAACGCGATCACCTCGTCGTGGGCGATGCGGAACACGACCACGTCGCCCTCGAACCAGGCGTGGTCGAGTGCGTCGGGGGTGGCGACGACACGCAGGCCGTCGAGTCGTTCAGGCGCGTGCACGTGCACCCTCCGGGTCGTAGAACGGGGTGTGGGCAACGGTGGCCGGACGGCCGTCGATCGTGACCGTGTCGGCCCACGGTTCGTGCTTCTGCCAGCCGAGCATGACGGCCGTGCCGAGGATCGGCGAGGTGAACGTGGACGCCACGTGGCCGACGATGCGGTCGCCGACATAGATGGGCGCACCCTCGGTGGGTGCCGGTCCGTCCATCGTGAACCCGAACAGGCGGCGCCGGTCGGGCAGGTCGGCGGTACGGGCGAGCGCCGTGCGACCGATGAAGTCGGGCTTGTCCATCTTCACCGCCCAGTCCATGTTCAGCCGGCGCGGCGTCGAGTCGAGTTCGGTGTCCATGCCGACGATCACGTGACCCTTCTCGAGCCGCAGCGCGAACAGCGCCTGCAGTCCGTGCGGGGTGATGTTCATGTCGCGGCCGGCTTCCATGAGCGCCTGCCACAGCTCGACCGAGTGCGCCACCGGGTGGTGCAGCTCGAAGCTCGCCTCGCCCGTGAACGACAGGCGCATGATGTGGCAGTCGATGCCCGCGACGGCGGCGTGACGGTGCTGGAGGAACTTCGGCGGCTCGGCCACCCCCACCCGCTGCAACAGCGCACCGGCGAGCGGACCGGTGACGTTGATGGCGCCGTGGGAGATCGTGCGGTCCATGATCCGCACGTCGAGGCCCCACGTGTCGATCCAGTCGCGCACCCAGGCCTCGGCGAACGCGGCGCCGCCGGACGTGAAGGTGAGGACGAACCGGTCGTCACTCTCGCGGCAGACCATGCCGTCGTCGATCAGGTGGCCGCGCTCGTTGAGCAGCAGCACGTAGCGGCTGCGACCGGGGCGGATGTCGGCGATCGTGGTGGGGTAGAGGCGCTCGAGCGCCTCGACCACGTCGGGTCCGGTCACGATCATCTTGCCGAGCGTCGACACGTCGCCGAGCGACACGCCTTCGCGCACCGCCCAGTACTCGCGCATGGCGTCGCCGTAGTTCCACGGACGCCACCAGCCGCCGAAACGATCCATCTGCGCGCCGAGCTTCAGGTGCTCGTCGTGCAGAGCGCTGCGCCGGAACGGATCGAGGAACACGTCGGCGGCGGCCTCGGCGATCGTGAGCTGACGCGACGCCGGACGGCCGGTGAACGGTGCCGCCTCGACGCCCTGCTTGTCGCTGACGAACGAGCGCAGGTGCGGCATGCACACCCCGCCCTGACAGGTGCCGGTGCCGCACAGCGCGGCCCGCTTCACGAGCTCGAGGTGCTGGAAGCCCTTGTCCCACACCATCTGCAGGTCGCCGACGGTGATCTTCGAACAGGGGCACACGAACCCGTCGACGGGAGCCGGCGGAAGATCGAAGCGCTGCGCTGCCGGGCCGACCACGCGGACGTTGGGATCGCTCACCATGCGGGCGAGCAGGTCGCGCGGTGCCTTGGTGCGACTGGCGACGATCGCCGTGTCGCAGGCCTCGGTGCGGCCGTCGGCGAAGACGACCCGGCTCACCCGACCGTCGTCGCCTTCGAAGCGGGCGAGCTCGGCGATGTCGACCGTGACGGTGGTCCCGAGGTCGACGCCCTTGCTGCGCAACAGGTCGGCGGCACCGGCGAGGACGATGCCGCGGAGCATGTTGCCCTCGCACACCGGGTGCACCTCGGCGGCACCGGTGGCGATGACGACCTCATGGGCGTGCACGTGGAGCATGTGCTCCGGCGTGCGGACCACCACGAGCGGGCCCGGGTAGACGCCGACCACGTCGTCGCCGTTGCCCGAGTCGAGCACGAGCACCTCGCGCCCGTCGGCGCGGAGACGGGCGGCCTCGGCCGTGCCGGACTCACCGGCGCCGATGACCGCGACGTCGACGTGGCGTCGGTGCACCTCGACGCCGGCGTGGACCGGTGATTGAACTGGGTTCTTCGGGGCGTCGAGCTGCAGCGGGGGTCCGCCGACGGCCGGGTGCCGACGCACACGCAGCCCCGGCCGGGCCGGGGTGAGGCAGGTGCGGGTGAACGGCACGCCGTCGACGTCGGCCGAGCAGTTGCCGCAGTCACCGGTGAGGCACAGCGCGCCCCCGTGCTGCGGGTGCTGCCCCGACCGCACCACCGCCACGGCCACTGAATCGCCGTCGACGAAGTCGACCGGCTGATCATCGAGAGCGAAGCGCATAGTGTCCGCACACTAACCCACCCCCGGATCCATTCACCGCACGATCGTTCTGCGAATCCCGCGACGGAAGAGCCCTCTCCCGGACGATGTCCTGGTCGCGCATCGTCTCGCACGGCGAGCAGATCCGCGTCCAGATCCGACGGAACAGCCGGACCAGGAACTGGTCACGGCAGGAAGGTGATGTCGGGTTCCAGCGGTGACCGGTTCGGCGAGCGACGGCGTCGTCAGCCGGCCGACCGCTGCTGCATGTTCTCCTCGATGATCCGTTCCATCGCACCGCGCTGGCGCTTGAACACCATCGGCACAAGGATCGCGAACCAGAGGCCGGCGAAGGCGACCACGGCGCTGCCGGCGATCGCCATCGGCATGTCGACGGCGCCGTCGACGCTGTTCCCGACCCGACGGTCGCTGCGGCTGACCAGGTGGGCGATCGAGTGCTCGAGCGCCCAGTCGCGGGCCGGCGTCGCCAGGAGGACGAGCATCCCGATGGCGTAGACGGCCATCAGGCCGCCGATGATCTGCATCTGCTTCATGCCATCAGCATGCGCTCAGGGCCCTGGTGAGGGCTGAGTAGGTGGTACGGACCCGTTCCGGCGGGGTACGCAACCGGGGTACGCAACCGTGGCCGGGCAGCGATCAGACGAAGCGGGCCCAGTCGTCGAGCGGCATCCGCTCGCTGCGCAGGGCGTTCACGGGCGCGTCGGGGTTCGGATGACCGATCGACACACCGCAGAACAGCATCTCGTCGTCGGGGGCACCGACGAAGCCGGCGATCGCACCGTGACGCACCGACCAGTACTCCTGCGCACAGGTCGCCAGTCCCCGCTCGACGGCGAGCAGCATGAAGGTCTGCAGGAACATGCCGAGGTCGCTCCACTGCGGCGGGCCCATCTGGCGGTCGACGAAACAGAAGATCGCGGCAGGAGCCCCGAAGAAATCGCCGTTGCGGGCGAACTGGGTGAGCCGGGCCGTCTTGTCCTCACGCGGGATGCCCAGCAGCGCGTACATCTGCTCGCCGACCGTGAACCGGTTGGTGCGGTACGGCTCGGTGAGGCTCTTCGGGTAGATGTCGTACTCGGGCGACTCGATCGGCGGCTGCGACGGCAGGTGCTCGCGCAGCCGGGTCATCGACTCACCGTTCACCACGTACACCCGCCACGGCTGCACGTTGCCGCCGCTCGGCGCCCGCGCCGCATCGGAGAGCAGGTCGCGCATCACCTGGTCGTCGATGGGCGTGTCGAGGAAGTCGCGGATGGACGAGCGACGGTTCACGGCATCGGTGACCGACATCGGGTTCTGATTCATGGCGAGGACCGTAGCGTCACACGACCCACGTGGCATTCCCCGTCGGAAGGGTGCATGATCTCCTCCATGGCCCACGACGACACCGACGCGGCGATCGGCTACCTCACCGTCCACCAGTTCGTCCGACGGGGCGCCCGTGCTGGCGTGGAGTCCGTCAAGCCCGGGACGCTGCGGGGAGCGGTGCCGGTGCTCGCGTGGCTCGCGACCGTGATCGGTCTGGTCCTGTTCGGCCGGGCGTTCGCGCCCTCGCTCGGCCTGCTCTGGCTGGTGCTGGCGCTCGCGATCATGCTGCCCGTCGCCGCCCGGTGGCCCGAGCGGCGACGGCGTCAACGCTGATCACGCACGCATGCGCAGGCCCTCGGGGTCGAGCACGGGTTCGTGGCGCAACGAGGCCGGGCGTCGACGACCGATGATCTCGATCTCGAATCCGGACTCGGCCGTGGCCAGTGACGTCGGGATGTAGCCGAGCGCCAGCGACACGCCGGAGTAGTGGGCGTAGCCACCGGAGGTGACCCAGCCGACCACCTCGCCGTCGTGCCACACCGGCTCGTCACCGATCACGTCGGCGGGCGCCTCGGGATCGACCTCGACCTCGAACATCACGAGCTTGCGCTGCGGGCCGCCTGCCGCGATCTCTGCCTCGACGGCGTCGCGGCCGATGAAGTCGTGGTCGAACTTGAGCACGCGGTCCATACCGGCCTCGAGCGGGGTGTAGATCGGCCGGTACTCGCGGAACCAGGTGCCGAAGTTCTTCTCGAGGCGCATCGTGATGAGCGCCCGGAACCCGAACAGACCCATGTCGAACTCCTGGCCGGCCTCCCAGATGAGATCGAACAGATAGCGCTGGTACTCGGGCTGCACCCAGATCTCGTAACCGAGGTCGCCGGTGTAGGTCATGCGGCTGAGCCACACCGGCGCCATGCCGATGTTCACCTTCCGGAACGCCATGAACGGGAAGTCCTTGGTGGCCAGCGAGGTGTCGGTGAGCTTCTGCAGCACGTCACGCGAACGGGGGCCGGCGACGGTGAGGCCCACCATCGACAGCGACAGCACCTCGAACCGGATCGGCGAGCCGCCGGGCAGGTGGTCGAGGAACCAGCGAGGGTGGTGCACCTCGGCAGCCTGCGACCCGAACAGGAAGAACTCGTCGTCACCGATGCGGCTCACGGAGAACTCGCCGACGATCTTTCCCTGCGGGTTCAGCATCGCGGTGAGGTTGGTGCGGCCGATCTTCGGCAGCGCGTTGGTGAACAGGCCCTGCAGCCATGCGGCCGAGCCCTCACCGCTGACCTTGTACTTGGCGAAGTTCGACGCCTCGCTGAAGCCGACGCGCTCGCGCACGGCCTTCGACTCCTCGGCCACCGTGTCGAACGCGTTCGAGCGGTAGAACGTGACGTCCTCGACCGGCTCGAGGCCGGGCTTCTGGAACCACAGCGGGTGCTCGAGACCGAAGCCGGCGCCCCACACCGCATTGTGCGCCGTGAGGCGGTCGTAGATGGGCGTCGTGTGCAGCGGGCGAGCAGCGGGCAGTTCCTCGTTGGGGAACGTGATGCGGAACCGCCGCGAGTAGTTCTCGCGCACCTTGGCGTTCGTGTAGCCGAGCGTCGCGAAGTCGCCGTAACGAGCCACGTCCATCGCCCAGATGTCGGCGCCCGGGTCGCCGTGCACCATCCACTGGGCGAGGCTGAGTCCCACGCCGCCGCCCTGTGAGAGGCCGGCCATCACGGCGCAGGCGCTCCACATGCCGCGCATGCCCTTGATCGGGCCGACGAGCGGGTTGCCGTCGGGGCTGAACGTGAACGGGCCGTTGACGAACTTCTGGATGCCGGCGCGGCCGACCGCGGGGAAGTGCTCGAAGGCCCGCTCGAGCTCGGGCGAGATGCGGTCGAGGTCGTGGGGGAGGAGCTGGAACACGAAGTCCCACGGGGTCTGCTTCGCCGACCACACCCGGTTGTCCTGCTCGTAGGTGCCGAGCAGGATCGACTGGCCCTCCTGGCGGGCGTAGATCTCGCCGGCGAAGTCGATCATGTGTGGCAGCTCGCGGCCGTTGGTCTGGTTGTACTCGATCACCTCCGGCATCGGCTCGGTCATCAGGTAGTGGTGCTCCATGGCCAGCACGGGCAGCTCGAGGCCGGCCATGCGACCGACCTCACGGGCCCAGAGGCCGCCGGCGTTCACGACGTGCTCGGCGTGGATGGTGCCCTTGGCATCGCCCGTGGTCGGGTCGTAGGTGTGCACGTCCCACGTGCCGTCCTGGCGCTGGGCGAGGCCGTTCACCCAGGTGTTCTGGTACACCTCGGCGCCGCGGTTGCGGGCGCAGATCGAGTAGGCGTGGGTGACGCCGTAGGGGTCGACGCTGCCCTCGTCCTCGTCGTAGAGCGCGCCGACGAAGTACTTCTCCTCGAGCAGCGGGTTGAGCTCCTTGGCCTCCTTCATGGAGATGATCTCCATGTGCATCCCGAGGTAGCGGCCGCGGGCCTGCGCCATCCGCAGCCAGTCGAGGCGCTCCGGGGTGTCGGCGAGCTGGATGCCGCCGGGCAGGTGGATGCCGCAGTTCTGGCCGCTCTCGGCCTCGATCTCGCGGTACAGGTTCACCGTGTACTGCTGGAGGCGGGCCACGTTGGGGTCACCGTTGAGGGTGTGCATGCCGCCCGCGGCGTGCCACGTGCTGCCGGCGGTGAGCTGCGCCTTCTCGACGAGGACGACGTCGGTCCAGCCCTCCTTGGTGAGGTGGTACAGCACGCTGGCGCCGACCACGCCACCGCCGATCACCACGACCTGTGCCGATGTCTTCATTGCTTTCCCCTTGAACTGGTTGATCTCGTGTGAATCGCTGGCATCACGCCGGCCGACCTCAGACCTCAGACGTCAGCCGCGAACGGTCAGAAGTCGGTGGCGACGCCACCTTCGGCGATGCGACGGTCGACGAAGGCGCGCAGCTCGGCCTGGACCTCCGGGTCCATCGCCGGCGGCTCGTAGGCGGCGAGGAAGCGGTCGACGAGGCCGTGCGAACGCTGATCGGCCGTCGGGCGTCCCGCCTCGTCCCACGTCTCGTAGTTGCGCCAGTCCGACAGGAAGGGTCGGTAGAACGCGTCACGGAAACGGGACTGGGTGTGTGCGGTGCCGAAGAAGTGGCCGCCCGGGCCGACCTCCTCGATCGTGTCGATCGGGATCGAGTCGGCATCGACCTGCACGGGCTCGAGCATCTTCGCCACCATCTGCAACAGGTCGGCGTCCATCAGCATCTTGTCCATGCTGGCGTGGAGACCGCCCTCCATCCAGCCGGCGCCGTGCATGAGGAAGTTCACGCCACCCATCACGGCACCCCAGAGGGAGAACACGCTCTCGTAGGCCGCCTGGGCGTCGAGGGTGTTCGCGGCGCACACGTTGCTGCTGCGGTAGGGCACGCCGTACCGGCGGCACAGCTGGCCGCTGATCATCGCGGTGCGCACGTACTCGGGCGTACCGAACGCCGGCGCGCCCGACTGCATGTCGACGTTGCTCGTGAACCCGCCGTACATGACCGGCGAGCCGGGGTTGACGATCTGCATGAACGCGATGCCGGCGAGGGCCTCGGCGTTCTGCTGGGCGAGCGCTCCGCCGAGGGTGATCGGGGCCATCGCGCCGGCGAGGGTGAACGGGGTGACCACCACCGGCTGGTTGTGGCGGGCGAACTCGATCATGCCCTGCGCCATCGGGATGTCGAGGCGCAGCGGGGAGTTGGTGTTCACGACCGTCATCACCGACGGCTCGCGGTCGATCGTCGCCATGTCGACGCCGCGTGCGATGCGCACCATCTCGATGCAGTCCTGGTTGCGCTGGCGACCGAGGCTGTAGCAGTGCAGGCCCTTGTCGGTCATCGTGAGGATGTCGTACGAGGCCTCGAGGTGGCGGATCGACGAGTGGATGTCGACCGGCTCGACCGGATAACCCGGCACGTAGTGGATCGCGTCGAGCATCTGGGCGAGCTTGAGCAGGTCGCGGAATCCTTCGCGGTCGCCGATGCGGCGCACGCCGTTGCGATCGACGTAGTTCGGGGCGCTCGCGACCGTGCCGAACGCCATCCACCGACCGCCGACCCGGATGTTGCGAGCCGGGTTCCAGCTGTGCAGCGTGAACTCCGACGGCGCGGTGGTGATGGCGCGCTCGATCAGCTCGCGCGGGAAGCGCACCCGGCTGTTCGACTCGTCGACCTGGGCACCGGCCTCGCGCATGATGCTGCGCGACTCGGGGCACAGGAACTCCATGCCGATCCGCTCGAGGATCGTCAACGACGCCTCGTGGATCGTCTCGATCTCGTCGGCCGAGAGAACTTCGGTGTGGTTGAGCCGCATGTACGGTTGCCGGAATGGGAGTTGCTCGGGCAAGCGGTTGCGCATGCCCTCGTTCCGCTCACGACCGCGACGTCGCGTCCCTGCTCCGCCAGTGGTCCCCGGGTCGTCCTGAGAGGTCTCGGTCACGTCGTGCGACACTACACCGGCGAGGGCTATTCCTTGTACGGTTGTCACACGAATTCGGTCGAGGAAGCAGGCATACGTCGAGGGGGCGAGCCACCGCATGAGCACGATCGTGGGGATCGACATCACCCACCACCAACTGCCGCTCGACCCGCCGTTCCCGGCCTCGTGGGACCCGCAGCCACGGACGAAGTTCCCGGTCACGATCGTGCGCGTCCGCGACTCCGAGGGCAGGGAGGGGATCGGCTCGGGCGACGCGATGCACGGCTTCGCCGACTACGCCCGGTACTTCCTGGGTGAGGATCCGCTCGACATGGCCCAGCACGCCGCACGCCTCATGAACGTCGACTTCCACGCCGGCCGCCCCTGGTCGCTCGACCTGGCGCTGTGGGACCTGGTCGGCAAGATCGAACAGCGGCCCGTGTGGCAGCTCCTCGGCGGTACGTCGCCACGGCTGCGCCTGTACGCGTCGACCGCCGTCCACCGGTCGATCCCGGAGATGGTGCAGACCGCCCACCGGCTGCTCGACCAGGGCTTCGACGCGATGAAGGTGCGCTTCGGGCGGCCGACGCTGGGCGACGACCTGGCCGTGCTCGAAGCGGTCCGCGACTCGGTCGGCGATCGCCTGACCCTCATGGTGGACTGCAATCAGGGTTGGCGGATGCCCTGGGACGGCCGCCGCCCCTGGGATGTCGTCACGGCCTGGGGCGTCGCCGAACGCCTCATCGGGGAGGACGTGTTCTGGATGGAGGAGCCGCTGCACCGCGGCGACTACGCGGGCATGACCGAGCTCCGCTCGCGGGTACGCGCAGCAGGTTCGATGCGCATCGCCGGTGGCGAGATGACGCGTGAGCCATACGAATTCCGCGAGCTGCTCGACCGGGAGTGCCTCGACGTGTTCCAGCCGGACTGCACGTGCACGCAGGGCATCAGCGGGCTGGCGCCGATCGGCCGTCGGATCGACGCGGCGGGCAAGGTGTTCTCCCCGCACACCTGGGGCAACGGCATCGGGGTGATGGCCAACCTGCACCTCGCTGCCGGCACCGTCGGCCAGGCCGGCTCACTGTGGATGGAGTGGCCCGAGGATCCGCCCGAGTGGAGCATCGAACGCCGCGACTACCCGTTGACCGCGCCGCTGCGGGCCGACGGCGGCTGGTTCGAGTTGTCCGACCGGCCCGGGCTCGGCATCGAGCTCGACGAGGCCGTCCTGGCCCGTACGGTCAGCACGGTCGCCACCTTCGACTGACCCGCTCGCGGCCCGTCCGCCGCCGCGGTGCCCATCGCGGTGCACGGTCCACAACACCAGTGCGATCGCCCCGAGGCAGGCGACCAGGCGCATCAGCGAACGCACCTCGGCCGGTTCGATCCAGGTCGGCTTGGGCAGGAGCGCACTCGCGGCGATCGTGGCCCAGGGCAGTCGGTACTCCGACTCGAGCACGTCCCACAGCAGGGCGCCGACGATCAGGCCGGCCGTGTAGTACGGCCACGTCCCTCCGTCGAGCAGCAGCCGCACGGACACTCCCAGCAGGAGCGCGCAGGTCACATGGCCGCGCAGCGTGACCCAGCCCACGGCCACGATGCACAAGGCGAGCTGGACGAGGCGCAGCGTCACCGGCATCGTCGAGGACGTGCCGGTGAAGAGCCGGTACACCGAGTCGGGAGCGACCCACACCGAGGGCTTCGCGCCGCCCACGGTCCCGCTCGACGCGAGCAGGAACGGCGCCCAGGTCACCGCACCGATGGCGAGGCTCAGGCAGGGGAGTGCGACGCGCCGCCGCCAGCTGTCGCTCGGGCGCATCAGCACCGGCAGCAGGAACACCGCCCACGGCTTCACGGCGAGCGCCACGCCGAGGGCCACCGCGGCGGAGGCGTGGCGCCCACGTTGCACGGCCGCCACGGCCATCACCGCGAGGGCGATCGTCGCCGCGTCGTCGAGGTGCCCCTGGAACGCGAAGGTGCGCCACCAGGCGAGCGCGATCAGCCCACCGAGGCCGAGCACCAGCGGGCTGCGGTCGCGAGCGCCGTCCATCCGGAACAGCGCCACCATCGACACCACGAACATCGCGGCGACGGCGAGCGGGAACGCGTGGTCGCCCAGATCGGCGAGCAGACCGATCGACAACAGGGCGATCGGCCCCGACTGGATGTTCGGACGTTCCGCATAGACCCGGAGGCCCTCGTCACCGACCATGCCCCGGTAGGCGTCGACGAAGAACGCGAGGTCACCCGTGTGCGACGGGGCGAACACCGTCGCCGACACCGCCGCGGCCAGGACGAGGCCCACCAGGACGGCGAACGCGGGAGGTCGGACGGAGGGCACGAGAGATCATCGGCTCGATCGGCCGCCGGCTGAAGCCGACCGTCCAGGTCACGATCCCCAGCGCGAGCGCACGGTCGCCGGCTCGCCGAGCCTGCTGGCCACCAGGACGGGCGGGTCAGCGGGTCACGATCGTGCCGGCGTCGCCACGGATGACGGCCGCTGCGTCGTCGAGCGACCCGATGATCGCCGGATGGCCGGTCTCGTCGACGAACCGGCACGCGGCCTCGACCTTCGGTCCCATCGACCCGGCGGCGAACGATCGCGCCCGCATCGCCGCCACCGACGTGTGGCGGATCGGCCGGTGCCCCGAGGTGCCCCATCCGTCGTACACGGCGTCGACGTCGGTGAGCAGCACGAGGCGGTGCGCGCCCAGCGACACCGCGAGCACCGCCGAGGCGAGGTCCTTGTCGATGACCGCCTCGACCCCGCGGAGGCCGCCCTCGCCGTCGGGAGCGACCGGCACGCCACCACCGCCACCGCAGACCACCAGCGTGCCGGCATCGACGAGCAGCCGGATCGAAGCGAGCTCGACGATCATCCTCGGCTCCGGCGACGCCACGACCCGCCGCCACCGGTTGCCGTCCCGCCCGATCGTCCAACCGTGGTGCAGCGCGAGGTCGGTGGCCGTCGTCTCGTCGTACACGGGCCCGACCGGCTTCGTCGGGTGGGCGAACGCCGGGTCGGCCGGATCCACCACCACCCGGGTCACCATCGCCACCGACTCCCGACCGGGCAGCGCGTTCGACAGCTCCTGGGTGAGCAGGTACCCGATCATCCCCTCGGTCTCGGCGTCGAGGACGTCGAGCGGCACGGCACCGCCGGCCGCCGCCGTGGCCTCGGCACCGAGGGCGAGCATGCCCACCTGCGGTCCGTTGCCGTGGGTGAGCACCATCCGCCACGCGTCGGCGGCGGGCGCGATCGCGGCAGCGGCGCGGCGTGCGTTGCGGAGCTGGCTGCTCCAGCTCAGGGGTTCGCCGCGTCGAGCGAGCGCGTTCCCGCCCACGGCCACCACGACGAGGCCGTCGCCGGGGGTCATCGCCCCATCGGTCCCGTCCACCCCGCGCTCAGCGGCAGCGTTCATGCGCCCGTCCGTGCGGACAGGCACGACGCGATGAACGGCGCGAGCAGCGATGCGAGATCGGGAGCACCGATCTCACGCAGCGAGTACGAGGCATGGCGAATCGGTCGGTCGACGTGGATCACCCCCGACAGATCGATCGGCGTGCCGGTGACGACCACGTCGCACGGCGTCGCCGCGATGGTCGCGGCGAGATCTGCGAGCTGCTGTTCCCCATACCCCATGGCCGGCAGCACCGCGCCGATGTGCGGGTACTTCGCGAACGTCTCCGCGATCGAGCCCACGGCGAACGGCCTCGGGTCGACCAGCTCGAGCGCACCCGCGGCGCGCGCAGCGACGGTGCCCGCACCGAAGGGCATCCCGCCGTGGGTGACGGTGGGACCGTCCTCCACCACCAGCACGCGGGCACCGGAGATCGACGGCCCGTCCGACAGCACCACCGGCGAGGCGGCCTGCACGATCGCCGCGTCGGGCGCCAGGCGGCGCACGTTGCCGATGACGGTGCCGACGTCGGCAGGCGCGGCGACGTCGACCTTGTTGACGACGACGATGTCGGCGAGGCGTACGTTCACCTCGCCCGGGTACCAGCCGCACTCGTGCCCCGGCCGCAGCGGATCGACGACCGTCACCATCACGTCGGGTCGGTAGAAGGGCAGGTCGTTGTTGCCACCGTCCCACACGATCACGTCGGCCTCGAGCTCAGCGGCGCGCAGGATCGCCTCGTAGTCGACCCCCGCCCACATCACCATGCCCTCTCGTACCGGCAGCTCGTACTCCTCACGCTCTTCGATGGTGGGGTTCGAGGCCTCGATGTCGTCGAGCGTCGCGAACCGCTGCACGCGCATCGCCTCGAGATCGCCGTACGGCATCGGATGGCGGACGAGCGCGACCCGCAGGCCGGCGTCTCGGAGGATCCGGCCGATGCGCCGGGTGGTCTGCGACTTGCCCGCGCCCGTGCGCGAGGCGCACACGGCGATCACCGGCTTCGTCGACCGCAGCATCGTCGCGTCGGGGCCGAGCAGTCGGAAGTCGGCGCCCGCGGCGAGCACTTCGGCCGACAGGTGCATCACGTCGGCATACGACAGGTCGCTGTAGGCGAGCACGACCTCGTCGACCCCTTGGTCGCGGATGAGCTGGGTCAGCTCGGCCTGCGGCCGGACCGGGATGCCGTCGGGATAGGACGGACCGGCCAGCGACGCAGGGAAGCGCCGGTCGTCGATGCCGGGGATCTGCGCCGCGGTGAACGCCACGACGCGCACGTGGGGATCGTCGCGGAACACGAGGGCGAAGTCGTGGAAGTCACGACCGCCCGCTCCCATCACGATCACGTTCCTCACGGCGAACCTCCCGGACCGTCCAGCTCACCTCGGTGGTCGAGGCGAGAGATGGACGTCTTCCGAGGTCATCGTGCGCCGGCGGGGGCGAGTGCGACCGGGCCGTTGGACCCGAATCGGCCGGGTTCCGCGACCCGGCGGCGATCAGCTGAGGAAGCCGGCGTAGAAGTAGAGGGTCAGCGAGCCGTCGTCGGCGACCTCGAGGGCCGTCATGTACATGACCGCGATCGAGATCGACGGCGGGATCACGACCGAGCCGACTGCATCGTCGTACACCCCGAGCACCTGGAGGAGAATGGCGGGACCTGCGCTGCCCTGGAACTGCAACACCCCCGCCCCCAGACACGGCACCGTGAAACCACCGAGCGGCTCGGCGAAGATCGAGGCGTAGTCGTCGAACGGGGTGTCGGCCTCCACGAGCGGCGCGACGACCTCGGCATAGGAGGCGTCGAGTTCCGCCTGCAGCGTCGCCAACTCCACTCCGGTCGCGGCCTGATGGTCGATGGCGTAGCTGGAGTCCGCACCGCAGTCGAACCCGCCGACGACGACGCGGATGTCGGCGTCGAGCGGCAACGTCACCTGGCGGACGACGTCGCCCACGCCGACCTCGCCGTCGACGAACTCCTCGCAGTACACGTCGGGCGTGCCGCACGGGACGAACGGAGCGAGCGAGAACGTGATCGTGTCGGTCTCCACCGGCTCGGCTGCCGCCGGCTGTTCGCGGAAGGCGCGGTAGATGCCGGGCGTCAATGCCGCGGCGGGGTCGGCCGGGATGGCCGGCGACGGTTCGCCCACGTAGTTCGACGCGCAGCACGGCAGGTAGGCGAGCGAGGGCATCGGGCCGACCGAGGTCCATCCGGCGGGGGCAGCGGTCGTGGTGGGTGCCTCCGTCGCCGGCGTGGTGGTGTCGGCGGCGGTGGTCTCGGGCGCCGGCTCCGTCGTCGACGCCGCCTCGGTCGACGGTGGCGCCTCGGTCGCATCGGGGACCGTGGTGATCGCCGAGGACGAATCGGCCCTGGGCGCGGCGTCGTCACCGCAGGCGGCGGCGAACAGCGACACGGCCGCAACGGCGGCGACGAGCAGGCGGTTCGGACGTGTGTTCACATCATCGAGTGTCGCGCACCGCGAAGCCCGCGGCGTGGGACAGGCGCGCCGCGTGTTCGGCGACCGCACCCCTGGCCCCGGCGAGCGCCGGGCCGGCGAGTCGGAACGACGGACCCACGACGCTCACGGCGGCCACGACCTGACCGCTCGCATCGCGCACCGGTGCGGACACCGCCGTGATGCCGCTCTCGACCGCGTCCTCGCGCACGGCGACACCGTCGGCGTCGACGTCGGCGACGAGTGCACGTCCGACGGCCGTGCCGCGACGGGGCACCGTGTGCCCGAGCCAGCTCACGTGTCGCACGGTGTGGGTGCCGGCCTCCATCGCCACGTAGACCGCCGTGCGCTCGTCGGCCGCCTCGGCCAGGTAGGCCGACTCGCCGAGCGCCTCGGCCAGCGACGCGAGCACGGGTTCGGCGAGCCGGGGGAGCGTCGCGCTCGCCGCGAGATTCCGGGCGATGCGCAGCAGCTCGGGCCCCGGCACCCAGGCGCCGTCGGACCGGCGCACGGCGAAGCCGGCGGCCTCGAGCGAGCGCAGCTGCCGGAGCGCGGTGCTGGCGCTGAGCTCGACCGCCCGAGCGAGATCGGCGAGCGGCAGCCCGTGCGGGTTGTCGGCGACCTCGCGCACGAGGCTGAGCCCACGGTCGGTTGCACGGGGGGTGTCGAGTGCGTGCGACATGTTGCGCAGTATGGCAGCACCTGCCGCTCGATGGAACAGCGCCGGCGTTGCTCGATCAGATGGCCGGCGTGCCCGAGCGAGCCTTCCATTCGCGAACTGCGACGATCGCGATCGTCACCACCGTGATCGGGACCACGAACAGCAGCATCGCGTTCGTGTATGTCCCGGTCGCCGAGTGGTCCTGCGAGTCGAGGATCAGATAGACGACGTAGGCGACGTAGTAGAGGAGGAAGACCGCGCCCTCCCACCGGGCGATGGTCGATCCGGTGAAGAAGATCGGCAGACAGGCTGCGGCGACCGCGAGCATCACCCAGAAGTCGAAGGTCTGCATCGCGTTCGAGATCACCAGTGGCTCGGGCGCCACGATCGCCGAGAGGCCGACCACGGCGAGGATGTTGAAGATGTTCGAACCGATCACGTTGCCGACGGCGATGTCTCGCTCGCCGCGGATGGTGGCCATCACCGAGGTGGCGACCTCGGGCATCGAGGTGCCGGCGGCGACGATGGTGAGGCCGATCACCAATTCCGACACGCCGAGCGACTCGGCGAACGAGATCGCAGAGTTCACGAGCCATTCGGCACCGATCACGAGCAGGACGAGACCACCGAGGACGAGTGCGATCTGCACCGGCAGCTTCTGGTCCCAGGTGCTCGTGAGCGAGATTCCCTCGGCCTCGAGATCGGCCTCGCCCGACCTGGTCTCCTTGCGGCTCTGGCGGATGAGCAGCACCGTGTAGACGATCGCCAGGAGGAACAGGATGATCCCGTCGTAGCGCTGGATCTCGCCGTCGGCGCCGAGTGCGATGAGCAACAACGAGGCAGCGATCATCACCGGCACCTCTTTGCGGATGATCTGCCGGTTGATGAGCAACGGCGCGATCAGCGCACACAGGCCGAGGATGAACAACACGTTGAAGATGTTCGAACCGACCACGTTGCCCACTGCGATGTCGACGTTGCCGTCGCGGACGGACCCGATCGACACCGCCATCTCCGGCGAACTGGTGCCGAAGGCGACGACGGTGAGGCCGACGACGAGCGGAGCGACGCCGAAACGAATGGCCAGCTTGCCGGCGCCACGGACGAGCAGTTCCGCCCCGACGACGAGCAGGACGAGGCCGGCGATGAACTGCAGAACGGTCACCGCCACAAGCTAGTGAGCACGCCCCGCGCCGACAGCGGCAATCGCGCACTTTCGTCGCCTGACCCATCGCGGTCGATGACTTGCGAGTCGTTTCGTCCCGTGGCATTCTCTGCCACCTGATGGAATCTCTCGAGCACGCCTCCGCCATCGAACTCCCGGCCGTCGAACTGCTCGGTCGGGGGCTCACCATCGACGAGGTCGTCGACGTCGCCCGCGCCCACGCACCGGTGCGGCTCGGATCAGCCGCACGGGCCGCGATGCAGCGCTCCGCCGCACTGGTCGACGGCTTCGTCGCCGGCGAGACGCCCGTCTACGGCGTCACCACCGGCTTCGGCTCGTTGGCCGCCACGGTGATCCCGGTGGAACGCACCGCTGAACTGCAGGTCGCCCTCGTCCGCTCCCACGCCACCGGCATGGGCGACACCGTCGAACCCGAGGTCGTCAGGGCGCTGCTCCTGCTGCGCGCCCGCAGCCTCGCGATGGCGCACTCGGGGGTCCGCCCCGAGATCGTCGACCTCCAGCTCGCGATGCTCGCCGAGGACATCACGCCCGTGGTCCGCGAACACGGATCCCTCGGTGCGAGCGGCGACCTCGCACCCTTGAGCCATTGCGCGCTCTCGCTCATCGGCGAGGGCGAGGTGTGGGGCCCGGACGACCTGATCGTGCCGACGTCGGTGGCGTTCGCGCGGGCCGGGCTCCAGCCCGTCACGCTGCGCGCCAAGGAGGGCCTGGCCCTCATCAACGGCACCGACGGCATCCTCGGCATGCTGTGCCTGGCGTTGCACGACCTCGGCGCGCTCGCCCGTCTCGCCGACCTCACCGCCGCCATGACGGTCGAGGGCATCCTCGGCACCGACCGCGCCTTCGCCGCCGACCTCCAGGCGCTGCGCCCCCAGGTGGGTCAGGCCGTGAGCGCTCGCAACCTCCAGCGGATCCTGGCCGGCTCGCCGATGGTCGCCAGCCACCGCACGGGCGACGGCAAGGTGCAGGACGCGTACTCGCTGCGGTGCACGCCCCAGGTGCACGGCGCGGCGCTCGACACCATCGCCCACGCCCGCACCATCGCCGAGCGCGAGCTCGATGCGGCGATCGACAACCCGATGATCCTGCCCGACGGTCGCGTCGAGAGCTGTGGCAACTTCCACGGTGCGCCGGTCGCGTTCGTGTGCGACTTCCTGGCCATCGCCGCGAGCGAGCTGTCGGCGATCTGCGAGCGCCGCACCGATCGACTGCTCGACGTCGCACGTTCGCACGGCCTGCCTCCGTTCCTCACGCCCGACGCAGGGGTGAACAGCGGGATGATGATCGCCCATTACACACAGGCGGCGATGGCGATGGAGAACCAGCGCCTCGCCGTGCCGGCGAGCACCCAGTCGCTGCCCACGAGCGCGATGCAGGAGGACCACGTGTCCAACGGCTGGGCGGCCGCTCGCAAGCTCCGCCGCAGCGTCGACAACCTGCGCCGCATCCTGGCCGTCGAGCTGGTGTGCGCCGCCGCGGCACTCGACCTGCGCGCCCCGCTCGTCCCCGGACCGGCCACCGGCGCGGCACTCGAGGTGCTGCGCCGCGATGTCGCCGGCCCCGGTCCCGATCGCTGGTTGTCACCCGACCTGCGCATCGCCGAGCAACGCCTCGCCGACGGCAGCGTGCTCGCCGCCGTCGAATCCACCATCGGCCCGTTGGAGGTCCTCTGATGTCCGGTCCCCGTCCCGTCCGCGCCAACCGCGGCACCGATCTCACCTGTCTCGGCTGGCCGCAGGAAGCGGCCTACCGGATGATGCACAACAACCTCGATCCCGAGGTGGCCGAGCGCCCCGACGACCTCGTCGTCTACGGCGGCACCGGTCGTGCCGCTCGCAGCTGGGACGCGTTCGACGCCATGGCGCGCACGCTCACCACGCTCAAGGCCGACGAGACGATGCTCGTGCAGAGCGGCAAGCCGGTCGGCGTGTTCCGCACCCACGAGTGGGCACCGCGCGTGCTGCTCGCCAACTCGAACCTCGTGCCGCAGTGGGGCAACTGGGACGAGTTCCGCCGCCTCGAGGCGATGGGCCTCACGATGTACGGCCAGATGACGGCCGGCTCGTGGATCTACATCGGTACCCAGGGGATCCTGCAGGGCACGTACGAGTGCTTCGCCGAGATCGGCCGCAAACGGTTCTCCGGACCGGGGTATAACGGCACCCTCGCCGGCACGATCACCCTCACCGCGGGCCTCGGCGGCATGGGCGGGGCGCAGCCGCTCGCCGTCACGATGGCCGGTGGCGTCGCCCTGTGCATCGAGGTCGATGCCTGGCGCGCCGAGCGGCGTGTCGAGCACCGCTACCTCGACGTGATCGCCGACTCGGTCGAGGACGCCATCGCCCGGTGCATCGAGGCACGCGACGCGAAGCGTGCGCTGTCGGTCGGCCTCGTCGGCAACGCCGCCGTGCTCGTGCCGCAACTGCTCGCGATGGACTTCCCGGCCGACATCGTCACCGACCAGACCAGCGCCCACGACCCACTCAGCTATGTGCCGGCCGACCTCACGCCCGAGGCCACCGCCGAGATGGCCCGCACCGACCCGCAGGAGCTCATCCGCCGGTCGCGCGAGTCGATGGCGATGCACTGCCGCGGCATGGTGGGCTTCCTCGACAAGGGCGCCGAGGTGTTCGACTACGGCAACAGCCTGCGCACCGAGGCCCAGCTCGGCGGCTTCGAGCGTGCCTTCGACTACCCGGGCTTCCTGCCCGCGTACATCCGCCCGTTGTTCTGCGAGGGCAAGGGCCCGTTCCGCTGGGTCGCGCTGTCGGGCGACCCGGCCGACATCGCGGCGACCGACCGCGCCGTGCTGGAGGAGTTCCCCGACGACGAGGGCCTGCACCGCTGGATCTCGTTGGCGCAGGAGCGGGTGGCGTTCCAGGGCCTGCCGGCGCGCATCTGCTGGCTCGGCTACGGCGAGCGTCACCGCCTCGGCCTGCGGTTCAACGAGATGGTGCGCCGCGGCGAACTGAAGGCCCCGATCGTCATCGGTCGCGACCACCTCGACAGCGGCTCGGTCGCCTCGCCGTACCGCGAGACCGAGTCGATGCTCGACGGCAGTGACGCGATCGCCGACTGGCCGCTGCTCAACGCGCTCGTCAACACCTCGAGCGGCGCCACCTGGGTGAGCATCCACCACGGCGGGGGAGTGGGCATCGGACGGTCGATCCACGCCGGCATGGTGTGCCTCGCCGACGGCACCGACCTCGCCGCGGAGAAGCTCTCCCGCGTGCTCGTGAGCGATCCCGGCATGGGCGTCATCCGACACGCCGACGCCGGCTACGACCGGGCGATCGAGGTGGCACACGAACGTGGCGTCCGCGTGCCCATGATGGAGGGATGACGCACGTGGGCGACGCGATCGAGCACCGGATCGAGCACCGAATCGAAGGCGACTTCTGGCGCGACGGTGCGGTGTGCGTGCGGGGTGCCTTCACGCCCGAGCAGGTCGACCTCGCCCGACGTGCCATCGACGCGAACCTGGCCGACCTGTCGCCGCTCGCGAAGCGGGCGAGCGGCACCGACGACGGCGCGTTCGTCGAGGACTTCTGCTCGTGGCAGCGCCTGCGGGAGCTCGAGGAGTTCGTGCGCACCTCGCCGACGGCGGCGATCGCGGCGCACCTCATGGGCGACACCGCGGAGGTGCGCTTCTACCACGACCACGTGTTGACGAAGGAGCCCGGTACCCGCCAGCGCACGCCGTGGCACCAGGACCAGCCGTACTACAACGTCGATGGTCGCCTGAACCTCAGCGCGTGGATCCCGGTCGACCCGGTGCCGCGCGAGTCGGCGCTCGAGTTCGTCCGCGGCTCGCATCTCGGCCCGTGGTTCATGCCCCGCACGTTCCTCGACGGCCAGGCCAAGTGGTTCCCCGAGGGTTCGCTGGTCGAGCTGCCGCAGATCGACGGCAACCCCGAGTTCGAGATCATCGGCTGGGCGCTCGAGCCCGGCGACGCGGTGTTCTTCCACGGCCTCACCCTGCACGGCGCGGGCCCGGTGCTCGGCCCGCACCGACGGCGGGTGCTGTCGCTGCGCTTCCTCGGCGACGACATCCGCCACGTCGTGCGTCCGTGGACCACCTCGCCACCGTTCCCCGGCCTCGCCGACGAACTCGCCGACGGCGCGCCCCTCGACCATCCGCTGTTCCCCGTGCTCTGGCGGGCAGCGTCGTGACCGTCCGCGAGATCGTCACCGTCGGCCATCCGGTCCTGCGCGAGCGGGCTCGCGAGGTGTCCGTCGAGGAGCTGGCGACCCCTGCGGTGCAGCAGCTCATCGACGACCTGATCGACACCATGCACGCGGCCAACGGCGCGGGCATCGCCGCCAACCAGATCGGCGTGCCGCTGCGCGTCACGACGATCGAGGTGAATCACAACCCCCGCTACCCGTACAAGCCGCAGATCCCGCTCACGGTGGTGGTGAACCCCGAGATCGAGTTCCTCGACGACGAACTGGTCGAGATCAACGAGGGCTGCCTGTCGGTGCCCAACCTGCGCGGCAACGTGATGCGTCACGTGAACATCCGCGTGCGCTACCTCGACCGCGACGGCGTGGCCCACGACGAGGTGAAGCGGGGGCTCACGGCCGGCACCTTCCAGCACGAGTGCGACCACCTCGACGGCAGGCTGTTCCTCGACCGCGTCACCGACCCCACCACCTTCACCACGTGGGAGCAGTTCGAACGGTTCCACCGCGAGGCCTTCGTCGCGCGCATCACCGAGTTCGTGCGGCGGGTCGGGAGCTGACGTGAGCCGCGCCGCCTACCACTGCGAGCTCGCCTGGTTGGGCGGCGACCACGCGGTGGCCGACGTGCTCGTCGAGGTCGACGGCGACCGCATCGTCGCGGTCACGCCGGGCAGCCGGGTCGACCAGCTGCCGGCCGGCACGATCCGGCTCGCCGGGCTCACCCTGCCCGGCCTGGCCAACGCCCACAGCCACGCCTTCCACCGAGCGCTGCGCGGCCGCACCCATGACGGCGTCGGATCGTTCTGGACCTGGCGCGACCAGATGTACGGGCTGGCCGCCACCCTCGATCCCGAGTCGTACCACCGGCTCGCCCGCGCGACCTTCGCCGAGATGGCCCTCGCCGGCGTCACGTGCGTCGGCGAATTCCACTACCTGCACCACCAGCCGGACGGTGAGCCGTACCGCGATCCGAACGCGATGGGTGCAGCGCTCGTCGCCGCGGCGGCCGACGCCGGCGTGCGGATCACCCTGCTCGACACCTGCTACCTCCAGGGCGGCATCGGTCAGGCGCCGAACCAGGTGCAGCGGCGCTTCAGCGACGTCCGGGTGGAGCGGTGGGTCGAGCGGGTGGAGGCGCTCCGGTCGCTCGCGTCACCGGTCGTCCGCATCGGCGCAGCGGTCCACTCGGTCAGAGCCGTCGATCCGGCGTCGATCGAACAGATCGCGCGATGGGCGAACGAGCACGAGGCGCCGCTGCACGCCCACGTGAGCGAACAGCCGGCCGAGAACCATCAGTGCATCGAGGCGTTCGCTCTGACGCCGCTCGAACTGCTCGCCGAGCGCCACGCCCTCGACGCTGCGTTCACCGCCGTGCACGCGACACACCTCACCGAGCACGACGTCCGGTTGTTGCAGATGCACCGATCGGCCGTGTGCATCTGCCCGACCACCGAGCGAGATCTGGCCGACGGCATCGGCGACACGGCCGCCTGGCGGGACGCCGGGATACCGATCGCCGTGGGGAGCGATTCCCACGCCGTGATCGATCTGTTCGAGGAGCTGCGCGCGACCGAACTCGACGAGCGCCTGTCCTCGCTGGTGCGCGGCAACCATGCCGTGCCGACGCTGCTCGAGGCCGGCACCGCCGGCGGGCACCACAGCCTCGGCTGGCCGGACGCGGGACGGATCAGCGTCGGGAGCCTCGCCGATCTCGTGTCGGTCCGGCTCGACAGCGTCCGCACCGCGGGCGGGGGAGCGGACCACGCACTCGCCACTGCGGTCTTCGCCGCCACCGCGGCCGACGTCCACCACGTCGTCGCAGGCGGCAGGATCGTCGTGCGCGACGGCAGCCACCTCACCGTCGACGTCGCCGCCGAACTCCACGGATCGATCGGTGCGGTCTGGGCAGCGGCAGCGGACACCTCGGTGGTGACCCCGTGACGGATCGTGCCGACCCGCCGGCCGGCCGGTCCCTCGTGATCGACGACATCGGTCTGTTGGTCACCAACGAACCGGCCCTCGGCGACGGACCGCTGGGGGTGCGACGCAACGTCGCGCTGGTCGTCGTCGACGGCGACGTCATCTCGATCGAGCCGACCGGCGCGATCGGCGACGACCGCATCGACGCCGGGGGCCGCTGCGTCATCCCCGGGTTCGTCGACAGCCACACCCATCTCGTGTTCGCCGGCGACCGCGGCGACGAGTTCGTCGCCCGGATGGCGGGTGCCCCCTACCAGGCGGGCGGCATCCGCACGACGGTCGACGCCACACGCCGTGCGAGCGACGACGAGCTGCGCGCGCTCACGACGGCCAGGCGTGCCGAAGCCGAGCGCGCCGGCATCACCACCGTCGAGATCAAGTCGGGCTACGGGCTCACCGCATCGCACGAGGCACGCTGCCTCCACGTCGCCGAGGGCTTCACCCCACATACGACGTTCCTCGGCGCCCACGTGGTGCCGGCGGAGTTCGAGGGACGCACCGACGACTACGTCCACCACGTGTGCACCGAGATGCTCGACGCCGCAGCGCCGCACGCGCGGTGGATCGACGCCTTCTGCGAGGTCGGCGCATTCGACGCCGATCAGTGCCGGGCCGTGCTGCAGGCCGGCATGGCCCGCGGCCTCGGGGGCCGCCTCCACGCGAACCAGCTCGGGCACGGTCCCGGGGTGCAGCTCGCGGTCGAACTCGGATGCGCATCTGCCGACCACTGCACCTACCTCGACGACGACGACATCGAGGCGCTCGCATCGAGCGACACCGTGGCCACGTTCCTCCCGGCCGCCGACTTCTCCACCCGGCAGCCCTATCCCGACGCCCGACGGGTGCTCGAGGCCGGCGTGACCGTCGCGCTCGCGACGAACTGCAACCCGGGCAGCAGCTACACCACCTCGATGTCGTTCTGCATCGCCCTCGCCGTTCGCGACATGCGGATGACGATCGAGGAGGCGATCATCGCCGCGACGGTCGGAGGCGCTGCCGCGCTGCGCCGACCCGACCTCGGAGCACTCCGGCCGGGTTCGCGTGCCGACGTCGTGGTGCTCGATGCGCCCTCGTACACGCACCTCGTGTACCGGCCGGGTGTTCCGCTCGTGCACCGCACGCTCGTCGGCGGCGAACAGGTCCACGGACCCCCCGCCGCGCGCTGACCTCGGCCCGTCGTCGGCCCGTCGTCGGACGTCATCGACGCTCGCCTCAGCGACGCAGTGCCCGCCGAACCCGTCGACTGCGGCTCGCCCGAGCCTCGCGGCGCCTGGTGGCACCCGAGGGCTCGACCGGCGAGCGTCGACGTCCACGACCCGAGGCGGGCTCCGCTCGTTCCCAGTGGGCGACGAGCTGGGCGAGGTGCCGCGTCCGCACGTTCCAGCGGCGGCGGTGCAGACCGGACGTCAGCAGCCCCACCCCACTCATCGAGAGCACGATCGCGAGGGGGAACGTCCAGCCGGGCAGGGGGCCGGACAGCCGCAACTGCGAACCGTCGCCGCGCCGCACGTAGACGTGCTCGTGCATCCGCAGGTGGCGCTCCGTCTCGAGCGTCACGCGATCGCCGCTGCGGTCGAGCGAGATCTCGTAGGTGCTCACATCGCCGGCGCCGGCGGACGCAGCCTCGACTCGTCCCCGTTCGACCGACTCGTCGCGCCGTTCCATCGCAACCGCTGCGGTGATGAACGCGGCGGACAACAGCGCAGCACCCGCCACGATGAACACGCCGGCCAGCCGATCCGACACGGGTTGCCGCGGGTGGACGCCGATGCCCGTCCGGTTCGCCGCCCGAGCGGCGGACGACGATCCGAGGTACCACACCGCCACGCCGCCGACGACGAGGCCGGCGAGGATGGTGCCCGTCAGCGTGCGGACCCGATCGGTGCTGCCCTTGTCGACCGCCCACCATGCGAGCAACCCGATCGCCGCGGTGGCGAGCACCACGGCGATCGCCCGCCGCCAGGCGCCACGTCGCACATCGAGCGACGCGACCGGCGACGAGACCTGCAGCACCGGCAAGGGCACCTCTGGCCGCTCCCCGGCGAGCAGGGCGTCGAGGATCGCTCGGTTGCGCTCGTCGCACAACTGGTCGTGCGTGCTGCGATAGGCCGCCTCGAGCGCCTCACGCCGCACGTCGTCGTCGACCGCGAAGTCGATCGTGGTCAAGCGACCGGCCGGCACGATGATCACCACCCCGTCGTCACCGAGACCCACCCAGGCCGGCACACCGGTCGGCACCGCGATCAACGACCTGATCGACGGCAAGAGCGTGTCGGCGATCAGTCGGCCGGACACGATCAGGCTCACCACGACCGCCAGCGACGCGACCGCCGCGGTGAACGCGAGGCTGAGCAGACCCACCAGGGCGAACGGGAACACCACCGACGGCAGCCAGTTGTCGAGGTTGGCCGCCGTACGCCGGATCATGATCGAACCGTGGACGAGGCCGAGGACGATCAGCGCTGCGGTCGACGCCAACACCACGAGGCGAGCGAGGTCGTTCGAGAGCACCGCCCCGAAGGCGTGCAGACCCGGCTGTGGCGAGGTCGACGCCGGGCCACGGTCGTACCGACTGGAGATCCGCTCACCGGCCATGGGCACCATGCCCACGACCTCGCGGGTCTCGAGGCGGACGGGCTCTCCGATCACGAAACCGACCACCGGACGGTCGCACTCCACGTCCCACGCTCGGTCCTCGGTACCCGACCAACGGTCACGCGCCTCGCTCGCCGCGCGCAGCCAGAGCCGGAACGAGCGGTCCTTGAACACGAAGCCGGGGTAGTTCGCCCACACACCGCCGTCGACGAGCTGGTGCACGGTCGCGCCGACCTCGGCGTCGTACCAGACACCTCGTCCGGCCGGGAACGCGCCTGGGATCGCGCACGAGGCAGCCACCGCGCCGGCCACGTCGACACTCGGCGTGCTCCGACGGCTGAAGACGATCGGCAGGCCGTTCGCGAGGTCCATCGCCACGACGTACAGCTCGATGCCCGAATGGCGGTGCAGCTGCTCGAACGTCACCGGCCGCCCGTCGGTGACGCCGACCTGCTGCGCCAGCTTCCGTTCGAGCCAGTCGCGCATCCCCTTCGTGTCGTAGAGCGAGGTGGTGCGCCCGAGCACGGCGTTGCCGACCGCCCGGACCGTCGACGCCTGCGTCGCCCGCACCGCGGCGGGCACGTCGCGCTCCATCTCGTCGGGATCCATGCCCGCGGCGATCATCGCTGCGGTGAGCGCGCCGGCCGATGCGCCGGCGACGCTGCCGAACCAGAAGCCGCGGTCACGGAACGCCCGCAACGCGCCCGTGTACGCGACACCTTTCGCGCCGCCGCCCTTGAACACGCCGTTGACGAGCCGCAGACCGGTGGTCCACGTGGTGGACGCCGGAGCGTCGGTGTCGTCGCTCATCGGTGCGCGTCACCGGTCCAGGGGTCGCCGCGGAGCTCCGGGAGGCAGGCCCGCAGCGGATGCCGCACCGGGTCGAGCTGCGCGTCGGTGTCCCACGGCTCGAACCCGTTCATGACGTTGCCGAGACCGGTGCGCTCGAGCTCGGGCAGGTGCCGCAGGATCACCCGCTTCAAGGTCGCGTCATCGACCCACTGCATGCCCTCGGGCGTGTACACCTCCGGGCGGTAGTCGTCGGTGTAGAAGCGGTCGGCCTGGAGACGACGGCTCGCGTTGATGATGAAGATCTGGAACATCGTCTCGCCGAAACCGAAACCGCTGGGCCGGTGACCTTCCGCCAGCGTGCCGACCATCAGGTCGAGGCTCTCCACGTTGTCGCCGTAGACCTCGCGGATCGCCCGCACCACCGCGGGGTCGGGGTTGAGATCCTCGAAACGCCGGATCGGCTTCAGCCCGAGCTGGCGGCGGAACTCGTTGTAGCGCGGCACCCCGCGTTCGCGGGCCCGCAGGATGTCGACCGCCCCCATGTCGAACACGGGGTGGTCGGGGATGCTCAGTTGCTGCATGAAGTGCGGGTAGTTGTGCAGCACGAGCGCGCCGGGGTGCTGGGTGCCGAACGAGAAGAACAGATCGGCGAGCGACACGCGCCCCGTGACCCGCGGCGATCCCGCCTGTCGCGTCGCCGGCATCGGCAGGTCCTCGATCGACGAACCATCGACGTGACGCCGGAGGTGCAGCCGCTCCGGCAGCAGCGAGTGGAGGCGGTAGACCTCGACGAACTCCTCGGCCAGCCCGTATGCGTGGCCGTGTCGTTCGATGTGGTTGCCGACGAGACCGCCGAGCTCGGGGCTCGCCACGTTGAACCGCGCGACGGTGCGGCGCTTGCCGGGGCGACGGAACTTGTAGGTGAGCATGCCGTACCAGTTGGCGTTCAGACCCAGGTTCAGCGAGGGGTTCGGCAGGATGGCCGGGGTCCACTCGATGCTGTGGATCTTCGCCATCACGGCGGCGTTGACGAGTCGAGCGGTCTGGAAGAGTCGTTCGTCGTCCCACTCCGGGTACCGGCCGGCGAGCATCGTGCAGATCGAGTTGTGCTCGCGGGCGAACAGGGTGTGCCACATCGAGAGGCCGACCCACCAGTTGCGGACGAAGCCGGTGTCCTCCACCCCGTCATCGGCGACGGGGAGCCTGCCGTCCGGCTCGAGCCGCAGCCTGCCGCCGACGCCGCTGCGGAGCCGTCGCTGCGTCTCGAGATCGCTGCCGTAGAGCTGCGACCCGTCCCACCAGTGGGTCACCTCGTTCACGAACGTGACCGGCGTCGTCTCGCCACCGTCGGGGCCGGGGTGCGTCGGGTCGGCCTGGGTGCGCGGCACGACGAGCGCCTCCTGGCCGGTGAGTTCGCGAACCGGATCGTCGGCGTCGAGCGGGATCAGCAGCGGGTCGTCGTGCGCGAGCAGGTTCTCGCCGTGGGTGACCCAGTCGTGGTTCTGGAACTGGATCCACGAGGCCGCGAGCAGGTTGAGGAACGGCACCTCCTGCACGACCGGACCGTCGGCGTCGAGTCGTCGGGTGAGCAGCTTGCGGCTGATGGTCCGAGGGTTCGGGGTCAGCAGCGCCGGGTCGTCGTGACCGGCCGGTCGGATCGATGCGTTGGCGACGTTGCGCAGGAAGCGCGTGCCCGCCGCGCCCTCCTTCGGATCGTCGAGGCGGTTCCACGAACCGTCCGCCGTGCGGAAGTGGGTGACCCCGGGCGGCGGGGTGAGCCCGTCGGGGACGAAGCCGACCTTGGCACCGGGCGGGTAGGTGGTGTGCAGGTTGTGCGCCATGAGCTCCTCGCGCATGTGCGCCAGCACCATCGTTCCCGCGGTGAGACCCTTGCGGTCCCAGGCCGTCCACACCGGCCCGGACGCTCGCCGCGCGAGCACGGCGCTGCCGAACCGGAAGACCTTGCCGAACACGTCGCCGACGGCCTTGCCGGCGGGCTGGACCAGCGAGTCCCACCACGGCCGCAGGTCTCTCGGGGGCGGGGGATCGGGGAGCTGCGGATCAGGGGGCGGCGCCAGCAGCCGGGTGCGATCGAAGAACGTGCGGGCCGGGACCACCCGGTGGGCCTCGGCGATGACGTTCGCCGCGGCTCGGTCGGCCAGCTCCTGCCACCTCCGCCGATCGTCGTCGTCGACGGCGTGCGCTGCGGCGTGGGCCCACCGTCGTGCCGCCTCGTCGTAACGCTCCGAGCGGAATGCCTCGAGAGCCGCGCCCGCGGTCGCGGCGGGGTCGGCCCCGGGTGTTGCCGGATGCCCGGTGTCTGCGAGGTCAGGCATTGATGTTCGCCTTCAGTCGACGTGGCTCCATGCGCCACGGTGTGGGTGGGAGCAGGTCGAGCGTCGCCTGGACCGCCAGCAGGTCCTGCTGGAAGGCGACGAAGGCCTCCACCATCGGTGCGTCGAGCGCCACGCCGGGCAGGGCGTCGTCGAGCAGCATCGTTCGGTGGACGTTGAGGTTGAAGTTGGCGTTCACCAGGCGCTGGTACACGTCGAGCGGCACCTCGCTGCCGTCGCGGTGGACCCGTACCGGCGAGACGTCGTTCCACAGTTGGTAGTCCCAGAGCCCGCTGCCGGTGATCTCGTGCTCGACCGTCGCGAGGTGCACGATGGTGGCGAGCACGGTGGTGATCGACGCGAGGTCGCGATGTCCGCCCGTGAGTGCGGTGAGTCCATGGGGGAGGAGTTCGTCGAGATCGTCGAGGAAGGTGCCGAGCTCGTGGTCGCCGACGATCGCGTCCGCGTGCGGATAGGCCCGCTCGAGCACCCGGGCGACGTGCCGATGGACGACGTCGTACAGCTCGGTCCACTGCCCGTGGGCGGGCATCGCCAGGCCGGCGGCGTCGACCCGTCGCACGGCGGCGTCGACCCGCGGGTTCGCGAACGACAGGTCGAGGTCGTGGCGGGTCGCCTCGAAGAGCTCGCACTTCGCCCGATGGGTGAGGCTGAAGATCGCGTCGAACTCGCCGCCGGGCGACATGAGCACCTCGGTCACCAGCTCGTTGCCGGCGTGCGTGCCGTACACGTGCCACCACAGCAGGCGACGCACGGGGTGGTGGACGGGGAGGCGGTTGCGGGTCGTGGCCTCGAGCACCGGGCCGGCCGTGAGATGTAGCCAGTTGAAGTGCCGGATCATGGCCGTGTGCGTGGTGACGGTGCACATCGCCAAGCGCTCGGCGCGGCGCCATGCGACGGTGCCCGGCGTGGCCGTGCCGAGCGCCGTGTCGATGCGCGTCGCGTCGAGCCGTGCCGTACCCGGCACACGACGGAACTCGACCACCGCGCCCAACTCGACCAGCCCGGGATGCACCGGGCGCCCCCGGTACGCCGACAGGTCCCAGACTAAACGATCGTCGTCCACCCGTTCGAGCAGTCCTGCGTAGGGGCTGGCGACCGCCAACTCGCCCAGGGTTCGCTCCACGGGCCGGACGGGCGCGGGGAAGCAGTCGCGATGGCGGGCCGTGTAGGCGGACGAGAGGGCGCGCTCGGCGTCGTCGTCGATCGACGGCAGCCCTGCGACGGCCGGGGCGTACGACCGGAGCAGTCGATGCTGCACGCGTGTGAACACGACCTTCTTCCGATCGACCTCGTCGGCAGGCGGCGTCTCCGCGATCAGCGGCCCGACGATCGGGATCTCCGGGTGACCCGTCGAGAACGGCACGAGCCGGACGGGCGGAGCCGCGGTCGGCACGGGGATCACCGCAGCCTTCTGGCCGCGGAACTTGAGCACGGCGAGGCGGTCCCAGAAGCCACGTCGGAGCCGCCAACGCAGCGAGATGAGCCATGCAGGGCGTCGTCGGCCACCGGTGGACCGTCCGCTCGCCGCGCCGCCGGGAGCGGCGGACTCGAGCGGCGACACAGGACCGGCGAGCCGGCGCCGCCTGGGTGGCACCAGCGTCGCCGGCAGCGTGCCGTCGGCGAGGTACCGGATCGCCGAGATCGACGGCACGAACAGGTAGGCGCTCGCCCGCGTGGTCGTCAGCTTCGGCACGTGCCGGAGCACGATCGGGTCCTGACCCGGGATCGGGATGGAGAAGGTGCCGTCGGTGCTCGCACCGATGATCGGGTCGTCCGTGCCGGTGATGCGCGGGTCCTGCAGCCCGATGTTGATCCAGTCGTACATGATCGCCTCGAACTGGGCGCCGATGCTCGAGCAGAGGAAGTTGCCGATCAGGCCTCGTTCCGGTGACGGCGGTTCGTCGGGGCCCGGGAAGCCTGCGGTCCAGCGGTCGCGTGGCGGCTCGACCGTCGGGTCGTACGGCGGCCCGTAGGGCACGCCACGGCGCACCAGCAGCCGCGTGGCGTTGGCGCTGCGCTGCACCATGCGGCTGCCGCGCGGGTTGCCCCGCCGGATGTGTGCGCCGGCCGGGCACATCATGCCGTCCTCGTCGTCGAAGCGATGGTCGGCATCGGGGTAGTCGAAGTCGTTCAACCGCCAGGTCGCCATGTGTTCCGGCTGGCCGGGACCGAGGTGGATCGCCGCACGGCGACCCGAGGTCCCCGAGCTCAACGACAGCGGCACACCGTTGCGCCACCGACCCATCAGCTTCGCGGCGACTCGTTCGGCATCCCAGACGATGTGGCCCTCGTGCTGGGGATGTGCCGGCGGCGGCTGGTGCCGCCAGCGCTCGCTCAGCTGTGCGTTGACGTCGTCGGCCGCTCGATGCAGGAAGCCCTCGAAGCCGACCACGTCCTGCTCGAGCACGCGGAAGGCGTTGAAGCAACCGTTGCGACCGATCTCGTAGACGCCGCCGTCGACCGCGACGGTCGGCTGCTGCCAGTCGACGTCCTCGAACGAGGTCGGCCGGTCGGAGCCGAGCAGGACAGCGCCGATCGGCGCGAGCGGCTGATCGTCGGCCGCGCCGACGAGCTCGACCGGACCGGTGCCGTCGAGGTCCACCGCGAATCGGGGCTGCGAGATGGAGTCGCGGTAGCCGAAGTGCACCGTGTCGGAGCGGTGCTCGCGGTCGGTGGCACGCGGGTCGGCCGGCTCGTAGGCGGGGTCGTAGGTGTCGAACCCCCGGCCGTCGATGCGCGACACGATCTCGAACGCACGCGTGGCCCGCCAACGCTCCTCGAGGGCCGCCACGTCGGCGGCGAGGGCGGCAGGGTCGGCGGTCGCGTGGACGGTCCACAGGAGGTGGACGCGGTCGGGGTCACCGAGTCCGTCACGCCAGTGTTCCGGTGCGCTCGTACCGATGTCACCGATCTTGCGCGAGCGGGCCGCGACGCCGACGACGAACTCTTCGGGGAACGTGGCGAGGTCGCGCTCGCCGACGCCGAGGGCGCGCAGACCCGTGGCGGTGATGCCGACGTTCAGCATCGTGGCCGGCTTCCGCTCCCAACGGCTCGCCAGGGTGAGCTGCGGGACGCCCGGAACCCCGGTCACGACCTCACCGAGCGATCGGCGGGCCGCCGCCGGGTCGAGCACCCGGACGGCGAGGTGTGCGACGAAGCGCGCCGCATACCCCTGCAGGATGTTGCCCTGGATGTCGTCGAGCTCGCGGACGTCGGTGATCGCCATGCCATCGAGCGCTGCGTCGGCACGCGTGACCGACCCGACACCGGCACCGTCATGGTCTCCCACGGTCACCACCCCATCCCGAGTGCTTCGCGGATCTTCGCTGCCGACACGCCCGGATACGCGAGGTAGGAGAACAGCTGCGCGTTGGGGTCGCGGTCGAGACCGAGGACCAGCCGGCGGGGGAGCTTGGCGAGATCACGGTCGTCCGGCGGGTTGAGCGAGGCGATGTCCCAGTAGGCCAGCTGTGGCGCGTCGTGGACCCGGACCCATTCGATGAACTCGTCCGGGTGCTCCTCGACCGGGAGCGGCGGTGGGTCCGACACGAACGACAGGATCACGTCGAACGCCTCGCCGATGTTCAGGATGAAGTCGCGGATGTAGTTGCCGAAGTCCCCGTCGTAGACGCTGAACATCAACAGGTTGTCGTCGACGAGCACGAACCGCCCGTTGTGCACGATCTGGGTGTTGTTCAGCCCGGCGATCACCTCGGGCACGGCCCCGGCGAGCGCCTGCACCAATCGCGCCTTGCCCAGCGCCGACGAATCGGCGAGCGGCATGATGAGGTTCATCGTCATCTGCACGTTGTCCGACGGGTTCGGCGAGAACGTGAGCTCCCGTGGCGGCAACGGGTCGCGCCGCCGCCAGTAGCGGATCAGTACTCGGACGAGCATGCGCTCGACCACCCCCGTCCTCGGCATCGTGCCTCCCCGTCCGCGGTGCTCCGCACCGGCTCTCCCGGCGCGGGACTGTAGCTCGCCGGCACCCCCTCTGGACTGGGGTACCTTGCATCTCCATGGACACCCGCCCGCTGCCGGCACCGGAGCTGATCGACTCGCTGCTCGAACTGTTGCCCGACGACTTCCCGGAGTGGGTCCCGGGCACGAGGCCGGTACACAACGTCGGCATCGGCGCGGCCGGCTGGTTCCGCCCGTCGGACGTCGCGTCGCACTTCTGCCGGTCGCCGCAGTTCGCCGGCGACTGGTCGCCCGTGGTCGTTCGCTTCTCGAACGCCAGCGGGCAGGCCGATCCCGACGGCCGCCTGCAGGTGCGCGGGATGGCGGTGCGGTTCCACATCGGTGGTGACCTCAGGCAGCTCGACGCCGACGGCCACTCGATCGACGACGAACGCGCCCACCGCCTCACCGAGCCGGTCCGGTTCGCGGTCGAGGGCGCCTCGGCCATCACGGACATGGTCTGCATGTCCGTCCCGCTGTTCATGGTGCGCGACGCGCCGAGCATGGTCGCGTTCGAGCGAGCGATGAAGGCCGTCAAGGTGCGGCGTCCCGGGTGGTGGGCTCGAGTGCGGTCGCTGCTCACGATGTGCCCACTGCCGCCGCAGGAGGTGGGCGTCGACCGTGACGGCATCCCCGGCGCGCTCGAGTTCTCGCGCTCGCACCCCGAGGCACAGGCCTTGCTCGTCGCCAACTCGATGCTGAGGCTCCCCACCAGCTACGCCCGCACCGTGTACCACGCCGTGCACGCGTTCGTGGCCACCGGCGACGACGGCGTCGAGCGGCACGTACGCTTCTCGCTCGAACCGTCGGCGGGCGCACGCAGCGCCGGCCCACTCGAACCGCAGCACTCACCGGTGAGCGCGGCGCTGCGGCAACCGAAGGTGAACGCATACGGCGCCACGCTGCCGGAGCGATACCTGCAGGACGAGCTCGCCCAGCGGCTCGCCCACGTGCCGTGCCGGTTCACGTTGCAGATGCACTTGGCCGATCCGGGCGACGACCCGTCCGACCCGACCACGGTGTGGAAGCCGAACCGGCAGCGGATCGTCATGGGCACGCTCGAGCTGGAGGGCCTGGTGGCCGACCAGGACGGGGGCTGTGAGCGGCTCGGGTTCAACCCGGGGCGCCTGCTCGACGGACTCGCGCCGTCGGACGATCCGATCCTCGCGCTGCGCACCGAGTTGTACGCCGAGTCGTATCGGCGGCGGATGTCGGCGAGGGACCTGCTGATCGATCCGGTCCAGTGCCCGTTCGGCTTCGGAGCGTCGCCTCAGGAGTCCGGTCGGGCCTGAGCCGCCGCGAGCTCGGCCCGCGCCCGAGCGATCGCGTGGCGAGCCCACTGCATGCCGGCCTCGAACTCCATCGCCGACCCGGTGGCGACGCACCGGTCGAATGCCACCTGTCCGAGCACCGATCGCAGCTGGTCGAGCGTGTCGGGCAGGTCGGCGAGGATCGCGACACCACACGGCACGCTGATGCCGTACATGGTCGCCGCCTCGTCGAACCGGCCGAGCCCGGTGAACACGACCGCCACCTTGCCGAGCGACGTCGTGACGCTCGCCCGGTTGCCCATCCGACGGTAGAACTCGATCGAGTTGTCGAACAGTTCCAGGGCCCGGTCCGGTTCGCCGAGCGCCGCCTCGAGGCCGGCGATGTCGCGCTCCGACGTCGACACCTGGTAACGGTTGCCGTGCAGCCGGCCCTCCTCGACCGCACGTCGCATGGTCTCGAGCGCTCGTTGCGGGTCGACGTCGGCGAGCGCACGCCCGTACCCGCCGTACGCGAAGGCCACGAGGAACGGGATGTTCGTCGCCGTCGCAGCGGCGAGCCCCTGGTCGACCAACGCGCGTGCGGCCTCTGCACGACCGATCGCCGGGTAGATCGCGTTCACGGCGCCGAGTCCGACCGCCTGCTCGAGTCCGTCGCGAGTGAGCATCTCGTCGGTGATCTCGAGCCATCGCTCCAAGGGGCCGGCGTACCGGAGCGCGGCCAACTCCCAGAACGCCATCCACGCCGGATGGAACGGGTCGGCACCCGGGGCCGACGCGACCTCCTGCGCCCGTCGTGCGAGATCGCGACCGTCGCGCGGGCTCCCGGTGAGCGTGCACACGCTCGCGGCCGTGAGCAGCCTCGGGAGCTCCGGGAGCTGGGCATCGGTCGCGCGGTCGACGACCTCGCGGGCCCACCCCACGGACTCCAGCACGAGTGCCGGGAAGGCGATCATCGTCGTGTGCGCCGCGATCGTCACGGCCTCGGCGAGCTCGTCGTGGTCGGCCGCCCAGCGGAACGCGGCGCGCAGGTCGGCGAACTCGCGCTCGGCCCATGCGATGGCACGTCCCTGCTCGGGGCTGCTCCACCGCTCCCACCACCGTCGGGCCTGTGCGGCGAACCACGCGACGTGGCGAGCGTGGACGGCGGCGGACGAACCGTCGCGCTCCAACCGGTCGGCGGCGTACTGCCGGATCGTCTCGAGCATCCGATAGCGCGTGTGCTCGTGCGAGCGGTCCACGGTGAGCAGCGACTTGCGGACGAGGGAGTCGAGGAGGTCGAGGACGTCGAAGGTGTCGAGTTCGCCGTCGCCGCCGACGGCGACCGCAGCGTCGAGTTCGAAGCCGTCGGCGAACACCGAGCAGCGGTCGAGCAGCCGGCGCTCGGCTTCATCGAGCAGGTCGTACGACCACGACACCGTCTGTTCGAGGGTCTGGTGGTGTGCGACGCCACGGGAGCGGCCCGACAGCAGCCGGAAGCGCTGGTCGAGGCGTGCCTTCACCTCCTGCGGGTTCATCGACACCATGCGAGCCGCGGCCAGCTCGATCGCCAGGGCGAGCCCGTCGAGCTCGCGGCAGATCTCGACCACTGCGACGCGCCCGGCGTCGTCGAGCTCGAAGTCGGGTCGGACCGTTCTGGCGCGTTCGACGAAGAGCGCGACCGCCGCGGACTCGCCGTCGTCGACCGCCAGCGTCGGCACGGGCCACAACTGCTCACCGGCAATCGCGAGTCCTTCGCGCGACGTCGCGACGATGCGCGACCGCGGCGAGCGCGCCAACAGTGCCTCGGCGACCTCTGCAGCGGCGTCGAGGACGTGTTCGCAGTTGTCGAGCACGACGAGCGCGCACCGGTCGGTGAGGAACGCGGTGAGCGCCTCGGTGGGGGAGACGGCCTCCCGGCCGAGGGCTCCCATCGTGGTGGCCACCACGTGCGGCACCGACGACGGGTCGCGCACGGGAGCGAGTTCCACGAGCCAGGCCCCATCGGGGAACTCGTCGGCGACGGTGTCGGCGATGCGCTGGGCGAGCACCGTCTTGCCGACGCCGCCCGGTCCGATCAGGGTCACCACCGGCGCTGCAGCGAGCATCGTCGTCACCTCGACGACCGCTTGGTCGCGGCCGACCAGGACCGCCGTCGTGGTCGGGAGGTTCCCTGGGCGATCGCTGGGTGTGCGCGGCGGCGGGAAGTCGCGGTGCAGCCCGTCGCCACAGACCTGGAGCAGCCGCACCGGCTCGGCGAGTCCCCTCAGCCGATGGAGCCCGAGATCGAGCGTGTCGGTGCGCGACGCCAACGCGACGACGGTCGGGGTCACCAGGACCTGTCCGCCGTGCGCGGCGGACATCACGCGGGAGGCCCGGTTCAGCACCGGTCCGAACCAGTCGCCGTCTCGTGATTCGGCCTCGCCGCTGTCGAGGCCCATCCGCACCGGGAGCTCGAGGCGACGCTGCGCGGCGACGGCGGCAGCGACGGCCGACGCCGCCGACGGGAACATGGCGAGGATGCCGTCGCCCGTGTGCTTGAAGAGGTCACCGCCGGCCGCCGCCACGATCTCGGCCATCAGTGCGTCGTGGCTGGCGAGCGCAGCGCCCATGGCCTCGGCGTCGGCCTCCCATCGCTGCGTCGAGTTCACGATGTCCGTGAACAGGAACGTCGCCGTGTGTACCTGGCGGGCCGACATGGACGTCAGCATGGCATACGCCCGCCGGACGCGGATCAGAAGGGCCCGAGTACGGCGGGGCTAGGGTGCGCCGTCATGGCCAGGACCCCCGATCTCGAGCGCCGACAGGAGCTGCTCGACCGCATCGTCGTCTACCTGGCCGAACACGGGCTCGCCCAGGCAACGCTCCGTCCGATGGCCGCCTCGCTCGACGTGAGCATCAACCGGTTGGTGCACCACTTCGGTTCGAAGGAGGAGCTCATCGCGGCTGCCCTCAACCGAGCCACCGAGCAACAGCTGGCGGTCCAGGCGGCGTGGTTCAAGCGGCGACCGAACCTCGACATGATCGAGTTCTACCGACGCTGGTGGAAGTGGATCAACGCCAAGCCCGAGCACCTCGCCCTCGTTCGGCTCAACTACGAGGCGGCGGCGCTCGAGACATCGGTGACGGGGCTGGCGGGCGACCTCCGGGCCGACCAGATCGGCGTGTGGCGCCATGCGGTCGAAGAGCGCATGCTCGCCGCCGGCGTGGCCGCCGACCGGGTGGAGCTCGAAGGCGTGCTGGCGAAGGCGACCTTCACGGGGCTCGTGATCGACCTGATCGCCACCGGCGACCGGCAGCGGCTCAACGTCGCCTGCGATGCCTGGCTCGAGCGTCTGGCGAGCAGCATCGCGACGAGTTGATTCGAGTACGATCGTACCGTGATACGTGACCGGACCCTGAGCAAGCGCCGTCAGCCCGAGCGACCCTCGCTCCCGGCAGACCAGGCCTCGATCGTCTCAGCGGTGCTCGCCGCCAACCAGCTCGACCCCACCCGGTTGCTGGTCGTGCTGCAGCAGGTGCAGCACGAGCTCGGGTTCGTCCCGAACGATGCCGTGGGCCAGATCGCCGTCGGTCTCGGGCTGTCGCGGGCCGAGGTCCACGGCGTGATCAGCTTCTACCACGACATCCGCACCGAGCCCGCGGGCCGCCACGTGCTGAAGGTCTGCCAGGCAGAGAGCTGCCAGGCCACCGGCGGACGTGCGCTCACCCAGCACATCCAGGATGTCGTCGGCTGCGAACTCGGCGACACCTCGGCCGACGGAGCGATCACGCTCGAGGCCGTCTACTGCCTCGGCCTCTGTGCCGCGTCACCTGCGGTGATGATCGACGAGCGACCGATCGCCCGCGTCACCGTCGCCCGGATCGACCGCGTCGTCGAGTCCGCACGGAGCGCCTCGTGAGCGCGCCGAGCAACATGCGGGTCTTCGTCCCGTGCGATGCGCTGTCGATCGCGCTGGGCGCCGACGAGGTCGCCGACCGACTCGTGGCGGAGGCCGCCTCGCGGTCGCTCGACGTGACGGTGGTGCGCAACGGATCGCACGGTCTGTTCTGGCTCGAGCCGATGGTCGAGGTCGAGGTCGACGGCGTCCGCCACGCCTACGGTCCGATCGACGCCGACGACGTCCCCGAACTCCTCGACGCAGGACTCCTCGAGGCCGGCCCGCATCGCACGAGCCTCGGTCCCACCCACAGCATCCCCGAGCTCGAGCGCCAGACGCGGCTCACGTTCGCTCGCGTCGGCGTGATCGACCCGAGGTCGCTCGACGACTACCTCGCCCACGGCGGCTTCGACGGCCTGCGCCGTGCGCTGACGATGGCGCCCGGCGACGTCGTCGGCGAGATCGAGACGTCCGGTCTGCGCGGCCGCGGCGGCGCGGCGTTCCCCACGGGCATCAAGTGGCGCACCGTGCTCGGCGCACCCGCCACGCCGAAGTACGTCGTCGCCAACGCCGACGAGGGCGACTCTGGCACGTTCGCCGACCGGATGGTGATGGAGGGCGACCCGTTCTGCCTGATCGAGGCGATGGCGATCGCCGCCCACGCCGTCGGCGCCAGCCACGGCGTCATCTACTGCCGCTCCGAGTACCCGCACGCGATCGCGACGCTCGAGTACTGCATCGACGTCGCCCCGCAGCACGGCTGGCTCGGCTCCGGTATCGCCGGCAGCGGGCTCGACTTCGACATCGAGGTGCGCGTCGGCGCCGGCGCCTACATCTGCGGCGAGGAGACCTCGATGCTCGAGAGCATCGAGGGCAAGCGCGGCATGGTCCGCCCGAAGCCGCCGCTGCCCGCGCTCGAAGGCCTCTACGGCAAGCCGACGGTGGTGAACAACATCATCACGCTGGCCTCGGTGCCGTGGATCCTCGCCAACGGTGGCGCGGCCTACAGCGCCCACGGCGTCGGTCGTTCGTCGGGCACGCTGCCGGTGCAGCTGGCGGGCAACATCCGCCGTGGCGGGCTCGTCGAGGTGCCGTTCGGCATCACCGTGCGCGAGCTGATCGAGGGATACGGCGGCGGCACCGCGAGCGGTCGTCCGGCCCGGGCCGTGCAGATCGGCGGACCGCTCGGCGCGTACTTCCACGACGGCCAGCTCGACACCGTGCTCGACTACGAGGCCATCGCGGCGGCCGGTGGGCTGCTCGGCCATGGCGGTGTCGTCGTGTTCGACGACACCATCGACATGGCGGCCCAGGCCAGGTTCGCGATGGAGTTCTGCGCCGCCGAGAGCTGCGGCAAGTGCACCCCGTGCCGCATCGGCAGCACCCGCGGTGTCGAGCTGATCGACAAGATCGTGATCGGCGAGCGGCGCAGCGCCGACGTCGCCCAGCTCGAAGAGCTGTGCGACGTGCTCGAGCACGGCTCGCTGTGCGCCCTCGGTGGTCTCACCCCGTACCCGGTGCGCTCGGCGATGCAGCACTTCCCCGAGGACTTCGGACTCGGCGACCGGAACTCCGACCAGAACTTCGAACAGAAAGTTGGGGAGAGCAACTGATGTGGTCCGAACTGCGGGCGCTGCGCGACGGCGTCGACCTCGGTACACCGCCGCGTGACGGCGAGCCGGTGACGCTGAGCGTCGACGGTGTCCCGGTCACGGTGGCAGCCGGCAGCTCGGTGCTGCTCGCCGCCGGCATCGCCGGATGCACGGTGCCCAAGCTCTGCGCGACCGACACCCTCGAACCGTTCGGCAGCTGTCGTGTGTGCCTCGTCGAGATCGAGGGCCGCCGCGGCTACCCGGCCAGCTGCACGACGCCCGTCGACGACGGCATGCAGGTTCGCACCAACAGCGAGATGCTCACCAAGCTGCGCCGCGGGGTGATCGAGCTCTACCTCTCCGACTTCCCCGAGGGCGACATCGACGGCGGCTGGAGCCAGCTCAACGACACCCTCGACCAGGTCGGTGTGCACCGACTGGCCGACGACCATCCGTACCGGTCGGGAGCGAACCACCAGTCCGGCGTGCTCGACCTGTCGAACCCGTACTTCCTGTTCGACCAGGCCAAGTGCATCGTCTGCAGCCGGTGCGTCCGTGCGTGCGAGGAGATCCAGGGCACGTTCGCACTCACCATCGGCGGTCGCGGGTTCGGCTCCACCGTCGTCGCCGGACAGGACGAGTCGTTCCTCGACTCCGACTGCGTGAGCTGTGGTGCCTGCGTCCAAGCGTGTCCGAGCGACGCGCTGATCGAGAAGAGCCTCTTCCCAGGAGGGTACGAACGTGCCGATTCCCGTCAAGCCTGAGCAATCGACGATCACCACCTGCGCCTACTGCGGCGTCGGTTGTGGTTTCAAGGCCGAGACCTCCGGCGGCCAGATCGTCCGCATGACGCCGTGGAAGGAGGGCAAGGCCAACCACGGACACAGCTGCGTGAAGGGTCGCTTCGCGTTCGACTACTACCGCCACCCCGACCGTGTGCGCGCACCGATGATCCGCGCCTCGATCGACGATCCGTGGCGAGAGGTCAGCTGGGACGAGGCCTTCGCCTACGCGGCGGGGGAGCTCCGGCGGATCCAGGAGACCCACGGGTCCGGGTCGGTCGGCGCCGTGTCGAGCTCGCGGTGCACGAACGAAGAGATCTACCTGATGCAGAAGTTCGCACGGGTCGGCCTGCGCAACAACAACATCGACAACTGCTCGCGGATCTGCCACTCGCCGACCCAGTTCGGTCTGTCGGCCACCCTCGGCGCCGGTGCGGCGAGCCAGCACTTCGACTCGATCCTGCAGAGCGACGTGATCCTCGTCGTCGGGGCGAACCCGACCGAGGGACACCCGGTGTTCGGCTCGATGATGAAGCGCTCGGTCCGACGCGGGGCGAAGCTGCTGGTGGTCGACCCCCGGCGCACCGAGACCGTCGACAGCCCGCACTGCCAGGCATCGGTCCACCTCGCGCTGCGCCCCGGCACCAACGTGCTCGTGCTCGACTCGATCGCCCACGTCGTGGTGACGGAGCGGTTGTACGACGAGGCCTTCGTCCGCGCTCGCTGCGACTGGGACGACTTCGAACTGTGGATGAGCCAGGTGGGCGACGCCCGATACTCGCCCGACGTGGTCGGCCCCGAGGCCGGCCTCGACCCCGACGACATCCGCGACCTCGCCCGCCGCTACGCCGCGGGGCCGAACAGCACCATCTACTACGGCCTCGGCGTCACCGAGCACTCGCAGGGATCCACCGGCGTGATGTGCCTGGGCAACCTGGCGATGGCGTGCGGCATGATCGGCCGCGAGGGCGTCGGCGTCAACCCGCTGCGCGGGCAGGGCAACGTGCAGGGCGGGTCGTGCCTCGGCAGTTGGCCGCACATGTTCACGGGGTACCGGTTCGTCACCGACGCCGCCACGCGAGCGGTGTTCGAGAACGAGTGGAAGATCGAACTCGACGGCGAGCCCGGACTCCGGTTGCCGAACATGTTCGACGCCGCCGTCGCCGGATCGTTCAAGGGGATCTACATCCAGGGCGAAGACCCGGTGCAGAGCGACCCGAACCGTCACCATGTCGAGGCCGCGTTGCGCAACATGGAGTGCGTGATCGTGCAGGACCTGTACGAGACCGAGACCACCAAGTTCGCCCATGTGCTGCTGCCCGGCAGTTCGTCGCTCGAGAAGAACGGGACGTTCACCAACGCCGAGCGCCGGGTGAGCATGGTGCGCAAGATCGTCGAGCCCGTCGCCGGTCTCGAGGACTGGGAGATCACCGTCGGGATGATCAACGCGATGGGCTACGAGCTGAAGTACGACCACCCGTCCGAGGTGCTCGACGAGATCGCCCGCACGTCGCCGGCGTACTCGGGGATGAGCTTCGACCTGATCGAACGGGTCGGCTCGGTGCAGTGGCCGTGCAACACGGCGGCACCGGAAGGCACCGAGGTGCTGCACACCGTCACGTTCCCACGCGGCAAGGGCTCGTTCATGCTCACCGAGTACGTGCCGACCAAGGAGCGCGTCGACGACCGCTTCCCCCTGCTGCTCACCACCGGCCGGATCCTCAGCCAGTACAACGCCGGCACCCAGACGCGGCGCACCGCCAACAACGCCTGGTACGACGAGGACGTGCTCGACATCTCCGCTGACGACGCCGCACAGCGCGGGTTGCACGACGGCGACCGGGTGCGAGTGGTGAGTCGTTACGGCGAGACCGAACTCGGCATCACGGTGAGCGGACGGGTGCACCCGGGCGTCGTGTACACGACGTTCCACTTCGCCCACACGATGGTGAACGCCGTCACGAGCGACCTCAACGACTGGGCCACGAACTGCCCCGAGTACAAGGTGACCGCCGTCGAAGTCACCAAGGTCACCTCATGACGGTCATCGACCCGGCTCGGCTGGTCGAGATGGCCAACCAGATCGGCGACTTCTTCGCGCCGTACCCGGAGCAGCGTCGCGTCGAGGGCGTGCGCAACCACCTCCGCAACTACTGGGATCCGCGCATGCGCAGCGATCTGCTCGCGTACGTCGCCGATGGCCACGAGGCCGAGTTGCTGCCGCACGTGTTGGCGGCGACCCAGCTGCTGCAGACCGAGGCCGACGGGCGCAGCGCCTACGCCGGCCCGCCGCGCTTCGAGAGCTGATCTGCCCCGGGGCAGCTCGCCCGGTCGAGCGCCCGGGTCAGCTGCCGCGGTCGACGCCGGACGTCACCGAGCGGCGCGCTCCTCTTCGTAGTTGGCGATCGCGGTGAGTTGCGCGTTCAACGTGGCATCGACCCAGCGGCTGCCCGCGCCGACCACGCGGTCGTAGCTCGCCTGCACCGGGTCGAGCTGACCGGTGAAGTGCGGCATCACCTGGTCGGCGAAGAGCTCGTAGCTGCGCAGCGTGGCGGGGAAATCAGCCAGGTCGGCGCCGAGGAACAGGTACGCACCGAAGCCACCGGTCTTGTCGACCAGGCGCTGCAGCTGCTCGACAGCCATCTCCGGTGTGCCGATCACCATGCGGCCGCTCTCGTTGGCGAAGTCGATGAAGTCGCTGTAGTCGCTGGGCGGCGGGGGAGCGCTCGGGTCGCCCGTCGGGATGATGTGGCTGAGGTACTGGAACACCCACTGCAGGCCGTACTCGCAGTTCTTCTTCGCCTGCTCGACCGTCTCGGCGATGTGCATCGGCCCCATCAGCCGCCACTTCTCACGAGGCGCCTGGTGACCGTGACGAGCGGCCTCCTCCTGCCACACCTGGTAGTTGTAGTCGAGCACCTGGAACCCGGCGGGCTCGGTGGCGGCGATCGACAACATGCCCGTGCCGTAACGCCCGGCGAGCTTCGAACCCGAGGGTGACATCGACGACGCAACCGCGACGTCGAAGTTGCTGTACGGGCGCACCTGGAGCACCGCCTCGTCGCAGGTGAACCAGTCCGTGCGCTCGGTGACGGTCTCGCCGGCGAAAAGCCGCATCATCACGTCGAAGGCCTGCTCCATGCGCGGGCGCTGGTCCATCGGGTCGATGCCGAGCATCGCCGCGTCGCTCGTGAGCTGACCGGGCCCGGCACCGAACATCATCCGGCCGCGGGTGAGGTGGTCGAGCATCACGATGCGGTCGGCCAGGATGAACGGGTGGTGGTAGGGGAGCGAGTTGACCCCCGTGCCGAGCTTGATGTGCTTCGTGCGTTCCGCCGCCGCGGCGATGAACACCTCGGGGCTCGCGATCAGCTCGGAGCCGGCCGAGTGGTGCTCGCCGATCCAGGCCTCGGCGTAGCCGAGCCGGTCGAGGTGCTCGATCAGCTCGAGATCGCGGTGCAGCGCCAGGGTGGGGTTCACCCCGGTCTTGTGCATCGGCGGCATGAAGATGCCGAAGCGGAGCGGGGCTGGGTGCGGCTGGAAGTGCGGCATGCGCGTCATCGTGACACACCCATCGATGGCCGCCTCGACTCCGAACGACTCACGACCACGAGCGACCGCTCGCGATCATCCGCGATCATCCGCGGTGTTCGGCGCGACATTTCGCGGGAGCGCTGCGTCAGAGGGCCAGTGACCATGAACGACGAACTCGCACGCACCGACCGACGACACGAACACCGGCCCGTCGAGGCGCCGGAGCACCAGTCGGATCACCAATCGGATCACCATGCCGAGCACCAGGACGACTCGTCGACACCGATCGCCGGGGTCGGCCTCGAGCTCTACGCCCGGATCGTCCGCTCGATCGCGATGATGAACCACGACCTGTAGATGCTCGCCCCGATGGCGGCACTGCACGGCGTCGGCAACGACGACTGGGTCACGGCCCGCGACGGCTGGAACCGACGCATCGCGTCGGACCCCGCGGTCAGCTACCTGTTCCGCGAGCTGTACGACGCCGGCTGACCGGTCACTCGACCGTGCCGTACGCGCCCTGATCGCCAGCCGACGCCGCAGCCGTCACCTCGGCGATGGCGGCGTGCAGGTCGGCAACGAACACATCGATCTTGCCCTCGTGCACGGCGTTCACCGTGAAGTGCAGCGACGGCGGCGGACCCTGACGATCGACGTACCAGCCGCGGCGCCAGAGCGCGTCGGCCACCGCGAACACGTCGAGCGACGACGGATCGGCGGCGCCCACCGCGAGCAGCGTGGCCTCCGGTCGGGCACGGACCACCAGCTCGGGTGTTGCGTCGATCGCCGCTGTCAGCTGCTCGCACGCCTTCCTCGCTGCCGCGGTGACCCGGAGATAGCCGTCCTCGCCGAGGTGGTGGAGCACCGCCCAGGCGGCTCCCATCGGACCACCACTCTTCGTGCCGAGCACGCCGGACGATCCGTAGAACCCGCCGAGCCAGTTGTCGGTGAGGAACGTCTGGTACGACCGCAGTTGCTTCGAGCGGTGCATGATCACCGACGCACCCTTGGCGGTGTAGCCGTACTTGTGCAGGTCGACCGAGATGCTCGTGACGCCGGGGACCTCGAAGTTCCAGGGCGGGATGTCGTGACCGAGGCGACGAAGATACGTGAGCGTGACCCCGCCCATGCAGGCGTCGACGTGGCAGTTGATGTCGCGTTCGGCAGCGATCGCAGCGATGCCGGGAATCGGGTCGATCACGCCCTGCGGGTACTGCGGGGCGGAACCGACGACGAGCACGGTGTCGTCGTCGACCGCAGCGGCCATCGCGTCGACGTCGGCCTTCCAGTCGTCGCCCACCGGGACGCGGCGGCTCTCGAGCCCGAAGTAGTAGCAGCCCTTCTCGAACGCGGCATGTGCACTGGTGGGCAGCACCACGTTCGGGGTGGTGACCCCTCGTTCCTTGCGGCCGCGCTCGCGGGCCCCCTTGACCGCCATCAACAGGCTCTCGGTGCCTCCCGAGGTCATGAAGCCGGCGCCGTCGGGACCGGCCTGCAACCAGTCGCCGACGATGCCGACGACGTCGGCCTGCAACGTGCGCAGGCTCGGGAACGCGTCGGTGTTCAGGGCGTTCTCGGTGCTGAACCGGCGGTACGCCTCCTCGGCGACCGCCACCACGTCCGCACCAGCGCTGTACGCGAGCGTGAACGCGTGGCCGTCGCGCCATCGCACGTCGTTCGCCTTCATCCGGTCGAGTCGGTCGAAGATCTCGTCGCGGCCGAGGCCGATGCTGGGGAGCGCCATGCACCCGAAACTAACCTCGCCCGGTGCCCGACCGCTCGCCGTTCCTCCTCGATCGCGACGTGGTGTTCCTCAACCACGGTTCCTTCGGTGCGGTCCCCGCCCCGGTGTTCGCCGAGTACCAGCGGCTGCAGCTCGAGATGGAGCGCCAACCCGTCGCCTGGCTGCAGCGCAGCGCCGACACATTGCTGGCCGAGGCGCGGCGCGGGCTCGCTGCCTACGTGGGCTGCGCCGCCGACGATCTGGTGTACGTCCCCAACCCCACCACGGCGATCAACATGGTGGCCAAGAGCCTGCAGCTCGAACCGGGCGACGAGATCCTCACGACCGACCACGAGTACGGCGCGATGGACCGCACCTGGAAGGTGATCTGCGCGGCGACCGGCGCAAGGTACGTCCAGACCCACATCCCGTTCGCCCTCACCGCTGACGACTTCGTCGAGCGGGTGTGGGCGCAGCGCAGCCCCCGGACCAAGGTGCTGTTCCTCAGCCACATGACGAGCGCCACTGCGATGCGGTTCCCGGTGGAGGAACTCGTGACGCGTGCCCGCGAGGCCGGCATCCTCACGATCATCGACGGGGCGCACATCCCCGGACACGTGCCGCTCGACCTCACCGCACTCGGTGCAGACATCTACACCGGCGCGAACCACAAGTGGCTGTGCGCGCCCAAGGGATCGGCGTTCGTGCATGCCCGTCCCGAGGTGCAGCACCTGCTCCAGCCGCTCGTCGTCAGTTGGGGATGGGAGAGCGATCATCCGAGCGGGTCGCAGTTCGTCGACCACCACGAATGGCAGGGCACCCGCGACCTGTCGCCGTTCCTCGCCACGCCGGCGGCGATCGACTGGGTCACGGCACAGGACTGGCCGGCGGTGCAGGCGAGCTGCCACGCCCTCCTGCGCGGCGCGCTCGAACGCATCGACGACCTGACCGGGCTCCCGTCCGTGTACGCCGACGACGGGTTCGACTGGTTCGCCCAACTCGCCGTCGTCCGCCTCCCCGACCTCGACCCCGTCGTGCTCAAGCAACGGCTGTACGACGAGTTCCGCGTCGAGACGCCCGTCCATCGCTTCCGCGATCAGGTGCTGCTGCGCATCTCGATCGCGATCTACAACACCGCCGACGACATCGACACCCTCGTCGATGCACTCACCGTCATGCTGGAGGACCACCGATGAGAACACCACCGCTCAACCCGGTCGGCACGCTGTTCGGCGTACCGGCAACGCACGACCCGGCAGGCAGCAAGCTCGCCGTGCTCGGCGTGCCGTTCGACATGGGCTACCACCCCACTCGCATCGGATCACGCGGTGGACCGGCACACGTGCGCGCCCACTCGGCGCTGGTGGCCGAGCACCTCGACGGCTTCGGACTGAACCTGCTGGAACGCCTGTCGGTCGTCGACCTCGGCGACGTGCAGGTGCTGCCCGGCGACGTCGAACAGAGCTACCCGAACATCGAGCGCGCCGTCGCCGAGATCATCGCTGCCGGTTCGGTGCCGCTGACCTTCGGCGGAGACGGCGCCGTATCGCTGCCGCAGTTGCGGGCGTGCAAGCGCGGACTCGGTCGAGAGTTCGCGCTCGTCCACGTCGACGCCCACACCGACGCCTACAAGGACGTCTACCCCTACGAGTACAACAACGCGAACACCTTCATCCACGTGGTCGATGAGCACATCGTCGATCCGGGCACCTCGGTCCACGTGGGCATGCGCGACACCGACTACGGCGATCACCTCGGCATCAACCAGTACGCACGAGAGCTCGGATACGCGGTCATCACCATGGACGAGATCGTCTCCATGGGTGTCCCCGAACTCGCCTCGAGGATCCGCGAGCGCGTGGGATCGCTCCCGATCTACCTGTGCTGGGACATGGACGTGTTCGATCCGTCGGTCGCTCCCGGAGTGGTCACGCCCTCGTGGGGCGGGATCACCGTGCGGGAAGGCCTGGGCCTCCTCCGCGCCATGCGCGGCCTCGAGTTCATCGCCTTCGACATCAACACCGTCAGCCCTCCCCACGACCACCTCGGCATCACCGGCAGCCTCGCGGCGCAGGTGGCGATGGAATGCGTGTTCCTGCTCGACTCGTGGCGCACGGTGTCGGCAGCATGAGCCTCGTCACCGTCGACGAGATCAACGCGTTCCTCGAGCGCGACTTCCCGGGCAACGGCAACCGGTGCGAGCAGGTGGGGGAGCGCTGGGCCACCGCGATCCTCCCGACCGACGCGATCAACCTCCGACCTGGCGGGATCATCAGCGGCCCCACCGTGTTCGGCATCTGCGATGCGGCGCTCTACTACGCCTGCTTCACGGCCATCGGGATCGAGCCGATGACGCTCACGAGCGAGCTGTCGATCAGGTTCATGCGACCGGCCCGGGGCGAGGTCCTCCGTGCGAGAGCCGACCTGCACCAGGTGGGTCGGCGCTCGATCATCGGGTCGATCGTCGCCTGGACCGACGACCCGGCCAAGCCCGTGGCCGTCGCCCAGGGCACCTACGTCCGACCGACCGGCTGACCGACCGCACACACCCGCCACGACACCCGCCACGACGCCCGCCACGACACCCGCCGATCGGTGGATGCGCGGCCTCGCCATCCTCGCTAGGGTCGGCTCCCATGACCGAGCGCACCAAGCCCTCCATCACCATCCCCGAGGGCGAGCCGCCCGCCGATCTGTTGATCGAGGACGAGATCATCGGCGACGGCGACGAAGCCGTCGTCGGCAAGCGGGTCATCGTGCACTACGCCGGCGTGGCGTGGAGCACCGGCCGCGAGTTCGACGCCAGCTGGAACCGTGGCGACACGTTCGACTTCCGCCTCGGCGCCCGCGAAGTGATCGAGGGCTGGGACAAGGGCGTGGCCGGCATGAAGGTCGGCGGACGCCGTCGCCTCACGATCCCCGCTGACCTGGGTTACGGCAGCCGTGGCGCCGGCGGCGTCATCAAGGGCGGCGAGACCCTCGTCTTCGTCGTCGATCTGGTCGCCGTTCGCTGATCCAGCGCCGCGTGTGATCGCACCGGCCCGTGTGACGGGCAGCTGCGATCGGACGCCGGTCGGCGGTGGGGCTCACGCCCCCAGGTCGATCACCAACCGCTGCGGGTCGCGCAGCACGCTCACCCGCAGGTCGCGCTCACGGTCGAGACCGATGGCCCAGACCTGGACGCCCTCGGAGTTGTCGATCAGGCGGATCTCCTCGATCCACGAGACGTTGTCGGGGAAGAGGTCGATCGGACCGGCGTACTCGGTCGGCACGCCGGCTGCGTCCACGTCGTACATCCACGCCTCGACGCTCGCGAGCAGGGTCGCCTCGCCGCGAACGGTGACGAACTGGTCGTCGGTCTGGCCGAGGGTGATCGGATCGTCGGTGTACCGCACCCAGTACCCGGGCGGGGTGCCGGGCGTGGGCGCGTCGCCGGGGGCGAACTCGATCACGATCCGCTCGAAGCAGGCGTGCGCGCCCGTGCGGATGTCGACGCCGACCAACGAGGTGAGCCCGCCGGGGAAGTCCGACATCACGCCGTCACGCCCGCCGATCGACGCACACGTCGACGCCGTGGTGCTGGTCGACGACGCCGAGGGCACGGTCGATGAACTGGTCGGCGAACTGGTGGGCGAGCTGGTCGGGGGAGGTGTCGTCGCCGGCGTCGTGGTGGCCGGTGCCGTGGTGACCGCTGGTGGTGTCGTCGCGACGGAGGTCGACACGCTCGTCGTCGCCGGGGCGACCGAACTCGTCACCGGCACGGCATCGCCGCCGTCCGAGCACGACGCGACCGACAGTGCCGACATCGCTGCGACCAGCGCAGCGAACCGGAACCCGGAGCGCAACGACCTGGAGCCGATCACGGTGGTCATGCCGTCATCGTGCGCCGGGGCCGCGGCGGTGCCTACGGACCGAGGTCCCGATCCGAGAACCTGATCCGCCCCTGCGACGCACGGCTACCATCTCGCCGTGAGCCGCACCGGTCGAGCACGGGAACGTCGCACCACCGGGGAGGTCCGCCAGCTCCCGTGGCGCCAACTCACCAACCCTCACGCGCCGATCGAGGTGTTGTCCGCCGATCAGGTCGAGGAGATCCATCGGGCCTCGTTGCGGCTGTTGGCCACGACGGGGATGCGCATGCTCTCCGCGTCCGCCCGGGCCGTGCTCCGCCAGGCGGGCTGTGTGGTCGACGACCTGATGGTGCGCTTCGACCCCGATCTGATCGAGGCGTCCGTCGCGCTCGCGCCGTCCCAGTTCGGATTGCGGGCCAGGAACCCCCACCGATCGCTCATCATCGGCGGCAACCACGTCACGTTCACCTCGGTCGGCGGACCGGCGTTCTGTCACGACCTCGACCGCGGACGACGCCCCGGCACCGCGGCCGAGCAGACCGAGTACCTGAAGGTCATCCAGGCGCTCGACATCATCCACCAGGAGGGCGGCGGGCCGTTCGAGGCGCTCGACCTCGACCCGGCGACACGCCACCTCGACCTCAACCTGAGCCTCATCCGTCTGGTCGACAAGAGTTGGCAGGGGATCGCCCTCGGCCGTGAACGAGCGGCGGACGCGATCGACATGGCGGCGATCGCGCTGGGGACCGATCGCGACGGTCTGGCCGTCGACCCGGCGATCCTTGCCATCGTCAACACGAACACGCCGCTCACCCTCGACGAGCCCATGTCGGACGGGCTCTTCGAGCTGTCGGGCGCCGGGCAGGCCGTGTGCATCACGCCGTTCACCCTCGCCGGCGCGATGGCACCGGCCACCCTCGCCGGCGCGCTCGTCCTCCAGAACGCCGAGGTGCTGGCGTGCGCCACCCTCGTCCAACTCCTCCGCCCCGGCGCCCCCGTCGTGTACGGCTCGTTCACCTCGAACGTCGACATGCGCAGCGGCTCGCCCGCGTTCGGCACCCCCGAGTACACCAAGGCCGCGCAGGCCAGCGGACAGCTCGCCCGCCGCTACGGGCTGCCGTTCCGCTCGTCGAACACCACCACCTCCAACACCGTCGACGCCCAGGCGGTGTACGAGAGCTCGATGTCGCTGTGGGGCGCGGTGATGGGCGGCGCCAACCTCGTCTACCACGCCGCCGGATGGCTGGAGGGCGGTCTGACCGCCTCGTTCGAGAAGCTCGTGATCGACGCCGAGATGCTCCAGATGATCGCCGAATACCTCCAGCCGATCGTGATCGACGACGACACCCTGGCCCTCGACGCGATCGCCGATGTCGGCCCCGGCGGCCACTTCTTCGGCTCCCCGCACACCATCCAGCGCTACGAGCGGGCGTTCTACTCGCC
>JAPLAA010000049.1:0-8840 GCA_026393475.1 Actinomycetota bacterium
TACCAGAACGTGTGGACCGATCGGGTCGACGCGGCCGTGGGTCCGACCAATGACGTGTCGATCGACTCGGTCTCGATGGGCAACCTGGGGCAGGTCACCCAGTTCCAGCCGGGGCGGGTCGACCGGGCGTTCGCGGTCACCATGAACGCGGGCCAGGTGGCCAGGTGGGCCGCAGATGTCGTCGACCTCAATCAACCGGCCCTCGCGCTCGCACCGCTCACTCGGGTCGTCGCTTCGAGCTCGGCGACCACGCCGGCGTGCCCCATCGGCACACCCGCTCGCTCGGCCACCCCGCAGATCGGTGGTGCAGGGGCGCAGATCGACATCACCACCGGCCTCGGCGAACGACGCCGCAACGGGTTGCTGGTCAGGTCGAACGTGCGCTTCGACGTGAGCGGCGTGACCAGCGCATGTTCGGCCGGTGGCGTGGCGCTGGCACCGAAGGTGCTGTTCGGATACCTGGGGCCGACGAGCCAGCAAGGCGCGCTGATCCTGGCGTCGGGCGGCGCCGACTATGCACCGCTCTCGCCCCGTCAGGTCGCGGGCATCACCACCTTGGGTGGCGCCACCGTCGTCTGGTCGGCCGCGAGCGAGCGCTCGATCGTCGATCCGCAGCAGCTGTTCACGTACGGCGCCTCCTTCGCACAGTCGACGTACTGGCCGTCGGCCCGCGGGCTCAGCTCACAGCGAGTGATCGCCGACGTGACCGCCCGCTGCCGGTTCGGCACGCAGACCGTGTCGAGCTCGACGGTCGTCTGGGTCGATGCCGTCGGCCGGGGCTTCTCGTTCGCCACGGTCACCGACTTCGCAGCGCAGACCACTCGCGAGGCGACGTTCTGCGACATCACCGGCCTGTCACCGCTGTCGCCGGCCTTCGGCTGCGATGTGCCGTGGGTCGGCATCGGCCCGGGTGGCGTCAAGATCCGCTGACAGTCGGCATCGGTCCCGGTCGTGGTGCGAACCACGGCCGGGACACGATCCCGAGGTCGGTGTCGAGCGCCAGGGAGCGGGCGACGAGTGATGCCGATTCGGGGCCTTGCTCACTGAGCGCCCACGATGCCTCGACAGCTGCGATCGCTGCGATCTCGGGCACGATCCGATGGCGCTCGGCCAGAGCCCGCGCATCGGCGAGCGCGTCGCGCGCCGCGATCGGATCGCCGAGCGACCACGCGGCCACGGCGAGCAGCCGGCGCACGCTCGACGGCAGCAGGTGGTCGTCACCGAAACGGTCGACCGTTGCGATCAGCGACGAGGAACGCCGTCGCGAGTCGTCGAGTCCGCCACCGAGGAGCAGGACCTCGATCAGCGCCACCTCTCCGAACGCCGCCAGTTCGGTTTCGCCGCTGCCGGTCAGCGTCGCCAACGCCGCTGTCATTCGGAGCACGACGTCGGTCGTACCGTCCAGCTGGCCTGATCTGATCCGTGAGCGCCACGAGACGCACGCCGCAACTGCGGTCGACACGGTGTCGCCGGCGGCCGCGAGGATGCGGGTCGCATCGGCGGACAGATCGGCCGCCTCATCGGCCTGGCCGAGCTCGACGAGCACGGTCGACAGGTTGAGCCGTGCCCTTGCCACGTTCACCACGTCGCCGGACCGCTCGAACGCCGCGACCGATCGCATGTATGCCGCCTGCGCCTCCTGCCAGCGACCAGCGTTGTCGGCGATCAGGGCGGCGTTCACCTCGGCCGAGCCGATCAAGCGCTCGTCACCGCTGGCGTGTGCTTCGTGGACCGCTCGTGCTCCGGCGTCGGCGGCGCCGGGCAGTGCCTTGGCACTCCGGATCTGCTCGATCAGGGTCCAGGCGGCGAACCGGATGCGTGGGTCGTCGGTGTCCTCGGCCCATCGAGCGGCTCCCTCCGCGAATCGCAACGCTCGATCCCAGCGATCGCTCCACACGGCGAGCCACGCCTGCTCGATGTCGATCTCCGCATGCAGTGCCATGTCGTCGGGACGCGCCTGACGCCGTGCTCGGCCGAGGTGGGCGGCTGCGGCGCGGAGGTGGCCCTGCCACCGCTCGGCCGTGGCTCGGCGAACGAGCGTCCGTGACGTGAGCGATGGCGAGCCGGCGCAGCGTTCGGCGAGCGACAGCGCCCAGCTCTCGACATCGAAGCGGCCGGCGCGCTGTGCACTGGTGGCCAGCCGATCGGCCAGCTCGAACCGTTCGTCGTCCGGCCGGCCCAGGGCGCCCGCCGCGACCAGCGCCCGGCGGAGGTGCTCACACGCCTCGTCGCTGGCGCCGGCGCCGATCGCAGCATCGGCGGCGAGACGTCCCCACCGCAGCACCCCGGCGTGATCACCTGCGCCCGACCAGTGATCGGCCACGAGTGCCGGCACGGGCTGCCCCGCCTGCTCGAGCCACGCTGCCGCCCGAGCGTGGAGCTGACGCCGCCGGCCCATCGCCATGCCGGCCGCCGCCACGATTCGCGTCGACTCCTCGACGAACTCGATCGTGGTGCCACGGACGGTTGCGACGTCGGCGGCCCGTCGGACTGCGGCGACGATCTCGGCGCGGCTGCGACCGGTGATCGACACGGCTGCCTCGAGTTCGGTGCTGGAACCGAGCACGGCGAGCTCACGGACCACGCGTCGGACCCCGGCGTCGAGTCGGTCGAGGCGGCTCGTCACCAGTGCCTCCGCCGAGGGTGGGAGCTCGCCGTCGCGTCCGAGTCGGGCCAGTTGCGTCGCCAACAGCGGCGACCCGGCGGCCACACCGACGATCGAGTCGATCGCCGCATCCGACAGCGGCGACAGCGACGCATCGATGGCGACCTGCCGCACCGCCTCCGCGGGGAGCGGTCCGAGCTCGACCAGTGATCCCGACGCGAGGCAGCGCGTCCTGCCGGTGAGCGCGAGCAGACGTCCGCGAGGGTCGTCGTGGAGTCCGACCGCGAGCACCTCGAGCACGCGCCGCGACGCCTCGTCGAGATGGTGGGTCGACTCGATCACCACCACGGCTCCGACGGGCCAGGAGTGCTCGACGCCGCGGGCCACGGCCGCAAGGGCGGCGAGGCCGGTGTCGATCGTGGGTGCCGGGGTGTGTCGCGTGCGCGTACCGAAGGCGGCGCGCTGCACCTCGGCCCATGCCCCTTCGCCACCGAGCGACTCGATCACGCGACGCACCGTCGCCAGCGGCGACGGACGATCACTCACGCGAGCACTGATCCTGATGCTCGGACGCCCTGCCTGAGCGAGCACGGTGGCGAGCAGCAGGCTCGAACCCAGGCCGGCCGTGCCCACCACCTCGATCACGCCCGACGACTCGAGCAACGTTCGCAACTGGCGGAGCTCGCGCGAGCGCCCGCGGAGCGGAGGGGCGGCAGGCTCGTCGACGGCGCGGTCGTGGGCAGCAGGTGCGACGACGGCGGCACGCTGCAGCGCCCGTTTGCCCTTCACCGAGAACGGCTCGACGAAGCGCACGTCGACCGCCGCTGACAGCGAGTCGACCAATGCGGCACTCGCGAGCACGGTGCCCCGATCGGCGCGAGCGGCCAGGCGCGCCGCGAGGTTGACGGTGTCACCCATCACCGTGAACGTGCGTCGATCCGGGTGGCCGACGTCGCCGCAGAACACGACGCCCTCGGCGGCACCCGCACGCACGTGGGCACCCGACTCGTGCGCCGAGCGAACGATCGTCGACAGCGCCACAGCCAGTCGCTCGGCCTCGTCACCGTCGGTCGTGGGGACCCCGGCGGCCACGATCAACTTCATCCCGTCGGGTGCCACATCGGTCGGGAGCACCGCGATGCCCAGCTCGGCGCTGGCCCGGTCGGCGGTGGCGAGCACCACGTCGATCGCTCCCGCCCGCGACGGCCGATCGAGGCCCTGCAACGCCACGAACCCGATGGCGGCAGCACGATGCTCGCTGACCACGCCAGCAGTGACGGCAGTACGGACCTGTGGGGCGATGAGTTCGGCGTCGCCCGACGCCGAGCGGAGCGGGGCCGGCCCCGACGCCCCTGCCGTCGTGGGTCGGCACAGTGCCTGGCCGTCGCTGCGCCGACGCACCCACCGCGCCGGCACCGCGGCGGCCACCGCATCGCTGATCGCGATCTCGCCGGCCGCGGCGGCCGCCTCGCACCGGAGCGTCTCGGTGACCGCCGGCCCGAACGGGACGACCTCGATCCACGACCCTCGCCACACCCGCAGCAGCAACTCGCCGTCGTGCACGCCGATCGACTGTCGCAGACGGACCCGTCGGCCCGGTACGGGGATCGTCGGCAGCGTGGCGATCGCTCGTTGCATCTCGGTCGCCGCACGCAGGGCCCGCTCGATCCGCCCGTCACCCGTGAATGCCAGGAAGATGGCGTCACCGCCGAAGCGCAGCACGTCGCCACCGTGGTGACGGGCGGCGTCGATCAGCCGTGCGAAGCACGTGTTGACCGTGTCGGTCACCATCTCGGCGCCGACCCGACCGAGCGTGGCGAGTCGTTCGGTGAGCGCGGTGTAGCCGGAGACATCGGCGAACACCATCGACGCCTGGACGTGGTGGGTACCCGGGCCGAGTGCCGCTGTCGATGCGGTCAGCGCTGCCGAGTAGGGGCCGAACCCGCGCTCGTGACACACGTGCCCGGTGCGCACATGGGTGGTGAGGTGAGCGGCGGCCGCCGGATCGACATGGCCGATCTTCTCGATCGCCCGGGTGATCGCCTTGCGCACCGATGTGCGCGCCCGCTCGCCGGCGTCGGCGAAGTGACGACTGGCGCCGAGGCCCAACGCCCCGAGCAGCTCCTCGCTCACCGCGTCGAGCTCGTCCTCGACGTCGCCTCGCGGGCCCGTGCCGTTGTCGAGCATCCACCGCAGCCGAGCCACCCGAGCGCGGAGGGCCTCGATGGCCTGGTCGTCGAGGATCGGCTGAGGTGCGTCACGTGGCTCGCCGTAGTACGCCATCCGGGCCGCCGACACATCGGCGTGCGGGGTGGCGCACAACAGGGCGAGGTGCCGCACGCCGACGGCGTCGGCCAACACGAACGAGCGTCCGTCGAACGTGCAGGTCCAGTGCCCGTCGGCCGACCGTTCGAACCCTGCAGACACCTGCTGACGTGGTGTCGTGGCCTGCCAGCTGTCGCGCCGCTGGATCCAGGTGGTGACCCAGCCGGCCATGCCGCGATCGTCGGCCCGATGGATGGCCTCGTCCAGGAGGGCGACGGCCAGATGGTGATCGCCGAGTCGATACCTCACGGTGGCCCGGTCGGCGATCGCCACCGTCATCGCCGGGAGGTGCTCGGCGAGCCGTGCTCTCTCGATCGCACTGACGAACGCATCGTCGGCGTCCTGCAGGTCGCCGGCCGCGCCGAGGGCGAGTGCGTACGACCACTCCACGGGCCCGAGGTCGGCGACCGCGAGCGACAGCGATGCCGGCAGGTTCCGGCACGGCTGCAATCGCTGGGCCACGTCGCGGCCGAGGGCGGCATCGTCCAACTCGGCGGCGATGCGAGCCAGTGCGAACATGGCGACGAGCCAGGTGGACGGCTGGTACGCGGTCTCGTCGGGAGCGCGCCAGTGCATCGCGACGATGCGATCGGCCGGCACCCGGTCGCCGGCGTGAAGTGCGAACGCCGCGGCGGTGGTGGCCATGGCCCGCTCGCTCGCCGTCATCGCGGGCGACACGGATGCCTCGGTGGCGAACGACGCCAGCTCGGCGTGCCTGCCCTGGAAGAAGCGAATGGCTGACAGATGGCCGGCGTAGTAGTTCCACGCGTCGGCATCACCGACCGACTGCCCGAGCTCGAAGCACGTTGCTGCCGCCGCCTCGGCCTCGTCGAAGTGGCCACCGGTGATGAGGTCGCCGACCGACATCGCATCGACGATGAACTGGATGCCGGCGCATCGGATGGTGAGACATCGGAGCTCGAGCGCCCGGCGCGCTCGCTTGGCGCGCGGGTCACCCGCCATCTCGAACACGACGGCCGTCCAGCACTGGGCGAGCAGCGAGGCCATCGCGTCGCCCGTGGCCGCCGCGGTCTCGGTGAGCTCCAGGGCCAGGGCGATGCGCTCTTCGGCGGCGCCGGGACCGAGCTTGGTGTGGATGGTCATCGAGAGCGCCTCGGCGAGCACTCGTGCCGACGCTGTGCGGCGCACGCGCTCGAGCAGTTCGTCGATGCCGTCGAGATCGCGGGTCTGGTAGGCGTCCTCGGCCGCCAAGCGCATCTCGAGGCGGAGTGCGCGAAGCGGATCGACGTCGGCGACGGCCAGTTGCGCTCGCCGCTGAAGCCCTCGCACACCGGCGGCTGCTTCGTCGGTGCGGTGCTCGCCGAGCCAGAGCCCACCGAGGCCGGCGGCAGCATCGGCCATCGCGGTCACGTCACCGCCGACTTCAGCGGCGGCTGCCACATCGCGGTACAGCTGCCGTGCGCGGGTGAGGCGGCCAGACGCCAGCGCGGTGTCCGCGCGGGCGAGCCGCTGGGCGATCGAGAGGGCGAGCCCTGATCGTTCTGCCAATCGCGCTGCGTCGTCGCACGCGGCCAGAGCTGCTTCGAGCGAACCGACCGATCGATGGAACTCGGCCGACCGAAGACAGAGGTCGATCGCGTTCGCCGTGTGCACCGGATCGATCCCGGCCAGGGCCGTGGCGTGTGCGGCGGCGAGCGGCAGGCGGCTGGCCTCCTCGCCCTGCATTCGCTCGACAGCGGTGCGATGCACGGCCACCCGCTCCGGCGGCGTGAGCCACGTGGCGACCGCATCGCGCACCAGATCGTGGGTGAAGGTGATGTCCGACGTGGCATCGTCCACCACCAGACCGGCGCGGCGGCCGGCGGCCATGGCTTCGAACGCCTCACGCTCGGTGCAGCCGGTCGCGGCGCACACGTCGGCCACGGTCGCCGTGGCGTTGTACGTGGCGGCGGTCCCAAGGTGGCGCCGTTCGGCGCTGGTGAGCGCTCGGCCGGCTCGGTCGACGCTCGTCCGCACGTCGGGCAGCGCTGCGGCATCGTCGCGGAGGTTCATGCTGCGAACGGTGCGTTCGACCGCCAGGGGCAACCCGCGGGTGAGCGCCACCACGGCGTCGACCAGCGCCCGATCGGTCGTGTCGACGCCGCCGGCCAGCAGGAGCTCCTCGACATCGCGATGGCCGAGATTGGTGAGCGCCCATTCGTCGGCGTCGCGGGCGAGCTCGTCGAGCTCGCTGCCACGACCTTCATCGACGTCGGTGGTCGATCGCGCCGTCACCACGACCAGCAGGTCGGGCCGCGGCCGGGCCCGCGCGAGGAACCGGGTGAACAGCAGGGTCGTGTGGTCGCTGAGATGGAGATCGTCGAGAACGATCACCGTCGGGCCCACGCCACGAAGCTGGTCGAGCAGGGCGGTGAAGCGCTCGAGTCGGTCGCCGGCGGTGCTGTCGGCCGGCGGTGGACAGTCCAGTTGTGCGAGCACCTGGGACCATGGCCACATCGGCCGGCTGTCGTCCCAGCAGCGCACCCACACCGTCGGGGTGGTGAGACCGTCGAGCGCCTCGCCGATCAGGCGGGTCTTGCCCACGCCGGCAGGGCCGCGCACCAGTTGCACGACGCGGCCGGTGGCGTTGGTGACGTCGCTGGCCCGCCGCCGCAGTGCCGAGACCTCGGTGCCCCTGCCAACGAATGGCAACGATGCTTCGGGATCCACGTGCGGGAGTGTACGGGCCGGGTCGACCGCGGCTCGGTCCGCGTTCAGCGGCCGGACAGGTGACGGCGGAGGGTGAGCATGCCGGTGATGGTGCCGCAGGCGAGCAGGGCGCTCATCGCCGCGGGCCAACCGAAGCCCGATCGTTCGTAGAGGGCGGTGGCGGGCACCGACACGATCGCCCGGCCCGACGTGCCGGCGGCGATCATCGCTCCGACGCCGCGGGCGGGTGAGCCGGGCACGAGTCGCGAGCCGATCGCGAGGGAGCTGACGATGGCGAACTCGAATCCGAGGATCGCGATCACCAGCAGCACGATGCCGACCGCCATCTGGTCGTGCCAGACGGCGAGCACCAGACCGGTCGGCACCATCAACGCCGCGCCGCCGGCGGTGCTCAGCTCCTTGCCCCAGCCGTCGGTGTTGCGGGCCGAGGTGAGCGACGCGAACAGTTCGCCCAACCCGAGCGCCACGGTGATCGCCGCGAGACCGACCGCGCCGAGACCGAAGGTGTCCTCGAGCCAGCTGCCGAACGTGACGAACAGCGCCTGGCTCGCGCCCATCAGGCACGTCACCGACAGCACGGCTGCGATGCCCCACCGCGGGATCTTGCCCGTGGCCGCTCGCTCGGGCCGTTCGTGGCGAGCCGGCAACGGGGTCACCCGGCGATACACCACCGTCGCCATCACCAGTGCCGCGGCGGCGCCGGTGAGGTAGCCGATGCGCCAGTTCGTCGCCGCGGTGATGAGGCCCATCGTGCTCACGCCGATCAGCAGCCCACCGGCCCACGACGTCTCGGTGAGTCCGACGATCCGGCCGCGCCGCTCGTAGGGCACCTGTTCGGCGATCCAGGTGGTGAGGCCCAGGTCGAACAGCACCTTGCTCTGCGACAGCACCACCAGTGCCAGCGCGAGCCACACCACGTGCTGGGCCGACGCGGCGAGGGTCGCCCCGAGCGCGACGGATGCGAGGCCGCCCGCCATCGCCTGCCGCTGGCCGAGGTGGTCGGCCAGACGACCGGTCAGCGGCGACAACAGGCCGGCCAGCTCGGCGAACGCGAGCGCCACCCCCATCCGGCCGAGCGACACGTCGAGCCCGCTCGCGATCAGCGCGACGAACGGGTACGTGTACCGGTAGCAGGCGCTGCCGGCGAGGCGGGCGAGGGTGAGCGGCACGAGGTTGCGATGCACCTCCGGCACGTCGTTGTCGTCGAGGAGCCGGTGCAGCACGACCTGCGACGCTACCC
>JAPLAA010000049.1:8845-17343 GCA_026393475.1 Actinomycetota bacterium
CCGTCGATGTGCCGGATGCGGCCCTGCGGTGCCCCTGGCGAGCGGCGCCGGTGTCGATAACCTCTCGTTCTCGTGGCACTCATCGTCCAGAAGTTCGGCGGTACCTCGGTCGCCGACCCCGACCGCATCCGCGCCGTCGCCGAACACGTCGCGTTCACCAAGAGCCGCGGCAACGACGTGGTCGTGGTGGTGTCGGCGATGGGCAAGGCGACCGACAACCTGCTCGCCCTCGCCGATTCGGTGTCTGGCACCCAGCACGGCCGCGAGATGGACATGCTGCTCACCACCGGTGAGCGGGTGTCGGCGGCGCTCACCACGATGGCGCTGCACGCGCTCGGCGTCGACGCCGTCAGCTTCACCGGCAGCCAGGTGGGCATCATCACCGACAACGTGCACCGCAAGGCGAAGATCCTCGAGGTGAAGGGCGACCGCGTGCGCGAGGCGCTCGCGGCCGGCAAGGTCGCCGTCGTCGCCGGCTTCCAGGGCGTCAGCATCGACCGCGAGATCACCACGCTGGGCCGTGGAGCGTCCGACCTCACCGCGTCGGCGCTCGCCAAGGCGCTCGACGCCGACGCCTGCGAGATCTACACCGACGTCACCGGCGTCTTCACCGCCGATCCGCGCATCGTGCCGCAGGCCCGCAAGCTGCACCGGATCAGCTTCGACGAGATGCTCGAGATGGCCGGCGCGGGCAGCAAGGTGCTCGCCCTGCGCAGCGTCGAGTTCGCCCGAAACCACAACGTCCCCCTCCACGTCCGCTCCAGCTTCACCTGGGAGCAGGGCACGTGGGTCACCGATCAGCAGGAGTCGAACATGGAAGAGCCGATCATCTCCGGTGTCGTCACCGATCTGTCGGAGAGCAAGGTCACGATCGTGGCCGTGCCCGACCGGCCGGGCATCTCGGCGGCGCTCTTCGAGCCGCTCGCCGCCGCGAACGTGAACGTCGACATGATCGTGCAGAACACGAGCCACGACGGCACGACCGACATCAGCTTCACGATGCCCAAGGCCGACATGGCCACCGCCGAGTCGATCGTGAGTCGGATCGCGGCGGAGATCGGCGCCCGCGGCGTCGAGCACGACAACCAGATCGCGAAGATCAGCCTCGTCGGCGCCGGCATGAAGTCGAGCCCCGGCATCGCCGCCAAGATGTTCCGCACGCTCGCCGACAACGAGGTGAACATCGCGATGATCTCCACCTCGACGATCCGCATCAGCGTGGTCACGTCGGCGGCCGATCTGGAGAAGGCGGCGCGGTCGCTGCACACCGCATTCGGTCTCGACTCGGGCGAGGCGTACAGCGCCCCGCTTCCCGAGCGCAAGTAGGGCATGCCACACTGGCGCCCAGCATGAGCCGTCGGAAGCAGCACGTTCCCTGGACCGCGGCGGGAACCGCCTCCGAACAGCAGCACTCAGCCGACGACGTCGTGCGCGAGACCGGTTGGGTCTTCAACAACCGCACCGGTGACAGCCTCGACCTCGCCGAGTTCGTCGAGACCGGCGACCACGAGACCCTCGCGTACCTCCAGGCGTTCGGCCTCGACGCGGGCATCGAGGGCCAGACCCTCGTCGAGATCGGGTCGGGCATCGGGCGGATGACCGCCAGCTTCAGCCGCATGTTCGCCAAGGTGGTCGCCTGCGATCTCGACGGCGCGTTCCTCGAGCGCTGCCGCGAGACCGTGGCCCAGTTCGGCCGTCCCGCGCGCCTGCAGACCTGCCACGTGGACGACGGGCGCACCCTGCTCATCGCCGACGACACGGCCGATCTCACGTTCAGCTACATCACGCTCCAGCACTGCCACCCGGCCGATGCGATGGCGCTCACCCGCGAGGCCATCCGCGTCACTCGGCCCGGCGGGCACATCGCCCTCAACTACCGCACCTGGACCGGCAGCGATGCGATCCTGTGGCCGGTGGGCAAGGTCGTGCGAGCGTCGTTCCGGATCCCCGGCCTCGGCGCGGCGCTGGCCCGCCACCGGGTGACGGCGCGCTTCGGCTGGCAGGCCAACCGGCTCGCCCCCGCTGCGGTCCTGCGTGACGTCGCCCCACTGCTCGACGAGGTGCGGCTGGTGCGGTCGACGAAGCGGTCGGCGTTCGGCGCCGCCGGTGTGGCCGAGGAGACCTACGTGGGCGTGCACCGCAGCCACTGGTGGTTGATCGGCACCGTTCGCTGAGGGCCGAGTCGGCCGGGGTCGTGGTCGTGGTCGGTGGTCGATCCGATCGTCGGTTCCAGCCACTGCAGGGCCTGGAGCGGTATTTCCGGCTCTGCTCACGGCACCCCTCGGTAGCCTGACCGGCATGAAAATCGGTGTCGTTGGTGCAACTGGTCAGGTCGGCACGGTGATGCGCGAGATCCTCGCCGAACGGAACTTCCCGGTCGACGAGATCCGCTTCTTCGCCTCGGCGCGCTCCGCGGGGAGCACGCTGTCGTGGAAGGGCACCGACATCGTCGTCGAAGATGCGTCGACCGCCGATCCGACCGGTCTCGACATCGCGCTGTTCAGCTCGGGGGCGACGTCGTCGAAGGAGCTCGCGCCGAAGTTCGCGGCCGCCGGTGTGATCGTGATCGACAACTCGTCCGCGTGGCGTATGGATCCCGATGTGCCGCTGGTGGTGAGCGAGGTGAACGGCGAAGAGATCGCGAACGCACGCAAGGGCATCATCGCCAATCCGAACTGCACCACGATGGCGGCGATGCCGGTGCTGAAGCCGCTGCACGACGAAGCCGGTCTCGTCCGGGTGATCGCGAGCACCTACCAGGCCGTCAGCGGTGGTGGCCTCGCCGGGGTCGACGAGCTCGACAAGCAGGCCCGCGAAGTGGTCGGCGGTGCACGCGAGCTCACCCACCACGGTGACGCCGTCACCTTCCCCGAGCCCACCAAGTTCGCCAAGCCGATCGCGTTCAACGTGTTGCCGTATGCGGGCAAGTACGTCGACGACGGATCGCTCGAGACCGACGAGGAGCAGAAGCTCCGCAACGAGAGCCGCAAGATCCTCGCCCTCCCCGACCTGCGCGTCAGCGGCACCTGCGTGCGCGTGCCGGTGTTCACCGGTCACTCGCTCAGCATCAACGCAGAGTTCGAGCGTCCGATCACGGTCGCCCGCGCCCTCGAGTTGCTCGCAGCAGCGCCGGGCGTCGTGGTGAGCGATGTGCCGACGCCGCTCGAGGCGGCCGGCAAGGATCCCGCCTACGTGGGCCGCGTGCGCCAGGACACGTCGCTCGACGACGGTCGCGGTCTCGTGCTGTTCATCAGCAACGACAACCTGCGCAAGGGCGCTGCGCTCAACGCGGTGCAGATCGCCGAGCTGTTCCTGCGCTGACGGCAGTGCTGCCGCCCGGCTGCCGGCGTGTGCCAGTGCGTGGGGCCCGAGCGATTGGGAGAGGGCCCGGACCCCACGCCTGGCTGCCGGCGCTCTCGGGCGGAAAGCGCCGACAACCGGAAGTCTGACGTGGGTCGTCCGGGGTTCGTCGCGTGTTGCGCGAAGTTTTTTCTGGAATCACTCGAAACATCACCCTGAGGGGGAGTCGAATTCGAGCAATTGCTCGGACTTCGTTCGGAACCGCGCGATCCGCGGCCCGTCGACCGCACGGAGCGGATCAGCCGGTACGGCCGGCGTTGCGTTCGAAGGCCAACGGTCCGTCGTGCAGGACGGTGTTGCGCACGGCCACCGAACCGTTCGCCGTGGTGACCACGACGACGGTGGGCTGCATCGCCGCGATGGTGCCGTCGATCTCGCCGACCGTCACCCGGTCGCCGACGGCCAGGTACCGAGCGATGGCCCGACCGGCCGCGATCTCACTGGAGATGTCGCGTCCGCCGGTGCCGATCAGCAGCGCGATCGCGAGCGCCGACCCGAAGGCGATGGCGGCCACGAGGATGTTGAGGATCGTGGTGTCGATGCCGAGTTGTCCGGCGGCGATCAGGCTGACGAGGGCGATGATCGCCAGTTCGACGGTGCGCAGCAGGCCCTTCGGCTGACGGCCCGTCGCACGCAGCATCGCCCGACCGACGGCGGTGATGACGATGCCGGCCGCGATGCGACCGCCGATGATCAGCAGCCCGGCGACCACCGCCCGGGGCAGGAACTTGGCAAGGTCGCCCGGCAGGGGCTTGAGGCTGTCCGGGCTGGCGACGCCGAGCGCGCCGATCAGGCCGAGCGCACACGAGAGGCCGAACACGAAGCTGCCGGCGCTCTTGGCCGACTCACGGATGGCCTCCTGGGGTCGTGAGGTCATCCACTTCCGCGTGATCGGGGCGACGATCGAACCGAGCACCAACCCGCCGATGGCGAGCCCCAGTGCGATCAACACGTCCTTCATCTGTCGCGTCCTTCTCTGTCGTCCGTCGGGTGCTGCGCGTCGCGCGTCGGCGGTGCGTCCGTCGCCGGTGGCTCGTCGTCGTCGGGGGAACCGAACACCACCTGGAGCGTGCGGAACCCGAGCGAGAGCATGTCCGCGAACACCGAACCGGCCTCGCGCAGGCGGGGGTCGACGGTGATGCGGGAGATGACGCGCTCGGCCAGCTCGTCGGGTGGCACCACGGTCTCGCCCATCGCGACGACCTGCCGCTCCTCGAGCGCGGTGAGCCGATCGAGCCGGTCGATGTCCTCGGGGTGCTTGTCGAGGTGGCGCTCGAGCTTGTCGGGCTTGGTGGCGAGCCAGGAGAGCAGCGTCGCGTCGCTGTACTGCGTCATGCTGCACCCCCTTCGCCGACGAGGTTCGTGTCCGTGCCGCCGCGAGACGCGAACGCCTCGCGGGCGCTCGACGTGCGGACGAGTTGCTGCCGGGCCCGGAAGAGTCGGGTCCGCACGGTGGCGGTGGGGAGATCGAGCACCTCGGCGATCTCCTCGTACGACATGCGATCGACCTCGCGCAGCACGACGATCGCGCGGCCGACCGGGTCGAGTCGGCTCAGCGCCTCCCAGATCTCGTCGCGATCGGCCTGGAGGAGTGCGGACTCCTCGACCGAGATCTGGCCCGGACGCTCCGGCAGTTCGCTCGGCGCAGTGACGTCGTCGCGGCGCTTGCGCAATGCGGAGATCGCGGTGTTGTGGGTGATGCGCAGCAACCAGGTGCGGATGCTCGCCTCGCCGCGGAACGTGTCGAGGGCCTGCCAGGCCTTCACCACCGATTCCTGCACGACGTCCTCGGCGAGCGCGTGGTCGTGGACGACCGAGACCGCCACCCGGAACATCGCCGAGCTGTGGTCGCGGATGATGTCCTCGATGCCCGGGCGCGCGCCGTCGGCGAACGTCGTGCCGCCGACCCCGCCAGGGGATCCGTCGGCCGCCGGGGTGGAGGCCTGGTGGTGCATGGGTGCTGCTTCGACGCCGGCCGCCGGCGCTTCGTCGCGCGCTTCTGGGCGCGCTTCTGCGTCGGGCGCGGGACCGGGCGCAGGGGAGATCCGGTCGCTCACGGACAGCTGCACGGGATCGTGTGGCACCGCGGGCATCCGTCGGCGTAGCGGGTGATCGCCTCGTCGAGGTCGATCCCCATCTGGTTGGCGAGCGACGCGACCCATGCGAGCACGTCGGCGAACTCGTGGCGCTGCTGGTCGGGCGTGCCCTTGCGCACCGCCTGGGCCAGCTCGCCGATCTCCTCGGCCAGCCAGGCCACGGTGGACGGCACGCCGCGGGCACGGTCCCGAGCGCCGTACGTGCGCTCGATCACCTCCTGCAGCTGGGTCAGATCCACGGCCCGGCAGCGTACCGGCCGACGCTCGACCCGGCGGGCTTCCGGATCGAGCGTGCCCATTTCGGCCTCGTGCGTACACTGCCGTGATGGGGACGATGACGCCCGCCGTCGCAGGCGCTCGCGCTGGCGTTGCGCGAGTCGACATCACCCCTTCGTGGCCGGTGATGCTCGGCGGCTTCGGTCAGCGAACGACGCCGAGCGAGGGCGTGCTCGACATCGTGGAGGCCAAGGCGCTCTGGATCGCGAATGCGCACAGACAGGTGCTCGTGATCACCGCCGATCTGATCGCGATCCCGCACCAGGTGTCGCAGCCCGTCGTCGACGCGATCACGGCGGCCACCACGCTCACGGCTGACCAGATCGTCATCTGTGCGTCGCACAGCCACTCGGCCCCATTGCCCTTCGGTCCGGCCGCATCGGGGGTGTCCGCGTACACGGAACTGCTCATCGACAGGCTGGTCGAGGTCGGCCTGGCAGCCCGAGCGGCCGCCGTTGCGTGCACGGTCGGATCCGGCATCGGTGAGATCGACGTGCTGTTCAACCGGCGCACGAGAGGCAACCCCGATGTGGTCGATCGGCGCGTACCGGTTCTCGCTGTTCGAGCGGCGCTCGATGGTCGATCCCTGGCGGTGCTGTTCGGCGTCGGCTGTCACCCGGTGACGCTCGGCTGGGAGAACAACCTGATCAGCGCGGACTTCCCCGGTGTTGCCCAGCGTGCGATCGAGGCCGTCGTCGGAGAAGGCGTGGCGATGTTCGTCAACACGACGGAGGCGAACGTCATCCCCGTGACGAGTCCGAACTGCGACGCGCTCGATCCACGCGGCTACCGGCACGGCTCCGCAGCCGACGCCGAGACGATCGGCAGGACGGTCGCCGACGAGGTGTTGCGAGTGCTCGGAGAGATCGAGACGACCTCCGAGGTGGCACTCGGCAGCGTGCGGCGCACGTTGCAGCTGGACTCGAACAACGCTGCGTTCGATCTGCCGACCGCGCAAGCGCGGCTCGACCGGGCCGACGGCGTCCTCACTGCTCGGCTCGGCGACGACTTCGTCGACCGGGCGAACGGACACCTCTGGGCGCTCGCATCCGAACACGTCGTCGAGACCGACTGCAGTGAAGAGGAGATGCGCGAGGTGATGATCGCCTGTTGCGAGCACCTCGGCCTCACCGCTCGGATCGCCCGCGGCCGAGCACTCGATCCGGTCGACGTACCGATCCAGGTGCTGCGCATCCACGACCTCGAACTGCTCGCGCTCCCCGGTGAGCCACTGGTGGAAGTGGGGCGCGAGTGGAGTGCACGGGCGAACGGTGACCGTGCGTTCGTGATCGGACTGGCCAACGCACACCACCGGTACCTCCCGCTGCGCGAACACTTCGAGCTCGACGACGCTCGTCGCCAGTACGACACCGTCACCGCCGGACTCGAACCGTCGGCAGTCGACCGGATGCTCGACGAAGCAGCTTCGATGCTGCCCCTCGTCCGCTGATCCCAGGGTCAGGGCACCATCGGCACGGGAGCGATGTCCCGCGCCCCGCTCGGTCGTTGCGGTGCGTGGCGGGACGATGCCTGCAGCTCGGCCCGCTCCGGATCCGTGTCGGCTGCGACCGTGGCACGCGATCGCTTGCGTTCGTACAGGGCGTGGTCGGCGGCGATCAGCGCGTCCTCGACGGTCGCGAAGTCCGTGCCGTGGACCGATCCCACCGAGGCTCGTGAGCCCGGGACGATGCTGTCGAGCCGTGCTGCCTGCAGCAACCGAGCGTGCAGCGCCGCTGCCGACGCCTCGTCGCTCACCACCGCCGCCACCGCGAACTCGTCGCCGCCCAGACGTCCGACGAGACCGGTGTCGTTGCCTGCGAGTGCCTCGCACAGCTGCATCGCCAGCGTCCGCAGGACATGGTCGCCCGCGTGGTGGCCGAACCGGTCGTTGACCGCCTTGAAGTCGTCGACGTCGATCATCGCCACGACGATGTGGCGGCCGCCGGCGACGACGTCACCGGCCTCCTCGACGAAGGCCCGACGGTTCGACACCTCGGTCAGCGGATCTCGCGACGCGACGCGGCGGAGGTCGCGGTGCGCGACGTCGAGCGCCAGGAACAGACGGGCGATCGAGCTTGCCGCCAGTGGCGCCACCATGAGCGGCACCACGAGTGCGATGGCGAGTCCGACGACGTACATCTCGGTCGTCGACGGCGTGACGGTCATCGACACCGAGGTGATGACGAGCGACAGCCACACGGACGCCGCAGTGACGATGAACACGAACGATCGACGACCTCGTTCGAGACACACGCGCTGCAGGTACCGCTGCACACGCGAGAGATCATCACCCGAGGTCACGATGCATGATCAGTGACGATGAACACGAACGATCGACGACCTCGTTCGAGACACACGCGCTGCAGGTACCGCTGCACACGCGAGAGATCATCACCCGAGGTCACGATGCATGATCAGCACATCACGTCCGTCACTTGACCGCCATCAGGGCCGACCGCGGAGGCGGGACCTCCCACGATGGCTCCCAAGATCCTCGACAACGACAAGAGCCCCTGGTCCGGCTGCTTTCGCAGGCCTGTGACCAGGGGCTTCGTGGTCGGGGTGGGGAGATTTGAACTCCCGGCCTCCACGTCCCGAACGACGCCATCTCGTGACATCGCGTCGCGCTTCGTTCCAAATTGTGCCTTTCTAGCTGGTCCTTTGTGGCGACACCGTCCTGCCTGTCCCACTTCGTACCAGGGCGTCCCAAGGAGTTTGGCTCCCAAGATGGCTCCCAAGATCCGCCGGGTCGGGGAGCGGTTCGAG
>JAPLAA010000029.1 GCA_026393475.1 Actinomycetota bacterium
AGTGCACGAGCCACCGAGTGGGCGCGTGCGTGGCCATCGAGGTTCGCAGCGCTCCCACCGAGAACAGCGTGTGCGGCGGGATCACGCCCGTGCGCACCAGGCGCCGCTCGCCGTACAGGTCGGCCAGGAGCAGCTCGAGCATCCGGGCCCGCTGGGCGACGGTCCGGGAGAGCGATCGGAACTCGTCGTGAGCGATCACGAGTGGGACGGGGTCGAGCCGCCAGGGTCGGCTGTCGACGAATGCGGGCTCGCCGTCGACGTGGCTGCCGTCGGGCGTGAGCTCGTGCACCAGGTGACCGGCGCCCTCGGCGTCGAGGAGCCGGTCGGCCTGACGCTGATGGTCGAGCAGATCGGACGGCCGCATCTCGCCGAGCGCGGCACCCACCGACGACCACGCCGGACGGACCGAGCCGTCCTCGGCGACGGCCTCGTCGAAGCGACCGGTCTGCGGTTGGTACAGCGAGCGCGACAGCATCACGACGGCCCTGCACCCGTCTGCTCGCGCACACGAACCGGCTCCACCCGATCGACGGTCATGCGGCTCACACGCTCGATCGGACGAATGCCTCGTGCACCACGTCGTTGATCGCGGCGAGAGCGGCCTGGACGTCCTCCATCGCGGCGTCGAGCGACGCGCCGTCGTCGTCGCCGCTCGCGGACGCGGCCAACACCCGCTCGAGCTCGTCCATCACTGGGAGCGTACGACGCGACCGCGGCAGTCGACTCAGCGCTTCGCGGATGCGCGTGGCGCAGCTCGCCACCGAGCGAGGGAACGTGGGGTCGAGCAAGAGGAAGCGGACCGCAGCTGCGCCGTCGATCGGCCCCCGCGTCGCGCGCTGGTACATCTGCAGCGCGCTCACGGATCGCAGCAGACCCATCCACTGCACGTCGTCGTGGATGTCGGCGATCGCGTCGCCCTCGGCCTTGCGGCGCTCCGCGGCCAGGAGTGCGGCGGCACGCACCCCGACGACGCGGGTGGTCATGTCGGCGCGTTCGAGCGACTGGCCGAGTCGCCACAGCTCATACGCCTCGTCGCGGTTCATCACCGTCGTCATCACGCCGTCGAGCTGCTGGCACTCGCCGATCAGGTGACCGAGGAAACGGGCCCGGCTGCGTCGCTCGACACCGCCGGCAGCGTTGGAACCGACGTAGAGGTAGAGGTCGTTCACGGTCTGCCAGGCCTCGCGCGGGATGATCTCGCGAGTGGTGCGCAGGTTCTCCCTCGCGGATTCCACCGACGACGAGATGCTGCCGGGGTTGTGCTGATCGGCCACCAGGTAGCGCACGATCGGCAGTTCGCCGATGGTGCCCTCGTGCTGCTGTTCGAACAGCACGCTGCTGCCCGCGACGGCGAGCAGCGGCTCCCACGTCGAGAGTGCGCTCGTGGGCAGGTCGATCACCAGCTCCGTGTAGCTGCGCACGATGCGGGCGGTGTCCTCGGCGCGCTCGAGATAGCGAGCACCCCAGTAGAGGCTGTCGGCGACGCGGGAGAGCAGCACGGTCAGCTCGCGATCGGCAGGGCGGGATCGACGGTGTCGGCGAACGGGACGACCATCAGTCGGTCTCCACGATCCAGGTGTCCTTGCTGCCGCCACCCTGCGAGGAGTTGACGACCAGCGAACCCTTGCGCAGCGCGACCCGCGTGAGTCCGCCGGCGGTGACGTAGCTCGACGCACCGCTCAGGATGAACGGCCGGAGGTCGACGTGGCGCGATTCGATCTCGCCGTCGCACAGCGTGGGCACGGTGCTGAGCGACAGGATCGGCTGCGCCACCCAGTTGCGTGGGTCGGCCTCGATGAGTGCGATGTGGGCGTCGAGTTCGCTGCGCGTGGCCCGGTCGCCGATCAGCAGCCCGTACCCGCCGCTCTCGTTCGCCGGCTTCACGACCAGCTGGTCGATGTGCTCGATCACGTACGCCAGCTCCTCGGGGTAGTGGCACCGGTAGGTGGGCACGTTGGCCAACATCGGCTCCTCGCCCAGGTAGTACCGGATGATGTCGGGCACCCAGGCGTACACGACCTTGTCGTCGGCGACACCGGCGCCGGGCGCGTTCGCGATGGCGACGTTGCCGGCACGCCACGACCGCATCAGACCGGGCACGCCGAGCGCGCTGTCGGGGCGGAACGCCTCCGGGTCGAGGAACTCGTCGTCGATACGTCGGTAGATGACGTGCACGCGCTCGAGGCCGCTGATCGTGCGCATGTACACGCAGTCGTCCTCACCGACCACCAGGTCGGCACCCTCGACGAGCACGGCGCCGAGCCGCTGGGCGAGGAACGAGTGCTCGAAGTAGGCGGAGTTGTACACGCCCGGGGTGAGCACGGCGATGGTGGGGTTCGTGATGCCGTCGGGGGCGATCGACGTGAGCATCCGGTTGAGTTCGTCGGTGTAGCTGTCGACGGGGAGGATGCTCTGCTGGGCGAACAGGTCGGCGAACACGCGCTTGCTGATCGCCCGGTTCTCCAGCACGTAGCTCACGCCCGACGGCACGCGCAGGTTGTCCTCCAGCACGTACATCGTGCCGTCGGCGTCGCGCACCAGATCGCTGCCGGAGATGTGGGCCCACACGCCGTGGACCGGGTTCGCGCCGACGCACTCGGGGCGGAAGTTCTTCGAGTGCTCGAGCAGTTCGGCGGGGAACACGCCGTCGGCGATGATCCGCTGGTCGTGGTACAGGTCGTCGATGAACATGTTGATCGCCTTGAGGCGCTGCTTCAGCCCCTCCTCGACCTGTCGCCACTCGGAGGCGGCGATCACCCGGGGGATGATGTCGAACGGCCAGGCCCGGTCGATGCCGCGCCCGTCGGAGTACACCGTGAACGTGATCCCCATCGTGAGGATGTCGAGCTCGGCCAGGGTCTGGCGTTCCTGGAGCTCGCTGTGCTCGAGCGTGGCCAGTTGGTCGAGCAGGGCCCGCGCCGCGTCGCGGGGCGTCCCGTCGGGGGCCAGCAGCTCGTCCCAGGTGTCGGTTCCGGCGCGCACGTGTGCCATCGTCATCGGCCCACGTTCGTCAACCCAGATGTCCGCACCATTCCGACACTATGACAGCCGTGTGAACCGGTGGACGGCCGCCGCGGTCGGCCGGCCCTGCAACGGAGGAGTCAGGCGGTCTGCGGTTCCTTCGGCAGACCGAGCACCCGCTCACCGACGATGTTGCGCTGGATCTGGCTCGTGCCACCCCAGATCGTCTCGCTGCGACTGAAGAAGAACGAGCTCATCATCGGGCTCACCGGGTAGCCGTCGCGGCGCTTGTCGCGCGCTGCTCCCGGCCACGAACCGGTCGGGCCGCCGGTGTCGATCAGCATCGAGTGGGCGCCCTTGATGTCGAGGGCGAGCTCCATCGCCGCCTTGTGCATCTCGGTCCAGAACATCTTGTTGGTCGCGCCGAGCGCCATCACGCCGAGGTCCTTCGAGCCGGTGAGCGTCGACGACAGCGAGCGCAGGCCGTTGATCCGGAGGATCTGGATCTTCGTGTAGTACGCGGTCAGCCGCTGGCGGATGTCGGGCTCGTCGATGGTGCCGTTCTCGGTGGCCATCGCCACCATGAGCTTGTACTCCTCCTCGAAGCGGCGGTAACCGGTGGTGGCGCTCATGCCGCGCTCGAACGCGAGCGTGGAGTTGGCCACCTTCCAGCCGTTGTTCACGCCGCCGACGACATTGTCCTTCGGGCAGCGGGCGTCGGTGAAGAACACCTCGCAGAACTCGGCGGTGCCATCGGGCTGGACGATGCCGCGCACCTCGACGCCGGGCTGGCGCATCGGCACGAGGAGGTAGCTGATGCCCTTGTGCTTGGGCGAGTCGGGGTCGGTGCGGGTGAGGAGGAAGCAGTAGTCGGCGTGGTGGCCGCCGGTGGTCCACACCTTCTGCCCGTTGATGACCCACTCGTCACCGTCGAGCACTGCCTGGGTCTTGAGCGACGCGAGGTCGGAGCCACTGTTGGGCTCGCTGAAGCCCTGGCACCAGCGCATCGTGCCGTTCAGGATCTGGGGCAGGAACTCCTGCTTCTGCTCCTCGGTACCCCACTGCAGGATCGTCGGACCGACGAGGGTGTCGCCGAAGAAGTCGGCGCGCAGCGGCGCCTTCGCACGGGCGAACTCCTCCGACAGCACCACGCCCTGCATGGTGGTGAGGCCCTTGCCGCCGTACTCCGTCGGCCAGGTGGCGCAGATCCAGCCGCCCTCGAACAGCTTCTTCGGCCAGCCCTCGTTGAACGCCTTGCGCGCCTCGGGGGTCATCTCGAAGTCCTCGTCCATCCAGCCGGCCGGGAGGTTCTCCTCCAGCCAGGTGCGGATCTCGACACGGAACGCTTCGGCGTCTGCGGAATAGCTCAGGTCCATGTCACCAGTATTGACCCACGGGTCAAGTGGTTGGAAATCGTGTGCGGCTCGCGGGGCGTGACGCCTGTCCTGGCAGGGCACCACGCGCCTCACGACCTCGCCGTCAACCGTTCGACCCCCGGTTCACAGCCCGTTCACAGACCGAGAATGTTCACGCAACGAACGATCCGTAGCGTGCTCGTCAATGGCCATGTCCGCTCCTGCCACCCAGGTCGATACCACTTCCAACCCCCTCGGATCGGTGTCCCTCGGTGTGCAGGAGCGGGCAGTTCTCGCTGCACTGCTCGCCAATCGTGGCCGCGTGCTCAGCCGCCGGGAGCTCGCCCGCCAGGCGGGCCTCGCCGACCTGAGCGAGCGCCGATGCGACAGTGTCCTCGTCGGTCTCCGTCGGCGTCTCGGTGCCGACGGGATCATCACCGTGCGCTCGCGTGGCTGGATGCTGGGTCCTGCCGCCGAGGACGCGGCGACCGCGCTCCTGCGCTAGGCATCCGCCATGTTCGCCGCCGAGCTGTCGGTCGATCTCGCACGTCTGCTCCTCGATCTGCTGATCGTCCTCGTCGTCGCGAAGCTCGCGGCCGAGGTCGCCGAGCACCTTCGCGTGCCCGCCGTGCTGGGCGAGATCGCGGCCGGCATCCTCATCGGCCCCTCGGTGCTCGGGCTCATCGACCTCGGCGACCAGCGCGGCATCTCGTTGGCGGTACTCGCCGAGATCGGTGTGCTGCTCCTGCTGCTCTCGGTGGGCATGGAGATGGACCTCGGCGAACTCGGCAAGGTGGGTGCCGCGTCGATGGCGGTCGCCATCGTCGGTGTGGTCGTGCCGTTCGCCGCCGGCAGCGGCGCGGCCATCGCGTTCGGCATGGACGGCAACGCGGCGGTGTTCTTCGGCGCGGCGCTGACCGCGACGAGCGTGGGCATCACGGCTCGCGTGTTCGGCGACCTGCGCGCGCTGGCGACGGTGGAGGCGCGCATCGTGCTCGGCGCCGCGGTGGCCGACGACGTGCTCGGTCTGATCATCCTCACCGTCGTCGTGAAGGTGGTGACCGGCGGCGAGGTCGGCGTCGGCACCGTCGCGGAGACGATGGGTCTCGCCGTGCTGTTCCTCGTGGGCACCGGCCTCGTCGGTGTCTTCCTGATCCCTCGGCTGTTCCGGGCGATCGCCAAGGTCGCCACCTCCGGGGCCACGCTCGTCGTCGCCGGGTTCGCGTTGATGGTGGCGTTCGCCGAGCTCGCCGACCAGGCCAAGCTCGCCTTCATCATCGGGGCGTTCATGGCCGGCCTGGCGCTCGGCCGTACCGATCAGCACGAGCGCATCGCGACCGATCTCGGCGCCGTGTCGAACCTGTTCGTCCCCGTCTTCTTCGTGAGCATCGGCGTGAACGCCGATCTCGAGGCGATGGCCAAGCCGTCGGTGATCGGCGTCGCGTTGGTGATGACCGTGATCGCGGTGGCCGGCAAGCTCGTCGCCGGTTGGGCGGTTCGCGGTCGGCGCGCCGACCGCCTGCTCATCGGCATGGGCATGATCCCCCGCGGCGAGGTCGGCCTCATCTTCGCGTCGATCGGCCTCGCCAATTCGGTGCTCGACGCCGACCAGTACGGCGCACTGCTCATCGTCATCCTGCTGTCGACGGTGATGACCCCGCCCTTGCTGCGCGCTCGCCTCGGCCGCACCCCGGCGGCACCCGACGTCGCGGCGGGCGCGCCCACGCCCGATGGCGGGTGGGTCGAGGTCCGCGACGGCGAGGTGGTGCTGCGTGAGGTGCCGCCCGTCTCGGCGACCGTCCCGGTCGCCCTCGCGACGGCGCGGCTCGCCCCGTCGGCATCGCCCTCGGACGAGCTGCTCCGCTGGTTCGGCGAGCACCGCACGGCGACGATCGCCTGGACGCCCGCCGACACCCCGCTCCTCGTCGAGGTGTTGCGCGCCGACGAGCCACGGGCGTGGCGGTTCCTCGACGTGAGCGGCGTGCTCGAGCGTGCGCTCCCCGAGGTGGCGAGTGCGATGGACCGCCGCCGCGCCGACATGACCGACCTCGATCCATTGGGTTCGCTGCGGTTCGCAACCGTCGATCGCCTGCACAACTCCGTCGCCGACCACGCCCCCGAGTTCTCGCTCGCGTCGTCGACCGAGCACCTCGCCCTCGCGGCGCTCGTGTCCGACATCGGCGCGACCGGTGCCGACCAGGAGCAACTCGCCGCGCGCCTCGCGCCCGACCTCGAGGCCCAGCGGATCGTGTCGGTCGTCGAGGACGCCCGGGTCCTCCACCGGCGGGCCCACGACGTGAGCGGATTCGACGAGACCGAGGTGCTGCAACTCGCCACGCACCTGGCCGACCCGGTGCACGCCCGCGACGCCTACCTGCTCGCCCAGGCGTTGGGCGAGCTCACGCCCACACAGTGGGAGCGGCTCGACCTCCTGTACCGGTTCGTCAGCGAAGCGCTCGGCCACCCCGAGATCGTCAGCAGCAGCGCGACCAACCTCGCCGGCGCACGCCTGGCGGCGGCGCAGCGGCTGCTCGACGACGACGCACCGATGGAACGCCTGCGCCACACCGCGACGACCCACCTGCTGTCGCACGAACCCGAGGTGCTCGCCCGCCAGGCCCGCCTCATCGAGCCGCTCCCCCGTCCCGGCGTGGTGCGGGTCGCCGTCAGCCCATCGGCCGACGCCGATCGCTGGGTGATCGACGTCGCCTGTCGGGACACCGACGGGCTCCTCGCCCGCCTCACCGACGTGCTCGCCGACATGCAGCTGCAGATCGTGCGGGCCGACATCGCGACCTGGCCCGACGGTGGCGTGGTCGACAGCTTCGTCGTCCGTTCGTACGAGCGACCGAACGCCCGTGCACTCGGCACCGCGTTCGAGGAGGGCCTCAAGCGCCCGCTCGCGGCCGTCGATCCCGTCGACGTCCACCTCGCCGTCCAGCAGGACGCACTGCCGTGGTACACGGTCTGCACGGTGTCGGGCGCCGACGCGCCCGGCGTGTTGCGGGCCGTGGCACGTTCGTTCGCCGCAGCGAACGTCACCGTGCACTCCGCACGACTCTCGACCGTCGACGGTCAGCTGAGCGACCGGTTCACCGTGAGCGATCGGTTCGGACGCAAGCTCGACGAGCGCGCCGTGGAGCGGATCCGCCGGTCGCTGGCCGACGGCACCGGTCGTCGACGCCGCCGCTGAGCGCACATCGGCGCGCGACGCAAGCATCTCCAGCGGTTGCACGCGAACGCCACACGCCCGAAACAGATCGGCGACGAGCGGGAAACGTCCCTCTCCTACGTTGCCCCCGTCTCGCCCCAGCGCTGCGTCGAGAAGTCCACCAGCCCCTACACCACTCGCGTTCCGCAGGAGGTACACGTGCGATCACGTCCCGCACTCAAATACATCATCGGCGGCCTCATCGGCGCCACCATTCCAGCTCTGATGATCACTTCGTCGGCGTATGCCGAGGAGGTCGATCCGGTCGTTGCCCTCGGTCAGCAGATGAACCTGTTGTGGGTCGTCATCGGCGCCATCCTCGTGATCTTCATGCAGGCAGGCTTCGCGCTCGTCGAGACCGGCTTCACCCAGAAGAAGAATGCCGCCGAGGTGATGTCCACGAACTTCGCGATCTTCGGTCTCGGCTTCGTCGGCTTCTTGTTCGTCGGCTTCCCCTTGGCGTTCGGCGGCTTCGACACCAGCATCTACTTCGGTGACGGCGGCGCCGCCATGAACACCGACCCATTGGTCGGGTCCGGCAACTGGATCTTCCTCTGGCACGGCTGGGACCACCTCGGCAGCGCCGCCACGCCCGCCCTGCTCGGCTTCTTCCTGTACATGGTGGCGTTCATGGACACCGTGGCCACCATCCCGACCGGCTCGATGGCCGAGCGTTGGAAGTGGAAGAGCTTCGTCGTGTGGGGTCTCTTCTGCGGCGCCATCTACTACCCGCTGTTCGCGGCCTGGACCTGGGGTGGCGGCTGGCTCGCCAAGACCTGGGACACCATGGGCCTCGGGGTCGGCTACGTCGACTTCGCCGGCTCGGGTGTCGTGCACGCCGTCGGAGGCGTGGCGGCTCTGGCCGGCGCGATCGTGCTCGGCCCCCGCATCGGAAAGTACGGCGCCGACGGCAAGCCGCGGGCCATCCCCGGCCACAACATCCCGATGGCCATCACCGGCTGCTTCATCCTGCTGTTCGGTTGGTTCGGCTTCAACGCTGCATCGACCTTCGCAGCAACCGACGTCCAGTTCGCAACCGTGGCGACGAACACCGCCATCGCAGGCGCGATCGGCGCCACGGTCGCCTTGTTCTACATCACCAAGCGCACTGGGAAGCCCGATCCGGGCATGATGGTGAACGGCATGCTCGCTGGCCTGGTGGCGATCACTGCCCCTTGCGCTTTCGTGTCGCCGTGGGCGGCAGCCGTCATTGGTGCGCTCGCTGCGATCATCGTGATCGAGGCCGTGTTCTTCCTCGAGAAGAAGGGCATCGATGACCCGGTGGGGGCCGTTGCAGTGCATGGCATCGGCGGCACCTTCGGTGTCCTCGCCCTCGGCATCTTCGCCAACGGCAAGTACGGCGCCGGCTGGAACGGTGCTGTCGACAGTGACGGCAACGGCATCAAGATCGAGGGAGTCCTCCAGGGCGAGTTCGGTCAGCTCGGCGCTCAGCTCGTCGGCGTACTGGTGATCTGGACCGTCATCTTCGGCATCGCCTACGCGTTCTTCAAGCTTCAGGACAAGTTCACGAAGGGCGGCATTCGCGTCACTGAGGACATCGAGATCAGCGGCGTCGACATCCCCGAGATGGGCGTCGCGGCCTACAACGACTGACTCCCCGACCACGTCTCCCGCTTCGGCGGGGCCACGAGCTGAACGGCGTGCCGTTCATGCGCACGGGGATCGGAACCGGAAACGCCGATCCCCGGTAGGGGCAGTCCCCGGGTCGTCGCTCATGCGAATGAGATGGCGACCCGGGGGCGTTCCGGCCACACGATCTACACTTTTCTCACACGGAGGCTTCCGAAGGACATGAAACTCATCACAGCGATCATCAAGCCGTTCAAGGTCGACGACGTCAAGGACGCGTTGAAGGCGATCGGCATCCAGGGGCTCACGGTCGGCGAGGTCCGCGGCTTCGGCCGTCAGGGCGGCCACACCGAGACCTACCGAGGCGCGGAGTACAAGATCGACTTCGTCCCCAAGATCCAGCTCGAGCTCGTCGTCGACGATGCCGTGGCCGACAGCGCGATCGAGGCCATCACCTCGAGCGCTGCGACCGGCAAGATCGGTGACGGCAAGATCTGGGTCACGTCGGTGGAGCGGCTCATCCGCATCCGTACCGGCGAAGAGGGCGTCGACGCGATCTGATCGCCATCCAGGAACACCGACCGGCACCGCCGGTCCCGAACACAACAAGACACACCCCGCACTCGAGAGCGGTCCGGTCAGCCGGGCCGCTCTCGTCGCGTCCCGGCACCGATGCGAACGGATCCGGTCACGGCGAAGGAGACGCCGCGCTCAGACGAGCGCTGAGGTGAGGCACGCCCGCACGTCGGCGTGCGTGTCCTCGGGCAGCTTGCCGTCGGCGCCCACCACGTAGAAGACGTCGACCACCTCGTGGCCGAGCGTGGCGACCTTGGCCGAGCGGATGTCGTAGCCGGCACCGGCGAGCGCGTGCGACAACCGGTACAGCGTGGCTGGCGCATCGGGAGCGCGCACGTCGATGATCGTCGTCGAGTCGGACGCCTCGTTGCTGATCAGCACCTCGAACCGCGGCGGAATCGCCGACACCGCCCGACGGGAGCGACCCTGGCTCTTGATCCGCTGCTCGAGGCGGGCGTCGATATCGACATCGCCCGCGAGCACACCGCGGAGGTCGTGGGCGATCTTCGACCAGTTCGGCGACGTGCCCGCCGCTCGGAGGATGCGGAACTCGTCGACCGCCGTGCCGTCGGCACCGGTGAACGCCTCAGCGCCCACGATGTCGAGGCCGTGCAGGGCGAGCGTGCCGGCGATCAACGAGAACAGACCGCGACGGTCGGCACTGGCGATGCGGAGCATCTCGAAGTCGCCCACCGACTCGTGCTCGATCAGCACCCCGCCGCCTGCCTGCACCTGGTCGACGAGGTGGGAGAAGCGGCTGTCGAGCGGCGTGCCGTCGATGGCACGGTGCTCGCCGCGCAGCGACATCGACACGGCGTGCACCAACTCCTCGATGAGCGTCGCCTTCCACGACGACCACGCGGCCGGACCGGTCGCCCGGCTGTCGGCCTCCGTGAGCGCCACGAGCAGCTCGAGCGTGACCGGGTCGCCGACCGCTGCCGCGACGTTCGCCGCGGTGCGTGGGTCGCTGATGTCGCGCCGAGTGGCAGTCTCCGAGAGCAACAGGTGGTGTTCGATCAACGCACGGATGATCGCCACGTCCTCGGGTGGGAAGCCCATGCGCGCGCCGATGCTGTCGACGAGCTCGATGCCGGCTTCGGTGTGATCACCGGGATAGCCCTTGCCGATGTCGTGCAGCAAGGCGCCGACCAGCAGCAGGTCGGGGCGCGACACGCCGCGCATCAGCTCGCTCGCATTGGCGACGGTCTGCAGGAGGTGTCGATCGACGGTGTACGTGTGGAACGCGTTGCGCTGCGGCCGGCTGCGCACCGCACGCCACTCGGGCAGGTAGCGGCTGAACAGGTCGTAGCGCTCGAGCGCCTCGATCGCGTGCACCATCGGCTGGCCGGCACCGAGCAGGCTCAGGAAGGCACGCCGTGTGCGCTCGGCCCACACCTCCCCGGGCTCGCTGCCGCGGCTCGCCATCATGCGCAACGACCGGGCGCTGATCGGGTAGCCGGCGTGGGCCGCCGCGGCGGCCATGCGGAACACGAACGACTGCTCGTCGACGTCGGCATCGGCGGTGATCTGGGCCTCGTCGTCCACCACCGTCACGCCGGCCACGTGCTCGGGCAGCTGCTTGAGCGAACTCTTGCCGCTGCGCTTGACCAGGCGGTCGACGCGGCGCCAGAACCGCTCCGTGGCCCACTCGATCGAGTGCGCCGCGGAGGAGACCTCGAACATCAGTGCATCGGCGTCGAAGTACCCCATCGCCTCGGCGACCCGGTCCTGGTCCTGCAGGAGGAGGATGTTCACGAACCGGCCGGTGGCGCGGTGCAGCTCGCACCGCGTCGCGAGCAACACCTCGGCCGAGCCGGCCAGGTCCTCGAACGGGCCCTCCAACGCCGAGCTCACGTCCGGACGATCGATCGCGAGCGCCCACCTGATCATGTCGTGGTCGCGGAGGCCGCCGCGCCCGTCCTTCAGGTCGGGTTCGAGCAACGAGGCGACGTCTCCGAGCCGCTCCCAGCGCAACTGGGCCGACTCGTGGAGCCGCTGCAGCCACACCATCGGGCGGCGACGCCACTGCTCGAGTGCGTCGTGCTGCAGGCGTCGCACGAGTTCGGCGTCACCTGCGAGGCAGCGCACCCGCAGGATCGTCGTCGCACTCTCGAGGTCGTCGCTCGCGAGGTTCAGCAGTGTCTTGGTGGTGTGTACGGCGGGGCTGAGCTTGATGCCACCGTCCCAGAACGGGTACCAGAGGCCTTCGGCGACGGTGCGCACCTGCGCGTCGTTGGCCTTGTTCGGGTGCAGCAGCACGACGTCGATGTCGCTGCCCGGACAGAGCACGCCACCCGCGTAGCCACCGGTGGCCATCAGCGCCCAGCCCGACGGCAGGTCGGAGGCCAGGCTCTCGAACCACGAGTCGGCCTGCTGCGACAACCGCCGGGCGAGGCTGCGCCCGGCGAGGTCGGCATCGCCGACGAGCTGGGTGCGCAACCGCTTGATGGTGGCGGCGTCGATCGGTCGGGCCATCGTCAGTTCCCCCGCACCGATCGTGTTCCGGGTCGACCGACACGTGGGCGCGCGAGGAGAGGCATGGCCACAGTCTCTCCGGTGAGGGGTGCGTGACGCACCATCCTGTGCTTCGCGTTCATCGATGCTTCTCCAAGCTGAAACACATCCTTCGTACGTTGCAGACGTGATCCCGTCCGATGCCGATCTCGAGTCCCTCGATGACCTCGCGGAACACGCCGGTGTGGAACTCGTGACCTGGCCGGCCGACGAGCACCGTCGCCAGTCCCTCGCCCGGGCCGGTGTGCCGCGATTGCTGCTCGTGAGCGCCGAGGCCGACGCGCCGACAGGGCTGGGGCTCGACGAGGACTGGGTGCGGCTGCCGGCCGACGAGGGCGACGTGGTGTCCCGGCTGCAGCGCCTGGGCCGCGTGCTCGAGCAACTGCAGCACGATCATCCGGTGATCGATGCGAACCACATCGTGCACTTCGGCGGCACCAGCGGGCTGCTCAGCCCGGCGCAGGCGGCGCTCGTGACCGCGCTCCTCGAACACCCCGGCCACGTGATCGAGCGTGGGCGGCTCGAGGCGATCGTGTGGCCCGACGGCGCACCGGGGCCGAAGGCGCTCGACGGCGTGGTGTTCCGTCTGCGCCGGCGGCTCCAGGGTCTCGGGCTCGTGATCCGCAGTGCCCAGGCGCGCGGGTTCGCGCTCGACGCGAACGAGCCCGGCTCGGTCCGCACGAACGCGGGGTGACCGGAACCGGGCTCGACGCGATCCCATGTGGCGGGTGCGTGCAGGGGTCGGGCCGCTGACGCCTAG
>JAPLAA010000085.1 GCA_026393475.1 Actinomycetota bacterium
GCGATCGCCCGCTTGCGGTGCTGGCGCTTGCGCAGGTCGGAGTCGTGGTTGGTGCGGAGCAGGTGCTTGAGCGCCGACGGGCCGTCGGGCCGGGACAGGACGGAGGCGACGAGGTCGGCGGTCACCCGGAACCGCGACACGAGCGGCTCGGGCTGACCGTTGACGAGGCGGTTCATCGTGGCCTCGTCGTAGTGCACGAACCCCTCCGGCGCCTTGTGCTTGGCGGCTTTGCGCTTCGCCTTCGGATCGTCGCCGACCCGGCTGAGTGCCTTGGCGTTGTCGATGACGTGGTCTGGTGCCTGCGTCCACACATGGCCGTCGGGATCGAATCCCGGTCGACCGGCGCGACCGGACAACTGCCGGAACTCGCGCACGGTGAACACGCGCACCTTGGTGCCGTCGAACTTCGTCAGCGCGGTCATCAGCACCGTGCGGATCGGGATGTTCACCCCGACGCCCAGCGTGTCGGTGCCGCAGATCACCGGCAGCAGTCCTTCACCGGCGAGGCGTTCCACGAGGCGCCGGTACCGCGGGAGCATCCCGGCGTGGTGCACGCCGATGCCGTTGCGGATCAGACGGTCGAGCGTCTCGCCGAAGCCGCGAGCCATCTTGACGCCCGACATCGCCGCGGCGATCGCCTCGCGCTGCGCACGCGTCGTGACGTTGAGACTCACGAGGCCCTGTGCGCGTTCGATGGCCGCCGCCTGGTTGGCATGCACGACGTACACGGGGCTGAGGCCGTCCTTCACGGCGTCGAGCACGCTGTCGCTCACCGAGGTCATCCGCCACTGGTGGTGGAGCGGCGTGGGCCGGTCGACGGAGGTGACCGACGCGACCGTGCGCGACGACCGGATCCGCAGGTCGTCGACGATCGCGGTCATGTCGCCGAGGGTGGCCGAGGCGAGCAGCATCTGGCAGCCCGTGAGCTCGAGCAGCGGCACCTGCCACGCCCAGCCTCGATCCGGGTCGGCGTAGTAGTGGAACTCGTCGAGGCACGCGAACCCGATGTCGCTGGCCGCGCCCGTGACGAGGGCGTGGTTGGCGAGCACCTCGGCCGTGCACACGAGCACGGGTGCGTCGGCGTTGATGGCGGCGTCGCCCGTGGCGAGGCCGACCTGTTCGGCACCGAGCAGGTCGACGAGGTCGAAGAACTTCTCGGCGACGAGCGCCTTGATCGGGGCGGTCCACACGGCCCGCCTGCCCTCGTTGAGAGCGAGCACCACGCCGGCCATCGCGACGAGGCTCTTGCCCGATCCGGTGGGCGTCGCCAGCACGACGTGCTCGCCGGCGGCGAGGGCCAGCGCGGCCTCCTCCTGGTGCGGGTACATCGGCCGACCCCCGTCGGCGGCCCAGGTGGCGAAGGCGTCGAGCACCAGCGATGGATCGCTGCCCGGCGGCGGGAGGAGCTCGACCAACGACGACATGCAGGGTCCAGTGTGCCGGGCCGCCGTCTACGATCCGTGCACCGGGATCTGGCACCGGGATCTGGGGGATGCCATGGAAGAGTTGATCTACCCGCGTCTGTTGCTGACCGCTGCGGCACGGCGCACCGACCGGCCGGCGTTCGTCGACGACGACGGCACCACCGAGCTGCTGGTCGATCACGTCGACCGTTCGCTGCGGCTGGCCGACGCACACCGGTCGCAGTTCGGGTTCGCACCCGACGACCGTTTCGCCGTGCTGGCCGGCAACAGCCGCCACTACGTGAACCTGTGGCACGCGGCGTTCTTCGGCGGCGGCGTGGTGAACCCGCTCAACACCCGGCTCGCACCGGCCGAGCTGGCGTTCATCCTGCGCGACTCGGGCTCGCGGGTGCTGTACGTCGACGCAGGGTTCGCACCCGTGGCAGCCGAGATCCGCGACCAGGTACCCACGCTCGAGCAGGTGGTGCTGATCGGTCCGGGCGACGACCTGCCCGTCGACGCCCGTTTGGACGAGGTGGTCGCGAGCGGTGAGCCCACCGTGGTCGACGTGCGCGAGGACGACCTCACCGTGCTGATGTACACCGGCGGTACCACCGGGCTGCCGAAGGGTGTTCTGCACACCCAACGCACCAACACGCTGAACGTGTACCGCATGGGCTTCATGTTCGGCTTCTTCACCGAGCGCAGCACGTTCCTGAACGCCACGCCGATGTTCCACGCCGGCGGGTCGATGGGCACGATGGGGATGCCGTGCAGCAGCGGCACGACGGTGATCCACGGGTCGTTCGATCCGGCCCGCCTCATCGCCGACGTCGAACGACACCAGGTGACCCACATGGGGCTGGTGCCCACGATGATCGGGATGATGATGAACCATCCCGACTTCGAGCCGGCGAAGTTCGCCTCGTTGAAGATGATGGGATACGGCGCCTCACCGATGCCGGCAGCGCTGCTCGACCAGATCCGCACCCGACTCCCCCACCTCGCGCTCACCCAGACCTACGGCATGACCGAGGCGTGCGCCGTGCTCACCTGCCTCACGGCCGACGACCATCGCGCCGGCGGACAACCGATCCGCTCGGCCGGGCGGGCGGCGCCGGGCGTCGAGCTCACGGTGCGCGACGCCGACGGCGGCGCCGGGCGTCGAGCTCACGGTGCGCGACGCCGACGGCGCTCCGGTCGCCACCGGCGAGGTCGGCGAGGTGTGGGCGAAGGCCGGCAGCTTCAGCGTCGGCTATCTCGGTCGGCCCGAGGAGACCGCTGCTGCGTTCGTCGACGGCTGGTACCGCACGGGCGACGCCGGCTACCTCGACGACGAGCAGTACCTGTATCTCGTCGACCGCACCAAGGACATGATCGTCACCGGCGGCGAGAACGTGTACTCGAGCGAGGTCGAGAACGCCCTCTCCTCGCATCCGGCCGTGTTGCAGGTCGCGGCGATCGGCATCCCGAGCGACCGGTGGGGCGAGCAGGTGCACGCGATCGTGGTGCCGCGGCCCGGCATCGAGGTCACCGCCGACGAGCTGATCGCTCACGCACGTTCGCAGATCGCCGGGTTCAAGGTGCCGAAGTCGGTCGAACTGCGCAGCGATCCGCTGCCGCTGTCGGGTGCGATGAAGGTGCTCAAGCGCGAGCTGCGTGCCCCCTACTGGGAGGGCCGCACCCGGGCGATCGACTGACCGCCTGAGGGCGGCGCCGAACGGCTCAGCCCTCGGCGACCCACATGTCGATGAGCTTGCGGGCGATCGAGATGCGCGGCGGGATGTTCGGCAGTTCGTCGCGCCGGTACCACTGCGCATCCATGATCTCGGTCGGATCGCACACGATGTCGCCGCTCAGCCAGTTGGCCCGGAAGCCGAGCATCAGGCTGTGCGGGAACGGCCACGGCTGGCTCGACACGTAGGTGGGGGTGTCGATCTCGACGCCCACCTCCTCGCGGACCTCGCGGATCACCGACTGCTCGAGCGACTCGCCCGGCTCGACGAAGCCGGCGAGGCAGCTGTACATCGGCGCCCTGAACGCGACGCCGCGAGCGAGCAGCGCCTGATCGCCGCGAGTGACGAGGGTGATCATGGCGGGAGCGAGCCGGGGATACGCCAGCAGTCCGCACGACGGGCACTTCATCGACCGGTCGTTGCCGGCGAGTTCGGTTGCCGTGCCGCAACGGCCGCAGAACTTGTGCGTGCGACCCCACTCGGCCAACTGCACGGCACGACCGGCGATCGCCCATTCCACCTCGGTGGCCCGCCCGAAGTACGAGAACAGGTCGATCGCGGACCCGTACGAGGGGTCCTCGCCGTGCGGCACGTCCACCGCCCAGCAGGCCTCGTCGCCGAACATGCCGAGGAAGTGCTGCGGCGTGTCGTCGATCTCGATGCGGTCGCTGACGAACACCGACGACCCGATCACGTGGATGTACCGGTGTGTCGACACCGACGCCGACGGAGACAGGGAGGGCACGAACTCGCTCATCGCCGAGACCGTAGACGGCCGACGCTCACCGGTGCACCCTCACCGGCACGCAGTCACGGGCACCCGCTGAGGTCGAACGACAGCTCCGGACCGTCGAGCTCGCGACGTTCGCCGTCGATGGTCGCCTCGAACCGAATCCGATCCGTGATGGCCCCCGGAGACGATTGGCAGTACTGGATGGTCGCCTGCATCGCCACGATGCCGGTTTCTCCCGGCGAGATGATGAGCGGCATCACCTGCCAGCGATCGGACGCATCGAACCGCGAGATCATCGGATCACCGCCCAGCGTGGACGGATCGTCGTCGTCGGCGATCGCTCCGAGCTCGACGATCCACACAGGTGGCAGTTCGGGGCCGAACGTGTAGGAGCCTCCTTCGGCCCGGAAGCCCACCGCGGGCAGCATCCCGTCGATCCGGATGGTGTCGTCGCCGAGGTTCTCGATCGTGAAGGTGATGGACGTCGTGGCTCCGTCCGCCACCTGCACCCGGAGCACCGACCCGACCTCGTCGACGGCACCGGGAGCCGTGGGATCCTGGTCGAACGTCCATGGGGCGATCCTCGCCGGATAGGGATCCGGCACACCGTTGCTCCACCACCACCCGACGACGCCGGCCACCGACACCGTCGCGGCAGCGACGAGCACCCGTCGACGGCGACGGATCACGCGAGGCGGAAACGGTTCGAGCTGCATGCCTTCGCGCATCTCGTCGGCGTACCGAACGGGGTCGCCGTGTCGTCGATGCATCTCCGCCAGTGACGGCGAATCTGCACCGAACCGGTCGACGAGGTCGCGCTCGATGTCGGCGCGTTCGTCCGTCGGGACGTCGGGCAACCGTTTCACCACGGCTGCGGCCCACTCCTCGGCGCCGCCACTCCCCGCGCGCAGGGTCTCCGGGGCCTGCTGCCGTCGAGTCGTCATCGTCTCTCCTCCATCAGTGCAGCCAGCGATGCCACCAATTCGGTCCACCGCTCCATCCCGTCGCTGAGCGAGGCCCGGCCAGCACGCGTGAGCGAGTGGTACTTGCGTGCCGGGCCGTCGGAGGACGGCACCAGGCGAGACGTGACCCACCCGGCCTGTTCCATCCGCCGCAGGGTGCCGTAGATGGTGGCGTCGCCGAGCTGATCGAAGCCTGCCGCCATCAGATCCTGCGTCAGCTCGTACCCGTAGCTCTCGCCGCGAGCGAGGATGCTCAGGACCGCGAGGTCGAGCACCCCCTTCCGCAGCTGGCTCTCGTTCACAGGTACCTTTCATAGCACGGTACCACCGTCGTCGCCACCCCTCGCTTCGGACGATGCGGCATGCGGACCGTAGAGTCGGCCGTATGAGCAACATCGTGATCGTCGACGCCGTCCGCACCCCCATCGGCAAGCGCAATGGCGGGCTGTCCACCCTCCACCCGGGCGAGCTCCTCGCCTCCGTCCAGAAGGCCATCGTCGAGCGCACCGGCATCGACCCCGCCGAGATCGGCCAGGTCGTGGCCGGCTGCGTCAGCCAGGTGGGCGAGCAGGCCTTCAACATCGGCCGCACCGCATGGCTCAGCGGCGGCCTGCCGATGACCGTGCCCACCACAACCGTCGACACCCAGTGCGGCAGCAGCCAGCAGGCCACCAACCTCGCCACCGCCCTGGTGGGCAGCGGCGTGGTCGACGTCGCCCTCGCCTGTGGCGTCGAGTCGATGAGCCGCATCCCGATCGGCGTCGGCGGCAGCAAGAACCTCGGCCTCGGCGTGCCGATCCCGAAGAGCTACTTCGAGCAGTACGAGATGACGTCGCAGTTCGAAGGTGCCGAGCGCATCGCCGACAAGTGGGGCATCACTCGCGACGACACCGATGCGTTCGGTTTCCGCAGCCAGCAGCTCGCCGCCCAGGCGTGGAACGAGGACCGCTTCAGCGGCCAGTACATCACGGTGCAGGCGCCCGACCGCAACGAGGACGGCAGCCTGGCCGACACGTTCCACACCGTCAGCCGCGACGAGGGCCTGCGCGAGACCACCATGGAGAAGCTCGCCAGCCTCAAGCCCGTGGCCCGCGAGAACGGCGTGCACACCGCCGGCAACAGCAGCCAGATCAGCGACGGCGCCAGCGCCGTGCTGCTGATGACCGAGGAGAAGGCCGCCGCACTGGGCCTGAAGCCCCGAGCCCGCATCGTCGACACCTGCCTCGTCGGTACCGATCCGGTGCTCATGCTCACCGGACCGATCGACGCCACCCAGCGCATGCTCGGCCGCACCGGCCTGTCGATCGACGACATCGACGTGTTCGAGATCAACGAGGCCTTCGCCTCGGTCGTGCTCGCCTGGCAGAAGGAAGTGGGCGCCAACCCCGATCGCGTGAACCCGAACGGCGGCGCGATCGCCCTCGGTCACCCGCTCGGCGGCACCGGCGGCTTCCTGCTCACCAAGGCGCTCTACGAGCTCGAGCGCTCGGGCGGCAAGTACGGCCTCGTGTCGATGTGCTGCGGTGGCGGTCTCGGCACCGGCACGATCATCGAGCGCCTCTGATCCGACGCTGCGGGCCGGGCGCCGGCCAGCAGCGCGATCTGCGGTTCGACGAGACCTGACGAGGGCGCCGATGGGCGCCCTCGTTCGCGTTCGTGGGTCGGGTCGGGTCAGTTGAAGCCGGGCGCCACGACGATGATCTCGTCGTCGACACCCAACGATAGCGGCGCCGACTTCGCCGGGTTCACGACCACCTCGCCGGTCGCCGTGCGGCGATACCCGATCGCGCTGTGCCCGAGCGACGACGCCGTGGCGACGACGTCGGCGAACGAGGTCGCCTTGTGGGCGCCGTACTGGAGCGTCTCGCGCAGCTCGATCGAGCAGCCCGTGCGGTCGAACAGGTCGACGAACACCTGCGACAGCTCGTGGCGCTCGCTGAGCTGGGCGAGCATGAGGCTGGTGAGCTCGTCGCTGACGATGAAGTCGTCGGCGCCGGTGGCGACGGCGAGCGGGGCGTTGCGCTGGTCGAGCAGCTCGGCCACCATCCGCACCGGGCCGACGTCCTCGTGCTGGCGCACGTGGCGGAACGCGAGCAGGGTGAGCAGGGTGCGCGAGTCGGCGTCGTCGATGCTGCCGTCGCGGTAGCCGAGCACGATCACCTCGTGGAACGAGATGCGCGCCGCGTGCAGCGCCACGATCTCCGGGCCACCCGTGAGCACCGTGATCTCGACCTCGACGTTCTTCGGCGACACCTCGGCGCGCACCTCGTCGGGGTCGACCTTCGAGGGGTCGACCAGCACCTCGATCGTGGTGTTGGCACCGAGGAACTCGTCGAGCTCGTCGATCACACGCGGACCGAGTGCGCTCCACCCGGCGATCACGATCCGACGGGTGCCCTCTCGGGGGCTCGGTGGCCACACCTCGCGCACGGTCGGCGTGACGCCGAGCTTCGCCGTGGTGAACAGCGAGTCGTCCTCGACGATCGCGACGAGCTGGTCGCCCTCGGCGAGCACGTGGTCGGGTTCGGGGTTGAGCGTCACCCGGCCGCCGGCGTCGAGCACGCCCATCACCGCCGACTTCTCGAACGCCAGCTGGCACTCGGCGTACGTGCGGCCGACCAGCTCGGCGAACGGCGCGAAGTAGAGCTCGTCGCCGTCGAAGTCGAGCAGTTCGCGGAACACGGTGCTCAGCCCACGCTGACGGCACGCCTGCGCCGTGAGCTCGGCCACGACGTCGTCGGAACTGACCGTCACCAGCTTCTCCCCCATCAGCGCCTGGAGGGAACGGGCGGTGTCGGGTGAGGTCACCTCGGCGACGATGTGCGCGTCGTCGCGCATGGTGGTGGCACGGGTGGCGAGCAGCACCTTCACCGTGGCGGCGTCGTCACCGTCGCCGACCACGATCACCGATCGTGCCGACGCGAGGTTGACGAGCTCGAGGTTGCGGGGCATCCACGGTTCGCCGCTGCGGCACACGAGGCGGGTGGTGCGCAGGTCGGGGATGGCGAGCCGCAGCGTCTCCTCCATCTCGGTCTTGTCGTGGCCGGCGAGCACCACGACCGTGGCGCGCTTGCGGCTCTCGTTGGCGACCACCAGCTCGCTGACGATCGCGGTCACGCGAGTCGACCAGCCGAGGATGACGGTGTGGTCGTGCTCGATGACGTGGCTACGTCCCTTGCGGAGCTCCTCGATGCGCTGGTCGACGGCGTTGGCGATGAGACCGATGAGGCTGCCGGCGAGGAAGATGCCGGCGACGGTGATCATCAGGCCGACGATCCGGGTGAACCACCCCTGGTCGCCGGCGAACGTGCCGGCGTCGACGACACGCAGCATCGACTGCCAGAGCGCTTCGACGACGCCGAGGTCCTTCTCGACGTCTCCGTTGACGCCGGTGAGGCGGAACAGGGTGAGCACCAGTGCGGTGACGACGATGATCGCCAGCGTGAGCAGGCCGAGCCAGCCGATCACGACAGACGGACCGCGCGACAACGCGAGGTCGAACCGGTAGCGCATGCGGTCCCGCAGACCGCCGCGGGACGGCGTTGCCGGCGCTGCGGTCGCGGGTACGGGCGCGGTGGCCGGCGCTGGAGCGGACGCGGTCTCGATCATCTCACA
>JAPLAA010000109.1 GCA_026393475.1 Actinomycetota bacterium
GCGGTTCTGCTGCGAGTCCCACAGCAGCCCGCCGCCCGGATCGGTCACCGGCTGCTCCTTCTGGGTGGCGCAGTCGATCTCCCACTCGTCGGGAGTCGGCATGTCGTCGTTCGGGTCCTCCTCGAGGAAGGGAACGAGACCGATGCCGGTCTTGTCGTGGTCGAACACCAGGTTGCGTTCGATCGTGTTCCGGATGCCGCCGGCGGAGAGAATGCCGTTGCCCATCGCGAGGATCGCGACGTCGATGGCCGGCGTGTCCGGCTGGTTGTTCGAGTACACGACGTTGCCGACGATGGTCGTCTCGCGCTCGGGGTAGCAGAGCTCGTAGCTGCCGCTGTTCGGAACGATGCCGGCCCGGTTGTTGCGGAAGATCGAGTTGACGATGAGCAGGTTGCCGCCCGAGTTGGTGCCCGAGTAGCCGAGGCCGTTGTACTCGCTCGTCACGTCGTCGATGACCGCGTCGCACGGGTAGCACTGGCCGATGTACACGCCCGCGTCGGGGCTGCCGCTCGTGTACGAGTGCTCGATCTGGCCCTGCACCGAGTCGAACGCGTAGATGCCGTAGTCGCCGGTGCGGTAGGTCGTGATGTACGAGGCGCGGTAGCCCGTGACACCGGTGAAGAACACGCCGTTCTTCGTGTAGTTCTGCGTGGTCAGGTTCTCGACGGCGACGCCGCTCGCGCCGACGACGCGGATGGCGTTGTCGAGCTCGAACTGGCCGTCGAGGATCACCTCGTTGCGGTCGAGCCCGCGGATCGTGAGCTCGTCGGTCGTGACGTCGACGGCCTCGGCGTAGGTGCCGGGGGCGATCAGGGTCAGGTCGCCGGGCGCCGCCGCGTCGACGGCTCCCTGGATCGTCCCGATCTCGCCGGGCACCTCGATCACGCCGTCGGCGCCGGCTTCCGACGCGACTGCTGTGGTCTCGGGTGCGGTCGTCGCCGATGCGGCGTCGGCAGCGGTCGTGTCGGCGGCCGTGGCCTCCGTCGAGACGGCGGCCTCGGTCTCGATCGGCGGCGCCTCAGCGGCACCGTCGTCGTCGGAGCTGCAGCTCATCGCGAGCATCGAGAACGCTCCGATCGCGAGCAACGTGGTGGCGAGTCGCCGCGGCGTCGTCATGGTCTTCTCCTGCTTCCGAGCCCTCATGGGCTCCCCCTGTGTCGTCCTGGATCTCATCACGATGACGTCACCGTGATCGTGCCGACCATCCCCTTGCGCTTCACCCCGTGGATCGTGCACACGTACTCGTACACGCCCGGTTCGGTGAACACGTGGGCGTAGGTGTCGCCCGGCGCGAACCGGTCCTCGCCCACACCCCAGCCCTGGATGCCGCCAGGCTCCGGGATGACGTTGTGCTCGTTGCGTCCCACGTTGGCGAACACCACCTCGGTGCCGACGGCGATCGTGAGCTCGTCGGCCCGGAAGGTGTTGTCGAGCGCCTGCACCTCGACCACGACCCCGGTGGCACCGGCGCCGGCAGGGTCGACGCCCGCAGCCTCCTCGGCCTCGGCGTCGGCCGCGACGGGTACGTCGGACGGGTCGTCGGCACACCCCCAGAGCGTGACGGTCGTCGCCATCACGCCCAGCGCACCCAACACTCGCGTCGTTCTCGTCGTCGTCTGCATCGTCCCCGTCATCCCCCGGACGGGGGAACGTAGCGACCCGCGACACAGCGCACAAAAACGCCCTGGTCCCGACGGGCCGGTAGCCTGCCCGGGATGTCGGCCACCCCACCGTTCCCGGCCGGCTCCGTCGTGCCGGCGCCCGATCTGCAGGTGTCGCCGGGCCGGCGCCGCTTCGTCCTGGTGCTGTCCATCTGCCTGTTCGTGGTCGGCACGATCGGCTCCAACGTGGGTCCCGCGTGGGTCGACGAACGGCCGGCGATCGTGCTGGCGATGTCGGCCCGCAACCGCAACCTGCTCGGTTCGGTGCCCTTCATCGACCTCGTCCCGTACGCACTCCTCGGGTTCGGCCGCCTCATGCTGGCCGGCGTCACGCTGTACTTCCTCGGCAAGTGGTACGGCGAGACGGCGATCGAGTGGACCGAGGGCTAGGTCGGCGAGCTGCCCGCCATCTACGGCTGGTTCCAGCGGGCCGTCGACCGCGCCGGCTGGCTGATGCTCATCCTGATGCCCGCCAGCAACCTCGTCTGCATGATGGCCGGCTACCGGCGCATGGCCACGCGAACGTTCCTCGCGTGCATCTCGCTCGGCATCGTCCTGAAGCTGATCCTGCTCTGGCTCGGCGGCAAGCAGTTCGAAGACGAGATCCGCTGGTTCCTCGACGCGATCAACGACTACCAGTGGTGGATCGTGATCGGCCTGTTCGGGATCACGTTCCTGCAGTCGGCCAAGAAGGTGCGCAAGGGCCTGCCGGAGATCATCGACGAGATCGAGACACCCGACGGTGTGATCGAGCCGCACCAGCCGCATCACCTGCACCGGCCCGACCAGCCCGAGCCTCCCGCTCAGGGCTGATCTCGGCATCGGCCCGATGCCGGGTCACGCACCGATCCGCCGGAGCTGACAGAATCCGGCCATGGCACAGACAGCACTGGGCGGCAACCCCGTCAACACCGTCGGCGACCTTCCGTCGATCGGCTCCACCCCCTCGTTCACCCTCACCAAGGGCGACCTCAGCAACGTCACGGCCGGCGACCTCGCCGGCAAGAAGGTCGTGCTGAACATCTTCCCGAGCGTCGACACGCCGACGTGCGCCACGAGCGTCCGCAAGTTCAACGAGCGCGCCTCGAGCCTCGACAACACCGTGGTGCTGTGCGTCTCGGCCGACCTGCCGTTCGCGCAGGGTCGCTTCTGCGGATCCGAGGGCCTCACCAACGTGCAGACCGCGTCGAGCTTCCGCAGCGACTTCGGTCAGTCCTTCGGTGTCACCCTCGCCGACAGCGTGCTGTCGGGCCTGCTCGCACGTGCGGTCGTCGTGCTCGACGAGAGCGGCACGGTCACCTACACCGAGCTCGTGCCCGAGATCGCGGCAGAGCCGAACTACGACGCAGCGATCGCCGCGCTCGGCTGAGTTCCGTTCCGTGAGCGCCGCCCGCAGATGCTGCGGATCGCGCTCACCGGACACCGACGTACGTGAGCGTCGCCCGCAGATGGTGCGGGTGGCGCTCACGGAACCGGTTCACACGCCGAGGTACGAGTCGAGTCCGATCGTGAGCCCCCGGTGGTCGGCGATGTGCTTGCACGCCATCACCACGCCGGGCATGTAGCTCGATCGGTCGTAGCTGTCCTGACGGATCGTCAGGGTCTGGCCGAGCGCCCCGAGGATCACCTCCTGATGCGCCACCATGCCCCGCATGCGCACCGCGTGCACATGGATGCCCGCCGGCCCCACGCCGCCCCGAGCACCGGGGTACACCTCGTGCGTGGTGGGATCGGGCGCCCAATCGGCCGAGGCGACGGCCATGCGCTGCGCTGTCGTGACCGCGGTGCCCGACGGTGCATCGATCTTCGCGTCGTGGTGCAGTTCGATGATCTCGGCCGTGTCGAACCACGGCGCGGCCAGCTCGGCGAAACGCATCATCAGCACCGCGCTGATGGCGAAGTTCGAGGCGATGAGGCAGTTGCTCGAGGTGAAGGCCGACCGGAACGTGTCGAGGTCGGCGTCGGAGAAGCCGGTGGTGCCCACGACGGCGTGGATGCCGTGCCCGGCGAGCCACGGCAGGGTCGTCCGGGACGCGTCGGCGACGGTGAAGTCGACCACCACCTGCGCGCCGGCGTCGGCCAGCGCCGACAGCTCGGCTGCGATCGCGAGCCCCTGCACCTCGTGGCCGACCGCACCCGGATCGACGGCGGCGACGAGCGCCAGCGCTGGGTCGGCGTCGACCGCGGCGCACACCGTGCGACCCATCCGACCCCCTGCCCCCACGACGCCGACCCGGATCACGTTCGTCTCGCTCATGGGGTCGACCGTAGCCCGTCGCAGGCGGCGGCCACCGGCCGGTCATCGGGCCGCTAGTCGGCCGACTAATGTGCCGGCGGGAGAGATGTTCTGGGGGGAACAACCATGGGCTATGACGCGACCGACCATGTCGAGATGCCGCCGGTCACCGACTGGGTGAACGACTGGGACTGGCTCGACGACCAGTGGGGATCGAACGCGATCGACATCTGGAACAGCGTCCGTGAGCAGTGCCCGGTGGCCACCACCGAGCGCTACGGGCGGGCGTTCATGCCGGTGACCATGGAGGGCGTCGCCGCCGTCGCGAACGACACCGAGCACTTCTCGTCGATCTGGGTGAACGTCGGCCGACCCGATGCGCCACGCCGTCCGGCACCGCCGATCACCTCCGACCCGCCCGATCACCACGGCCATCGGCGCCTGCTCCTGCCGTCGTTCAGCCCGAAGAAGATCGCGTTGATGGAGCAGGAGCTGCGCGAGTACTGCCGCGGCCTGATCGCCGACCTCGACGGGCTCGACACCGCGGACGCCGCCGTCCAGTACACCCAGCACATCCCGGTGCACGGCATCTGCCAGCTCACCGGCATTCCCGAGGGTGACGCCGACCTGTTCCGCGACTGGATCTATCGCAACTTCCAGCTCGCGCCGCGCGACAACGCCGTGCGCGTGCAGGTGATGATGGAGATGACCGCGTACATCGACGAGATCCTGCGCGACCGTCTCGTCTCGCCCCGCGACGACATGCTCACGTTCATCGCGAACGCGGAGATCGACGGCGAGCCGGTCGACTGGGAGTTGAAGCTCGGCTACATCCGCCTGCTGATCATCGCCGGCATCGACACCACGTGGAGCGCGATCGGTTCGGGCCTCTGGCACTTCGCCCAGCACCCCGACGAGGTCGCCCGGCTGGTCGCGGTCGGCGACGACGACATGCTGTGGCAGACCGCGTCGGAGGAGGTGCTGCGCTTCTACGCACCGGTCACCATGGCCCGCAAGGTGATCGGCGAGACGACGATCGCCGGCTGCCCGGTGCACCCCGGCGACCAGATGTTGCTCACCTTCCCGGCCGCCAACCACGATCCCGAGGCGTTCGAGGATCCGCACCTGTTCCAGCTCGACCGTGCCAAGAACCGCCATGTCGCGTTCGGCCTCGGCATCCATCGCTGTGTCGGCTCGAACCTCGCCCGGTTGGAGCTGCTGGTCGGGCTCCAGGAGTGGTTGCGCGCGTTCCCGCACTACTCGCTCGATCCGACGCGATCGACCACGTGGGCCAACGGCCAGGTGCGCGGACCGCGCACCATCCCGGTCCTGTTGAACCGCTGACGTCGTGACCGACGAGACCTCGCGGCCCATCGGGCGGGACGCGGTGCGCCGCGCGCTCATCGACGCGACCACACAACTCGCGATCGAACACGGTCTGGCGATGTCGGTGCGCGACATCGCCGCTCGGGCCGGCGTGAACCACGGGCTGGTGCACACCTACTTCGGCAGCAAGGACGCGCTCATCAGCGCGGCCTTCGACGACATCAACGCTCGAGCCGCGGCAGAGACACGCGACGACGGGTTCCCACCGCTCGATCTGGCGTCGCGACGGGGCGGCGAGCTCGTGAAGGCGTTGGCGCGGCTGATGCTCGACGCCGACCGCGACCTCTTCACCTCCCATCCCGTCCTCGATGGCTGGCGAGACGCGCTCACGCGCGATCGACCGGATCTCGGTCAGGACGAGGTGGCGGAGCGGATCGCGGTCGCCACGGCGATCGGCCTCGGATGGGCCCTGTTCGCCGATCTGGTCACCACCACGCTGGGGATGGATACCGACGCGCGTGCGTCCGCCGACGCCCGCGTGACCGCGCTGTTCGCAGAGATCGGCGCAATCCCTCCGTTCACGTGACCCGCGGCGCCACACGCCGGGGTGCAGAATGGCGGCATGAGCTTCCTCGACAAGGCCAAGGAGAAGGCGACGCAACTGTCGCAGCAGGCGAAGGAGAAGGTCGACGACCTGAAGGACGCCCGCAAGGCCGACGGCCTGCTCGACGATCTCGGCCGGATCACCTTCCGCCAGCACACCGGACGAGGCGAGGCAGGCGACGATGCGGCGATCGCCGAGCTGGTCGCTCAGCTGCAGGCGCTCGAGGCCGAGGGCACCGCCGTGCTGGCACCGAAGCCGCAGCCCGAGCCGCCGGCGAGCAACCTGCCGCCGCCCAGTTCACCGCTGCCCCCGCCCGCGATGCCCTCCTGATCGGACACGGCGCCCGCTGACACTGGTCAGTGGGTGGGTGCCTGCGCGCGGCGAACGATGCCCGGCACCAGCCGCCGCGGGAGGAACCTCGGCGACAGCGCCTGCACACGGTTCCCGAGACCGGGGATCGCGACGACGCGGCCGGCGTTCATCGCGCGCACGCCGAACGCCGCGCACTCCTCGGCGGTCATCAACCGCTTGCCCTTGACGAGCTTCGAGTCACCCATGTCGGCGCCCGCCTGGAAGCCGGTCGCGATCGGTCCCGGGCACAGCGCCGTGACGGTGACGCCGCTCCCCTTCCACTCGTCGGCCAGCGCCTCGCTCAGCGACAGCACGAAGGCCTTGGTCGCGTAGTAGCCGGCCATGAGCGGCCCGGGCATGAATGCCGCGGTCGACGCCACCTGCAGCACGCGTCCGCCCCCTCGGGCGGCCATCGCCGGCACCAGCGCCCGGGTGAGCTCGGCGAGCGACACCATGTTGAGCTGCAGCATCCCGCTCAACGCCGCCGGATCGCTGTCGAGGAACGGCCCGTAGAGCCCGACGCCCGCGTTGTTCACGAGCACGTCGATGCGCCGGTCGTCGAGGGCAGCGACGAGCTTGGCCGCTGCTCCGGGCCGGGCCAGGTCGCTCGCGATCACGGTGACGTCGATCTGGTGGGTGCGACGCAGTTCGTCGGCGAGTGCTGCGAGGCGGTCGGCGCTGCGGGCTGCCAGGACGAGGTCGTGACCGTCGGCGGCGAGTCGGCGGGCGAGCGCTTCGCCGATGCCGCCGGACGCGCCGGTGACGAGTGCGGTGGGACGGTCTGCGGACATGGGGGCCTCCGGATCGGGTGGGCGACGTCGTCGCTCGAGCACGACCAGCCTAAATGACTCTCCGTCATTTATGTCGCGAACAACACCCGGGATCAGGAGATCGGGCCAGATTCCTCGGTCCAGCGGGTGAGGAGGTGCTGGCGGACAGCGGGATCGTGCGTGAGCAGGAGCGCACGTTCGCGGGCCGTTCGTGCCCGGTCTGGATCCTGCTGGCGGTGAGCCACGTCGGCCACGACGGTCCAGTAGGGCTGGTAGCGATCGACGAGCACGAGGTCGATCGCCGCCAGTGCCTCGGCGGCGACGCCGACGTTGCCCGCCTCGAGGTGCGCAGCCGCTCGCGCCACCGCGACCC
>JAPLAA010000123.1 GCA_026393475.1 Actinomycetota bacterium
CGAGCGGGGCGCGATGCCCGCCGCTTCCCACTCGGCGTAGCTCGGCACGATCTCCTTGGCCACGAAGGCGGCGAAGGAGGCTCGGAACTCGCGGTGCTCGACGTCGTAGTGATCCTGCATGGCCCCACTCTGTCGCATGACAGTCGTCCGGACACAGCCGTCGTCCTGGTGGCCCGGATCAGTCGATGGCGACGAGTTCGCGTTCGGCCGCCGCGGCCGGCGAGTCCTTCGGGCCGCGCACCACCAGGAGCACGATCGCGAGGATCGCCAGACCGGCTGCGACCCACATCGACTGGTGCCAGCCGTCGACGAACGCCTGGCGTGCGGCGCCGACGACGCCGGCGGCCTGGTCGCCGAGTTGGGGGGCGATGGCGAGGGTCTGGCCGATCCCGCTCTGGACGGGGCCGCGCAGCTCTTCGGGCAGGGTGGCTGCCACGTCCGCCATGTTCGTGCGGTAGCCGCTGCTGAGCACCGAGCCCATCAGGGCCACGCCGATCGCACCGCCCACCTCGCGGACCGTGTCGTTGAGCGCCGAGGCGACGCCCTGCTTCTCGGCCGGCAGCGACTCGGTGATCGCCACCGTCGACGGCGTCATGATCAGGCCCATGCCGGTGCCGATGAGGAGCAGGCCGGGCAGCACCGACAGGTAGCCACCGTCGATCGACGGCACGTTCGCCATCCACAGCAGGCCGGCGGTCACGATCGTCGTGCCGACGATCAGCAGGTTGCGAGCACCGGTGCGCACCACGATCCGCGGGGCCACGCTCGACAGGGGCATCAGCAGCGCTGCCATCGGCAGCAGGCCGGCCGACGCCCGCAGGGCGCTGTAGCCGAGCACCGCCTGCAGGAACTGCACGAGCACGAGGAACAGGCCGAACATCACGGCGAAGACGATGAACAGGTTCATCGAGCCGCTGGCGAGCGCCCGGTTGCCGAACAGCCGCACGTCGAGCAACGGGTGCGGGTGGCGCAGCTCCCACAGCACGAACGCGGCGAGGGCGGCGATGCCGGCGACGATGCCGAACAGGGTGAGTGGTTCGGTCCAGCCGTGCTCGGGGCCTTCGTGGAAGGCGAGGACGATGCCGCCGATGGCGATCGCGGAGAGCACGCCACCGAGGACGTCGAAGCTGTGTTCGTGCACCTCGCGGGAGTTCTCGACGTTGGTGACGGTGAGGGCGAACGCGATCGCGCAGAGGGCGATCGGCATCACGAACAACCAGCGCCAGCTGAACCAGTCGACCATCGCCGCCGAGAAGAACAGGCCGAGGATGCCGCCGGCGCCGGCGAACCCGGCCCACACGCCGATCGCGTTGGCGCGGCGGTCCTCGGGGAACGACGAGGTCACGACCGACAGGGTGACGGGCATGATCATCGCGGCGCCCGCCCCGGCCACCAGACGGGCCAGGAGCATCAGGGTGGTGGAGGTGGCGAGTGCCGCGGCGACGCTGGCGCCGGCGAACACGCCGAGGCCCACCAGGAGCACGGTGCGTCGGCCCCAGCGGTCGCCGATCGCGCCGACGGGCAGCAGCAGGGCGGCGAGCACCATCGTGTAGCCGTTGATGATCCACAGCAGGGTGTTCTGCGAGGCGCCGAGATCCGCGGCGAGCTGCTGCTGGGCGACGTTGAGCCCCGAGACCGAGGCGATCACGGCCACGAGCGCGGTGCACATCGAGATCAGGATCAGCCGGAGCTTGCGGGGATCGTGCACGACGATCGCCTCGAGATCCGGATCACCGGCTGAATGGACGAGATGGGGAAGGGCGAGGTGAGCGCCTGAGGAGGCGACCGGTGGCTGATGGGGGGACATCGGCGTGACCTTTCGAGGAAGAAACAGTACAAGACTGTACTGTACTGTTTCATGACGTCAGGACAAGGGGGAGCAGTGAGACAGCCGTCACTCGCCACCGAGTGCCCAGGCGATACGGTCTCGTGCCTGATGGACACGACCGATCCGCGGGTGGCGCGAACGCGCACGACGGTGCTGGGCACCGCCGCGGACATCGTCGTCGAACAGGGCCCCACCGCTCTCACCGTCGACGCCGTCGTGGCCCGCTCCGGCGTCGCCCGCTCCACGATCTACCGGCACTGGCCCACCCGCGACGAACTGCTCGTCGACGTGTTCGACTACTGCGCACCGGCCATCATCAAGCCGCCCGCCGACCTCGGATTCGAGGACGCGATGCGCTACTTCCTGTACGACCTCGTCGCCCAGATGAGCGACCCGAAGTGGAACCGGATGCTGCCGGCGATGCTGGCACTCAAGGCCTACGAGCCACAGATCGCGGCGATGGAACGGCGGATGGAGGAGATGCAGAACGACGTCTCCGCCGACCTGTTCGCACGCGGCCAGCGAGAAGGACTGTTCGGCCCCGAGCTCAACGACCGACAGGCGATCGCCCTGATGGTCGGCCCGCTCATCTTCGCGGTGCTCACCAACGAGGTGCCGCTCAGCAACGCGCTCGCCGACGCCGGACTGCGCTGCTTCATGGCCGGCCTGTCCCGCTGACGGGACGGGACCTTCGGACCAGGACCGCCTCAGCGCGCCGGACATATGCTCCGGCCATGACGGACACCATCGATCGTGACGCCCTGCGCCGCCGGTACCGCGAGGAACGCGACAAGCGACTGCGTTCCGAGGGCAACGAGCAGTACCTGCAGCCCACCGGCAAGTTCGCCCACCTGCTCGACGACCCCTACACACCGAGGGTCGAGCGCGAGCCGCTGTTCGACGAGGTGACCGTCGCGATCATCGGCGGCGGATTCTCCGGGCTCACCACCGGCGCCCGACTCAAGCAGGCCGGCATCGACGACGTGCGGATCATCGAAGGCGGCGGCGACGTCGGCGGTGCCTGGTACTGGAACCGCTACCCCGGTGCGATGTGCGACACCGCGGCCATGGTCTACCTGCCGTTGCTCGAGGAGACCGGGCACATGCCGAGCATGAAGTACGTCTTCGCGCCCGAGATCTTCGGGCACGCGAAGCGCATCGCCACCCACTTCGGTCTCTACGACAACGCCGTGTTCTCCACCAACGTCACCGAGCTCGCCTGGGACGACGACGCCGACCGGTGGATCATCCACACCGACCGGGGCGACGCCATCCGGGCCCGCTTCGTCACCATGGGCACCGGCCCGCTGCACCGGCCGAAGCTGCCCGGCATCCCCGGCATCGAGACCTTCGACGGACCCTGCTTCCACACCAGCCGGTGGGACTACGGCCTCACCGGCGGCAACCCCGAGGGGGCACCGATGACCGAGCTCGCCGGCAAGCGCGTCGGCATCATCGGCACCGGGGCCACGTCGGTGCAGTGCATCCCCGCGCTGGCGCGCGACTCGGGTGAGCTGTTCGTGTTCCAGCGCACGCCGTCGTCGATCGACATCCGCAACAACCACGCGATCGACCCCGAGTGGTTCGCGACGCTCGGACCCGGGTGGCAGCAGCAGTGGCTCACGAACTTCGCCACCCTGCAGACCGGTGGCTTCGCCGACGAGGACCTCGTCCACGACGGCTGGACCGACATCTCCAAGCGCATCCGCGACAAGGTCGTCCAGATGCTCGGCGAAGGCGCCACGTTCGGCCCCGAGGCGATGCTGAAGGCCTACGAGGAGAGCGACGACGAGAAGATGACGGAGATCCGGGCCCGGGTCGACGAGCTCGTCGCCGACCCGGCGACCGCCGAGGCGCTCAAGCCGTGGTACCGGCAGTTGTGCAAGCGCCCGTGCTTCCACGACGAGTACCTCCAGGCGTACAACAACCCGAACACCCACCTGATCGACACCGACGGCAAGGGTGTCGAGCGCATCGACGCGACCGGTGTCTGGATCAACGGCGTGCACCACGACCTCGACGTGCTGATCTTCGCCTCGGGGTTCGAGGTCGGCACCTCGGCCGCGCGCCGCTCGGGCTTCGAGACCTACGGCCGCGATCGGCTGTCGCTCACCGACAAGTGGGCCGAGGGGATGCAGAGCATGCACGGCATGCACGTGCACGGGTTCCCCAACCTGTTCATCGTCGGACCGAGCCAGGGCTCGAACCTCATCTCCAACATCACCCAGAACCTCACCGAGGCCGGCACCACGATCGCGACGATCCTGTGCCACGCGAGCGAGGTGGGGGCGACCGAGGTCGAGGTGACGGCCGAGTCCGAGGCCGCCTGGGTGGCGCTGCTCGAGGGCAGTGTCCGCGCGTTCATGGGCAACCCCGATTGCACGCCCGGCTACTACAACAACGAGGGCGGAACGATCGGTCGCAAGGAACGCCTGAACGGCAGCGGCTACCCCGACGGTCCGGTCGCCTACTGGCAGTACCTCGACCGCTGGCGCAACGCCGGCGACTTCACCGGCCTCGCCTTCACCTGACGTCCCGCTGCGGGTGATCGATCCGGCGTCGCGTCAGTGGATGCGGACGCCCTGGCGGGTCAACTCGGACTGCACACGTTCGATCGAGACGTCGGCGAGTTCGCAGTCGTCGTGGATGCTCTGCGCGGCGGCGACACCGGCGCCCTGACCGAGCACGGCGCAGCATGCCATGTTGCGCGTGGCGGCGTGGCTGATGCGGTCGCCTCCCGAAGCGCGTCCGGCAACGAGCAACCCGCGCACGCCCTGCGGCACGAGGTTGCGATAGGGGAGGTGGAGGTAGCGGCCCGTGGTGGGCAGGATCAGCACCCCGTAGCCGTCGATGAACTCGGGGTAGATGCCGATGGAGTCGTCGAAGCGGGCCTGCTCGCGCACGTCGTGCTCGGTCATGTCGTACACCGAGCGCACCTTGCGCGTGTCGCGCACGCCGAGGGTCATGCCGAAGTTCCGCAACCGCGCCTGCTCGCACCCTGGCGTGTACGCGCGCAGCGCGGCGATCGCGTGCATCGCCTGGCGCCGTCCCTCGATCTCGCCGCGCGTGAGGTCGTCGGGATCGGTGCCGTCGATGGCGGCGAGGTGGACGAGGTTCATGTAGGTGAGCTCGCCCGAGTCGTGCACCGCACCCCACGTGCCGGCGATCGTCGTGAGATCGGCCGGTATGAGGCCCTCGTCGATCGCTCGACGGAACGGCTTGTGCAGGAAGGGCGAGAACATCTCGTCCTCCTTGCCCGACGTCTCGATGTTCCACTCGCCGTTGCCTGCCCAGTCGGCGTAGGTCTGCGGATCAGCGGCCACGCCGGCGGCGAAGCGGCGCTTGTCGACGCCGGCGAGGTGGAACATCACCGACACCGCCATCATCTGCTCGCGTGGCGTGAGGTGCGTGGGCGCACCCGCCCGGTGCGCGACGTCGGCGTCACCGGTCGCGTCGATCACCCGTCTGGCGAGGATCGCTTCGCGGCCCGCCTTCGACTCGGTGACGATGCCGATCACCGCATCGCCGTCCATCACCGGCGACACGAAGCTCCGGTGCAGCATCGGGTGGATGCCTGCCTCCTGCACGAGGACGTCGGCCACGACCTTGAACCCTTCGGCGTCGATCTCGTACGACTGCGACTGGCTCTCCGGCACCGCGGCGCCCATCTCGTACGCGCGCTGCTCGAACTCGCGACCGATGCCATCGGCCTCCACGGTCCGTTCGTGGCGATACCAGGCGAATCCCTCGACCCCGACGGTGGTGATGTTGCCCCCGAAGCAGCCGAAGCGCTCGACGAGCGTGACCTCCACGCCGTGACGGGCCGCGGCGAGCGCTGCGGCGAGACCGGCCGGACCCGACCCGACGACGAGCACATCGGTCCGGTGGATGACGTCGATGGTGCGTGCCGGCTCGGCGATCGAACCGAGCGACGGACGACGGGAGGTGCGCAGGTTCGACATGGCAGGGCTGGCCGAACGAGGACTCAGGCGGCGGGATCGACGAGCACGCGGCCGCGCATGCCGCCGGCGAGGATCCGGTCGAGCTGCGGCGACAGGGCGTCGAGCCCGATCAACTCCTGCTGCCACGTGCCGTCAGCGACACCCAACCAGGTGGGCCGGAGATCGGTCGCGATGCGCGTCCAGATGTCGCGGCGGACGGCGATCGGCGTCTGCACGCTGTCGATGCCGAGCAGCGACACGCCGCGCAGGATGAACGGCAACACGGTGGTCGCGACCTCGGTGCCACCGGTGAGGCCGCTCGCCGCGACGGCGGCGCCGTAGCGCAGGGTGCGGATCGTGTGCGCGAGCGTGGGGCCGCCGACGCAGTCGACGCACCCGGCCCAGCGCTCCTTGTCGAGCGGCCGGCCGGTCGCCGGCGCGAGCTCGGCGCGGTCGACGACGTCGCTCGCCCCGAGCGATCGGAGCCAGTCGGCCTCGTCGAGCTTGCCCGTGCTCGCAACCACCTCGTACCCGCGTGCCGCGAGCATCCCGACCGCCATCGACCCGACGCCACCGGTCGCGCCGGTGACGAGCACCGGCCCGGTGCCGGCGACCAGGCCGGCGTGTTCGAGCGCGACGACCGACATCGCTGCGGTGAACCCCGCTGTTCCCACGGTCATCGCCGACTCGGCATCGAGGCCGTCGGGCATGGCGACGATCCACTCGGCGGGCACCGTGGCGAACTCGGCGTAGCCGCCGTGGCGGGCGACGCCGATGTCGTACCCGTGGGCGATCACCTGCGACCCGACGGCGACGTCGGGGCTGTTCGATGCGACCACCTCGCCGGCGAGATCGACGCCGGCGATCAGCGGATCGATGCGTGCGACGCGGCCGGTCTCACTGCTGGCGAGGCCGTCCTTGAAGTTGATGCACGAGCGGCCCACGCGGACGAGGACCTCACCGTCGGCGAGGGGGCCGAGGTCGACGGATTCGATGCGGCGAGACCAGCCCTGGTCGGTCGAACCGACGACGAAGGCGCGGGTGGTGTTCATGGGGTGCTCCAGGTCTGGAATCGAAGGGGTCGGGATCGCCGGCGGCGATCACTCGTACTCGTGCTCGGGCGCGGGGTACACCGACGCCTCGACATCTTCGCGGTAGGCGACGGCCGCGTCGTACAACACGTCGGCGATCTGGGCGTACTGCTTCACGAAGCGCGGGATGCGCCCGGTGGTGAAGCCCGCCCAGTCGGTCCACACCATCAACTGGCCGTCGCAGTCGGGGCCGGCGCCCACGCTGATGGTGGGGATCGACAGCGCCTTGGTCACCTGGGCGGCGACGGCCGACGGCACCATCTCGAGCACCACCGCGAACGCCCCGGCCTCCTCGACGGCCCTCGCGTCTTCGAGCAGCGCCGCGGCGCCCTCGCCGCGACCCTGGATGAGGTGGCCGCCGAGACCGTGTTCGCTCTGCGGGGTGAAGCCGATGTGGGCCACGACGGGCACCCCGGCCTGGACCATGGCCCGGACGTGGGGGGCGAACCACGCCCCGCCCTCGAGCTTCACCGCGTGGGCGCCCGTCTCCTTCATGAACCGGATGGCGGTGTGCAGCGCCTCGTCGGGGCCGACCTCGTACGAGCCGAACGGCATGTCGGCCACCACGAGGGCCCGCTTCACCGCGCGAACCACGGCCCGGCACAGCGGGATCAGTTCGTCGTTGGTGACCGGCAGGGTGGTGTCGTAGCCGAACACCGCGTTGCCGGCGCTGTCGCCGACGAGCAGGAAGTCGATGCCCGCGCGATCGAAGATCGACGCCGACAGGAAGTCGTAGCTCGTGAGCCCGGTGATCTTGATGCCCTGCTGCTTGGCCCGGCGGAAGTGGCGGATGCGCACGCGCTTCAGCGACTCGTCCGCCGGGATGTTCTGCGCGTAGGGCGCCTCTTCGATGGTCACGCCGACAGCGTAGGCACACCCGGTCGGGCCGATCGCGGCCACTCCCTCGCCATCGAAGACGAGTCGCTCCCACCCGGTCATCGCCCACGAGTGCGGGACGAGACGGGAGACCGTGCGCATCGCGTCGGGGAAGATCTCGAGCGGCACCATGCACCCGCCCAGGGCGCCGAGCACGATGCCGACCGGCGGGCTGATCGACGACACCCGGTCCTCGTCGCCACCCACGGCGCCGACGAGCAGGCCCGCTCCGGCACCGACGGCGGCGAAGACGACCGCGAGCAGGAACGCGCCGATGGGATCGCCCCACGACACGCCGAACGCGATCGATCCGACCGCCATGATCAGCGCCGACTGCAACAGCGACACCAGGAACCAGGCAGCGGTGACCCCGAGCACGATGTCGGTGGCGCTCACGGGCCCGGCCAGCGCCCGCCGGAGCACACCCCGTCGCCGCATCCGTACCAGCGCGGCGCCGCCGGCCATCGCGTTGATGAACACGAACAGCACGAGGTTCTGCGGTGCCGTCAGCGCGAACTGGCTGAGCGACTCGTCGCGCTGCTCGCCCACGTCGGTGACGGCCACGTCGAGTGGCGGCAACGCCTCGGCGACGGTGCCCGCGACCTGTTGGGCCGTCTCGAACGAGGTGCCGGTCAGCGACGCGGCGAATCTCGCGGCGTCGTCGGGACCGAGTTCAGCCGCCACCGCGGCCCGCACGACGTCGAGCGCTCCCTGCGCGCCCTGGGTCGCGGCGTCGGCCACCACGGTGATCGCCGGCTCACCGGCGGCGAGCCGTGCGTCGACGTCGTCGGCGAACTCCAGACCGAGCGCAACGGTCTGTCGGCGCACGGCGGCGCGGAGGTCGTCGGCGTCGTCGAAGGCCACCACGCCCACACCATCGGCGTCGTCGAGCCGTTCGACCAACCGCGCCGGGAACCCGTCGTCGGCGGATCGCACGTAGCCGATGTCGAACGACGAGCCGGCGCTGCCGAAGGTGAGGCCGATCACGGTGATGACGACGACGGGGAGCACGACGAGGAAGAACAGCGTCACCCGATCGCCGACGATCTGGCGCGCGACGACGCGGGTGAACGACCGGACGGCGGCGAGCGCGGTGCGGAATCGGGCGCCGCTCACGAGGTCATCACCCGGGTCACGCGGACCAGGCCGACCGAGCCGAGCAGCACGGCGAAGGCGAGCAGCGCGGCCATCTGGGGCAGCACGTCGACGAAGCCCGCCCCGTCGACGGCCACTCGCGAGAACGCGTCGATCGCCTGGCCGTTCGGGGTGAACGATGCGACGCGGCGCAGCGCTGCAGGTGCCTGGCCCGGCCCGACGAAGTTGCCGCCGAGCAGGGCCAGCGCGAACGCCACCATCGACGTGTAGCCGTCGGCCTGCGCCTCGGTGCGGGCGAGCCCGCAGACGAAGGTGGCGACCCCGGCCACCGCGAGGACGGTGCACACCATGAGCGCGACCACCGCGACCGGGGAACCCCACGACGAACCGAACAGGAGGGCGGTGACGCCCCACACCGTCGCGAAGCCGGCGAGCCCGAGTACCGACACGGCCACGACCTTGCCGGTCGCCACCTCCCACGGTGCGGCCGACGATGCCAACATGCGCGGCACCACACCGTTGCGGCGTTCGGCCACGATGCTGCGGGCGGCGAACGAGACCGTGAAGAACAGGAACATGATCGACATGCCGACCCCGTAGAACCCCGCGGCGTCGACCGTGCCGCCACCCGGCTCCTCCTCGACGATCGCCGTGGTGGTCGAGTCGACGAAGTCGCCGAGCGATGCAGGGTCGACCGCGGTGCCGAGGGAGACGGCTGTGGCCGCGGCGAGTCGGCGCGACGACAAGGCGATGGTGAACTCCCGTGCGACGGCCTCGGCGATCGCTCCCGAGATGCGGCCCGCGGGATCGCGGATCACCGACAGCTCGCCACCGCCGCCAGAGGTGATCGAGGCGCCGAAGCCGGCCGGGATCACGATGGCCGCGTCGACCTCGCCGTCGTCGACGGCCCGGACGACATCGGCGGCGTCGAACGTGACGAACGTGACCGGGTCGTCGCTGCGATCGTCGGGATCGCCACCCGTGTCGGCGTCGACGAGCGAGCCGGCGAAGTCGGAGGTGATCGCGCTCGCGTCGTCATCGGCGACGGCGATGGTGACGTCGATCGAGGAGGTGCCCGAGAGCAGCACGCCGAACACGGCTGCGAGGGCGACCGGTCCGACGAAGGCGGTGATGATCGCCGATCGGTTGCGCAGACGTCGGCGCAGTTCGGTACGTGCGACGAGGAGCCACGTCGGCGGCCACGACCGGCCCGTTCGGCCCGTGCGGCTCGTGCCCGTGGTGCCGGCCACGTCAGTCGCTCCGGTCGCGCAGCGCCGTGCCGGTGAGGTGCAGGAACACCGCCTCGAGGTTGGGTTCACGCACCTCGATACCGGTGACGACGACGTCGTCGTGGGTGGCCGCACCGACGACGGCCGCGAGGGCGCTCGCCGCGTCGTCGACGACCACGTCGATCGATCCGCTCCCGACGTGCACCTCGCGCACACCCTGCAGGCCACGAACGGAGGTCGCGAAGGCGTCGAGCGGACCGTCGGCGCGCACGACGAGCCGGTCGCGTTCGCCGATCTGCGCGACGAGCTCGCGGCGGGTCCCCTCGGCCACGATGCGGCCCCGGTCGATGATGCCGACGCGGTCGCACAGCCGCTC
>JAPLAA010000074.1 GCA_026393475.1 Actinomycetota bacterium
GAGGCACCCTCAGCGGCACCATCACCGGCGGCACACCCACCGCATACACCTACAACGGCCTCGACCAACTCACCAACGTCGGCAGCACCGCCTACGCCTACGACCCCCTCGGCCGCACCCAATACCGCAACAGCATCACCTTCCACTACTCCGGCCACCACAACCAACCCGTCAACGCCGGCTCCACTCTCATCAGCTACACCCCCGGCAACACCCCGCTCGCCGGCCAACAAGGCGCCAACAGCTACCACCTGACCAACAACAACCGCCACGACATCACCACCACCATCGCCCCGTCCGGCAGTCTCGGCGACACGATCACATACGACCCCTGGGGCGCCATCTACAACCGCACCGGAACTACGAACCTTCCACTCGGCTACCAAGCCAGCTACACAGACCCCACCACGGCCCTCGTCAACATGGGCGCCCGGTGGTACTCGTCCTCGACAATGTTCGTAGCTCGCGACGGCTATGAGGGTTCCGTTCACTCACAGCCATCCCTCAACCGGTATAGCTATGCGCATCAGAACCCCAATCGGTTCTTCGACCCAGACGGTTACTGTGTGCGCACCCCGAAACCATTCGTCTACTCTGACGGTCGGGCCTGCCGGCAGGTGAAGGCGAAGCCGATACAGCGTGACGCCTGTTGGCCTCGGTGCGACGGACGCCTCCTGAACGAGGACTTTCTCCGGGAGTTCGGAAGCTCGCGTGGCGGCAGAATCATGACATTCTTTCACGACGCGGTGATCGCGGGTTACCTAACTGAGGCCGGGGTGGCTCATGCAACCGTTCCCGGAGGAATCACCAGAGAATGTGTATACCCGGGAGGCAAGAACGACATCTGCTCCTCAGGGACGATTGCTCAAGCGAAGAAGTATCGAGAAACGTACTTCGTCGCCGAAGTAAAGCATGCATCGCTGGCTAACCGAGGATCCGGCCGGTTCCAGCTGTCGCGGACCGAGGTATACGCACGGTCCCAGAAAGTGAAGACCGTTCGAATCACGCCTCAAACCAGAAACTCGAATCTTGGGCGAGGCGGCCCGTACTTCCCAGGAGCAGGAAGCTATCCTACCGTTCTTGGCATCAACATCGAGTACGAGTTCCAAGAGCCGGGTCTTATATTCTTCTATCTCTACGGCTACATCCATCCCAAGATGTCGGTACAGTTGATTGACAGCGAGATGCAACGAGAACGACGCAACTGGGCCGGATTTCTCGAGTACGGATCCGGCGTGATGGTACGATGAACGCATGAGTCGGACCAAGATCTGGCGGCGCACCATCGTTGGCCTGGCAGCCGTTGTGTCAATAGTCGGCTGCAGTGGCGGCGAAGAACCCGGAGGCACCGAATCAATGGATCGCGGATTGGACTCTCTGCCTGATAGCGGCGCCGCTGCAATCGCGGGAATCGAGATACCGTCCGGACGTAAAGTTCTCGATGGTCGCGCATGGCTTACGTACCAATTCGTAGAAGACGCCGACTCCCTCGTCGCCGAGCTCCGATCGGTCTATCCGCGCACCGGGCTGTGGCCGTTGCTCGCCGACACAAGTCCGGGCGACGCAACGCGGCCATGGGCCTCCAGCGATTACGAGTTCAATCCGCCAAGCGTCGAGGAGGTTGACAACGTCAACCCCGACGAGGTGTTCGGGCGACTTTGGACGGCATTGCGCATCTCGGCTGGTCAACGGAAGCCGGTCGGTGCTGTGCTTGGCGAGATTACGGACCTGTCCGCTCCGGGCGAGCAGAGGCGCCCCACGGGCCCGTATCAGATCATGCTCGTCGAAGTGGCGCGACCCGCTGATGTCCCCGCCTACCTCGGTTGGTCGCCTAGCGACCAAATGTCGCCCGTTGAGTTGTCGTCTCTGCTGCGCTTCTGGGAGGACGTGCTTGGGTGGAGATTAGCTGGAGTTGGGTTGACTGCCCTGGAGCTCGAGGGCCGATTCCCGACGGAGGCGGCCGAGACTGATCGATATAACATCGCAGCTCGAGTAATGGCATTTTGCCCACCTCAGTACGGCGCGATGTCCCTTAAGGAGGTTGAGGCGGATCTGTCTCGATTTCCTGACCTTTCGTTCTTTAGTTTTGAGTCTCCTTAGCGAGTCTCTTCCTTCGTTGTCTTATGCATCCGGCTACAGCGCTCTACCGCGAATCTCGCACGTTCAGGGCGTGCCATAACGAGTGTTGCGCATCAATCAACGCCGGCTCCGAATGCAATGGAGGCGGTGCACCCCGTAAGCCGGAGGAGCTATCGCCGGCCGTAAAGTCACGTCACGACGACTGAGCCTTGTTCTTGCCGCCGGACCGAGTGCTGCTGGGTTCGTCGGGTGCGTTGGTGTTGAGGAGGTTGTTGACGGCCGCGGCGCCGTTGACAGTTGGTCTGATGCGGTGGCGGTAGTGCTGTTGGAGCATGCGGAGGTCGGTGTGGCCGAGTTGGTCGGCGACGTGTTCGATGGGGAGGCCGGCGTGGGCCATGAGACTGGCGGCGGTGTGACGGAGAAGGTTCGGGGTCCATTCACCCTCGATCCCTGACGCCTCGACAACGAGCGCGAACTCGCGGGCGACGGCTTTGGGGTCGGTGGGTTTGCCGGTGGGGGAGGTGAACACCAACCGGTCGTGGTTCGACCATTCGCTCCCCGCCAACAGTTCCTGCCCCGCCTGGCGGTGACGTTGTTGTTCGAGGGTGTCGAGGACGTGGGCGGGGGTGTCGAGGCTGCGGACGCTGCCGCTGGTCTTGGTCTCACCGATGACCGCTTTGCCTTTCTCTGCTGCTTTGCGGGCCCGCCAGACGTGGATGATTTGGCGGTCGGTGTCGATGTCGTCCCAGCAGAGTCCGGCTGCTTCGCCGGGGCGGAGTCCGAGGTAGAGCATGACCGCCCACATTGCTTCGAGGTCGGTGCCGGCGGCGGCTGCCATGAACTGCTGCGCCTGGGTGACGGTCATCGATTTCCCCGACTTGCCGGTCCGGTCGGTGGCTGGGAGCTCCGCGTGGGCGGCGACGTTGCGGGCGATCAGTTCACGGCGCTGCGCCCACGCGAGGGCCTGGGAGAGGGTGGAGCGGAGCTTGATCAACGAGGACCGCGACAGGGGCGCTCCGGGGGTGCGGCCACGGCCGGGGCGTTTTGGGGTGGGGGTGCCGTCGGCTCGACGCGTGAACGCGGCTTCGATGTCGTCTGCGGTGAGGTTGCGGACCTTCAAGGTGCCGAGTTCGTCGGTGAGGATCCCGATCGCCCACCGATGCCCGGCCAGACGCGACGCCGACAGCCGTCGGTTCGGCAACGCCTTGGTCTGCCACATCTCGAGCAGCTCGGCGAGGGTCATCGAACCGGGGGCGATCGGTTGCCCACCGTCGGCGAGTCGGCGGAGTTCGTCGAGTTTGCGGCGTGCTTCGGTCTTGGTCTTCGCCGACACGGCGCGGGGTTGGCCGTCGACGATCACGCGGGCGATCCAGCGGTCGCGATCGGCGCGGTAGAACAGGGCGCCTTCGCCGCGTCCGCGCCGACTGTCGTTCTTCGCCATCCCCACCCCCAGTGCTCGGAGGGGGATGGTATCGGGTGGTGACACTCTTGCTGGCACCTTACGGGCCGACACGCCGGGACACACCGGGACACAACCAGACGCATCGAACCGCAGGTAGAGCACACAACGGGACACATCCCGACACAACCGGACACACACGGGAAGCGCATGGCATGGAAGAGGTCAGGGGTTCAATTCCCCTCAGCTCCACGACACAAACCCAGGTCAGACGACCTGGGGTTCTCTCGTTTTCGGACTCCAGCGAAGGTCAGGTGCTGAGGCCGACGGCCCAGAGGAAGTCGAGCAGGGCGATCGCCAGCTGCAGTTCGAAGCGGGTGACGGGGTCGGTGAGTTTGCGGCCGAGGAGGGTCTCGAGGCGCGAGATGCGGTACTTCACGGTGCTCGTGTGGATGTGGCACGCGGACGCGATGCTCGGGTGGTGGCCCGATGCGGCGAGGTAGGCCCTGAGCGTGGCGAACAGCGGTGCGTCCGTGCCGGTCTCGTGGTCGAGGAGCACGCCCAGTTGCTCGCTCACGTACTCGCGCACCGGGCCGGGATCGTCGAGCGCGAACAGGAAGCGCATCGCGCCCAGGTCGCTGGCGGCGATCGACTTCCCGGGAGTGTTCGACAGGCGTGCGAACCGGACGCACGCCATCGCTTCGCGGTGCGCCGCGGCGAGGTCGCGCAGCGGGCGGCTGATGCCGGTGACGAACCGGCCGTGCGTCGGGCTCCCGGGTTCGTCGAGCAGCGCGACGAGCCGGGGTGCGAGTGACGCGGGTTCGGCCGGGATCGTGATCGCGATGTGCTCGACGCCGGTGGCGGCGACCAGCACCGCACCGCGTCGGGTGCCACTGGCGTAGGTGGCCCGTCGCAGCGTGTCCTGCACGTCGGCGAGGTCGAGCGGTTCGTCGCCGACGGATTCGAGCACGATCACGGTGTGCGGCTGGCGGAGGTCGAGCCCGAAACGCGCGGCGCGGGCCGCGAGCCGTGCGTCGACCGGGCCGGTGGCCGACAGCAGCGTGCCGAGCAGTTCGCCGCCGAGCCGCCACTCGACCTCCTGGCGGGCTCGTTGGCGGAGGAGTTCGACGGCGATCGCGACCGCGCCCTGCTCGAGCGCTCGGCGGTCGAGCTCGCTGAGCGGATCGCTGCCCTCCACCGCGAGCGAGCCGAACTCGGTCTCGCCGGCCAGGATCGGCACTCGCTGGGCTGTCGCCGGATCCACCGGTTCGCCAGGCTCGTCGCGTCCGTACCTCTGAGCAGCCGGGCCGGTGAGGTCCTGGAACAGCCAGATGGGGCGGCCCACCAGATCGGCCAGTTCGTTGGCGATCCCGTCGACACCGGCATCTCGCAGGGCGACCGACGTCAGCCGATCGTGGATCGACGCGGTGTGTTCGAGCATCCGGTTCTTGGTGTCGAGCTGTTGCAGCAGCCGACCGTTCTCGATCGCGATCGCAGCCTGCCCGGCGAGCGCCGACACCAGCATCGGCTCGTCGTGATCGAACGTGCGGCTGGTCCGCTGGCCGACGTAGAGCACGCCGATCAGTCGCTCCTCGCGGAACAGCGGCGCACCGATCATCGACACGATGCCCTCGTCGTGGATGGCCCGTCGGATCGCGGCGGTGGTGTTCTGGGCGAACGTGTCGTAGTCGTCGACGACGACGGTCTCGTGGCGTTGCAGTGCGACGCCACCGACGCCCTTGCCGAGCGGCACCGACATCGTCTCCATCGCCGGGGTCAGATGTCCGTGGATCGTTCGCACGGCGATGCTCTGCTGCGCCTCGTCGAGCAATGCGAGCCATGACACGTCGGCGGCCACGAGGGTGGTCGCCTGTTCGACGATGGTGGTGAGCACGTCGTCGAGGTCGATCTCCTTGGCCTGGATCTGTGCGCCGATGTGGAACAGGGCCTCGAACGCCGATCCGGCCGTTCGTCCGTTCTGGCCCGCAGTGGCCTTCACGGTGCGTGTTCTGGCTGCCATGGGACCCCCGGGTGCCTTGTCTCGACGGGACGAGCATAGGGGTGGAGGTTCGTTCCGTCGGGACGTAGCCAGACGCGGTCGATTCGTTTACGGTCGAAGCTCGGTTCGTTCGAGGGGGACACATGACCGCACAAACGGAAGCAACGTCGGAGATGATCGCTGGCCTGGTGGCACGCCTGGAACGGCTCGAAGCCCAGGAAGCCATCCGTGACGTGATGTACCGCTACGCCCGCGGCGCCGACCGCGGCGACATCGAGTTGTTCAAGTCGTGCTATTGGCCCGACGCCACCGACTGCCACTGGTTCTGGAACGGCAACGCGCACGAGTTCGCCGACTACGTGATCCCGCTGCTGCGCGAGATCCCGAACTCGCAGCACTCGATCACCAACCCGATCATCGAGATCGACGGTGACCGTGCCGTGGCCGAGTGTCAGTGGTACGTGCTGCACCACATCGAGCTCGACGACGACCGCTTCATCGATCAGCAGGGCGAGGGCCGCTACCTCGACGTGTTCGAGCGCCGTGACGGCGTCTGGAAGATCCTCCACCGCCAGACGGCGATGGAGGCATTGCGCGAGCACGTCGCCTTGAACCTCACCCGCGACTACCCGCCGCTGCACCCGGCGCTCGGCCAGCGTGCGCCACACGACGCCGTGTACCGCGGCGCCGCGATCGCCGACGACGAGATCTACCAGATGCCCCCGTCGGACCTCTGGGGCGACGCCCGCGCCCGCCACGCCGGCTGATCATGCGCCTCGTCACCTTCAGCGACGGTTCGAGTGAGCGGGTCGGCGCCCTGCTCGACGACGACACGATCGTCGATCTCGTCGCCGGTCGGGCCGAGCTCGTGCCCGATGCCGCACCGGTCGCCGACACGATGATCGGGCTCCTGGCCGACTGGGACGCAGCGCTGCCGGTGATGTGCGAGGTGCTCGGCGCAGCGCGTGATCGTGTGGGCAACGGTGCCCGGCCGGCTGCGCTCGTCGACCGCTCGGCGGTGCGGCTGTTGGCCCCCGTGCCTCGCCCGCCCCGCATCCGCGACTACCTCACCTACGAACAACACGCTGCCGGGTCGGGCATGAAGATGTCGCCCGCGTTCGAGCAGATGCCCATCTGTTACAAGGGCAACCCGTTCACCGTGGTCGGGCCCGATGCCGAGCTCGACTGGCCGGCGTACTCCGATCAGCTCGACTTCGAGCTCGAGCTCGGCTTCTACGTCGCCGGGACGGGCGTCGACCTCAGCGTCGACGAGGCGGCGCGCCACGTCGCCGGCGTGACGATCTTCAACGACGTCAGCGCCCGCGACATCCAGATGCTCGAGATGTCGATGATGATCGGTCCGTCGAAGAGCAAGGACTTCTGCAACGTGATGGGCCCGTGCCTCACGACGATCGACGAGATCGACGAGTTCGCGATCGAGCTCGTCGCCCGGGTGAACGGCGAGGAGTGGGCCAGGGGCACGAGCGCCGGTCGCCGGTACTCGTTCGCCGAGGTGCTCGCCTGGGCGTCGTACGCCGAGCCGTTGGTGCCTGGTGAGTTCCTCGCCGTCGGCACGGTCGGCGGCGGCTGCGGCCTCGAACTGAACCGCTGGATCGAGCCCGGCGACGTCGTCGAGCTCGAGGCGTCGGGCATCGGTGTGCTCCGCAACACCGTCGGCGCCAAGCAGATCGCGGTGCCCGGCGTCGGTCTCGCGTCGTATCGCGGTGCCGCACGCTTCGCACCCCGAGGTGCCACCCCGGCCGAGTGACACCGGGCGTCCGGAACGGACAGGAGATCGTGTCGATCTTCGTCTGGTTGGGACATATCTCCGCTGCCGACATCTCCGTACCTTCGTCGGGACAGGGGAAGTTCAGACCGAGGGGGTCACATGTTCCGATGGAAGACCGGGATCGCGCTGTGCACGTTGACAGCGATGACGATGGCGGCGTGCGGGGAGTCGAGCGATTCGAGCGACGCCACCGATGCGCCGGCCACGACGGCAGCAGCCGACACGGCGACGACGGAAGCGGCCGCCGAGCCGTCCGCCGCCACGACGGACGCGACGGAGGCGACGGAGACCACCGCAGCCGGGAGTGAGACGACAGCGACGCCGACCACCGAAGCGGTCACGGTCGACTCGCTGCTCGAGACCTACTACGCCGGCACGTTCCGCGATCTGCCGACGAGCGCGCCTGCGCCGGTCACCGGCAAGACCATCTGGGTCATCACGCTCGCATCGGCGTCGCCGTCGGTCGCCAACGTCTCCCAGGGGGTCACCGACGCCGGGAACCTGCTCGGGTGGACCACCACGGTGTTCGACGGCGCAGGCTCGCCGACCACGTGGAACGACGGCATCCGCCGGGCCGTCGCCGCCGGTGCCGACGCGATCGTGCTGAACATCGTCGAGTGCCAGCCGGTGCAGGCCGCACTCGAGCAGGCCAAGGAGGCCGGAGTCGTCATCTACGGCGTCGTGGGCAACGATTGCGACATCCCCGACGTCGGCGGCCCGAAGCTGTTCGACGGCGGCATCTACCAGGCCGTGCCCGGCGGTCCCGACGCGGTCACCCGCGACAGCGCGCTCGCCCGGGCGGCGTGGATCACCAGCGTCGGTGGCGACTCGGTCGAGATCATCGAGATGACCCAACCCGACTACCTCGGGGTCACCATCGCCAGCCGGGCGTTCCACACCGCGCTCGACGAGGTGTGCGCGGACTGCACGGTCAACGAGGTCCCGTTCAACCTCACCGATCTGTACGGGCCCGAGTTGCGGGCCAAGACCGAGGCCGGTCTGCTGCAGCACGGCTCGGCGAACATCGTGGTGTTCCCGTACGACACGGCGTTGCTCCTCGGCGGGGCCGCAGCGGTCACCGGCTCGAGCCGGGCCGCCGACCTGACGGTCATGGGCGGCGAGTGCCTCGCGTCGAACGTGGAGTTGATCCGCACGAATGCCGGCCAGGACGCCTGCGTCGCCGTGCCGTATCCGTGGATGGGCTGGGCAACCGTCGATGCGCTGAACCGCATCTTCCAGGGCGAGCCGGAGGTCGACTCGGGCATCGGCATGCAGCTCGTCGACGCCGAGCACAACCTGCCGGCCGAGGGCGTCACCTACGACGGCATCGGCGACTACCGCACCAACTACCAGAAGATCTGGGGAGTTGGCTGAGGTGACCGAGCCTTCCGGTCTCGCACTTCCCGGGCTGGCGCTCGCCGGCCTCGGGAAGTCGTACGCCGGTGTCGCGGCACTCGACGGTGTCACGCTGGAGATCCGGCGTGGCACCGTCCACTGCCTGGTGGGCGGCAACGGCTCGGGGAAGTCGACCCTGGTGAAGTTGCTGGCCGGTGTCGTCAACCGCGACGCCCGCGGCACGATCACCATCGGCGACCGCACGGTCGCCGCCTCCGAGCTGACGCCCTCATGGGCACGCGACGCGGGGCTCCGCTTCGTGCACCAGGACATCGGCGTCTTCGACGACATGAGCATCGCCGACAACGTCGCCGTGGTGACCGGCTACCCGACCGGGCCCGGCGGCAAGATCGACCGGGCCGCGCTCGACACGTCGGTGGGTTCGTTGCTCGAACGCTTCGGGCTCGACGTCGACCCGGCAGCGCCGACGGGATCGTTGCGCCCCGCTGCACGGACGATGCTCGCGATCGCCCGCGCCCTGCACGACCAGGGATCCTCGTCGCGCGACGGCGTGCTGGTCCTCGACGAGCCGACCGCCTCCTTGCCCGAGCACGAGTCCGCCTTCCTGCGCGAGATGCTCCGTCGCTACGCAGCCGACGGACACACGATCGTGCTGATCACGCATCACCTGTCCGAGGTGCTCGACGTGGCCGACGACGTGACCGTGCTGCGCGACGGCCGCCACATCGTCACTCGCGAACGGAAGGGCTTGGAGTACCGCGATCTCGTCGCGCTGATCGTCGGCTCCGACATCCCCGAGCGATGGACGCGGCCGGCCTTCGACCCGGCGACAGCATCGGACCACGGTCTGGTGGTGAGCGGGTTGAGCGGCGGCTCGGTGCACGACCTGTCGCTGTGGGTCGGCAGGGGAGAAGTGGTCGGCCTCGCCGGCATGCGTGGCTCCGGCCGGTCGCAGGTCGTCAAGATGATCGCCGGCGTCACCGCACCGACCCGCGGTCAGGTCCACGTGAACGGCACCGACCTCGGAGCGGGCGGCATCCCGTCGGCGATCGCCGCCGGCGTCGCCTACGTGCCGGAGGACCGTGACCGCGATGCGGCCTTCGGCGATCTCGACGTCGGCTCGAACCTGCTCGCCGTCGGTGTCCGTCGCTACCTCCGGCGCGGCCGACTCGACCACGCCGCCGAACACGCCGATGCGACGCGCCTCATCCGCGACTTCGGCATCCGTACCCGGAGCGAGCGGCAGACGATGTCGACGCTCTCCGGCGGCAACCGCCAGAAGGTCGTGCTCGCCCGCTGGCTCGAACGCCGCCCGACGCTCCTGCTGCTCGACGAACCGTCGCAAGGTGTCGACGTCGGTGCGCGAGCGGAGATCCACCGGATCGTCGAACAGGCCGTCGAGCTCGGTACGGCCGCGCTCGTGGTCTCGTCCGACTTCGACGAGCTGTGCCTGCTGTGCGACCGGGTGATCGTCATGCGATCCGGTCGGCAGGTGGCCGAACTCGCCCGCCATGAACTCACCCCCGCTCGGCTGACCGAGCTCTCCTTCGCCCCACTGGAGGCAGCATGACCGCCACGGCCGTCCACGCGCGGACCCGGCTCGGTCCGACCCTCGAGCCCTACGCGCTCGTGATCATCTTCGTCGTCATGTTCGCGTTCTTCGCGATCGCACCGGAGACCTCCGACCTGTTCGCGTCGCACGCCAACCTGTCGTCGGTGCTGGCCAACCAGTCGGTGCTGGGCGTGCTCGCGCTCGGCTCGCTCGCGCCGTTGGTGTGCCGCAACTTCGACCTCTCCGTCGGCGCGATCGCCAGCCTCTCTCAGATCGCGATCGCGGCGGCCATGTCGAGGTTCGATCTCCCGCTCGTCGTCGCGCTCGTCGTCGGCATCGCGATCGGCACGATGGTTGGGGTCGTGAACGGCATCGTCGTCACCCAGTTCCGTGTGAACGCGCTGATCGCCACGCTCGGCATGGCCACCTTCGTCGCCGGTCTCATCCAGGCCTACACCGAGGGTCAGACGATCTCGAACGGCATCTCGAAGAGCTTCGTCCGCTTCGGTTCCGGTGAGCAGCTCGGCATCCCCAACGTGACGTTCGTACTCGCAGTTGTCGCGGTCGCCGTCTGGTACCTACTGACCCAGGTGCCGTTCGGACGTCACCTGCACTTCATCGGATCGAACCCCGCATCGGCGCGCCTCGTCGGGATCGACGTCGATCGTGCGGTGCGCCGCAGCTTCGTCGTGTCGGCGTTCTTCGCATCCGTGGGCGGGGCGCTGCTGGTGGCCCGCAACGGCACGGGCGACCCGCGCTCGGGAGCGAACTACATGCTGCAGGCTCTCGCCGCAGCTGCTCTCGGCGCCACCGCCATCCGGCCCGGCAGGTACAACGTCGTCGGCACGCTCGTCGCGATCATGCTGCTCGGCTTCGGCGTGAACGGGCTGACCCTCTGGGGTGTGCCGTACTGGATCAACGACGTCTTCTTCGGTGCGTCGCTCGTGGTGGCGGTCGCGATCTCGTCGTCGCTCGGCCGGGAACGTGCGGGCGCCACGTGAGCGCACCGATGCTGCCGCTCGGCACTCACACCGTCGGGACACTGCTGGCCGAGTGGGCCGCCGACACACCCGATGCGCCGTTCCTCGTGCACGAGGACGAGGCGGGCACCGTCACGACCTACAGCTACGCGGCGACCCTCGATCTCGCCCACCGCGGCGCTGCGGTACTCGAGAGCCTGCAGGTCGGTCTGGGCGACCGGTTCGGCATGGTGATCGGCAACCGTCCCGAGTTCTTCGCCTGCTGGTTCGGGGCCGCGCTGATCGGCGCCGTGATGGTGCCGATGAATCCGCAGAGCACGGTGCACGAACTGGCGTTCATGCTCGAACACTCGACGTGCGCGGCGGTGATCGCCGACGCGGACCGTGCCGATGACGTCCGCTCGGCCACCACTGCACCGGTGGTGTCGCTCGGCGCCGACTTCGATTCGCGGGGCATCACCCCGTCGACCGTCGTTCCGGCCGCCCTCGACCCACGTGCGCCACTCGCCGTGCTCTACACCTCGGGCACCACGAGTCGGCCCAAGGGCGTGGTGGTGACGCACGCGAACTACCTCGTCGCCGGCGAGGCCATCGCTGCACACGTGCGCATGGGGCCGACCGACCGGTGGCTGGTCGTGCTGCCGCTGTTCCACGCCAACGCGCAGTACTACTCGACGATGTCGGCACTGGTGTCGGGCGCGTCGATCGCGGTGATGCACCGGTTCTCGGCGTCCGGTTGGGGTGCTCAGGCGAAGCGGCACGTGGCGACGCTCGGCAGCCTCTTCGCGGCGCCGATCCGAATGATCCTCGCCCAACCGTTCGATCCGGCTGACGCGCCCGACTCGCTGCGGGTCACGTGGTTCGCGCAGAACCTCACCGCCGATCAGCTCGACGAGTTCGAACGCCGCTTCGGCTGCCCGCTCGTCCAGTGGTACGGCATGACCGAGACGATCGCGCCCCCCGTCGCCAACCCGCTGCACCGCCGTCGCGACGACATGACGATCGGTCGACCAACTTGCACCGCGGTGCGAGTGGTCGACGCGAACGGCGACGACGTCGGCATCGGCGAGGTCGGCGAACTGCTCGTCGGCGGGGTGCCCGGCGTGACGCTGATGGCCGGCTACCTCGACGACCCGGCAGCGACGGACACGGCGATGCACGACGGCTGGCTGCACACCGGCGACATGGTCCGGGTCGAGCCGACCGGCGCGCTCGCGTTCTTCGATCGCGAGAAGGACATGATCAAACGGTCGGGCGAGAACGTGGCCGCCGCCGAGGTCGAACGTGTCGTCAACGAACACCCGGCCGTGTTCGAGAGCGCGGCCATCGGTGTGCCCGACGACATCCGCGACGAAGCGATCAAGATGTTCGTCGTGCTGCACGACGGCGTCACCGCCACCGAGGCGGACATCGTCGAGTTCTGCCGTGAACGCATGGTGCGCTTCAAGGTGCCGAGCCACGTCGAGTTCGTCGATCGGCTCCCACGCACCTCGGTGGGCAAGATCCGCAAGCACGTCCTGAGATCAGGAGGAGACGACCGATGACCACGCTTTCGTTCGACGGTGGCACCGTCCGGGGAATGCCCGACCGTGGCACGCACCGCTTCGGTGGCATCGCCTACGCCGAGCCCGTACTCGGTGCTGATCGACTCCGGCTGCCGCGGTTGCGACGCCTGGCCGGTGACATCGACGCCTCGCAGCTCGGACCCTCGTTGCCGCAGCTGCCGTGCTTCGGTGCTGTGGGCGCCGTCTACAGCACCAAGGTGCCGTCGAACGCAGGTGCACTCACCCTCAACGTGCGTACGCCAGAGCTCGGCGCTGCCGGCCTCCCGGTGCTCGTGTGGATCCACGGCGGCGGGTTCGCCGTCGGCGCCGGGAGCGACCCGACCTACCAGGGCGGCGCATTCGCCCGTGACGGCATCGTCGAGGTGACCGTCAACCACCGCCTCGGTGCCGAAGGCTTCGCCTACGTCGACGACCCTCAGCACGGCACCGTCGCCAACCTCGGTCTCCACGATCAGATCGCTGCGCTCACCTGGGTGCAGGAACACATCCACCTCTTCGGTGGCGACCCGGCGCGGGTCACCCTCGCCGGCCACTCCGCCGGAGCGATGAGCGTCGCACTCCTGATGGGATCGCCGCGGGCGAGCGGCCTGTTCGCCCGGGCCATCGTCCAGTCGGCTGCGGCGCCGCTCGCGATCGACCCCGACTCCGCACGCGGCGTCACCACCTACCTCGCCGAGGTGCTCGGCATTCGGGATCGCGACATCGACGCGCTCGCAGGGGTGCCGGTCGACGAACTGCTCGCCGCCCAACAACGCCTGTCGAAC
>JAPLAA010000092.1 GCA_026393475.1 Actinomycetota bacterium
CCCGGGCGGCAGCTGGCGCATCTGCTCGAGCTGCTGGCGGGCCGCCAGCTGCTGGGCGAACAACGTGGCCTGGATGCCGTGGAACAGGCCTTCGAGCCAGCCCACCAGCTGTGCCTTGGCGATGCGCAGCTCGGCGTCGGAGGGGATCTCGCCGTCGCGGAACGGCAACGCCAGATTGCGCAGCTCGTCCTGCAGGTCGGGCGACAGCGCCTCGCTCAGCTCGACGATCGACCGCTCGTAGATCTCGGCGAGGCGCTCGCGGCTGCGCTCGTCGAGGGGTGCGACCCGCACCTCTTCGAGGAGCTGTTTCACCATCGAGCCGATCCGCATCACCTTGGCGGGTTCGGACACGGTCTCGGTCTGCTCGCCCTCGTGGTCGCGCGGGCCGGCGATCGGCAGGCCGACCAGCTCGCCACGTTCCACCTCGCCACGCTCGATGAGGCCGGGTTCGGCGGCGGATGCGGAGGGGTCGTGGGCGTTGGTCATGCGGGGTCCTTCGAGAGCATCGGGGCGTGTCGGCAGGCAGGGGGTCAGCCGGCGGCAGCGATCAACGGAACATACACCTCGGCCGACGTCATCGACCCGTGGCGGCACATGAGCTGGAACGGGCCGGAGTCGGCGGCGTCGTGGAAGCTGATGTCGTCGCGGGCGACGAGCGCGACGTCACCCAATCGGGCCTGCACCGGCGGCGACACGACCGGGCCGAACCACTGCTCGTCGATCGTCTGCTCGCGGGTGACGACCCAGGCGACGTCGGCGTGCACCTGCGCTGTTTCGGCCAACTCGGCCGCCGCGCCGGGTCGGGCATGCAGCCACCGGAACCGTCCCTCGCCCGAGCCATGGTGCACCAGGCGGTTGACGGCGGGGTCGAGTTCGACGATCCGGTCGCCCACCTGCACCTGGCCGTGGTCGGCGGTCACCACGAGGACCGCGCCGGCCGGCAGGGCGGCGATCACCTCGGCGACCAGTCGGTCGGCGAAGGCCACCTCGGCGTCGTAGTACGGGCCGAAGCCGCGCTCGTGGGCCACCTTGTCGACGCCGTCGTAGTAGGCGTACACGAACCGTTCGCCGGCGCGGAGCTGCTCGCCGACGGTGACGGGCAGGCTCGACGGCACACGCCACCCGACCGGCGTGCACCCGCGCAGGTGAGCCGTGGAGAACGACGAACGCTCGAGATCGGCCTTGCTCACGACCGGTACCCGCTCCCCCATGAACGGGGTGAACGGCTGCAGCCTGGTGGGCTCGTGCATCCGGCGGGCGTCGCCGGTGCCGTCGGTGTGCCACCGGAGCACGTTGAGCACGTCGCCGCCGACGTCGATGCGATACCCGATGAGCCCGTGCTCGCCCGGCGTGAGACCGGTCGTGATCGACGTGAGCGCCGTCGCCGTCGTGGTCGGGGCGACCGTGGTGATCGGGCCGCCGGCCATCGCCGCCATCGTCGGGGCGAGGTGCCGACGCGCCTGCAACTGCTCCCACCCGAGGCCGTCCACGACGAACAGCACCACCTGGGTCGCGGTCGCTGCCTCCGCCGGCAACCACGACGGGCGGGCGGCACCCCGCGGGCCGAGGAATGCGGGGATCAGGCCCCGAACGTTGGGCCCGCTGTACTGGGGGATGATCGGTGAGCTCGACACGGCTCGCACAGTCCACCACCTCGACGCCCCCATCGCCAACCACCCGGCACATCCGCTCACCCGCCGCAGCCGCGGTCGAGCCGCAGCGGTGGTCGAGCCACTACGCTGCAGGCATGCGAGTGTCGAGCAAGGGCGACTATGCGTGTCGAGCGCTCCTGTCGCTGACCTTGCACGCCTCCGACCCGGGCCCCACGAGCGTTCGTGACATCGCCGAGCGCACCGCGATCCCACAGCCCTACCTCGAGCAGATCCTCCTCGCCCTCAAAGGCGCCGGCCTCGTGCGATCCAAGCGTGGGGTGGGCGGTGGCTACGTGCTCGCCCGGCTCCCCGAGGAGATCCGCCTCAGCGAGATCCTCGCGGCGGTCGACGGCCCGATCTCGCTCGGCGACTTCGGCGACCCGCACCAGGACGGCTCGTGCAACCACGAGGGCCAGTGCGTGCTCTACGCGATCTGGAAGCTGGCCGGCGAACACATGCGTCAGCTGCTGCACGGCTTCACCCTCGCCGACGTCGCGAGCGTGGCCGAGGGCCAGGCCCCGTGGCCCGACCGGGCGAGCATCGTCGCCGCCCTGGTCGACCCGGTCTGACGCATCCCGTCTGACGCATCCCGTCTGACACCACCTGACCGGCGCAGCCCATCGGGGCCGCCGACTGCGATCCGCTCAGCTGTCGCTGTCGACGTCGTCGCTGGGTGCGAGGTCGTCGAGTTCGTCGTCCGGCATCCCCAACGAGTCGATCACGGCCTGCAGATCGTTCGGCAGCGGCGACTCGAACGACATCGTCTCACCGGTGGCCGGGTGCACGAACGACAGAGCCGCTGCGTGCAGCACCGGGCGTGCGGTGCGTACGGCCGAGCGGTTGCCGCCGTACGTGCCGTCGCCGACGACCGGGTGTCCGATCGCCGCGAGATGCACGCGGATCTGGTGCGTGCGGCCCGTCTCGAGCCGGCACTCGAGCTCGGCCACCTCGCCCACCTGGCGATAGGTGCGCAGCGTGCGGTAGTGGGTGCGGGCGACCTTGCCGTCGACGACGACGGCCATCTTCATCGGATCGCGATGGTCGCGCCCGATCGGCGCGTCGATCACGCCTGAGAGGTTCGCCGGATGTCCCCAGACCAGGGTGCGGTAGCGGCGTCCGACGTCGCGGTTCGACAGCGCCGCCACGAGCTGGTCGTAGGCGAGATCGGTGCGGGCCACGACGAGCAGGCCAGACGTGCCGATGTCGAGGCGGTGGACGATGCCCGGGCGGCCCTCCTGGCCGATCGAGGCGATGTCGGGGAACCTCGCGAGCAGCCCGTTGACGAGCGTGCCGTCGGGGTTGCCCGCTCCAGGATGGACCACGAGGCCGGCCGGCTTGTCGATGACGATGACATGGTCGTCGACGTACACGATGCCGAACTCCACCGAGGGATCGGGGGCCGGCGGGACGGGCTGCGGCAGATAGCCGGGGTCGACGATGATCGCCTGTCCCACCGAGAGCCGAAGCTTGCCGCTGGTGACGATCGAGCCATCGACGGTGGCGCCCCCGTCGGCCACCAGGACGGCCGCGTCTGCACGGCTCGCACCGGTGAGCAGGCTGACGATCCGGTCGAGCCGCTCCCCTGCGAGCGCCTGGGGGACGATCTCGTGGAACAGCCCGTCGGTCTGTGCGCCGTCGTCGCTCACGAGTCGACCTGCGTGTTCGAGGCGTCCGTGTTCGAGGCGTCCGTGTTCGAGGCGTCCGTGTTCGGCTCGGACGCGGCGGCGATGTCACGACGGCGACCGTCGAGGATCGTCGCCAGAGCGAACAGCGATGCCCCGACGGTGACGCCGATGTCGGCGATGTTGAAGATGGGGAACCACTGGAAGTCGATGAAGTCGACGACCGCGCCGTGCAACCAGCCGTCACCACGGAACAACCGATCGATCAGGTTCCCGATCGCCCCACCGATGAGCATCCCGGCTGCGAAGCGTCCGAGGCGGCTCTCGACGTGCGCCGAACTGACGACGAGCACGATCACGATCAGCATCGCGAGCAGCGCGATCACCGGCCCGAGGCCCTGCCCCTGGGAGAACGCCATGCCCGTGTTGAACGACAGGTTCCACTGCAACGTCCAGATGACGTGGATCTCTCGATCGCCCGAGAGTTCGTTGACCGCCCAGTGCTTGGTGATCTGGTCGAGCACCACGATCACCGCGGCGACCATCAGGCTGAGGGGCGCGATGCGGGCACGCCAGCGCCGACCGGGCGCGGGCGTACCGTTCGCCGGCTCGGTCACCCCGACGTCCACAGTGGCGTCGGGCGGCATCGCGTCGTCCATCGTGTCGATCAACGGCGGCCGATGCCGCCGACCTTCTCCTCCACCAGGACGGTGGCCCACGGGATCGCCTCGAGGCGCTCCCGCGAGATCGGACGGCCGCTCTCGATCGAGTAGCCGTAGGTGCCGACGATCATCCGCTCGAGCGCGGCATCGATGTCGGCCACCATCTGGCGCGCCTGCGCCGACAGGGCGAGGTCGCGTTCGCGCTCGACGACCATCGTGTCGCCTTCGCCGCCTTCGTCGTCGAACTGGACGTCGCCCATCTCCTGCTCCTCGATGAGCGAGTTGGCCTCGTCCTCGAGCCGGTCGGCCTGACCGGTGAGCGCCGCGCGCTCCTCGAGCAGCAAGGCCTTCTGCACGGTGAGGAACTTCGCGTCGAAGTCCTTGGTGTAGGCGATGCCGTCCTTGGTGACGCCCTTGGCGGGCGGGATCATCTCGGCAGCCGTGAGCGGCTTGGGCTCGGGCTTCTTGGGCTCGGGCTTCTTCGCCACGGGCTTCTCGACGACCTCGGGGGTCGGTTCGGGAGCGGGCGGAGGGGTGGGCGACGTGGCCTTGCTGGCCTTTGCCGCGGTCGTCTGAGGGGTCGACTTCTTCGGCACGGTGGTGGTGGGCTCGGTTTTCTTGGTGGCGGGGGTGGGGGTGGCGGCCGCACGCGGTGCGGCTTTGGCTGCCGGCTTGTCTGCCGGCTTGGCTGCCGGCGCGGCGGGCGGTGTCTTCGTGGTCGCCTTCGCGGCCTTGGCGTTCTTCGCAGCGGGCGCTGCGCTGGCTGCCGCCTTGGTGGACGTGGCCGCCGGCGCCGCCTTCGCGTTCTTGGCCGCGGGGGCCGCTGCGGCCTTCTTCGCGGTCGCGGTGGCAGGCTTCGACGCGCTCGCCGACGCCTTCGCGGCCTTGCCCGCGGGGGCCGCCGCTGACGTGGTCGACGGCTTCGCGGCAGCGCTCTTCGCGGGCTGCTTGGCGGCCGTCTGCTTGGACGCAGAGGGCTTCTGCGCCGGCTGCTTCTGGGCGGGCTGCTTCTTGGCAGTTGCCTGCTTGGCAGTGGCCATCTGGGGTGCACCTCCATCGACCGAATCGAGGGCCGGATGCTATCTGGCCGCCGCCCCGAACGCTGACCGGGACGCCCTTGGCGTCAGGAACCCGTGCCGACGAGCGGGTCGCCGTGCAGCCGCACCCGGTCACGCCCCGAGCGCTTCGCCACGTACAGCGCGACGTCCGCGGCCTCCACGAGGTCCTGCAACGGACCGCTCGGCATCGGGTGGGGCGTGGGGTCGACGGCGACGCCGACGGACACCGTCACCTGCTCGACATCGCCCGACAGCTCGATCGCGGACACCGCCTCACGCACCCGCTCGGCGATCAGCATCGCCGTCGGCTCGTCGGCTCCCGGGAGCAGGACGCTGAACTCCTCACCACCGAAGCGGTACGCGACGTCACCCTGGCGGATCGACGACGCGATCGCCTGGCCCACCGCACGCAGCACGTCGTCGCCGCGGGCGTGACCGTGGCGGTCGTTGAACTGCTTGAAGTGGTCGATGTCGACCATCAGCGCCGCCGTCGGGCCCGTCGACCGGTGGCTGCCGAGGTCGCGGTCGAGCCGGCGCCGATTGCCGAGCCCGGTCAGCGGATCGCGCAGGGTGAGTTCCAGGGTCGACCCGTACCGCTCGGCGGCGCGGAGCGCTCCCCCGCCGACGAGCGCCACCAGCGACACGACGGACTCGTCGTCGGCGTCGAGCAACTGCGTGGACGGCGAACCGGCCACCAGCACCCCGGCGACGTGACCGTCGAGCACCATCGGCGCGGCGAGCAGCGACATCGATCGGTCGGCGCCGTCCGCGAGGCCGTCGCCGGTGTCGTCCCGATGGCGCGGGAACATCGGGTCGTCGGTCACCACCATGCGCACGACGGCACCGGTGTCGGCCGCTCGGCCGGCGATCCCGCTGCCGAACCGCACCGCGACCGGCACGAGGCTGCCCTCGGCGACGACGGGCCGCAGCTCGCCCTCGGCGGCCATCGCCAGCACGACCGTGTCGCAGTGCAACAGCTGCTTCAGCTCGCTCACCAGGTTGGCGGCGACGTCCTCGGTGCCGTCGTCGCCGGTGAGCCGCCGAGCGGTGCCGATCAGCAACCGGAGGTGATCGGCCCGCGACTCGGCCCGTTCGGCACGCCGCTGCGCCTCCTGCGCGAGGAAGTCGAGCGCTCGTGCGGCGTGCGTGACGCGCCACATCGCCACGATCGCACCGACGATCGCGAGCAGCGCCAACGCGCTCATGAACCCGAGGAACTCCCCCGAGCGCCAGTACGCGGGCCGCTGGTCGAAGCGCAGCAGCCCGTTCATCGAGTCCTCCGACCGGGTGTCGGCGTCGGCGTACTCGTCGGTCACCCATCCGTAGGTGCGGCTGTAGGCGTCGCCGTCGATCACGCCCGTCTCACCGTCGAGGATGCGCCGTTTGAGGGCCGGGTCGAGCGGCGACAACACCTCGGCGACCGAGTCGGGCACCGGGCCCGCGAGCCGGAGACGGTCGAGCGCCGATCGCCCTTCGGCATCGGCGAGCTCGAACTGCTGCAGCGAGGTCGACCGATCGACCATCGCCGGTTGCTGCGTGAGCGAGATCAGCGGCGGCGGCACGGTGTCGAGCGCACCCAGGTTGATGAGCGCCACGGTCTCCGACATGGACCACGTGTAGGCATCGTCGATCGCGGCACCGCGCGCCGCGTTGGCCGCGAGGCGGGTCACCTGCTCGCGCTCGTTCGACGCGGCGCGCGAGACCACCCAGCCCGCTGCCACGACGAGCAACAGGCCCGGGATCACGAACCACAGCAGCAGCGCCCGAACTCGCACGCTGGGGTATCGGCACGATGCGGCCCGGAATCAACCGCCGATGTGCGCCCGCCCCATGGGTGGGGCGGTGGTGAGGCCGGACGGCCGGCCCGGTTCAGGCCTTCGACACCTGCACGACGATCGGTTCGCCGTCGAGCTCGGCCGTCGGGTCGCCGACTGCGTCGAACGACAGCGACGTCGCCAGGGTCTCGTCGGCCACGAACGCCTGGTGCGCCACCAACTGCCGACGCACGGACTCGGGCACACCGAGCCGCAGCACGATGCGGTCGGACACGGCCAGATCAGCGTCGCGGCGCGCCTGCTGCACGAGACGGACGAGGTCGCGGGCAGTGCCCTCGGCCTCGAGCTCCGGCGTCACCTCGGTGTCGAGCACCACCACGCCGGCGCCACCCGACAACGACGCGCTGGCACCGCCGCCGGCGACCACCAGCTTGAGCTGGTACTCCCCCGGCTGCAGGTCGAAACCGCCCGCGGTGACGACGTCGCCCTGCTGGGTCCAGTCGCCGGCCTTGACGGCCTTGATCACCTGCTGCGTCTGACCGCCGAGCCGCGGGCCGAGCGCTGCGGGCACCACCTGCAGCTCGTGCGTGGCCACCGATGCCACGTCGTCGGTGAGGACGAGCCCCTTCACGTTCACCTCCTCGGCGATGAGGTTCGTGAAGCCGGCGAGGCGGTCGGCGCCGGGCACCGCCACCGTCAGGCTGGCGAGCGGCAGACGGACGCGGCGCTGATGGGCCTTGCGCACCCGCAGCGTCGCCGAGCAGACGTCGCGGGCGAGGTCCATCGTGTCGACGAGGTCGGGGTCGGCGGGCAGCGACGCGGCGTCGGGCCAGTCGGTGAGGTGCACGCTGCGCTCGCCGGTGAGGTCGCGGTACACGGCCTCGGTGGTGAGCGGCAGCAGCGGCGCGGCCACCCGGCACAGCACCGACAGCACCGTGTGCAGCGTGTCGATCGCGGCCTGCTCGCCCGCCCAGAAGCGGTCGCGACTGCGGCGCACGTACCAGTTGGTGAGCACGTCGAGGAAGGTGCGCACCGATCCGCACGCGGCGAACAGGTCGTAGACGTCCATCTGCGCCGTCACGTCGCGCACGAGGTCGTGGGTCTTGGCCAGGATGTACCGGTCGAGCACGTCGTCGCTGTCGGTGCGCCACGTGCCGACCTTGCCGTCGGCGTTCGCGTACAGCGACAGGAAGTACCACGAGTTCCAGATCGGGAGCATCACCTGTCGCACGGTGTCGCGGATGCCCTCCTCGGTCACGGCGAGGTCGGTGCCGCGCAGGATCGACGAGCTGAGCAGGTACCAGCGCATCGCGTCGCTGCCGTAGGTGTCGAACACCATCATCGGGTCGGGGTAGTTCTTCAGGCTCTTCGACATCTTCAGGCCGTCGTCGCCGAGCACGATGCCGTGGCTCACACAGGTGCTGAACGAGGGGCGATCGAACAGCGCGGTGGCCAGCACGTGGAGCGTGTAGAACCACCCGCGGGTCTGGCCGATGTACTCGACGATGAAGTCGCCCGGGTAGTGGCTGTCGAACCACTCGCGATTCTCGAACGGATAGTGCACCTGCGCGAAGGGCATGCTGCCGCTCTCGAACCAGCAGTCGAGCACTTCGGGCACGCGACGCATCATCGACTGTCCGGTCGGGTCATCGGGGTTCGGGCGGACGAGGTCGTCCACCTGGGGGCGGTGCAGGTCGGTGACCGTCACGCCGAAGTCGCGCTCGAGCTCCTCGAGCGACCCGTAGCAGTCGATGCGCGGGTACGCCGGGTCGTCGCTCTTCCACACCGGGATCGGCGAGCCCCAGAAGCGGTTGCGGCTGATGCTCCAGTCACGGGCGTTGGCGAGCCACTTGCCGAAGCTGCCCTCCTTGATGTGCTCGGGCACCCAGGTGATCTGCTGGTTGAGCTCGACCATCCGGTCCTTGATCTTGGTGACCTCGACGAACCACGAGCTGATCGCCCGGTACACGAGCGGCTCCGCGCACCGCCAGCAGTGCGGGTACGAGTGCTGATAGCTGTCGTGGCGCACGACGAGGCCGCGATCCTTGAGGTCCTTGATCACCATCGGGTTGGCATCGAACACGTGGACGTGGGCCCACGGCGTGATCTCGCTGGTGTAGCGACCGTGCTCGTCCATCGGGCAGAGCGTCGGGATGCCGACCGCGTTGCAGACGTTCTGGTCCTCTTCACCGAAGCCCGGCGCCATGTGCACCACGCCGGTGCCGTCCTCGGTGCTGACGTAGTCGGCGGCGAGGACGTGGAACGCGTTCGGAGTGTCGGCGAAGAACGGGAACAGCGGCGTGTAGCGACGGCCGACGAGATCGGCGCCGGTGAGCGTGCCGACCTGCACGGCGCCCGTGAACTCGCGTTCGTAGGCGCCGAGCCGCGACTCGGCGAGGATGTAGCGCTGACCGTCCTGCTCCATCACGGCGTAGTCGATCTCGGGCCCGACGGCGAGCGCGAGGTTGCTCGGCAGGGTCCACGGCGTGGTGGTCCAGGCGAGGATCTTCTCGCCCGAGTCGAGTTGGAACTGCACGGTGAGCGCCGGGTCCTGCCGGTCGCGGTACACGTCGTCCATGCGCGTCTCGGTGTTGCTGAGCGGCGTCTCGCAGCGCCAGCAGTACGCCAGCACGCGGAACCCCTCGTAGATCAGGCCCTTGTCCCACAAGGTCTTGAAGGCCCACATGACGCTCTCCATGTACGGGAGGTCGAGGGTCTTGTAGTCGTGCTCGAAGTCGACCCAACGGGCCTGACGGGTGACGTAGCGGTGCCAGTCGTCGGTGAAGCGCAGCACGCTCGTGCGACACGCGTCGTTGAACTTGTCGATGCCGAACGCGGTGATCGCCGGGTGTCCGCTGACGCCGAGCTCCTTCTCGACCACCGTCTCGGCGGGCAGGCCGTGGCAGTCCCAGCCGAAGCGCCGATCGACCTTCTGGCCGCGCATCGTGCGGTAGCGCGGCACCGCGTCCTTCACGAACCCGGTGAGCAGGTGGCCGTAGTGCGGCAGACCGTTGGCGAACGGGGGGCCGTCGTAGAACACGTACTCGTCGGCGTCGGCGCGTGCGGCGACCGAGGCCTCGAAGGTTCGGTCACCCTCCCAGAACGAGAGGATCTCGCGCTCGATCGCCGGGAAGCTGGGCTGCGTCGCCACGGCTGGGTAGCCGGTGGCCGGGGTGGGGGCCGGGGTCGTGAGGTCGTGGTTCATGCGGGTGGTCTCCTGGATGCCGTGTCACGGGTTCCACAGGGACGAGCCGTGCGGCCCGCGGTACCACCCTGCTTGTGCGTCGCCGCAGCGGCGCACCACTCCACTTCGCCAGCGATCACGGGCTGGTCCCGTCCGGTTCTACTGAGGCCACCGCGCACCGCTCGGTGCGCTGCATGTCCCGTTCTTCCGGAGGCTCGGAGGTGATGGCCTCGTCGTCGCCGTTGCTCGATCGTGCTCGATCCGATGAACGGATCGCTGACTCAGGCTATCGCCGGTCGATCGGCAGCCGCTCGATCAGCGACGGATGCCGTCGGTGGGCGTCGGGGCGTCGAAGCCGATGCCGTCGACGGGCGTGCTGTCGATGAGGCCCTGACCGGCGAGCTCGGCGCGCTCGGCCTCCTGCCACATCGAGCGCACCTCGTCGGCCGACGTGGGGCGGGGCGACACCAGCGGCTCGACACCGGGCTGCAGCGGCACCTGACCGGTGATCGGCGGCGGTGGGATGCGGTGCCCACCCGTGTCGTCGCCGTTCAGCAACGACGGGCTCGAGGGGCTGGACGGGCTCGACTGGCCCAACGGTGCGCGCAGCGCCGGGCGCTCGATCTCCGCCGGCATCTGATCGGCCAGCTTGCCGATCGCGGTCGACGTCTCGCGCAGCTGATCGCGGTGACGGGCGGCGTGCTGTTCGAGCGTGTCGAGGTCGGCGATGAGCGCGTCGCGACGGGACTGCAGTTCCTTCACCTCGGACTCGGCGCGCAGGTGCTGCTCGGTCTTCGCGCGGTGCGCTTCGGTGCGGGCCTCGTCGAGCAGGCGTGCCGCCTCGGCGCGAGCCTGCTCGAGTGTCGAGGCGGCCTCGAGCTTCGCTGCAGCCGTGACCCCGGCTGCCTCCGCCTGGGCGGTCTCGGTCATCGACGTGGCGCGGGCCTGCGCCTCGGCCACCGTGGTGTCGGCCGTGCGCTGCGCGAGCAGCAGCGTGCGGCTGATGTTCTCGGCCTCCTCCGCGCCGACGGTGGGCACGGTGGCAGGTGCGGGAGCGACGATGGGAACGGGCCCCGTGTGCTGCGCGTTCTGCGTGGCGTCCTGGAGCTTCGCGATCGCTGCCCGGGCACGGGCCTCCATCGCGGTGGCCTGCTGGTGCGAGGCCTCGAGGCTGGCCGACACCTCGATGAGGTAGGCCCGCACCTCGTCGGGGTCGTATCCCCGCTTGACGGTCTTGAAGGTGGCGGCTGCCACGGCCTGCGGACTCAGTTCCATGCGGGCCATGTTAGGCCGAAGGGGCACGCTCGGTCACCCATTGCCCACACGTCGTGTGGGCGCTTGAGGATTCGCTCCGGGCCGGCGCCGTGCAGTCGGTCGACGATCGGTCGACTGTCGGCCGAACGATCGGCCGACGATCGATGGACGATCAGTCGTCGAGCGAGCCGTAGCCACCCGGACGCGAGACCGCGGGCTTCAGCAGGTACACGCCCGACGCCACCTTCTCCATGCTCCCGTTGAGGCCGTAGCAGAGGCCGCTGGCGAAGTCGATCAACCGCCGCGACACCTCGCGATCGGTTGCCTCGAGGTTCATGATGACCGGCTGGCCATCCTTGAACTTGTCGGCGATCTCCTGCGCGGAGTCGAACCGCCGGGGTCGGACGGTGTGCGGGTCGGAACTCATGGCCGAACCTCCTCGCGCCGGGGCAGTGGAGCGGGTGGGGTTGATGGGGCGTGGGTGCACGCTGGAATCGTCGTTGGCCGCCACCGGACGGCGGCCGACGGGCTCCACGTCCCGCGTCGGGAAGCTCGGACGGGTGGGCACGGTGCGAACCACTGCCTCGGGCTCGTACTCGGGTGCGCTGCGTCCGCTGCGCACCACCGGCTCGTCGTACCGGGGCTGGCGGCCGCGAGAACCACGCGGCTCCGGCTCGGGCGGGAGGTCGTAGTCGTCATAGGCGTCGTCGGGCCCCAACCCGAGATAGTCCATGGCCCTCTTCCACATCGACATTCACGCTCCTCCTGGAAGTGCGAGGCTAGCCGATGTCACTCGGCGTGAGGTGGAGCCGCGCGATCGCGCGACGCAGGTGACGGACGGGGGCCGAACAGGGCACTGCCGACGCGCACCTGCGTCGATCCCTCCTGCACCGCGACTTCCAGATCGTCGCTCATCCCCATCGAGCAGACGGCGAGCCCCAGCCGGTCGAGCAGCGTCCGCACGGCACGGAAGCCGGGCCGCGCCGCCTCGGGTCCACCCTCGGTGGGACCGACGGTCATCAGCCCGGCGACGACGAGTCCGAGCTCGCGACAGGAGTCGACGAGCGCCGGCGCCGCGGCGATCGGGCACCCACCCTTGTCGGGATCGGTGTCGGTGCTCACCTGCACGAGCACCGTCGCGTCCCCCGCGCGCTTGGCGAGCTCGGCCGCGAGCGAGCCGCGGTCGACCGTCTCGTACACGTCGACGAACGGTGCGACGAGTCGGACCTTGTTCGTCTGGAGCCGACCGATGAAGTGCACCGGCGGGAGACCGACCTCGCCCGCGAACTTGGCGGCGAGCTCCTGCGCGTAGTTCTCCCCCACCGAGTCGCAGCCGACGGTGGCCGCGGCGCGCACCGCATCGATGCCCCAGGTCTTGGTCACCCCCATCACCTGGACGTCCGTCCCGCCGGCACGGGCGATCCGATCCCTCACGATGGCGAGGCGCTCGGCGACCAGCTCGGTGTCGATCATCGCCATGCCCCAGCCGACTCGGAGTCGTGCTCCCCCGGCGTGTCGGCGTCCATGTCGGCATCCTTCCAGACGGCCATCACCTGCCGGCCACGCTCGCGGCGCGCGCGATGCGAGAACCATCGGTCGTCGTGACAACCGGTGCACGAAGACCGGTCGTCGAGCGCCACCCCGAGTTCGGCCAGGGCGAGGCGTACCGTCGCCGGCACGTCGAGCGCCCGTCGCCCGTCGCGGGTGCGGCCTTCCGCTGCCGGGCCGAAACGGTCGATCACCGCCGCGAGGTCGTCGTCGCCGAATTCGTAGCAGCACGGGTGGATGCACGGCCCGAGCACCGCCACCATCGGTCGCCCGGCGAGCATCGAGCCGTGCGGCACGGCGCGCATCGCCGCGACGGTCGCGGCCAGGACACCGTCGAGCAAGCCGCGCCACCCGGCGTGCGCCGCGCCCACGCGGACCGTCCGGACGCCGTCGGCGTCCTCGTGCTCGGCGACGAGGGCGACCGGGGCGCAGTCGCCCACCCAGATCCCGAGGACGGCAGCGGCACGATCGGTGACCAACGCGTCGGCGATCGCCCTGTCGTGGTCGCCCGGTCGAGCGACCAACCGCACGTCGGTGCCGTGCACCTCGTCGGGTTGGCTCCACGGGAGATCGACGAACCGTCGTCGTGTCGCGTCGAGCGCCTCGACCGGTTGCTCGAGGTGGAAGTCGCCGTCGGCGCGAATGCTGACGCTGACGCGCACCTCCGGATACGGCCAGGGAGACGTCCGGGAGTGCTGCTGGGGTTGCTCGGGGAGCATGTCGAGTGAGGAGCGGTCCACCGGGGACCGGCGGCTCACTTCAGGAACGACGGCACGTCGAAGTCGTCGTCGCCGTCGAGCGGGTCGACCGCGTCGTCGGCGAAGAGATCCTTCAACGTGGAGGCCGGCTTGCTCTCGACGGCCTTCAGGGCCGGCTTGGCCGACGACTGCCCGGCGCCGGCATCCCAACGGTCGAATCCGGCGGCGATGACGGTGACCTTGACCTCGTCGCCCATCTCGTCGTCGATCACGGTACCGAAGATGATGTTCGCGTCCTGATGGGCGACGCCGTGGATGATCTCCGCGGCGGCGTTCATCTCGAACAGACCCATGCTCGACGGACCCGTGATGTTGAGCAGGATGCCGCGGGCGCCGTCGATGGCGGCCTCGAGCAGCGGGCTGGAGATCGCGGCCTTCGCGGCGACGACAGCGCGGTTCTCACCGCTCGCCTGGCCGATGCCCATGAGCGCCGAGCCGGCGCTCGCGAGGATCATCTTCACGTCCGCGAAGTCGGTGTTGATGAGGCCGGGCGTGGTGATCAGGTTGGTGATGCCCGACACGCCCTGGAGCAGGACCTCGTCGGCCATCTTGAACGCGTTGAGCACGCTGGTCTTCTCGTTCGCCACCGTGAGCAGGCGGTCGTTCGGGATGACGATCAGCGTGTCGACCTTCTCCTTCAGCTTGGCCACACCGGTGTCGGCCTGCACCGCACGACGGCGACCCTCGAAGCTGAACGGTCGGGTGACGACACCGATCGCGAGCGCACCCAGGCTGCGCGACACCTCGGCGATGACGGGCGCTGCACCGGTTCCGGTGCCGCCGCCCTCGCCGGCGGTGATGAACACCATGTCGGCGCCCTTGATCATCTCCTCGATCTCGTCCCGATGCGCCTCTGCAGCGGCGCGACCCACCTCGGGGTCGCTGCCGGCACCGAGGCCGCGGGTGAGGTCACGGCCGATGTCGAGCTTGACGTCGGCATCGCTCATGAGCAGCGCCTGGGCATCGGTGTTCACGGCGATGAACTCCACGCCCTTGAGCCCGGCGTCGATCATGCGATTGACGGCGTTCACGCCACCGCCACCCACGCCGATCACCTTGATGACGGCGAGATAGTTCTGTGGGGCGCCGGCCATCAGCGTGACCTCCAGCTTTCGTGACTTGGTGCGAACCCGCTCTGAGCGGGCGCAACGGCGAACGTGACGGACAACATGACCCTGCGATCGTAACGAGTGGAGGTTGGCTCCCGCGCAACCCGACCTCGCCCGACCCCGAAGGCCTTCGGGCGACAGTCTGGCACGTCCGGGTGCCGGAAACTGGGAGTGCCCCGCTCAGGGAGCCGCGACGAGCTGCAGCGGAGGGGCCGACACCGGGGTCAGCCGATGACGTCGTCGGTCGAGACGTCGATCTTCGCGGTGTCGTCGAGACCGTCGCGCACCAACTGCAGGAGTCGGGCGAGCTTGCCGTCGAGGCCGTTGAAACTGCCGATGCGCACCTCGACCAGCGGCGGCTCCGACGGCGTCGCCTCCGGGTCGACGGGGTTCTCAGGGTCGACCGGTGCGATGTTCTGCACGATGAGTCCGAGGTCGCCCGTCGTCGGGTCGAGCGTCGCCGCCACCGTGATGGATCGGATCTCCGCCGGCAGGGCTCCGACCAGCTGCGCGGCCGCCGAGTACTGCGCGCCGGCCGACGAGCCCGCCTCGAGATCGGGGCCGACGCCATCGATCAGCATGTAGTTCGACGGTCGACCGTCGAGCACGTCGAGCACGAAGCCGTCACGGTCGATCACCCGGTAGCGGGTGTCCGAGCCGACGAAGGTGGCGAGCGGTTGGCGTTCGCGCACGTCGATGAGCACCCGGTTCGGGAAATCGGTCGTCACGAACGCTCGCTCGATCCAGGGCAACCGTTCGAGCTCGTCCTCGGCCGCCTTGGTGTCGACGAGGAGCACGGGCTCGCCCATCATCTGGTCGATCACCGCCTGCATCCGGTCGCCGTAGCGCGCCTGGGTGTAGGGGGCGCCCTGCACGTCGACGTGTTCGACCGCGAACAGGCTCGACGAGAACACGGCGAGGACGGCGACGATCACGACGACGACGGCGGCGACGGCACCGACCCACACGAGCCGCTTGCGCCCCTGGGCGCGCTTCACCGCGATGCGGCGGGCCCTGACGCGCGGATCCATCGAACGACTCGGCACCTCGACCGCGTCGAACGCGCCCGATGCCTCGAGCTCGTCCCCGATCACGATCGTGCCGCGAGCACCCGAACCGTCGGGGGCGACGTCGGGGACGCGCGTGCTGCGATCGGTCGGGTTGCGCGACGACGAGGTGTCGCCCTCGTCGAGGTAGATCGCGTCGGGCAGCGAGTCGTCGCCGCCGATCACGATCGTGGGACGGCCGGGACGCGCCGGTGCCCGGACCCCGGCAGGGCCGCCGGCGGCCCCGAGTCCTGGGCCGCCGATCCCCAGGTCGTCGCCCGGTGCCGCTGGGAGGTCGTCGGGCAGACCGCCGAACGGCTGGTCGGCACCTCGACCCGATGTCGTGTGCCCCGTGGTCGCGACAGCGCCGGTCGCGCCCCGGGGCACGATTCGTACCTCCGGCGTGTCGAGCACCCACGCCGCGGTGGCGTCGGTCGAACCCACCGCCCCGGTCGCCCCGGTCGCCCCGGTCGGTGCGGTCGGTGCGGTCGGTGCGGTCGGTGCGGTCGGCGTCGTCGGTCGGGGGCCGGTGGTCCCGGTGCTGAACAGCGAGTCGTCGTCGAGATCGGCCGGTGGCAGGCCGTGCAGCGCCGCAGGTCCGCCCGATCCGCCGGGCCCGTCCGGCCCGTCCAGCCCGTCCAGCCCGTCCAGCCCGTCCAGGTCGTCGAGATCGGCCAGCGGGAGGTCGTCGAAGGTGAGGTCGAGCGTGCCGTCGAACGTCGGGTCGATGGTGGGATCGACGAGCGGGTCGTCCGGCCGGACGGGACCCGTCGGCGGTGTCCCGGTGAACGCCATGCGCAACTCGTCGAGGACCACGTCGGGCACGTCCTCGCCCCGCGCCGGCGTGGGCTCACCCGGCCGGATCACCACATCCGGCATCTCGGGGAGCGATCCCGACGAACCCGACGAGCCCGCGGGCGCGGCGTCACCCGGCGTGGCGCCGGGTTGCCCCTTCGACCGACGCCAGTTCACCACGTGACACCCACACCGTGATCGGTCTCGATCCCGTCGAAGCCGACCAGTCGCACCTCGCTGCGCATCACGTGACCGGTCTCGTCGGCCACACGAGACCGCACCAGGTCGATCAGGCGCACCACGTCGATGGCATGGCCACCGTCGTCGGCCTGGATGAAGTTGGCGTGCTTGTCGCTCACGTGTGCCGATCCCAGACGGTGGCCGCGGAGCCCACACCGATCGATCAACGCGCCCGCCGTCACCTCGCCCGGTACCGGGTTGACGAACACCGAGCCGGCGTTCTGACCACCGGGCTGGTGCTCGCGACGCCAGCGGACGATCTCGTCGAGCTCGACCTCGCCCCGCTCACGGTCGCCCGGGAACAACTGCAGGCGCGCCGAGAGCACGACCTGATGATCGGCCAGATCCGATCCGCGGAAGCGCAACCCCAGCGCACCGGCCGGGAGCGACCGCCGCTCACCCCGGTACAGGTCGAACAGATCGACGTCGATCAGCGACGCCGCCATGTCCGATCCGTGCCCGCCCGCGTTCATCCGGACACCACCGCCCACCGACCCGGGCACCCCGACGGCCCACTCGAACCCGGTCAGCGCCGACGCGACGGTGCGTCGGGCGAGCACCGGCAACGCGATGGCTCCCCCGGCCTGCACCACGGTGCCGTCGATGGCGATGTCGGCGCCGAGGTCGCCCAGCGACACGGCGACGCCGCGGAACCCCTCGTCGGCCACGAGCAGATTGGAGCCACGACCGACGACGAGCACCGGCAGGCCACCCAGGCGACATGCCTCGGCGACGAGCGCCAGGTCGTCGAACGACCGGGGACGGACGAACAACGCCGCAGCGCCGCCCACCCGGTACGTCGTCATCGGGCCGAGCGGCACCTCGTGCGCGGCCAGATCGCCGAGCACCTCGGCAGCGAGCGTCAACCCGTCCGGGTCTCCGGATGCCGGTCGCGTCATCCGACTGCCCCCGGCTCGAAGCGGTCCGCGCGACGCTCGATCACCTCCGACGGGAACGAGGCGATGTCGCCACACCCCATCGACACGCAGACATCGCCGTCGCGCAGTTCGCCGGCCACCCAGTCGACCAGGTCCTGGCGCCGCGGCAACCACACCACCCGCGTGTGCGGATGGGCGTCGAGCACCGCGTTGACGACGAGCTTGCCGGTGATGCCCGGGATCGGCGTGGTCCCGCTCGCGAAGATGTCCGTGAGCACCACGATGTCGGCGTCGACGAACGCGTCCGCGTACTCGGGCCACATGACGGCCATCCGGTTGAAACGGTTGGGCTGGAAGACCGCGATCACGCGCCGCCACCCGTCGCCGCTGTGGCGCGCCGCCGCGAGGTCGGCAGCGATCTCCGACGGCAGGTGCGCATAGCTGTCGACCAGCGTCGCCCCGCCCGAGTTGCCCCGGATGTCGAAGCGACGAGCAACCCCGCCGAAGCGTGCGAGCGCAGCGACGGCGGCGTCGAACGGCACGCCGATCGCGAGGGCCAGCGCCAGCGCACCCGTGGCGTTGCGCACGTTGTGGATCCCGCGCAGCGGCAGCTCGACCGTGCCCAACCGTTCGCCGTGGCGTTCGACCGCGAACCGGTGCGCGCCGTGCTCGGCCACCACGTCGACCGCCCGCACATCGGCGCCCTCACCCGTGCCGTACGTGATCGCACCGGTGGCCCGGTGCGCCTCGGCGAGCCGACGACAGACCGGATCGTCGAAGCACAACACCTTCGGCCCGGGCACCTGCGACAGGTACCGGTCGAAGCTCTCCTCGATCGCCGAGAACGATCCGTAGTGATCGAGGTGGTCGATCTCGACGTTCGTGAGGATGGTGCCCTCGAGCGGCAGCTCGAGATGCGTGCCGTCGCTCTCGTCGGCCTCGACGACCAACCAGTCGCCGCCGGTCCACTGGGCGCCCGTGCCGGTGTCGGTGACGTCGCCACCGATCACGAAGCTCGGACGCAGACCTGCCTCCGCCAGCATCAGCATCAGCATCGACGTCGTCGTGGTCTTGCCGTGCGTGCCGGCGACCGCCAGCGAACGCGCCTGGGCGCAGATCGATGCCAGCATCCCGGCCCGGCGAAGGGTCGTGACCCCGGTGGTGCGGGCCTCGTCGAGTTCGATGTTCCGCTCGGGCACCGCAGTGCTGTAGGTGACCGCGTCGCAGCCGTCGACATGGCTGCGCTGATGGCCGACGTGCACGGTGACACCGCCGGCGCGCAGGCGATCGAGCACCGGGCGCTCACGGATGTCGCTGCCGCTCACGTCGTGGCCCATCTCGGCGAGCACGATCGCGATCGCGCTCATGCCCGGCCCACCGACGCCGACCACGTGCAGGCGCTGCGGCCGGGACAGGTCGAGCGGCGCCTCGGGGACACCGGCCGTGCGGCCCGGCGCGCTCACCGCGCACCCGCCCCGCTGCCGGCGGCGATCTCGTCGACGAGCTCGATGAGCGAGTCGCCGCGATGGCGTGCGCCCGCGGCGTGCGCGGCGGCGCCCACGTCGGCGAGGCGTGCCGGATCGTCGATCAGTGACGTCACGAGGTCGGTGAGCGAACCGGCCGAGAGCGAGTGCTCCTCGAGCAGGATCGCGGCGCCGACGTCGCTCAACGTGCGGGCGTTGTCGAGCTGGTGGTTCTCGGCCGCGCCGGGCCACGGCACCACGACGGCCGGCGTCCCGGTGGCCGCGAGCTCGGCGATCGTGCTGGCGCCGGCGCGGGTGATCATCAGGTCGGATGCGGCGTAGAGCTGGGGCATGCGGTCCTCGTATCCGATCACGCGGTACATGATGCCCGCTGGGTCGGTGCGCGAAGGTGGCGCGTCGGCGAGCCACCGGTCACCGACCACGTGGTGCACGACCACGTCGGTCCGGTCGGACCATGCCTCCACCAGACCGGCGACGGCGTCGTTGATCGCCTTGGCGCCGAGCGAGCCGCCGAAGACCGTGATCAGGAAGCGGTCGGCCGGGAGCCCGAGTTCGGCCCTCGCGGCGGCTCGGTCGCGGGCCCGATCGACCGCGATGATCTCGGGCCGGATCGGGGCGCCGGTGAGCCGGGCGCGGGGCAAGGGCGAATCGGGGAAGGCCGCGGCGACGGCGGCAGCACCCCGCGCTGCCAGCTTCGAGGCAAGCCCGGGGCGCAGGTCGTAGCTCACCACGACGACGGGGATCCGCAGGCGACGTGCCGCGAACGTGGCCGGCATGCTGGCGTATCCGCCGACGTTCACCACGACCGCCGGCCGGAGCTCGCGCAACACGCGCCGCGCTCGGCGCGTGGCGACGATGAGCTTGGGCAGCACCGCGAGGTTCCGACGGGTGAGCGACCGCTGGAGACCGACCACGTCGAGCAGCGTGAAGCCGTACCCGGTGGGCGGGAGCAGGCGCGACTCGATGCCGCGCTCGGTACCCACGTAGTGCAGCGTCGACGCCGGGTGGCCAGCGGCGACCAGGCGGTCCATGATCGCCAGCGCCGGCAGCACGTGGCCCGAGGTGCCGCCTCCGGTGACCACCGCGTGGGCACGTCCCGTCGTGGCGTCGCCATCCGCCGCCCCGCCGTCCGCACGCCCGCTGGCCGGGGCGTCCACGCCGGTCATTTCGCGTGGCGGGCGACGTTCAGGAGCAGGCCGGCCGCCGCCATGCACACGAACAGCGAGCTGCCGCCCGCCGAGAAGAAGGGCAGCGTGAGGCCCGTGACCGGCATGAGCCCGGTGACGCCGCCGATGTTGATCACCGTCTGCACGACGAGCCAGCCGATGATGCCGCCCGCCAGCAGGCTGCCGAAGCGGTCGCTCGCGGCCAGTGCCACCTGGATCCCGCAGTACGTGAGCACGAGGAAGCCACCGACGACGGCGACGACGCCGATGAGGCCGAGCTCCTCGGCGACCACGGCGAAGATGAAGTCGCTGTGCGCCAGCGGCAGGAAGTCGCCGAGCTTGTTGAGGCCACGGCCCGGTCCCGCGCCCGTCGTGCCGCCCTGGGCGATCGCGATCATCGCCTGGTACGTCTGGTAGCTGAGGTGGTCGCGATTGCCGGCGACGTCGAGGAACGCCGTGAACCGGTTGATGCGCCGCTGGCTCGACATCACGAACAGACCGGCAGCGCCAAGTCCCGCTGCGCCGGCCAGCGCCATGGGCACGAGCGGTGTGCCACCGACGAACGCGACCGCGAAGACGATGCCGGCGAGCACGATCGCCGAACCGAGGTCGCCCTGCAGCAGGCAGAGACCGGCGGCGAGGGCGGCGACCATCAACGTCGGCTTGAGCGTTCGGCTCAGCTCGTGCATCTCCGACTCGCGCTTGGTGAGCAGGTCGGCGCAGTAGAGCAACACGGCGAGCTTCAGGAACTCGCTCGGCTGCAGGCTCAGCGATCCCAACGACACCCAGGCGCTCGCGTCGTTCACCTGCATGCCCACGCCGGGCACGAACGGCAGGAGCATGAGCCCCGTCGAGATCGCGAGGCCCGGCACCACGAAGCGGCGCCACGACTGGTACGGGATGCGCGCGCAGATCCACAGGGCGACCGCTCCGAGGATCGCCCACACGACCTGCCGGTTGAACGTGCGCCACGGCGACTCGCCTTGGTGGAAGAGCCGGATCGACGACGCCGACAGCACCATCACCAGACCGAGCATGGTGAACACGGTGACGATGAGGGCGATGACGTAGAAGGTGGTCGGCGGCGGGCCGATCTCCTTCGGTGCGCCTGCCGTCGGGTGACGACGGAGGGCGGCGGCCCGTTCGGCGGCCTGGCGGCGCCTGACGGCGATGTGGGGAGCAGTGGTGCTCACGTCGGTCCTCCGGTGGGGGTGCTCGGGGTGCCTGGCGTGGTGGCGTGATCGGACGGGGAACGGTCGGGCGCGTCGGACGACGGGGCCAGCGCGGCGACGAGACGGCGGAAGTCCTCACCGCGGGCCGGATATCCGCCGGACGGATACCAATCGAAGCTCGCGCATGCCGGCGAGAGCAGCACGACGTCGCCGGGACGGGCGGCCGTCCGGGCCAACGCGACGGCCTCGGCCATCGAGGTCGCACGCGACACGGGTCGGATGCCATCGAACGCCTCGGCGATCTCGTCGGACGCCTCACCGATCGCGACGACGGAACGGATGCGGGCCGACTCGCCGGCGAGCGACCCCAGATCGAGTCCCTTGTTGCGCCCACCCGCGATCAGCACGATCGAGCCGAACGAGCGGATCGCCGTGAGGGCCGCGTGCGGCGATGTCGCCTTCGAATCGTTGAACCACTCGACCCCGTCGATCTCACCGAGTGGCTCGATGCGGTGCGGCGGGACGCGGAAGTCGGCGAGGCCGGCGTCGATGCGATCGGCCGCGACCAATCCGCTCTCGATGCACGCCGCCGCCGCGGCGAGCGCGTTGGACAGGTCGTGCGGGAACCGGCGGCGCAGCGACGACACCGACGCGTAGGCGCCCGACGCGGCAGCCAGCCGGCGGGTGTCGCCCGACGAGGTGAGGTCGCCGACGATGCGGTGGTCGCCGTCGGCGAGGCCGAACGTGACATGGCGGGCGGCGGCGTCCGCGAGCCGGCGCATGACGACGGCGTCCTGCGTCCAGCCAACGGCGACGTCCGTCGGCCGTTGGTGCAGCCAGATGTTCGCCTTCGCCTGCTCGTAGGAGTCCATCGAGACGTGCCAGTTCTGGTGGTCTGGCGCAAGGTTGAGCCAGATCGCCGCCTCAGCGCGGAACGACCGGATCCACGACAGGCGGAAGCTGCTGCACTCGACGGCGAACGCATCGACGTCGTCGTCGAGCGCGGCGACGAACGGCACCTCGGTGTTGCCGACCGCAGCGGTGCGCAGTCCCCCGGCGGCGAGCAACGACGCCGTCAGCATCGTGGTGGTGGTCTTGCCGTCGGTCCCCGTGATCGCGACCATCGGCCGCGGACCACCGGGGCGTTCCTGCTCCCACTCGTAGGCGATGTCGATCTCGGTGCGCAGCGGCACGTCGGCCGCGAGCGCGGCCCGCACCAGCTCGTGGGTCTCCGGGACGCCGGGCGCCGGCATCACGAAGTCGGCCTCGCGGAGCAACCGGCGGATCGTGTCGGCATCGGGACCCTCGACGAGCTCGGTGCCCAACTCCCCCGCCAGCGCACGCTTGGCGTCGTCCGGACTGTCGTCGGCGACGAGCACGCGGTGGCCGCGAGCGACGAGCGCGCGAGCGACCGCCGCACCGGTGACGGCGACGCCGTGGACGAGTGCCGTGGTGCCGGCTGTGCGCGAGCTCAACGCAACCCTTCGAGCCGTGTGAAGTCGCCGATGAAGATCGCGAGCGCGGTGGCCACGCACGCGCCCTGGATGATCCAGAAGCGGATGATCACCGTCGTCTCGGGCCAGCCGAGCAGCTCGAAGTGGTGGTGGATCGGCGACATGCGGAAGAGCCGCTTCTTGCGGCCCGACGCCTTGAAGACACCCATCTGGATGGCGACCGAACCGGCCTCCATCACGTTGATGCCGCACAGGAGCACCAGCAGCATCTGGGTGTTGGTCCCGAGGGCCAACAGCGCGAGCGCCGACCCCACGCCGAGCGCGCCAACGTCGCCCATGAAGATGCGCGCGGGCGCGGCGTTGAACCAGAGGAAGCCGGCGCACGCCCCGGCGAAGCCGGCGGCCACGGTCGCCAGGTCGAGCGGGTTCACCACCGCGGCGTAGATCTCCGGGTTGCGGAACGCCCAGTAGGAGATGATCGCGAACGCGACGAAAGCCATCATCGCCGACCCGCCCGCGAGGCCGTCGAGACCGTCGGTGACGTTGACGGCGTTGGTGGTGCTCCAGATGATGATGCCGGCCCACACGATCCAGACGACCGTGTTGAGCGTCCACCCCGGATACGTCGCCCGCGTGGTGGAGAACGTCTCGCTGATACCGGTGCCGGCGGACAACCAGGCCGCCACGCCGATCGCCAGACCGAACGTGATCCAGCCCTTGCGCTTCCAGAAGATGCCCCGGTTGTGGGCCTTGGTGATCTTGATGTAGTCGTCGAGGAACCCCATCACCGACATGATCAGGATGCCGCACCACATGATCATCGCCTGGGTGGAGAACACCAGACCGTCGCGCACGTGGGCCACCATCCACCCGACGAAGGCCGCCGCGATGATGGCGAGACCGCCCATCGTGGGCGTGCCCTGCTTGGCCATGTGGTGCTCGGGGCCGTTGTCCTCCTTGCCGAGGATCGGCTGCCCCTTGCCGCGGTTGCGGAAGAACGTGATGAGGAACCGGGTGCCGAACAGCGACACGACCATGGCCGTCGCCCCGGCGATCATCACCGCGATCACGCGCGGCCTCCTGTCGCATCCCATCCGAGCGCACCGAGTTCGGCCCGCGCGACCTGACGGTCGTCGAACGGGACGACGCGGTCGCCGATGGTCTGGGTGGTCTCGTGGCCCTTGCCGGCGATGAGCACCACGTCGCCCGAACGGGCGATCTGCAGCGCGACGGCGATGGCGTTCCTTCGGTCGGGCTCGATCACAACGGAGCCACGGTAGTCGTCGGGTACCCCCGCCAGGGTGGCATTGATGATCTCCAGCGGGTCCTCCGACCTGGGGTTGTCCGACGTCACGATCACCTGGTCGGCCCGATCGACGGCCACCGCGCCCATCAGTGGGCGCTTCTCCCGGTCCCGGTCGCCACCGCAGCCGAACACCACGATCACCCGTCCACCGTCGGCCGCGCCGCGTGCGGCGCGCAACGCCTCCTCCAACCCGTCGGGGGTGTGGGCGTAGTCGACGAGCACCGAGAACGGTTGGCCGACGTCGATCGGTTCGAACCGACCCGGCACCGGCGCAGCGGCCGACAGCGCGGCGGCGACGTCGCCGGCGTCCATGCCGGCAGCCACGCACGCCGTCGCTGCGGCCAGGCTGTTCATCACGTTGAACTCGCCTCCGATGCCCACCCGCACACGGTGACCACGCCATGTGTACCCGTGCCAGGTGGCGGCGACCTCGACGTCGACAGCGTCGTCGAGCGAGAACGGCACGAGCGGGATGCCCGCCGTGTCGAACAGCAGCCGGCCGTGAACGTCGTCGGTGTTGACCACCCCGACGTCGGACAGGCGGGCGTCGAACAGCCGGGCCTTGGCGGCGAAGTAGCGCTCGACGGTGCCATGGAGGTCGAGGTGATCGCGGCCGAGGTTGGTGAACACGGCGACGTCGAAGTGGGCGCCCGCCACCCGGTCGAGGGCGAGTGCGTGCGACGACACCTCCATGACCACCGACTGCACGCCGGTGTCTCGGCACTCGGCGAGCGCACGTTGGAGGTCGGGCGCCTCGGGGGTGGTGAACCGGCCCGAGAGCGTGCCGAAGACCTCGGTCCGTCGACCGAGCGTGTTCATCACGTGGCCGACGAGCTGCGATGTGGTGGTCTTGCCGTTGGTGCCGGTGATGCCGATGGTCGTGAGCGCGTCGAAGGGATGCCCGAAGACCGATGCAGCGATCCACCCGGTGGCCTCCCGGGCGTCGGACACCACCACCTGCGGCACCGCCAGCGCGAGCCGACGCTCGACCAGCAACGCGACCGCACCGGCTTCGACCGCTGCCGCGGCGTACTCGTGTCCGTCGGTGCGCTCGCCGCGCAGACAGCAGAACAGCGTGCCGGTGCGCACCGAACGCGAGTCGAGCGTGACGTCGTCGATCGGGACGTCGACGCCTTCGACGCCGACGGCATCGTCGAGCTCCACGTCGTCGCCCGACGCGCTGACGAGTCGGCGCGGCGGTCCGCCGCGTACCCCTCGCAGGATCTCGACGAGTGGTCGCGAACCGACCCCGGTCATCGTCGTCAGCCCTTCGGGCAGCCGCCGGTGGCGGGCGGCGTGATGTTCATCTCGTGGAGGATCGCCGGGGCGATGTCGGCGAACACCGGGGCGGCGGCGGTTCCACCGAAGTGGGTCGGCTTGGCCTCGCCGACGGCGCCGGGCGGCTCGTCGATCGAGATCAGCACCGTCACCTGCGGATCCTCGGCCGGGAAGAACCCGGCGAACGAGGAGTAGTACTTGCGATTGCCCTCGGCGTCCTCGTAGCCACCGCCGTCCTGCGCCTTCAGACCGGTGCCGGTCTTGCCGGCGACGGTCACGCCGTCGACCTTGGCGAGCTTGGCCGTGCCCTCGCACACCACCTGGCGCATCATCAGGTTCACCTGCTGGGCGACCTCGGGACGGACCACCCGGTGGGTGCCGCTGGCAGGCGTGTCGGTGAGCACGCCCCCGGCGTCGATGGTGCCGGCGACCAACTTCGGCGCCACGTACACACCGTCGTTGGCGATGACGTTGATCGCGCTGACGAGCTGGATCGAGGTCGAGGCGATGCCCTGGCCGTAAGCGACCGTGTACTGCTCGGTGCCCTCCCACTTGGTCCAGTCGACACCGAGGCCGCGCGACTCGCCGGGGAAGTCGAGCGCCGTCTTCTCCCCCAGGCCGAACGCACGCATGTAGGCGCCCAGCTTCTCCTTGTTCTCACGCATGGTGTCGCCCATCGTGAGCATGACCTCGATCGTGCCGATGTTCGACGACTTCGCGAGGATCTGCGTGACGGGCCAGTCGTAGTCGTCGTGCACCTCTGCGTCGTGCAGCGTGCCATCGGAGTAGTTCTTGCGGTACGGCACGTGGAACATCGTGTCCGGGGTGACAGTGCCCTCGTTGAGCGCCGCGGCGACCGTGATCGCCTTGACCACCGAACCGGGTTCGGCCGCGTCGACCGCAGCGATGTTGCCGCTCGTCACGCGCACGATCCCGTCCTCACCGCGACGGACGCCCACCATGGCGATGATCTCGCCCGTGTCGGTGTCCATCACGATCGCCGAACCACCGCGGGCCATCATGTTGGTCACCTGGTCGACCAAGGCTCGCTCGACCTCGAACTGCACGGAGCGATCGATCGTGAGCACGACGTCCTGACCGGGCACGGGCGCGACGGTGGTCGTCTCCGAACCGGGCAGCGAACGTCCGTCGCGGTCGTGCTGGCGCGACATCTCACCGTCCACGCCGGTGAGCAGGAGCTCGTACTGCATCTCGATGCCGGCGATGCCCTCGCCGTCGATGTTCGTCTTGCCGATCACGCTCTGACCCACCTCGCCGGCGGGCATCGTGCGACGGTCCTCCTCGATCAGGTCGACGCCGGTGATGTCGAGCATGCCCACGGCGGACGCCTGCTCGTCCGACACCTGCCGGGCGACGTAGACGAACGACTTCTCCTTCACGGTGAACGACGCGAGCAGCGACTGCTGCTTCTCCGGGGTGAGCGTGAGTGCCTTGTTCAGGGCGTCGACGGTTCCGGCCGGGTCGGTGATCAGCTTCGGGTTGGCGATGATCGTCGTCGACGGCACCGACAGCGCGAGCTCGTCGCCGTTGCGGTCGAAGATCACTCCGCGGCTGGCCCGGAGCACCGTGTCGCTGGTGCGCTGGGCGCGACCGGCCTCACGGAGCTGCTCGGCATCGGTGGTCTGGAGCAGTACCACGCGACCGAGGATGATCGTGAACACGATCGCCGACAGCGCGAAGACGACCCGGAGCCGTCGGGGGTGCTGGCCGGCCTTGAAGTGATGGCGCGTCGTGCGCACCTTGACCACGCGCTTCTGCAGGGTGCGCCGTTCGTCGGCGCCGGCGGTCGGTCGGATCCGGGTGGGACGCCGCCGGCCGGTGTCGTGCGTGTCGCGGGGAGGCGTTCGGCGGGCGCGCACGTCGCGCACCTCCACCACCGTCGGTTCGTCGATCCCGCGCAGCCCACGGGTCTCGCGCGTCGGGCGCGGCTCGCGCATCTCGCGCTTCTCGCGCTTCTCGCGCTCGTCTCGCCCGCCCGTGGATCGGCCGGGACGACGGGCGTCGGCGGTGCGTCGCTCGCGCAGATCGAGACGCTCCCCGCGGGTCGCCGGGCGGCCGTGGTCGCCATGGTCGCCGTGGTTGCGGCGTTCGGTCGATCCGTGCGAGCGGTGCCCGAGGGCGGCCGTGACGTGGTCGCCCTGTCGGCGGGCGTCGGTCGATCGCGCGGGGTCGGCGCCGCGGACATGGCTGCGTGCCGCGTCGCGACCCCGCGACGACCGTCCGGGATCTCGCATCTCGAGCGGTGGTCGACGGCTCACGGCGCGGCCGCCGCAGCAGCCGTCGTGGCCTTCACGTCACGGAAGTCGTCGAGCGTGTTGCCGGCCACACCGAGGTGGGCCGGATCGATGTCACCCGTCGAGGCGGCCACGAGGGACCGCACGTCCACCGTGATCTCCAGGAACTCGCTGCCGCGGGCGGGCACCATGCCGTTCGCCGCGGCCACCTGGGCCAGGCGCTCGGGCGAGCGGAGCTCGGCCCGTTCGCGGCGCAGCGACTCGTACAGCTCACGCGCGCTCGAGATGTCGGTGTCGAGCTGGTCGAGCTGCACCTGACGCTGGGCGAGCCGGGTCTGGAACGCTGCAGCGCCGAGCATCGCGAGGCCGAGCAGCACGCTCATCACCACCGCGACGTGCGCGGCACGACGGCCGCGCGGCGCGACGAGCGAGAGATGCCGTTCGCTGGCCTGCAGGTGTGCGGTCGCCCGGACGAGGGGCTGCGGACCGGCTTCCAGTCCCCCGTGGCGACGGGTCGCGACGACGCGCCGATCCGGATCGCCCACACGACGGGTGGGACGCAGCGACCGCTCTGCCGGCGCGTGCGACCGAGGGCCGTGCGACCGAGGGGCGGCGCGATCAGGGCGCGACGGGGCCGGGCGGGCAGGGACGGGGCGCGGCGCGACGGCGTGCTGGCGGGCGGCGGCGGCCATCTCAGATCCGACCGCCGGCGCCGCGCCGCGTGGGGGCCACACGCTCGACGACGCGCAGGCGAGCACTGCGGGCGCGCGGGTTCGTGGTGCGCTCGGCCTCGCTCGGCGTCTTCGGGATGCCGCGGACGACGCGCACCGTCTGCACGGCGTCGCAGACGCACGGCAGCTCGGGAGGGCAGACACATCCGCCGGTCTCGGCGAACCGCATCCGCTGCTTCACGATCCGGTCCTCGCCCGAGTGGTACGACAGCACCGCGATCCGGCCACCTTCGACGGTGCGCTCGATCGCGAGGTCGAGCGCCGCGGGCAACACCTCGAGCTCGCGGTTGAGCTCGATACGGATCGCCTGGAACGTCCGCTTGGCCGGGTGACCGCCGGTGCGGCGGGCAGCGGCCGGGATGGCGGCGACCACGATCTCGGCCAGCTGCGTGGTGGTCTCGACCGGTCGCGCAGCGACGATCGCACGGGCGATGCGGGTGGCGAAGCGCTCGTCGCCGTGACGGCGCAGCGCCTGGGCGAGCTGCGACTCGTCGTAGCCGTTGACGATGTCGCTCGCGGTCCACGGCTCGCGCTGGTCCATGCGCATGTCGAGTGGCGCCTCGTGGCGGTACGAGAAGCCGCGCTCGGTCCGGTCGAGCTGCGGCGAGCTGACGCCGAGATCGAAGAGCGCACCGGAGAGATGGTCGACGGAGAGTGCTTCCATGGCGTGATCGAGGTGGTCGAACCTGACGTGCGCAGTGGCCGCCCTGTCACCGTGGACCGCCAGCCGTGCACTCGCCACGGCGAGTGCGTCACCGTCACGGTCGAGCCCGAGGATCCGCAGGTGCGGATGTGCCTCCAGCAAGGCCGTGGCGTGCCCGGCGCCCCCGAGGGTGGCATCGAGCACCCAGCCCGGCGGGACGCTCGCGAAGACCTTGACGATCTCGTCGAGCATCACCGGCCGATGTGAGAAGTCCGTGTCGGACTCCGTCATCGGTGCCCGCCGGAGCGGAGCGTTCCGGGGAACGGTGACCCGAACCTCGAGTGGGGCATCTGCAGCTCGCCGGTCGGCGGGTGTCGCCGGGATGTCTCCCCGGTCGACGAGACGGCAAGCGGGCGGAGTGGGGCTGTCCATCTTGCCGGCCGGCGAACTGCAGATGCACCACGCATCGAACCTCGACAAGCGCTCGCTCCGGTGACGACGAGGTCGCCGGTGAGCGCCGTGAGGCAGGTGGTTCGGGTGCGGGTGGTCATGGGTGGGACGGAGCCATCGGCTCGTCGTCGGTGCCTCGTTCCTCCTTTGCTGGCTCGAATGCGGTTCCTGGATCGGAGAGGGGTGTCCGGCGGGCGCGAGGCCCGGCGAACGAGAGGGGGAAAGCGTCGGAGACGGCACCGATCACGGCAGGCGCTGCCAGTGGTCGACCCAGACGTCCCAGTTGAAGCCGCCGTCGAGGTTGCCCCCGAAGCTGCGGATGAGGGCCGGCCCGACGGCGTCGCCGCGCATGCCGGTCACGAGCACGTAGTCCTCCTGCCAGCGAGTGGTCCACGGCGCACACGACCCGGTGTTCCACTTCGTGGTCTGGGTGGTGCGCCACTGGATGCCCTGACGGCCAGGCGTCACCTCGACGAAGCCGAGGACTCGCGCTTCCCAGGTGTTGACCCCGGTGCACACGGTGACGCCGTCGAGCTGCTGGGTGACGTTCGACTTGCCGGTGGTGCGCCAGGCACGCCCGTTCCAGGTACGGGGGATGAACGTGATCGGCGGGCTGTAGATCGTGTCGTGCTTCGGGCCCTCGCACTCGTGGTGCGTGACCGAGTAGACGAGCCGGGTCGACTGCCAGGTGAGCTGGTCGTAGTGGCAGCGGTCGAACGGCGCCGAGTTGTACTGCCGGAACGTGCCCCGCCCGAGGTCCTCGAACCACAGCACCGACCGCTGCGGCGTGCCGCTCGTGTAGTTGAACCCTTCGAGGTAGTAGCCACCGAAGGCCAACGTCGGGTTCGGGTAGTAGCTGCGCAGGTCGTACGAGGTCGCGGCCCCGGCGGTGCCGGCGCCGCCGGCATCACCGGCGACGACCGGCACGAGCGCGGACAGAGCGATCGCTGCGGCGACAGCGCCGCGACGTGCGGTCTTCATGACGTCACACCTCCTGGTCCGCTCGTGAGCAGACCTGCCAGATCGTTGGTGCCCGCCGCCTGCACGAGCTCGAAGCGCTCGGGCGACCAGATCTCCACCACGTCGAAGTTGCCGGTGACGATCACCTTGGCCTCGGTGGCCAGACCGGCGAACGCGCGGAGCTTCTCCTCGACGTTCACCCGGCCCTGCTTGTCGATGGTGACCGGCGTGGCGCTCGCGGCGACCGCACGCTGGTACTGACGGGTGATCTCACCGGTGCGGACGCGCTCTTTCAGATCGGCGGCCATCGACTCGAACTCGTCGGAGGGCACGACCTTGACGCACTGGTCCTCGCCGGCGACGAGGTAGCAGCGCTCGCCCAGGTGCGTGCGGAACGAGGCCGGCAGCGCCAGCCGTCCCTTGTCGTCGAGTTGACGCTCATGCGTCCCGACGAACAACACCTGGAGATCACCTCGATTCCTGCCTCACGACCACGCACGACCTGTGCGTTCCACCGGTCGGGACCTTCCCGACGATCGGCCTCCACCGACGTCGGGGAACGGCGCGTTCGGCACGCCGCGTCCTGTCCGATTCCCCATTCTTCCCCCCAGAACCCCCCTGAGTCAACAGTCTTCCCCATCTTCCCCCTTTTCGCGCCACCACCGCCCACCTCGCCCACCGGCCCCGACGACACGATCTGGCCGCTGAGCAGGGACGATTCCTCCACCGGTTGCTCGCCGGCCGCCCAGTGATCCCTGATCGCGCTCTGCGCGGCAGGCTTCGCGCGCGTCGCGCGCTCGCTCGACGGCACGGACGGGGCACGGACGGGGCACGGACCGTGCACGGCGGGACACGGACCGGTGCTGCGCGGCGCCGCGTCGGCCCTGGTCGGGGCACCCGGACGCGGACGCGGGCGATCGGCCGACGCACCGGTGGGGCGTCGTGGGGAACGTGGGGTGTCGTGGGGAACGTGGGGTGTCGTGGGGCGTGACGCCGGGCCGGTCAGCGCACGGGCGACCGCTGGCGAACGCCGCTCACGCGGCGGTCAGGCGGTGATCACCGGCTCGCGAGCGCGTCGGCCACCGCGATCCGCAGGGCGGCGGCGTCGCCGCGGTGGACCGCCGGCGGACGGAGATCGGCCACGGTGGGGGCCGGTGGGGCGAGCAGCGACACGAGCAACTCCCCCTGCCAGGCGAGGTGGATCGACGACTGCAACCGCACCCAGTCGCGCGTGCGTCGCTGGCTGATCCCCACCGCCTTGCGCCCGTCGACCAGCACCTCACCCGAGCCGAGCCCGTCGAAGCACACCAGGCGCGACCACGGCGTGTGCACGAGCGCCCCACGGTGCACCGTCGCCGACGGCGCACCGACGGCGTGCAGCGCCTCGCACCACACGTCACCCAACCACCACATCGCTGCAGCCACGTCGTCGTCCCACCGAGGGTCGTGGCGAGGGACGACCACGTCGAGCCAGAGCGATTCGCCCGGCATCAACAGCACCACCCCTCCCCCGCTGCGCCGGCGGACGACGTCGACGCCGGCGGCGGCCGCCGCATCGTGGTCGACGACCTCGTCCCGTTGGGCCGAGCCGAGCACGAGCGCCGGCCGTTCGACCTCGTACCACTCCGCGACGCGTGCGCTGCCGTCCGGGACGAGCCCGTGCAGCGAGGCGGCAGGTCCCCGACGGACGCCGACGTGCCACCCCGGTCCGTCCTCGGGCAGGACGCGATCGGCGGACGGCTCGTTCATCGACGACCAGTGTGGCGTCGGCCGCGGGCGACGGCGCGACCGGAGACGATCAGCCCGGATCAGGCCCGGATCAGCCCCGGACCAGCCCCGGATCGGCAGCTGTCACGAGGCCCGGGCCAGATACGGCTTCCACGCCTCGGGCACGCGGGCCACGGCGACGGTGACCCAGGCCATCTCGCGCGGCGCCCGCGGCGGGCGGGCGAGTCGCATGCCCGCCTCGTCGGGGGTGCGGTCACGCTTGGAGAGGTTGCACGGGCGGCAGGCCGCGGCGACGTTGTCCCACACGTGCTCGCCCCCTCGCGATCTCGGCATCACGTGATCGATCGAATCGGCCAGACCGCCGCAGTACTGGCAGCGATGCTCGTCGCGGGCGAACACCGCACGCCTCGACAGCGCCGTCCGACGGTGGAACGGCACCTTCACCACGTACCGGAGACGGATCACGAGCGGGTTGGGCACCTCGAGCGAGGCAGAGCGGAGCACGGTGCCGTCGTCCTCGACGACGTCGGCCTTGTCGGCGAGCACCAGACAGGCGGCGCGACGTGCCGGCACGACGGAGAGCGGCTCGTACGTTGCGTTCAACACCAGCGCGCTCCTCATGGGCAGGGACCCTACCGATCCCCTCGGGGCAGGACCGGCGGGGTTTCCCCGCGGCGGCCCACCCGCAACGCCCTGGGCATCATCGGCGCCCTCGTCAGCATGGGCGGCATGGGCGCGGCTGCGTCCCCGATCACGTCGTGCTCGTCGAGAGCCCGTGCTGCGCCTTGCACCACGTGAGGTAGTTCAGCACATCGTCGGGGACCGGTGGATGATCGGCGTCGCCGTACTGCGTGAGCACGCGGAAGCGCAGGTACTCGCCACCGGGCACCGGCAGGAACGGTGGGCGTCGCCACCATCCGGGACGCGCCGTGCGGCGCGCCTGCCGCGCCGCGGTGACCCACAGCGACGGCCGACGAGCGACAGCGACCGCGACCCGACCCCACGCGGCCGTCGAGGAGGCCCCCGTCGACGAGAACCCGGTGGAGGTCAGCGCGGCTCTTTCGGCAGCCCGAGCACCATCTCGCCGATGATGTTGCGCTGCACCTGTGACGAACCTGCGTAGATCGTGCCGGCGCGGGCGTTGAGGAACGTGCCGACCCAGCTCCACGAGCTGTTCGGCGCCCCCGCGTCGTCGGCCTGGAACGCCGACGACGGCCGACGACCGGTGGGCACCAGGGCCTCAGCGCCCATGATGTCGACGGCGAGCTCGGTGATCTCCTTGTGGTACTCGCTCCAGTACAGCTTCGTGATCGCACCGTCGGGGCCGGGGTGGTGGCCCTGCAGGAACTTGGTGAGCACGCGCATGCCGCTGTAGCGCATGATCTGCACCTTCGCGTAGCACTGGGCCAGTCGCTGGCGGATGCGCGGATCGTCGGTGACGCCGCGCTCCTCGGCCAGCAGGAACAGGCGGTCGACCTCGGCCTGGAAGCGGATGGGCAGCGTCGCCGCCGCCTCGCCGCGCTCGTGACCGAGCAGGGTCATCGCCACGGCCCAGCCGTTGTTCACGCCGCCGACCACCTCGCCCTTGGGGGTGGTCGCATCGGTGTAGAAGACCTCGTTGAACTCGCTGTCGCCGGAGATCATCCGGATCGGACGGACCTCGATGCCGGGCTGGCGCATGTCGACGAGCAGGAACGAGATGCCCTTGTGCCGCGGTGCGTCGGGGTCGGTGCGGGCGAGGGTGAAGATGTGGTCGGCGAGATGGCCGGCGGAGGTCCAGATCTTCTGACCGTTGAGCACCCACTGGTCGCCGTCGAGCTCGCCCTTCAGCCCGAGGTTCGACAGGTCGCTGCCGGCGTTGGGCTCGGAGTACCCCTGACACCAGGTGTCCTCACCCGACAGGATGCGCGGCAGGTAGTGCTTCTTCTGCTCCTCGGTGCCCCACATCAGCAGGGTGTTGCCGAGCATCTGGATACCGAACACGTCGTTCGGGCCACCCGTCGGCACGCCGGCCTTGGCGAACTCCTCGCCGACGATCACCTGCTCGAGCGCCGACAGGCCGGCGCCGCCGTACTCCACCGGCCAGCCGGGGGCGAGGTAACCGCCCTCGTACAGCGTCTTGCGCCAGTCGGTGACGAAGTCGACGAGCTCCTGCCCGTCGAGCTGCCCCATGCCCTTCCAGTTCACAGGGAGCTTCTCGGCGAGGAAGGCCTGCACCTTCTCGCGGTAGGCCTCGGCTTCTGCGGTGTACGTGGGACGCATGACGTCGATGTTACTCGTCGGTAGCACCCGGCGACAGTTGACCGGTGGCGGCCTCCCCGCCCTCACGGTCGGCGTCCGCCGGCGTCGACGGGCTGGTCGACGCGCCGGTCGACGCGCCGGTCGACGGGCCGGTCGACGGGCCGGTGTCGTCGGCGGGCAGCCGGGCGACACCGGCCGGCGGCGAGAACGACTGCGGCGGCGCGAACCGGGCCAGCGCTGCGGCACCGACGAGCGGCGCATGGTGGCCGAGGCCCACCGGGACGATCTTGAACCCCGACGTGAACCCGAGGCGGGCCCGGACGTCGAGTTCGTGCTGGGCCGCCTCGAAGAACACGTCACCGAACCCCAGGGCGAGCGATCCCCCGACCACGGCGAGCTTGAGGTCGACGACGGCCCCGACCGACGCGAGCGCCCGGCCGACGAGCGTGCCGGTGCGTTCCATGATCGCCCGCGGCGCCCGCTGGGCCGCACGCCCGGTCTCCTCCTCGATCGCGGAGCGGCTGCAGTACGCGTCGAGACACCCCTGCCCGCCGCACACGCAGTCGCGCCCGTCGGGCTCGACGACCATGTGGCCGATCCCTCCCGCGTTGCCGGAGCGACCCTGCAACAGGCGACCGCCGCTGATGATCCCGCCACTCACACCCGTCGCGACGACCACACCGATGAAGTCGTTCACACCCTGGGCCGCGCCGTGCCAGGCCTCGCCCGACGCGAGCGCCTTGGCGTCGGTGTCGACCACCGTGGGCAGACCGGTGAGCTGCTCGATCTGGTCGCGGATCGGGAACCCTCGCCACGACGGCACGTACAGCGGCGACCCGATCCCGTCGGACTTCACCGGGCCGCCACATCCGACGCCGCACGCTCCGGGCGGGGTCGGCGACGCGGCGACCACTCGGCGGACCAGCCGAGCGCGCGCCTGCCACACGTCGCGCGGTGGCGTCGGCACCCGGTCGCGGATCAGCACCGCACCCTGAGCATCCACGATGCCGGCGGTCAGCTTGGTGCCGCCGATGTCGATGGCGAGGTAGAGCTCGGACACTGAGCCGACAGTACATCCGCGCCGGGCGCGCAACCCGGCTTGCCGCGCGACACCCCGTCCGTCCCGACTGCCCCGGCACGAGAGCAGCTCCCAACAAAGTGGGAGATGTCGACCGCGACCGAGGGGACATCGACCGATTCCCCGTCTACGCTGCGCAGCCATGACGGCGCTGTTCGACCAGCCCCCGGGGGCACAACCACCTCCCCCGCCGGGCGCCACCCGCAAGACCTTCGCGTCGTTGTTCGAGGCGATCACGGGCAACGTGGCCTCCGTCGTGCACGGCAAGCGCGAAGCCATCGACCTCGCGGTCATGTGCCTGCTCGCCGAAGGTCACCTCCTCATCGAGGACGTGCCCGGCGTCGGCAAGACCAGTCTCGCCAAGGCGCTCGCCGGCTCGATCGACTGCTCGTGGAAGCGCGTGCAGTTCACGCCCGACCTGCTGCCGACCGACCTCGTCGGCGTCAGCGTGCTGCAGCGGGCCACCGAGACCTTCGTGTTCCAGCCGGGCCCGCTGTTCGCCAACATCGTGCTCGCCGACGAGATCAACCGGGCCTCCCCGAAGACGCAGTCGGCCCTGCTCGAGGCCATGGAGGAACGGCAGGTGTCGGCCGAGGGCCGCACCTATGCACTGCCCGCGCCGTTCATGGTGGCTGCCACGCAGAACCCCATCGAGCAGGAGGGCACCTACCGTCTGCCCGAGAGCCAGCTCGACCGCTTCCTCATGCGCCTGTCGCTCGGCTATCCCGGCCGTGCCGCCGAGCTCAGCATCCTCGACACCCAGGGTGCGGCCACGGCGCTCGGTCAGCTCCGACCGGTCGTCAGCTCGGCCGAGGTGCTCGAGATGGCCGCCGCCGTCCGAGCCGTGCACCTGGCCGATCCGCTGAAGTCCTATCTCGTCGACATCGCCGAGACGAGTCGCGCCCACCAGGGCCTCACGCTCGGCCTGTCGCCGCGCGCCACGCTCCAGCTCGCCCGGGCCACCCGGTCGCGGGCGGCGGCCAGCGGCCGCGACTTCGCGACGCCCGATGACGTGAAGGCGGTCGGCATGGCGGTCCTCGCCCACCGGATCGTCGTGCGACCCGACGCGGCGTCTCGCGGACTCACGGCCGAGTACGCCATCCGCGAGATCCTCGACACCGTGCCGGTGCCGACCGGGCGCTGACGGCTCGCCCGTGCTCACACGCAGCGGCTGGGGGGCCATCGCGCTCGCGACGGTCGCGTTCGGCATCGGACGTGTCTTCGGCATCATCGAGCTGTTCGTGCTCGGCGTGGGCGTCGTCGCGACGCTGATCGTCGCAGGGTTCACCATGCTGCAGCGGCCGCCTCGCCTCGTGGTCCGACGACTCGTCGAACCCTCGACCGTGCAGGCCGGCGACCACGCCCGCGTCGATCTCCAGATCGGCAACGCCGGCTCGCGGCGCAGTCCGGTGCTGCAACTCTGGGAACCCGTCGGCTCGTCCGGTGGCGCCACGATGAACCTCGCGCCGCTCCGACCCAAGGAACGCTCGACCGCCGCGTACCGGCTGCCGACGTCCACCCGTGGGGTCGTGCGCATCGGCCCGATGCGCGCCAGACGGCGCGACGTCCTCGGTCTCGCGTCGCGCACGTTCCTGCTGCCCGGCGGCAGCGAACTGCTCGTCATGCCGCGTCACACACCCGTGCGCTTCAACCTCGGCGGGTCCTCCGGACGACTCGGCGACCACCTGCGCATGCGCGCCTACGGGCAGTCGGGCAGCGAGTTCCACTCGCTGCGCGAGTACGTCGTCGGCGACGACCTGCGGCGGATCAGCTGGAAGGCATCGGCGCGCTCGACCGAGATGATCGTCAAGGAGACCGCGCTCGAGGGCGTGAAGCGTTGCACGGTCGTGCTCGACACCGTCGCCGCCGACAGCGACGACGATGCGTTCGAGCGGGCCGTCTCGGCGGCAGCGAGCCTGATCACCGGCGCCGTCAACGCAGGGCTCAACACCCGCTTCGTGGCGATCGACACCGACCTGCGCGGTCACGACGTCGCACCGGCGGCGCTGCGATGGCTCGCCACGGTGCAGCGAGGCGACGGCGCCGATGGCCAACTCCCGTCGCTGAAGGCCGGCGAGGGCATGGGCATCGTCCTCGTCGTCACCGGCAGCCCGGCCGACGAGTGCGCCGGCGAGGTCCGCGCCGCGCTCGGCCCCGATGACGTCCTCGTCGTCGTCGCCTCGCGTACCGCGGCGGGCCGCCGCGACCGGTTCGTGGTCGACGCCACCTCCGACGACGCGTTCGCTGAGTCGTGGAGCCATCTCACCGGTTCGCTCGGCAGCGGGCCGAAGCTGCCCGCCGCGTACCGGGAGCCCGCATGACCGCTCCGGCCCCTGCCACGGCGGCTGCTGCTCGCACGCGCCGCGTGCGACGTGCCCGGCCGAGCGACATCGACCACATGGTGGCGAGCGTCGCCGTGACGGTGCTGAGCGCCGTGACGGCGATCTCGATGTGCCGGGTGTTCGCCGACTGGCAGTTCCTCGACACCCTGCTCGTGATGGTGATCGGCGTGCACGCCGCGAGCATCGTGCTCCGCATCGCCCGCGTGCCCGGCTGGCTGGCGATGCCGATCGTGCTGTTGGTCCTGTTCGAGCTGCTGGCGCTCCTCTTCTACCGCGACACGCTCACCGCGCTGTTCCCCACCGGCGAGACGTTCCAGCTGATGAGGGTCGATCTGCGCCTCGTGTGGAGCCAGTTCCCCACCGCCGTCGCCCCGGTGCCGAGCGAGGGGTCGTTCCTGCTCGCCGCGGCTCTCGGCCTCGGCCTCGTCAGCATGCTCGGCGATGCGTTCGCCTTCCGCGCCTACGGGCGGGCCGAGGCGGTCGTGCCCGGCGGCGTGCTGTTCATCTTCACCGCAGCGCTCGGCACCGACCGCCTCCGGGTCGGCGTCGCAGCGGCCTGGTTCGCGTCGGCGTTGGTGGTCGTCGCGGTCCTGCGCGCCCTCCACGGCGGCGGCTCCGAATCGTGGCTCGGTCGCCGCCGACGAGCGGTCGGCGCGGCGCTCCCCGCGACGGCGATGTGTGCGATGGTCGCCGCGCTCGGCGCCGCGCTCATCGGACCGCTCCTCCCGGGTGCGGGCGCCGAACCGCTGCTCGAGACACGCCAGACCCAGAGCGACGTCACCGAGGTGCTCAGCCCGCTCGTCGACATCCGCTCCCGGCTCGTCAACCGCAAGAACACCGAGATGTTCACCGTGAGCTCCGCAGCCGGGCGGTACTGGCGCAGCACCGGCCTCACCGTGTTCGACGGCACGACGTGGAAGCTGCCCGAACGATCGCTCGACGACGCCGACGGCACGCTGAACGAGCCCGGCCCGGACGCCCAGATCGTGCAGCAGCAGATCATCATCTCGCGCCTCGGCGGCGAGCTCGTGCCCGCCGCGTTCACGCCGGTGGAGGTCGCCCAGAACGACCTGCTGTGGCTGCCCGAGACCGACACCATCCTGCTCGACGACGGCGACAAGCTCACCGAGGGCCAGGTCTTCAACGTCACCTCCGACGTGACGGTGCCGTCGCCCGACCTGCTCCGATCGACCAGCGCCACCGGCATCTCCGCCGACTTCACGGCGCTGCCGAGCGGGGTGCCCGACGAGGCGATCCAGCTCGCCCAGCAGATCACGGCCGGGCAGCCGACCGACTACGACAAGGCGCTCGCGCTGCAGAACTTCTTCCGCTCCGAGTTCGAGTACAGCCTCGAGGTGCAGCGCGGCCACAGCGACGACGCGATCTCGGCGTTCCTGCGGGTACGGATCGGCTACTGCGAGCAGTTCGCCGGCACGTTCGCCGTGATGGCCCGCGCCGTGGGGTTGCCGGCACGCGTGGCCGTCGGGTTCACCCAGGGCGAGCTGCGCCCCGACGGCCGCTATCACGTCCTGGGCAAGCACGCCCACGCCTGGCCGGAGGTCTTCTTCGCCGGCGTCGGCTGGGTGCTGTTCGAGCCCACCCCTGGCCGTGGCGCACCCGGCAGCGAGGGCGTCACCGGCGCCGCCGCGGCACAGGACAGCACCCCGGGCGAGCCCGGCGACGGCGAGGGCAACGTCCCGGGGCCCAGCACCACGGCGCCACGGGTCACCCCCACCACCGAACGCGATCCGCTCGGACAGCCGACCCCGACCGGCACCACGGTGCCGCCGGTGGTGGCCGCGTCGAGCGGCGGCGGTGGCGGCGGCCCCGCGGGATGGATCTTCCTGGCGATCCTTGCCGTTGGTGCGTGGGCGGTGGCGATGCCGTGGATCGTGCGTCGGATCACCCGCACCGGCACCACCCCCACCGAGCAGGTGATCAACGCATGGCACGGCACCGTCGGCGCACTGCAGCTGGCCGGCGCGTCACCGCAGGGTGGGGCGACCCCGGTCGAGTATGCGACGCAGGTCGAGAGCGAGCTCGCCGTCGATCACCGGTCGATGCTCGAGCTCGCCCGGTTCGTGACCCGAGCGATCTACTCCCCCGCCGGCGTCGGCGAGCCGGCGGCGCTGCGGGCGGCGGTGCTGCGCACCCACCTCGATCAGACGGCGCGTGAACTCATGCCGTGGTACCGGAGGGCGTGGTCGCGCCTCGATCCGCGGTTGGTGCGTCAGCGGCTGGTGGGCGATCGGTCACGGCGACCGGTGCGTTCGTCGGCCGCACAACGCAGCTGAGGGGCAGCTGAGGGGCAACGGGGACCCGGCTGAGACACGGCTGTGACGCAGCGACGGCGCCGGTCGAGGAGCGGTCACGACCGCAGACCGGGCAGGACCGGGGCGAGCCCGTCCGGCGGGCCCGCGTCGGCGGCGTCAGCGTTCGCTGTCGCGGCGGGCGTTGGCGGCGTTGCGCCGCATGGTGCCCACCCGCTGCATGGCCTCGTCGCCGAGCGCCCGCAGGTGCCGTTCGGCCACCATCACCGCGGCGATGGCGCCGATGAAGGCGGCGAAGGCCAGGTATGGGCTGGTGCCGAGCAGGAGGACGCACACGGCAACGGCGACCACACCGCCGATGATGGCGGTGAGCAGGGAACGGCGGGACGCATCCCGGACGGGAGACAGGTCGCGCGCGAAGTTGGGGTCTCGGTGGAGCTGCTCTTCGATCTCTCGAAGAATGCGCTGTTCGTCTTCCGAGAGCGGCATGTCGTCTCCTCGTGGGAACCGGTCCTCACCGGCCGCTGTGGGTCATTCTTTCATGTTCGACCACGTGTCACAACGCGGCCGCAAGGTTCGTATCGGCACGAGAGCTGGTCTCCTGCAGTGTGGTGGTCAGTCTGCCCGTTCGCCGCACCGGAGACGGGGTTTCTGAGGTGAATTCCGTCCGACGGGTGCTCGACACGTCGGTGTTCGGGTCCGACGATCCGATCGGGGCGTGCGGGGCGTGCGGGGCGTGCGGGACGTGTGGGACGTGTGGGACGTGTGGGACGGTCAGACAGGGTCGGGGTCGTCGGACTGGTCGCGGGCCGGACGATCGGGGCCCCACTGTTGGGCACCGGGTCGGACGAGCCGCAGGCCGCTGCCCGACAACGCGCTCGCCGGACCGATCGACCTGGTGCCGAACCGTCCCCGAATCGCGTCGATCGTCTCGGAGGCTGCCTCCCATTCCTGGGCCGAACTCACCGGTGCGTCCTCGGGGCGGGCGCCCGAGTCGAACAGCTGGTCGAGGCTGAGCTGCTCGGCGGGCGGGCCGAAGCCGCTGACGCTGACGCCGAACAGACGCACCCCTCGGGTCAGCTCGATCCGCCGGAGCATGGGCTCGACCGCGTCGAGGATCGCCTTCGCGGTCGTCACCGGTGACGGCAGCGAGTGCGAGCGGCTGATCGTCACGAAATCCGTGAACCTCAACTTGATGCTGATGGTGCGGGCACCGTGCCCCGTGGCGCGCAGCCGGCTGCTCACGGCGTCGGCCAGCCGCACCGCCTCGCGCATCAGTTCGTCGTGGGTGTGGCGGTCATGGGCGAAGGTCTCCTCGTGCCCGATCGATTTCACCTCTCGATCGGGTTCGATCGGGCGGTCGTCGAGTGCCCACGCGAGCTCGTGGAGGTGGCGGCCCTGCGCCTGTCCGAGTGCGGTGACCAGGACGTCGACGTCGAGGCGGGCCAGGTCGCCGATGGTCGAGATGCCGAACCGGCGGAGGCGTTCGAGCGTCGCCGGACCGACGCCCCAGAGCGACTGCACCGGGAGCGGGTGCAGGAACTGCAACTCCCGACCCGGCGACACGAGCACGACGCCGGCACCCGGTTCGACGCCGCGGTCGGTGATGCGCGGCTTGGCGCGCTTCGACGCCAGCTTGGCGATGAACTTCGACGGCCCGCCACCCACCGAGCACACCAGGTCGAGCTCGTCGGCCACCCTGGTGCGGATCTGGTCGGCGATGGCCTGCGCCGAACCGAACAGGCGCAACGAGCCCGTGACGTCGAGGAATGCCTCGTCGAGCGCGAGCGGCTCGACGAGCGGGGTGACCGCATGGAAGATCTCGTGCACCTGAGCGCTCACTTCGGCGTAGAGCGCGTGATCACCCGGGAGGAACACGGCGTGCGGGCACTTGCGGCGAGCGGTCGACGACGGCATCGCCGAGAACACCCCGTACCGCCGTGCCTCGTACGACGCAGCGGCCACCACGCCGCGTCGGTCGGTGCCGCCCACCACCACGGGTTGTCCCACGAGCTCCGGCCGCCGACGCAGTTCGACGCTCACGTAGAACGCGTCCATGTCGACGTGGAGGATCGCCCGCGTGCCGTCGGCACCGAGCGGCGGTGCGGGCGACGCCATCGGTCACCAGATCCGTTCGACGCGGGTGTCGCGGCGATCGCTGCCGAGGAGACGGAACCCGAAGTCGATCGTGATCGGCTCGGTGCCGACAGTCGCGCCGAACTGGGCTGCCGTCACGGCCGACTCGATCCATTGGCCGACCGGCACCTGGATCCAGGCGGGGCTGGCGAGGAGCAGCGCGGGCACGTCGGGGAACGGCACCGCACGGCAGTGCTCGACGATGCCGTCGGGATCGGCGATGCACATCTCCCCCTCGGCGTCGGCCTCCCAGGCCTCGACCGTCAGGATCCAGTCGAGCTCGGGCGCCTGGACCTCGACCCTGTAGGCGCAACGGGTGAGCGATCGCACGATGAGGCCGGTCTCTTCGCGGACCTCGCGGACCAGCCCCTCGGCGATGGTCTCGCCCGGGTCGATGACGCCGCCCGGCGGGGTCCAGTCGACGGACTGGTCACGGCGTCGGTTCGCGACCAGGACCAGGCCGTCGTCCTGCCGGATCAAGGCTCCGCCCACCTGCCACGCACGCATGGGAGCAGTCTGTCAGCCGCCGAGTGCCCGCCGTCGACGCCGGCCTCCGAAGTCGGCGATCCACAGTTTGATCACCAGCAGCAGCGCCTCGCGCACGATCGAGCCGGAGAACTTCGACTCGCCCTCCATGCGGTCGCGGAACGTGATCGGGAACTCGACGACCTTGCCGCCCAGGCGCACGATCCGATACGTCATCTCGATCTGGAAGCCGTAGCCCTCGGCGGTGACGTTGTCGAAGCGCATCTGTTCGAGCGCCGTGGCCCGGTAGGCCCGGTACCCGGCCGTCGCGTCGTTGATCGCGAGGCCCAGCACGCCGGCCGCGTAGCGGTTGCCCCATCGCGACACCCAACGGCGTCGACGGGGCCAGTTGAGGGTGATGCCGCCGGGGACGTAGCGGCTGCCGATGGCGACGTCGGCACCGTGCTCGACCACCGACACCAACGCCGGGAGGGCACCCGGATCGTGGGAGAGATCTGCGTCCATCTGCACGCAGATCTCCGCACCCTGGTCGATCGCGTGGCGCAGGCCGAAGCGGTAGGCGGCGCCGAGGCCTGCCTTGGCCTGGCGGCGCACCACCTCGATGTTGCCGAGCGATGCGTCGAGCGCTTCGGCGAGGTCGGCGGTGCCGTCGGGGCTGCCGTCGTCGATGACGAGGATCGAGGCGTCGGGCAGCACCTGGCGGACGGCCTTCACGAGCGTCTCGATGTTCTCTGCCTCGTTGAACGTGGGCACCACCACCGTGACACGCATAGTCCGGGCAGGCTATCCGTCACCGGTTCCGGCCATGGGATCCCCTCGTCCGATCGTCCGCCCGATCGTCCGCCCGATCGTCGTGAGTGAGGCCGGCGGCCGGCGCAGCGCCGCCGGCTCGGAGATGCCCGTAGATTGGCGGCCGTGGTCGACACCGACGAACGCCCGCTCTCCGCGCTCCCCTCACCCGCTGCACGCATCGCCGCGTTCGCGGCGATCCTCGTCGGCGGCTTCGCCGGCGGGCTCATCGGGTACACGCTCGTGAAGCTCCAGTGCGAGGGCGACTGCGGTCTGCCGCTCGGCATCGGCTTGTTCCTCGGCGCGGTCCTCGCGGCCGGTGGGATGAGCATCGTCGCGGTGCTCGTGCTGCGGGCCCTCGGCGAATGGCGCGAGATCGAGCGGCGCGAAGCCGAGCGGCGCACGCCGTCGGCGCGATGACCGACCGCTCGACGGCCGACCCGGCCGGCGCCGTCGATCCCGCCGATCTGCTCGCCCTCGCCTGCTCGCTGGCGCGGGCTGCTGGCTCGATGGCGGCCGAGGGACGCCGCCGCGGAGTGCCCGCGGGCGACACCAAGTCGACGGCGACCGACATGGTGACCGAGTTCGACCGGGCCTCGGAGCAACTGATCGTCGAGGGCCTGCGCGCCGCCCGTCCGGACGACGGCCTCATCGGTGAAGAGGGCAGCTCCCACGAGGGCACGAGCGGCATCGACTGGCTCGTGGACCCGATCGACGGCACCACCAACTTCCTCTACGACCTGCCGGGCTGGGCGGTGTCGATCGCCGCAGCCGACCGCGACGGCGCGCTCGTCGGCGCCGTGTACGTCCCGGCGCTCGACGAGATGTTCGCGGCGCGGCGCGGCGCGGGGGCCACGTGCAACGACCGGCCGCTGCGTTGCGGCACGCTCGCCTCGCCCGCCACCGCCCTGGTCGCGACCGGGTTCAGCTATTCGCCCGAGCGGCGCGGTCGCCACGCCGCCAGGCTCGCCCACGTGCTGCCCCAGGTGCGCGACATCCGCCGCTTCGGTGCGGCCTCGGTCGACCTCTGCCACGTCGCCGCCGGCCGGGTCGACGCGTACGTCGAGGAGTTCCTCGGCCCGTGGGACCTCGCCGCCGGCGAGCTCATCGCTCGCGAGGCCGGCTGTCGGACGGGCGACCTCGAGGGCGGTCCGGCGCGTCCGGCACAGGTGCTCGTCGCCAACCCTGCGTTGTTCGAGCCGCTCGCAGCCCTGCTGCGCAAGGCCTGGGCCACCGCCTGATCCGCCGCCCCGGTGCTGCTCCGGTGCCGTTTCGGCACCGTTGGCGGCGCTCGAATCCGGCCACCGACCGACTCCTCGTCCCGTGGGCACCTCCGGCACGACGATTCCTGGCATCATGGGGACGTGGGTACACGCATCCTGGCAGTCGAGGACGACGAGCGCATCCGGTCAGCCGTCAAGCTCGCCCTGGAGGACGAGGGGTGGACCGTCGACGAGGCGGGCAGCGGTGAGGAGGCGATCGAGATCTTCGGCCGCGCCACGCCCGATGTCGTCCTGATCGACATCATGCTGCCCGGCATCGACGGGTTCGAGCTGTGCCGCACCCTGCGCCGCACGAGCGACGTGCCGATCGTGATGGTCACGGCCCGCAACGACACCCACGACGTGGTGGCCGGGCTCGAGGCCGGCGCCGACGACTACCTCACCAAGCCGTTCGCACCGAAGGAGCTGTCCGCACGCATCCGTGCGCTGCTGCGCCGGATCCGACCGATCACGACCGGCCACGCGAAGTTGGCGTTCGGCAACCTGGAGATCGTCCCCGAGGAGGGCAAGGTCCTCCGCGACGGCACCGAGCTGCACCTCACCAAGACCGAGTTCCGTCTGTTGTGCGAGCTCGCTCAGAACCCGGGACGGGTGTTCAGCCGCGAGAGCCTGCTCGACAAGGTGTGGGGCTACGACTACTTCGGTGACGGTCGGCTGGTCGACGTGCACATCCGCCGCCTGCGCACCAAGGTCGAGGCCGACCCGGCCAACCCGCGCCACGTGGTCACGGTCCGCGGCCTCGGCTATCGCCTGCAGTCGTGACCGAACTGTTGTCCGAGGCGCCGAGCGCGTCCCGGGTGCAACGCCTCGTCGCCAGCCTCTCCGCCGCCCGGCCTGCGCGCCTCGGGCTGCGCACCCGGGTGCTGCTCATGTTCTCGCTCGGTTCGCTGTTGCTCGCGGTGTTCCTCGCCGCGGCCGCCTACAGCTTCACCCGCAGCAGCCTGCTCACCCAGCGCGATCGCACCGCGGTCGCCGAGGTCGGCAAGCATGCCGATTTCGCCGCCACCGAACTCGCGAACGACTCCGCCGTGGCCGCGATCGCCGCGCTCGGCGCCCAGGACGTGTCGCAGATCGTCATCTACCAAGGTGATGATCCCGAGCCGTCCGGCACCTTCGACCCGGCCGAGATCCCGCAGGCCCTGCTCACCCGGGTGCGCAACGACCAGGTGGCGGCGCGGATGGTGGGTGTGGTCGACGACGCGCCGGCGATCATCGTCGGCATCCCCCTCGACGACGTCGCCGACGACGCTGCCTACTTCGAAGCCGTCGACATCAGTGAGATCGAGGAGACGCTGAACTCGGTGGGTCTGTCGTTGTTCTTCGGCGCGCTCATCACCTCGATGTTCGGCGTGGTGCTCGGGTGGTTCGCCGCGAACCGGGCGGTCCGCCCGCTCGCCGATGCTGCCCAGGCCGCGCAGCTGATCGCCGGCGGACGCCTCGACACCCGCCTGGAGCCCTCGGACGACCCCGACCTGCGCACGCTCGCCCAGTCGTTCAACGACATGGCGTCGGCGCTGCAGTCGCGCGTCGAGCGCGACGCCCGGTTCGCGAGCGACGTCAGCCACGAGCTGCGCAGCCCGCTGATGACGCTCGCAGCGAGCGTCGAGGTGATGCAGGCCCGTCGCGGCGATCTGCCCGAACGCGCCCAGACCGCACTCGATCTCCTCGCGAGCGACGTGGTGCGCTTCCAGGGGCTCGTCGAGGACCTGCTCGAGATCTCGCGCTTCGACGCCGGCGCGATCCGCCTGCACCGCGAAGACCTCCTCGTCGCCGAGTTCGTCCGCGCCGCGGTGGCCGTCAGCAGCGTGCCGTCCACCCCGGTCACCGTCAGCGAACGTGGCGAGTGCATGGTGATGCAGGGCGATCGTCGGCGGCTGGCCCGCGTGGTGGCCAACCTCATCGACAACGCCCGGCTGCACGGTGGCGGCGAGGCAGCGATCTACGTGAGCGAGGCCGAGAACGAGGGCGAGCCGATCGGGCACGTGTGGATCGCTGTCGAGGACAGCGGGCCGGGCGTCCCTCCCGAGGAGCGCGACCTGGTGTTCGAGCGGTTCGCCCGCGGGGCAGTCGCCGGCCGTCGGAGCTCGAGCGACGGCGCCGGCCTCGGGCTCGCCCTCGTCGACGAGCACATCCGCATGCACGGTGGACGGGTGTGGGTCGAGGACCGCCGCGACGGCGAACCCGGCGCCCGCTTCGTGCTCGAACTGCCGGCCGAGGAGGTGGGGATCTGATGGACCGATCCCGCGCTCGCCGTTCCGGACGTCCGGGCCTCGTCATCACCATGGTGGCCGCGATCACGACGCTGGCCGCGTGCGGCATCTCCGCCGAGAGCACTCCTCGCGACATCGAGCTCACGAGCAAGGGCGGCTCCATCGGTCGGGCTGCCGTCGGCTCCGGTCAGGTCTTCCTGGTGCAGCCGGTCGCCGGCGGCGCAGCGCCTGAGCTGGTGAGCGTCCAGCGCGCGACCGGTGCATCGGTGGGCAGCGATCCCACGCCCGTGCTCGACGTCCTGTTCGCCGGGCCGAACCCGGCCGAGATCGAAGGGAACGTCACGACGTTCCTGCCCGAAGGGCTGACGGTGGTCGACTGGAGCGTGCGCAGCGGCGGCGTGGTGACCATCGATCTGCCCGAGGCCTTCGGCGAACTCACCGGCCAGAGCCTCAGGTTCGCGCTCGCCCAGATCGTGCACACCGTGACCGCCGCGGGTGACGTGAACGGGGTGCGGATCACCATCGGCGGCGAGGCCCGCGAGTGGCCGGACGTCAACAGCCAGCTGCAGAGCGACCCGCTCACGATCTACGACTACCCGGGCATGGTGCGCTCCACCCAACCGGCATTCCCCGCCGTCCCGAGCGACTGACCCGCCGTCAGCCGGTCAGCGCTCAGCCGGTCGATGTTGGCCTCGCTCGCTGGCGCTCGCTCAGCCGGTCGATGTTGGCCTCGCTCGCTGGCGCTCGCTCAGCCGGTCGATGTTGGCCTCGCTCGCTGGCGCTCGCTCAGCCGAAGAACACGCTCGCCACGTCTCGATACAGGTGCAGGTCGACGGGCCGGGTGCGACCGACGGTCTCGGCCAGCGGCACCATCACGATCTCGTTGCCCTGCAGCGCGGTCATGCATCCCCACGACTCGCGGTGCACGGCATCGATCGCCTCGACGCCGTACCGGGTGGCCAGCACACGGTCGAACGCGGTCGGCGTGCCGCCCCGCTGGATGTGACCGAGCAGCACCACCCGCGACTCGAACCCGGTGCGCTCCTCGATCGAGTGGGCGATCGTCTCGGCGATGCCGCCCAGGCGCACGTGCCCGTAGGGGTCGTACACCTTCTCCCCCATCGGCAGCGTCCCCGGCACCGGCTCGGCGCCTTCTGCGACGACGACGATCGAGGCGTACCGACCGCGCTCGTGCCGCTGGCGGAGGATGGCACAGACCTCCTCGATGTCGAACGGCATCTCGGGGATCAGGATCACCGTGGCGCCACCGGCGATGCCCGCATGGGTGGCGATCCAGCCGGCATGGCGCCCCATCACCTCGACCACCATCACACGGTCGTGGCTCTCGGCGGTGGTGTGCAACCGGTCGATCGCGTCGGTGGCGATCTGCACGGCCGTCGTGAAGCCGAAGGTGAGCTCGGTGCCCACCACGTCGTTGTCGATCGTCTTCGGCACGCCGATGATCGGCAGTCCGAACTCGCTGTGCATCTGGCAGGCGACGCTCAACGAGCCGTTGCCACCGATCACCACGAGGGCGTCGAGCCCCATCTCACGGAACGTGTCGACCACGCGCTGGGGACCGCCCACATGGTCGTACGGGCTGCCGCGCCGGGTGCCGAGCAGGGTGCCGCCCCGGGGCAGCATGCCGCGCAGCGACGACACGTCGAGCGGCATCGTGCGGCGCTCCATCACCCCGTCCCAGGCATCGAGGAAACCCACCAGCTCGTCGCCGTACACGGTCTCGCCCTTGCGGACGATCGCTCGGATGACGGCGTTCAGGCCGGGGCAATCGCCACCACCTGTCAAGATCCCGACTCGCACGTGTCCCGATCCTAGACGATCCCCAGGGCCGATCCCAGGGTTTCGCCACGACGTCCACAAACCCCCCTTCGCGATCGGGTCCCCCCTCGTTGCCGAGGGCTGCACAAGGGCTGCACAAGGGCTGCACAAGGGCTGCACAAGGGCTGCACAAGGGCTGCACATGGATGGGCACTCGGCGAGCGGCCGTGCTAGGAACACAGGCCATGGCGTGGGACAGAACGCGACCGGTGCCCTGGCAGCGGCTCATCAGGGACTGGCTGATCTATGTGGCGATCATGACGGTGGTGCTCGCCATCGTCTACCGCGACCGGCTCACGGCAGGCCTGTTCGGCGGACTGCTCGTGAGCGGACCGGTGTTCGTGCTGATGGGCGCGCTGCTGGCCAAGCTCGGCTACCAACGCAAGACACTGAAGCAGCTCCGCCGGGAGACCGACGAGCGGGTGGCGGCGAAGGCGGCCGAGGCGGGCATCCAGAGCGCCGGCGCGCCGGCATCGCGCTCCCGACCGGCGCCCACCAAGCGCACGTCGGGTGGCGGGAGCCGCCCCGGACAGCACAAGAAACGCTGACGCCCGGCCGGCGCCCGTCGCGATCGACGGCGGCCGGTAATGTCGCCGCCGATGTCCGACACCAGCACCACCGCGTCCGCTCCGCCCGACCCCCGGCCGTGCGTCATCGCCATCGATGCCGGCACCACCGGCGTGCGCAGCCGAGCCGTGTTCACCGACGCGCCGTCGGTGTCGTCCTACCGCGAGTTCGCCCAGCACTACCCCGAGCCCGGCCAGGTCGAGCACGACGCGGTCGAGATCTGGGAACGCGTCCGCGAGACGCTGCTCGACGTGATCGACCAGGTCACTGCGCAGGGCGCCACGGTGGCCGCGATCGGCATCACCAACCAGCGTGAGACGGTGCTCGCCTGGAGCCGGGCGACCGGCGTGCCCTACGGCACCGCCATCGTGTGGCAGGACCGGCGCACGGCGGGCCGCTGCGACGAGCTGACCGAGGCCGGTGCGCTGCCACGCGTGCGCGAGATCACCGGGCTCGTGCTCGACCCCTACTTCTCCGGCACCAAGGTCGAGTGGTTGCTCGCCAACCGCGACATCCCGGTCACCGACGACCTCGCGATCGGCACGATCGACTCGTGGCTGCTGTGGAATCTCACCGGCGGCGAGGTGCACGCGACCGACCCGTCCAACGCGAGCCGGACGATGCTGTTCGACATCCGTACGCTCGGCTGGTCGGCGGAGATGTGCGATCTGCTGCACGTGCCGATGAGCGCGCTGCCCACGGTGATGCCGTCGAGCGGCCGGTTCGGCGTCACCTCCGATCGCTGTGGCGTCCCCGACGGCATCCCGGTGTCCGGTATCGCCGGCGACCAGCAGGCCGCCCTGTTCGGTCAGGCGTGCTTCGTCCCGGGCACGGCGAAGAACACCTACGGCACCGGCAGTTTCGTGTTGATGAACGTCGGCGATCGATGCCCGCCGCCCACCGAGGGGATGCTCACCACGGTCGCGTGGACGCTCGCCGACGGCACGACGGCCTACGCACTCGAGGGCTCGATCTTCGTCACCGGTGCGGCGATCCAGTGGTTGCGCGACGGGTTGTCGATCATCGACAGCTCACCCGAGGTCGGCCCGCTCGCGGCGAGCGTGCCCGACACCGGCGGGGTGTATCTGGTGCCGGCCTTCGCCGGGCTCGGCAGCCCGTACTGGGACCCCTACGCACGCGGCACGATCGTGGGCATCACGCGGGGCACCACGCGGGCGCATCTCGCCCGGGCGACGGTCGAGGCGATGGCCTTCCAGACCCGCGACGTGGTCGATGCCATGGTCGCCGCCTCCGGCACCCCGTTGCTCGAGCTGCGCGTCGACGGCGGCGCGTCGGTGATGGACCTCCTGATGCAGTTGCAGGCCGATCAGCTCGGCGTCGTCGTGCGCCGGCCGAAGGACCAGGAGACGACGGCGCTGGGTGCGGCGTTCCTCGCCGGGTTGGCCGAGGGCGTCTGGCCGTCGCTCGACTCGGTCACGAGCCGCTGGGAGCTCGATGCCGAGTTCACGCCGATCGACGGCGATCTCGCCGTCTTCACCGCCCTGCAGTACGAGCAGTGGCAGCGGGCCGTCGAACGGTCTCGCCACTGGGCATCGAGCTGAGCGCTCCCGACGCGACGAGGCGCAGGGCCAGGCTGGGCAACGGCCCCGCCGTCGAGGTCACCAGCCGCGTCGGCGGCGTCCGCTGACGAGCACGACCGCGAAGGCCAGCGCTCCCGCGGCACCCCCGAAGCCGAGCAGGTCTGCGGCCCGGAAGTCCCTGGGTGTCATCGGCGTCGCCGGCGTCGTCGCCGGAACGGGCATGGAGCCCTCGGCGTCCGCGCCCGGTGCCGACGTCGCAGGAGCGGCCGATCCGGTCGATCCCGTCGACTCGCCGGGCCGCACGTCGACGGTGTCGACGTCGACGTCGTCCTCCGTCGCGGTGTCAGCAGGGTCGGCCGTGAGCATCGCGGTGACCGCGACGTCATCGGTCTCCGTCGCCGGTCCGACCGAGGCCGTGAGCGACAGCACCGACGAGGTGTCGGGTGCGATCCCGTCCGGGGCGGTGCACACGATGGTGGCGCTCCGTCCGTCGCACGACCAGGCATCGACGCCACCGTCGACGGCGACGATCTCGACGCCGACAGGGAGCGCGACCGTCATCGTCACCGGTGTGGCCGACCGGCTGGGTCCGTCGTTCACCACGGTCACGGCGAGCACCATCCGCTCACCCACGTACGCAACGTCGGGGGCGTCGACGTCGATCGACATCGCCGCCGATCGACCCACCTGCACGGGAGCGGCCGACCGGTGGGGCACGGCATCGGTGACCCCGATGACCCGGGCCGCCTGGGTGGCGTCACCGTCGGCGGCCGGCACCAACGTCAGGTCGATCGGCGGGAGCGTCTCACCGACGTCGAGCACCGGCTGCCCGTACTCGGCACGTCGACGTCCGTAGGTGCACTCGACCGTCCGGGTCACGTCCGGGTCGTCGGCGTCGACGCTTCTCGTGGTGACACCGCAGGCCCACCCGTCGCCGTCGGCCGCCATCAGATCGATCGCCGCGGTCACGGGGATCTGGACGACGACCGGACCGTACTCGCCACTCGGTCCGTCGTTGCCGACGACGACCTGTACGTCGTGCGGCTCACCGGTGCGCCAGGCGCCCGACGACGTGTCGACGAGCGAGACCGTGTTCGTGGTCTCCGGCGCCGCGGTCCAGGTGAGAGTGCTGCTGATCGGTTCGGGGCCCGAGGCCGACCCGGTCACGGTCACGGTGTGGTCGAACGACTCCCGAGCGCTCGGCGCCAGGTTCGACACCGCCTCGGGCGCCACCCTCGCGGTCACCTCGACCGCGGGCATGAGCATGCCCGACACCACCGGCGTCGTCGATGCGTCCCAGGTGCACGTCCAGCTGCCGTCGGCGATGTCGCTCGGCGCCTCGACGGCGCAGATCCAGCCGTCGCCGACGACCGCACCGATCTCGAGACCGGCGGCGACCTCGGCGCGCACCTCGACCTCACCCTCGTCCGCCGCCGGTCCCTGGTTGGTGACGACCACCTCGTAGGTGAGCTGCTCGCCGACCTCGACGAAACGACTGCCGGTGACCGCCTGGACGGAGAGCTCGGCGACCGGGCCGGGCGCAACACTGCGCTGGGCGAGATCGTTCGACGGGTTGCGATCGCCGGCGAAGGTCACCCGGCCGGGGATCGGCGGGTCGCCGGCGAACCCCGGATCGATCTGCACGTTGACGACGAGCGCATCGAGCGCGGTGCCGGCACCGACATCGCGGAGCTGGCGGCGGCACGACAGCACCCCGTTGGTGTCGGGATCGGCGGCGTAGGCGGTGCCGACGCGCGAGCCGCCGCAGGTCCATCCTCTGCCGCGGGCACTCACGAAACGCATGCCCTGCGGCATCGTGTCCTCGAGCACCAGTTCACCGGTGACGGCTGCCGGTCCGACCACGATCGGCGTGAGGATCCAGTCGACACGCGCACCGGGCGCCATGGGAGTCGTCCCCGACAGCACGCCGGTGAGTGCCACGTCGGCGTCGCGACGCACGCGGGTCGACTCGCCGTCGGCATCGTTCGACGTGTCGCGGTCGAGTCCGCCGCCGGCGACGGTGGCGGTCGCGGTGGCGATGGCGAGGTCGGGGTCACCGTCGGAGCCGTCGTCGGCCAACGCTCCCGGGCCGACCGCCACGCCCACGACGACCGGTGCCGCAGCGTCACCGACGAGGATCGTCGCCGACGAGGTGCAGTCCACGGTGGCGCCGATCGCACACTCCCAGCCGTCGCCGACCGCACTGATCGCGACCATGCCGGCAGGGACGTCGACGCTCACCGTGACCGGACCGGTCGTCGCGTCCGGCCCCTCGTTGGCGACGTCGACCCGGTAACGACCGAGACCGCCCACGACGACGGCAGGGTCCGCGTTGGCCGTCCCGTCATCGGGGCCGACATCGGTGAGCCGGGCCACCAGGTCGACGGTGCGGGCGATGGCGCCCGCTCGATCGCCGGCGGATCCGAGCGGGTTCCCGGCCGCGTCCTCGGCGGTGAGGGTCACCTCGCTCACGTGGGCGATGGGCTTGCCCGCTGCGTCGACGACGCCGGGATCGTCGATGGCCGCCTCCTGTGGTGTCGCCGAGAACGCGAGCACGACCTCCTCACCCTGGTCGAGGTCACACATGTCCGACCAGGTGGCCGTCTGCATGCCGGCCACGTCGTCGACGAGCACCACCGGCGCCACGTCGCACGTCGGCGGCGAGACGGACACGGTGGCCGTGTAGACCCAGTTCTTCGGCAGCGAGTGCACCAGGTCGATGCCGTGCGCGGTCACGGGGTTCGGCGAGATGTTCGCCACCGTCAGGACCCACGTGAATGGCTGTCCGATCGTCATCTGGTCGACTGCAGTGCCATCGCCGGCCGACGCCGTCAGCCGGAGCGTGGCCCGCCGGACGACCAGTTCGTCGACGACGGACGGACCGTCGGTGGTGCCCGACCGACCCGCGAACCCCTGATCGGTGATGCTCACCGAGCTGGTCACCATCGAGCCGTCCTCCAGCTCCGTCGCCGCCGGCAGGCTCTCGCGCCAGGAGACCGTGCACTCGGTGCCGGGCGCGAGCGAGCCGGCGGTTCCGAAGAGGGTCCAACCCACCGTGGCCGGCCCGTCGACCGCCGTGGCACCAGCCTCGGCACCGGCACACGTCCCGGCGAGCGACGTGGCATCGATGACGCCGACATCGGGTGCGACGAGCACCGAGGCGGAGCTCACCGCGGTGTCACCCTCGTTGCGGAGAGTGGCCGTGTGGGTGACCACCTGACCGCCCTCCACCTGACGGTCGGCATCATCGACCGACGTCGCGAGGATCAGCCCGTCCACGCTCGACAACGGGCGGGCCCGAGGTGCCGCGATCGCGGCCTCCTCCCCCGCCTCGTCGGCGTCCTCGCCGTCGGCTGGGTCCTGGCCGGCGTCTGCGTCGGCGGGCCCGAGCGATGCACCGGTCGTCTCGAGCGTCGTCTCGGCCGCGTCGCCCGCTGCCTGGTCGGGCTCGGTCGAGTTGGTCGCCCGCTCGGGGGTCGTCGACGAGGTCGACTGCTCTGGTGACTCTGGCGATTCGGACAATTCGGGTGATTCTGGTGACGTCGTCGCCGTGGGCGCTGGATCTGCGGCGGCGCTCCTGCTGGTCGGCGGCAGCACCGCCACGCCGACGGCGACCACCGCTGCGGCGGTGAGCAGGCGCAGCACGGGCACGCCACCGGCGCGCACGGGCAGACGGCCCACCACCGGATCGGGCTCACGGCGCGGTCGCTCCTCGGCCGCGCCCGCCATCTGCCACAGCCAGAGCGCGAGGTAGTCGTCGTGTTCGCCGGCCAGGCCGCCCCCCGCGAGGCGCATGCCCAACACCCAGGTGTCGGTGCGCTGCTCGACTCGCACCACCTGGGCGCGCACGTCCACGGGGTGCTGCCCGCGGGCGATGAGCTGCACCGGGAACTCGACCAACAGGTCGGCGGGCGCTCCGAACTCCACCCGCATGCCGCCGGCGGCGAGGTCGAGCACACGGCCCTGGTGCGTGCCGATCCGGGCGGCGATGTCCACCGGCAGCCGACGGCTGCCGCGGAGCGAGCGGTTGCGACGCAGCACCCGGGCCGACGACAGCAGGCACGCGACGGTCGCCACACCGGCGACGAGCAACGCGCCTTCCGTCAGGAATCGGCGGGCATCGTCGTCGGTGACGATCACCTGCCATGCCCGCCATGCCAACGCGACGTCGACGGCGAGCACGAGCGCGAGCAGTTCGAGCTGCGATCGCCAGCCGCGCCGCGACGGCCCGACCGCCGGGACCTCGATCGTCTGCGCGCCGCGCCGCATCGATCGGGCCACGGCCCGGAGCGATGGTGCGATGTCGTCGGTCGAGGCCCGGCACATGCCGATGGGTCGGATCAGGCCGCCGGTCAGCAGCAGTCGGGCGAGCCAGGCGAGGCCGATCGCGATCGGCGCTCCCCATGCCCATGCCTCGAACGGCAGCGGGAGCTCGCCTGTCGCCAGCGCCGCGACCACCGCGGAGACGGCCGTCACCGCGGCGATGCCGGCGAGGTCCTCGACGAGGGTCGCGACGTGTGCGAGGCGCTGCCAGCGGGTGAGGCCGCGCGCCCAGATCGGCGACCGGAGGCCGCGCATCGACCGCAGTCGATCGCCCCGCGCGGCGATCTCGCGGTCGCGGGTCGCGCCCGCATCGACCTGCTCCACCGCGATCATCGGCCGGTGCCAGCGGCCGTGCCAGCCGAGTCGTTGGGCGGCGACGGTGCAGGCAGCCGCGCCGCGGGCGACGGGCAGGGTGCGGAAGGCGTCGACAAGGACGATCGAGCCGAAGCCGAGCCATGGCATCGCACCGCGGGCGTCGAGCGACGGCCACCACCGGTCGTGTCGGACATGGTCGAGCAACGCTCGGTCGCCCGGTGCCACCGGTTCGGACTGGACCCACACGGTGCCCCGGTCGAACTGCTCGAGCGCGGGACGCAGCGCACCCGGCAGGACCGCCGACGCCGCCGACGTGAGCACGAGGTGCCCGCCCGTCGCGGCGGCCACCGCGGCGGCGATCCCGGCCCGCGGGCCGATGCCGCTCGTGACCCGGCGCACGCCGAGCGATCGTCCGAGTTGGTCGAGGCGCGGATCGGCGCCCACCAGCAGCACCCGCGACGCAGCGCCGGTCGACGCGATCGCGGCGATGGTCGCCGTGCGCACCAGCACGAGCGATTCGCCGTCGCACACGACCGCGACCTCGGTGCGGTCGAGCGCGGCCTCGGCGGCCGATCGAGCCCGACGGTCGGGCGGGGTGGCCCGCGGCCTGCTCCACAGCAGCGACCAGCACAGCAGGCGCACGACGGCGTACACCGCAGCGGCGAGTGCAGGCGCGAGAACGACCCAGTCCTGCGCGCTCGTGTCGGCGCTCGCGACGGTGCCGGAGACGACACGAACGGCGACCGCCACGGCTACAGCCGCTGCCATCGCACCGATCGTGCGCCCCAACCGTGGACCTGTCATTCGCCGAGCGTGCCTTCCTGTGCTCCCGGACTCTCCTCGGGCGCGACCGTCCGGAACGCGGGCGATCTGTCAACCGGAGGTGCCGTCGTCCCAGCTCAGCGACGTTGCCACAGGCGACGGGCAGGCGGCAGGGCGGGCGCTGGACCCGCCGGATCAGGCGAGGGCGGTGACGCCGAGAAGTGCCGTCGTCGTGCGGCACAGCAGACCGAGCTGCTGGCGTTCGCGGGCGTGGAACGGCCGCCCGGACCGGCCCACGACCACCACGAGGTCGCGGCCGCTCACCGCATCGACGCCCCCCAACCATCCCCAGGCGAGATCGCCCGGAGCGCCGGCCGCCTGTGCGGCCTCGTCGAGGTGACGGCTGCCGTCGAGGAACGCCGCCAACCAGGCCACGTCGGGGGCCGCACCGTGACCGGTCACCACCACGGCGGCAGCGGCATCGAGCGCCGCCACCCAGTCGCCGTCGAGCAGCACCGCCAGACGGTCGCACAGCAGGTCGAGCCGCCCCTCGAGGGGTGCCTCGGCGAGTTCTGCGGCCATCTCCAACGCCACGAGACCCGAGTCGGGGCGATCGTTGGCCACCCGCCGCACGTCCTCGACCGCCACCCCGTCCACCTGCATGATCTCGGCCACGAGGAGGTCGACCAGCTCGAGGTCGGGAAGGCTCACGACCAGTTCGTCGACCGCTCGACCGCCGCCGCGCTCGAGGATGTCGATGCCCACCACGTCGCCGCGCAGCGCACCGATGCGGCTCGCCACCTGGCCCAGCGCGCCCGGACGATCGGGGAGCCAGACGCGAACGACGAAGGTTTCCACGTCGGCGACGGTACCGAGGGCGGTGTCGCCGAGGATCACACCCGTGTGACGAGCATGTGAACGACTCCCAGTCGAGCCGCTGCCCCAGTCACCCGGTCACCCCATCACCCCAGCTTCGGCAGGCCCTTCTTCAGGTTCCTGATGCCCTGCGCGATGCGGCGCTCGTTCTCGATCAGCGCGAACCGGGCGAAGCCCTCACCGCCGGGGCCGAAGCCCACACCCGGCGACAGCGCCACCTCGCACTCGCGCACGACGTGCGAGCAGAACTCGACCGAGTCCATGTCGGCGTACGGCTCGGGGATCGGTGCCCACACGAACATCGAGCCCTTCGGCTTCGGGATGTCCCACCCGATGCGGGCCAGACCGTCGATGAGCGCATCGCGACGGCTCTGGTAGATCGCACACACCTCTTCGGGATAGTCGGGGGCCTCGTTCATCGTGACGGTGGCCGCGATCTGGATCGGCTGGAACTGGCCGTAGTCGAGGTAGCTCTTCAACTTCACGAGCGCCTGCACGACCTCCTTGTTGCCCACCAGGAACGCGCACCGCCAGCCGGCCATCGAGAAGCTCTTGGTCATCGAGTACAGCTCGACCGCGCACTCCTTGGCGCCCTCGGCCTGCAGGATGCTCGGCGGCTGGTAGCCGTCGAAGCCGACGTCGGCGTAGGCGAAGTCGTGCACCACGATCATGTTGCGCTCGCGGCAGAAGTCGACGACCTTCTGCATGAAGTCGAGGTCGACCACGGCGCCCGTCGGGTTGTGCGGGAACGAGATCACCAACACGCGGGGCTTCGGCCAGCCCACCTCGTAGGCGGTGGTGAGGCTCTCGAAGAAGTCACCCGTGAAGTCGCCCTGCACCCGCGGGTCGGCGAGGTGACGCATCGGCACCTGGCGCAGGTCGGCGCCGGCGAACAGCGGACCGTAGATGTGGATCGGGTAGCTCGGGCTGGGCACGATCGCCGCGTCGCCACGGTCGAGCAGCACCCACATGAGGTGGCTGAAGCCCTCCTTCGACCCGATGGTGTTCGTGATCTCGAGCTCCTGGTCGAGCACGACGCCCCACTTGCGCTCGTACAGCGCGGCGACGGCCTCGCGCAGCTTGGGCAGTCCGCGGCTCAGCGAGTACCGGTGGTTGCGCTCGATGTGGGCGGCCTCGGCCAGCTTGTCGACGGCGATCTGCGGCGACGGGATGTCGGGGTTGCCGAACCCCAGGTCGATCACATCGACACCTGCTCGACGTGCCTCGATCTTCAGGTTGTTGATGATCGTGAAGACGTACGGCGGCAGGTTGGTGATGCGGCGGAACTCCATTCGGCCCAGGTTACGAGTTCGGCCCTGCGATGGCGGTGTTCATTGCCGTGATCGCCAGGGATTGGAACGGGTTCTCACGGACGTTGCGCGAAGTAGGCCTTCACGGCCGCGTCGGTCGACACGAGGCACGCGTTCCAAGCACTGTCGCCACCGGTCGCGAGGCACGACCGCATCTCGGCATCGGCGAAGGCCATGTATGCCTCCTCGTCGGCCTGCGTCATCCCTTCGAGCACCGTCGCATCCACGTCGGGTATGTAGTCGGGCTGTGCCGTCACGAACGTCGACGACCAGGTCTGGACCACACCCAGCTGTCGGCCGTCCTGGGTCACCGGCGAACCCTCCCCCTGCAACGAGACCGTCGACCAGGTGGTGCGGAGCAACTCCTGACCGGAAGCGTCGAGCGCCACGTACTCGTCGGTCGGTCGGCGATCCGGCAATGGGAACGCCGCCACTCCGTCGACCACGTGCTGCCACATCACGTCGTCGCCCCGACGGATCTCCACGATCGCGGCCTCGGCGGGGAGGCCGATCCACATCACCGAATCCCCGACGCCCGCGAGCTCGAGTTCGGTCCACGGCAACGCATCGAGTTCGATCGAGGCTGGCACGGACCAGCAGGCACCGAACCCGGACAGCGCCCGACAGGGGTGTTGGTCGTAGGTGTCGAAGTACGCCCGCGCATTGACGTAGAAGGTCAGGTGCTCGCCGTTGGCGAGTTCGAAGCCCTGCGCGACGGGCTTCGTGACATCGCTCACCCACCACGGGGGCGAGATCGTCCCGAGTGCGAGCAACGGCACCTCGGTGCGGGTCGGGCCGGCATCGGGGTTCGCTGCGTCGGCCTCGTCCGAGCCGCTTCGGGCGTTCACGGCCGCGAGACCGCCGACCAGCAGCGCGAGTCCGCACACCGCGGCCGCTCCCCTGGCGGCAGACCGGCGGCGTCGGCGGCTGCCGACGCGGCTCATCACGTCGTCGAGCTCGACGGTGGCCCCGTCGGCCCGATGTGCCAACTCGGGCAGCCGGTGCTGCAGGCGGTCTTCGAGATCGGTGTTCATCCGAGGGTTCCTCTCAGTTGGGCGAGCGCCCGGTTCAACGTGGACTTCACGGTGCCGACCGAGACGCCGAGGGTGGCGGCGATGTCGGCCAGCTCGAGCTGTTGGTAGAAGCGGAGCACGACGACCGCCCGACGGCGGCGCGGCAGCTGTGCCAGCGCGGCGGCGAGCTCGTCGGTCTCGGCCGGTCGATCGAGGTACGACTCCGCCCTGGCGACCTCGGCATCGGTGCGGCGGACGACCGCCCGGTGGCGGTGCCACGAGGTGCACCGGTTCACGACGGCCCGCCGCAGGTACGCGCCCGGGTCGTCGATCGAGCTCCATCGCTCGTAGACCCTCACGAACGACTCCTGCACCGCCTCCTCGGCCTGGCTCACCGAGCCCGTCAACAGAGACGCGAGCCGGAGCATCGGATCACGGGTCTCGGCGAAGAACGACTCGAACGAATCCGGGACCGCGGTCACGCGAGGCATGTCGCCGTCGGCGACAGGAAGCTGCGCCAGCAGCGGCTCCACGTCCCGGGTGATCGCGTCGTCCACCATCGTCCACTCTGACGCACGACCGCCGTCAGAGGTTGCTCGACATCGCCGGACAGGGCCTGGGTCGATCGTCCTACCTTGCGAGGTGGAGGTGGGAATCGGTCATCGTTGTGCCACGATTCATGACCATGTCGAACCCCCTTCCCGACGGATGCATCCACGTGGTCATCGAGATCCCCCGTGGCAGCCGCAACAAGTACGAGATCGACCACGAGACCGGGCGGGTCTTCCTCGACCGCCGCCTGTTCACGGCCACCACCTACCCGGCCGACTACGGCTTCATCCCCGACACCCTCGGCGGCGACGGCGACCCGCTCGACGCCCTGGTGCTGCTGGAAGACCCCGTGTACCCGGGCGTCTGGGTGCAGGCCCGCCCGCTCGGCGTGCTCTACATGCACGACGAGGCCGGCGAGGACGCCAAGATCATCTGTGTGCCGCCCCGCGAGCCGCGCTGGCAGGACGTGATGGATCTGAACGACCTCACCCCGCAGCTCGTCGAGGAGATCCAGCACTTCTTCGAGGTGTACAAGGCGCTCGAGCCCGGCAAGACCTCGTCGACCGCCGGCCTCGCCGGTCGTGACGCCGCGTGGCGTGAGATCGAAGAGGCTCGCCGCAACTACGTCCCGCACCACTGACGGGCCCGATCCGTTCGGCGCCGGCTGACTGGCGCCGAGGGGAAGCGGACTACAGCTGCGTGAGCAGTGCGGCGCCGATGCCACCGGCCAGCGGGCCGAGCTCGGCAAACACGATGCTCGGCCACGGCCGGTCGTCACCGCCGTACATGCTCTCGTGGAACGCGTGCTCGATCGGCGGCAGGAACAGATCGGGATCGGCCGACAGGCCACCCGAGAACACCACGGTGCCCGGGTCGTAGAGGTTGGTGAGGTTCACCAACCCGATCGCGACCCAGTCGGCGAAGATGTCGATCACGGCGAGCGCCTCGGTGTCGCCGGCCCGTGCCGCGGCGGTGACGTGCTCACCACGGATGGCCTCGACGCTGCCGGCCTCGGCGAGCACGGCCGTGAGCTTGCCCGCCGTCGCCGCCTCACGGGCGTGGTACCCGAGGCTGTTGCCCGAGGCGTAGCGCTCCCAACACCCCTGCTGACCGCACGGGCACGGGATGCCGTGCGGCATCACGATCATGTGGCCGAACTCACCGGCGAAGCCGTTGTGACCGCGCTGCAGCGCGCCACCGCTCACGAAGCCGCCACCGATACCGGTGCCGAGACCGACGAGCAGCAGGTCGTCGACCCCGCGGCCGGCGCCCAGCTTCCATTCGGCGAGGCATGCCACCGTGTTGTCGTTGTCGACCAGAACGCGCAGACCGCTGCGGGCCTCGAGCAGCTCGCGCAGGCGCAGCATCTTCACGCCGGTGAGGTTCGCTGCCGCGAGCAAGACGCCATCGCGGTTGACCAGACCGGGCACGGCGACGCCGACCGCGTCGACGGCACCGAGCTCGCTCGCGATGTGGGTGAGGGTGTCGACCAAGCCCTCGGGACTGTCGGGGGTGGGGAGCCGGAGCTCACCGACGACGGAGCCGTCCTCGCCGAGCGCGACCCCGAGGCACTTCGTCCCGCCGACGTCGATGCCGACCGCTGCGGGAGTCACGCCTCGGCGCGAGCCTTCAGCTCGCGCACGGTGTTGAGGATGCGCACTTCGGCCCGGCGCTTCACGAAGCCCGGCAGCGGCACGACGAGCTCGATCACCAGGTCGTAGCGCACCTCGGTGCCGCCGTCGTTCATCGCGGTGAACACGTAGGCACCGTCGATGGTGCTCATGATGTCGCCACGGACGAGGCTCCACGCGAGCACGTTCGGCGCCTGCGAGTAGTCGTAGGAGAGGGTGTAGTGGGTGCTGCGGCCCAAAGCTGACGCCCGGAACTCGACCTCGGTGGGGCGGCCCTCGCCGTCGCGGGCGCGGACGACCACGTCCTTCACGTCCTTGGCCCACTCGGTGTACCGCTCGAAGTCGGCGGCGATGGCCCAGACGCGCTCGGGGGACGTGGCGATCGTGGTGGTCTGCGAGGCCTGCTCTGCCATAGGAGTCTTGTTCTAGCCGATCTTCTTGTTGGTGGGGCGCACCGACGGGTCGATGCGGGGCCCGTAGGCACCGTGACGGACCGCCCACAGCGAGTTCATCGCCAGGGGGAACATCGGCACGAGGATACCGAAGGCGAGTGCGTTCACCTGGGAACCGGTGAGCCCGACGGCGCCGATGATGGCCCCGGCGAAGGCCACGACCACCTGGGCACCGAGCAGCACGCTCATGAGCCGCTTCACCTTCGTCGGCGCCGTGGTACCAGTGAGCAGGTAGAGGTTGGCGACGCCGATCTCGTCGACGCGGGAGCGCTCGAGCGCCGACACGTACGCCCACAGGCAGCCGACCGCGCCGATGGCGAACAGCACCATCGACACCGCGCCCACGAGGATCTGTGCGGGTCGCTCGTCGCGCAACGGGATGCCGATCGCGATCACGATCGCGAAGATGACGGTGCCGATCAGGTTCGCCCGCACCAGCCCCGAACCGGGCTGTTCGGCGGACAGCGGGGCCACCGCGTCGGGCCGCGCTGCGTCGGGGGTCGTCGGATCGGTGGCGCTCATGACCTGCTCATGATGGCAGCGCCCCGAGCGAACGGCCCAACCGCTCTGCCAGGACGTCGTAGGAGAACTCGGTCACGGCGCGCCGGCGCGCGGCGAGCCCCATCTCGTGTCGGCGGGCGGGATCGTCGAGCAGCGTGGTGTAGGCGGCGACCACCTCGTCGAGGTCCTCCGGACGGCGCACGACGATGCCGGTCTCGCCGTCGGCGACCGCCTCGGCCGCTCCCCCGCTGTCGCCGGCCACCTGCGGCACGCCGCATGCGGCGGCCTCGACGAACACGATGCCGAACCCCTCCTGCTCGAGACCGCCCCACCGGTTGCGGCACAGCATCGAGTAGATGTCGGCACAGCCGTAGAGGCGGGGCAGGTCGTCGTTGGAGACCCGTCCGAGGAAGCGCACCGGCGCCTCGAGTTCGGTGGCCAACGTGCGCAGGCGCTCCTCGTCGCGTCCGCCGCCGGAAATGGCAAGCACGAGGTTCGGGCGCGACCGGCGCATCCGGGCGACCGCTCTGATCGCGGTGTCGAAGCCCTTGCGCGGCACGAGGCGGCTGATCGCCACGATCAACTCGGCATCGGCGGGCAGGCCGAAGTGGGCGCGGGCCTCGAGCCGTTCGGCCTCGGTGAGGGGGTGGAAGCGCTCGGCGTCGACGCCCGGAGGTACGACGGTGATCGGCAGCTTCCGCCCGGCCGCGTGCTCGGCCTCCGCCGCCGGATAGCCGCCGGCGGCGACGATGTGGCGCGAGCGGCGAAGCACGTGCCCGAGCGTCTGCTTCGACAGCGGGAGCCGCCCGGGCACCGTGACCTCGGCGCCGTGGAGCACGACGTCGTACGGCAACCGCAGCGACGGGCCGACGATGCCGAGCGGCACGGCCGGGTCGAGCACGACGAGTTCGGCGCCCACCTCGGCGGCCAGCGAGTCGATGCGGCGGACCATCCACGGGTGCGGCAGGAGCACGGGTTCACGGGTGCGCTCGATACGGAACGGCTGGGCCGCGTCGAACTCCGCGGTGCCCTCGAACGGCGAGGTGAGCACGGCGAACGAGTCGGGCGGCAGCCGACGCCACCACTCCCACAACAGCGACTGGATGCCGCCGATCTTGGGCGGGAAGTCGTTCGTGACCAGGAGGTGCTTCACAGCGGCGCGCTCAGTTCGGCCCGCACGTCGGCGTCGACGTCGGTGTCGGGCAGCAGGTCGTCGCGGCCGAGCATGCGTGCGGCCCACACGGCATGGCAGCGGAGGACGGAATCATCGTGGGCAAGGTACCTGGCCAGCGCCCCCGTCACCCGGGCAGCACCCGCCTCGCTCAGGTGCCCGGGGCCCGCCGGGCGACCGCTGTTGCCGAGCACGATCAACGCGTTGCGACGGTGCCAGCGAGGGTCGCGGTCGCTCAGGTACCAGCGACCCCATCGTGCCAGCACCTCGTCGTCGGTGGCATCGAGCAGCGCGAGTGCGTCGATGAACGGCTCGACGGGCACGTCGGGCGGCGCCTCGCCCGCGGCGCGCTTCACGCCGAGCCGCACCGTGGGCGGGCACACGTCCTGGCACTCGTCGCACCCGTAGATGCGGTCGCCGACCGCACGGCGGAACGCTCGCGGGAACACACCGGGCTTCTGCAACAGCCAGGCGAGACAGCGTCCGGCGTCGATCACCCCATCGGCCACGATGGCGCCCGTCGGGCAGCCGTCGACGCAGCGACGGCACGTGCCGCAGCCGTCGCCCGCCGGCTCGGCGACCACCGGCAACGGTGCGTCGGTGACGACGCTGCCGAGCACGAAGAAGCTGCCCGCACCGTCGAGCAGCAGGTTGGCGTTCTTGCCGAACCAGCCGAGGCCGGCCCGGTGCGCGATCTCGCGGTCGACCATCGAGTTGTCGTCGGCGTAGGCGACCGCCTTCCACCCGTCGGCACGGAGGCGACGGGCGACGGCCCAGAGGCCCGCCCGCAGGGGGCCGTAGTGGTCGGTCCACGCGTAGCGGGCCACGCGGGCCGCGACGCCGTCGGACGGCACGCTCGGGGACTCGGGCTCGGCCAGCAGGTACGGGCGGGCGCCGACGAAGACGGTGCGTGCGCCGCGGACCGCCTGGCCCGGATCGGTGGACCGCTCGGGGTTCTTGTACGTGAACTGCATGCCGTCGTGGAGGCCGGCATCGCGTCGACGCACGATCTCGACCCGGGCACGCAGCATCACCTCGGCCGACGCGACCCCGGTGCGGGTGATGCCGTGGGAAGTGGCGATGGCCCGCAATTCGTCGACGACAGCATCGCCGAGCAATGTTCCGTCGAGGGATGCGGGCAGCGCACGCGCTGGCTCAGATGGCCTCACGGTGCTTGAGCGTAGGCACCAACCCGGCCGCAGCGAGCAGCCTCACCGCTCGCTGCTCGGCGAGGTCGAACACGACGGCCTGCGCCGGCGACGACTCCTCGTCGCACATGAACGTGACGACGCAGTCGTGGCAGTGCTCGCTCTGGCGCATGACGCAGGTCTCGCAGGTGATGATGATCGGCAGCTCCATCGACATGATGCGATGGTGCACCAGGGGTGTCACACGAGCCGTCGGCAGGTCACCGGTGAGCGCGTCAGCGGGTGGCGAGCTCGATCCAACGGTCGCTCGACACCGGGTTCGCGCCCATCGCCCGCACGTCGGCGATGACGGCCTGATCGTTGGTGACCACCACGACCGGCACGTCGTCGGGCAGCGCAGCCACTTCGCGGCGGATGACGTCGTCGGCGATCACGCCCTCCGGCGAGAACGTCACGCGCACGAGCCGGCGCACGGTGGCTGCGATGCCGAGCCCGTTCGTGCCGTCGAACACCACGACGATGTTGGTGCCCCATCGGCGGGCGACGTCCTCGCACAGGTCGATGCACTTCGCCCGCTGCGCCTCGAGCTCGAGGAGCGGGAAGCGCAGCTTGGCGACGTTGTAGCCGTCGACGAAGACCACCGCGCCCGGATGGCGTACGACGTGTTCGGCCGCGGCGAGCGACGAGCCGTAGAGGCCACCGGGCACGCCGATGGGCTGACGTTGCGACGACCGGCCCGACTGCTTGCGCCGCGACACGGGCCGCTCGGGCACGTTGGGAGTGCGCACCGCCGGCTCGAGGTGATGCAGCCGACGGGCCAGGCGGTCGAGGTCGCCCACCAGCTGGCGGGCCAGGCGCGACTGCGCGTCGAGCTCGTCGGCCACCGCGGCGGCACCGGCGAGCACCGCCCGTTCGGTCGACTGGGCGGCGGCTTCGGTGGGTCCGGCCGCAGCGCGTGCAGCGAGCACCTCGTCGCGCAGCCGTTCGGCCTCGGCGGCTCGGGCGAGCGCCGCATCACGGGCGCCTGCGAGCTCGGCGAGCTCGTTGCGGGCGGCCTGCAGCTGATCGTTCACCTTGCGCATCGCCGCCTGGTGGCGTTCCACCTCGGTGCGAGCGGTGGCCGCCTCCTTCTTGAGCCGGTCGATCTCCTGCGAGGCGGTGGTGGAGACGTCGCTGCGGCGCTCGAGTTCGGCGCGCAGCGCCACGCTCTCCGCGAGCACGCGATGTGCGGCACCCTCGGCCGCCTCCCGGCGCCGCTCCGAGCGCCGGAGTTCGGCCGCCAGATCGTTCGGGTCGGCCTCCCCCACCAGCCCAGCGAGCTGCTGCTCCCAGCCCTCGGGCCGCGTGAGCCACAGCATCGAGGCGTCGTCGAGCAGTTCGGGTGCGGCGGCCGCGGCGCGGGCGAGCTTGCGCCGGAAGGCGTCGTCGCCATCGACTGCGGCACGGACCTTCGCCAGTGCGCTCGCCGGCAGCTTCTGGAACTTCAGCAGCGGCTTGAGGGCGACGGGGAACGCCAGGGGCGCCCGCAGCTTCGCTCCGGCCGCGGCGATGCCGACCGCGAACTCGAGTGCCAGGGTGAGCAGCCGATCGGGGACGTCGGCCGCCGGTGGGCGTGCGTCACCGTTGGACGCACCAGGCTCACCGGACATGGCTCAAGTGTACGGGGCCTCGATCGTGGCGCCCTCGTGGTCGATGCGGAGCACCTTCACCCGTCCGTCGTCGGGCATCGCTGCTGCGAGGTCGTCGGCGTCGGCGACCGAGCACATCGCGGCGACCGTCGGGCCGCTGCCCGAGAGCCACGAGCACCAGGCACCGGCGGCGAGCGCGGCGTCGATGGCCGCCCGGCACGGCTCGGCGGCCGCGAGGCGTGCCGGTTGGTGCAGACGGTCCTGCATGGCGAGCCGCAGGGCACCGACGTCGCCGGCCGCCAGCGCGCCGACGAGCATCGCCACCCTGCCCACGTTGAACACCGCGTCGGCGAACGGCACCGGGCCGCCCAACGATCGGCGCGACTCGTCGGTCTTGGTGACGAACGACGGGATCCACACCACGACCGCGGGGTCGAGCGCGAGCGGTACGCGCACGACCTGGCCGTCGGCCGTGGCGACCACGCCGCCGTAGAGGGAGGCCGCGACGTTGTCGGCGTGGCCTTCGAGCTCGCTGACCACCGAGAGCACCTCGGCGCGGTGCGAGTCGTCGACCCCGCCCGCGCCGTGCCGTTGGGCCTGGGCGAGCATCCCGCCGCCGACGCGCACGGCACCGCTGAAACCGAGACCTCGTCCCGCCGGGATGGAGCACCGCTCCCACACCTCACCCGTACCGCCGCAGCGGGCGAAGGCGATGGACGCAGGATGGTGCTGGTCGCAGCGGCGGGCGCCCTCCGGGACGCCGCCATCGTCCACGGCCTCGTCGGGGTCGACCAGGCCGAGTTCGGCCCACATGGTGAGGGCGACGCCGAGGGTGTCGAACCCTGGACCGAGGTTGGCCGACGACGCCGGCACGCGCACGATCATCGAAGAAACGCCGGCTCTCAGGCCTGGCTCGCGGCCTTGGCCGCCTGCGACACCTCGATCATCCGGTCGAGCGTGCGTGCGGCCGCGCCGGAATCGATCGACTCCGCCGCCATCGCGATGCCCTCTTCGAGCGACGTCGCCCGGTCGGCGACGACGAGCGCGGCACCGGCGTTGAGGACGACGATGTTGCGATGGGCGCCGTGATCGCCGGCCATCACGCGGCGCACCGCCTCGGCGTTCTCGTGGGGCTCGCCGCCCGTGAGCTCGTCGGCGATCGCCGGGGCGAGGCCGAGCTCGACGGGGTCGACGCTGAACGTGCGCACGTGATCGTCCTCGAGGGCGAGCACCGTGGAGTCGCCGGTGGTGGTGAGCTCGTCGAGGCCATTGCCGTGCACGACCCAGGCCTTGACCGACCCGTGGATGCGCAACGAGGCGAGCATCCGCTCGGCGACCATGGGGTTGGCCACGCCGATGAGCTGGCGACGGACGCGGCCGGGGTTGGCCATCGGTCCGAGCAGGTTGAACACGGTGGGGATGCCGATCTCGCGACGGCTCGGACCGGCGAAGCGGAAGGCAGGGTGGTACACCGGCGCCAGGCAGAAGCCGATGCCGGCCTCTTCGACACAGCGCAGCACGCCCTCCGGCGGGAGTTCGACCGCGACGCCCAGCGCCTCGAGCACGTCGGCCGTGCCGCACTTCGACGACGCCGCCCGCGCACCGTGCTTGCACACGGGCACACCGGCGCCGGCCGTGACGATCGACGCCATGGTGCTCACGTTGACCGAATGGCTGCGATCACCGCCGGTACCGACGATGTCGACGGCTCGAGACCGGAGATCGTCCGACAGCGGCACGAGGGTGGCGGCGGCGAGGACGGCGTCGAGCAGGCCGCTGAGCTCTTCGGGTGTCTCGCCCTTGGCGCGCAACGCGACGACGAATGCGATCAGCTGGGCGGGTGTCGCCTGCCCCTCGAGGATCGTGGCCATCGCGGCCCGGGCCTGGGCGGCGCTGAGGTCCTGTCGGTCGAGCAGCGCCGTCAAGAGTGCGGGCCAGCCACCGTGTTCGTCCAGTTCGGTCACGGTGTCGCAGGCTAGAGGACGCGCCACCGCACGGCGCCACCACTTCAGGTGGCCCGGTTCAGGTAGCCCGGATCAGGCGGTGCGACGGCGTTGCCGGATGATCCGGCGCCGTTCACGCTCGGTGGCGCCACCCCAGACGCCCTGCTTCTCGCGAATGGTCAACGCGTGCTCGAGGCACGCGACACGGACGTTGCAGCCGCCGCAGACTTCCTTGGCATCGGTTGCTTCGTCGTCGTCGTCCGGGAAGAAGATGCTCGGCTCCAGCCCCCTGCAAGCACCCAGTTCCCGCCACACGATCTTGTTGGCAGACACGACCTCGTCCCCCGTTGGTGTACGTTGGGTGAGGTCAATCGACCCCACGAGCAGGGAATCTAGGTCCGGTCGGTGGCCGTTGGGAAGGGGCAGTTTGCGCGTTTTCCATGACGAATCCGCGCGCCGTGCGTGGTCTCGCTCGACGGAGCGACGGTCGCCACCGCCTCCCGGCCGCGATCAGGGCAGCAGATCGCCGCGGAGTTCGGCCACGGTGGCGGGCAGGAGTTCGATCTCCTCGCCGTAGTTCGGGTGGTCGATCGCGAGGATCACGGTCCCCGCGTCACCGCCGAATGCGGCGACCTGCTCCGGGGTGAATTCGAACCGGATGTAGTGCACCGCCGCCGTCACGTCGGGCCGGGTGAGCTGGCTCGCGTGCTGCTCCTCGGTGATCGAGCGCACCTCCGAACCGTCGGCGAGGCGGAACACGAAGCTGCGCTCGACGCCGACGAGCTTCGGCAGCCACACCTTCATCTGCTCGTCGTTGGTGAGCTCGATGAAGACGGTCGCGCACAGCTGGCCGGGCTCGGGCACCATCGGGTTGTAGATGTCGAGCTCTTCCTGGATCGCCTCGTCGGTGAACAGCTTCTCGGCCCTGGCCATCTCCTGGATCTGGTGCCGCATGGTCTCGCGGTTCTCGAACGTGATCGTGACGATGTGGCCGAGCGAGAGCCGACGGCGCGACTTGAGGTCGATCACCCTGGCACGGAGGGTGTCGCGCTCGCGCTCGTAGGCGCGGGCGTCGACGATGTCGTCGAGGGTGAGCTTGCGGGAACTGGTGCTGGTGCTCATGACGAGCCTTTCTGCGTCAGCGCGATCCCGGGCGCAGAGCGGTTCGAGCCGGCTCGGCGCTTGGTTCAGCGCGGGGTTTCGGGGGGAATGCCGTACGCGCGGGCGATGAGTTGCAGCGGGTGCAACGGGTCCTCGCCGGTCTGCTCGGCGATCGCCGTGTTGGCCAGGTTGCAGTCACCGGCGACGACGTCGCCGCCGGCGCGACGGATCTCGTCGCCCAACTTCTTCGCGATCGGCACGGAGATGTCGACGTTCTCGGCGCGAAGGCCCCACATGCCGTCGATGCCGCTGCACTGCTGCACGAGCTTCACCTTGGCGCCGGTGAGCTTGATGAGGTCGCGGCTCTTGAGACCGATGTTCTGGGCCTTGAGGTGGCACGGCGTGTGATACGTGACCGTGCCCGGCACGTCGCCGGTGAAATCCATGTCGAGCGAGGTGCCCTCGGCCTTGTGGATCTTCATCAGGTACTCGGACGCGTCGTAGGTGTTGGCCGCAACGAGGCGGGCGTCGTCGTTGCCGACGTAGTCGACGTAGTCCTTCTTCAGGACGTACCCACAGGTCGGCTGGGGCACCACGATGTCCATGCCCTTGCGGACGCTGTTGGCCAGCGCCGTGACGTTCTTGGCGGCGATCTTGTTGAACTCGTCGAGGTCGCCGCTGTGCAGGAACGGGGCGCCACAGCACGACGCACCCTCGGCCAGCTGGCACTCGATGCCGTTGCGCTCGTAGACCTTCACGAGGTCGTGGCCGATCTCGGGCTTCTGGTACTCGACGAGGCAGGTGGGGAACACCGCGACGCGTCCTTGGCGCTTGTTGATGCGCACCTTGGGTCGGCGGGCGAACCAGGTGGAGAAACGCTGCTTCGCGTACGGCGGGAGCAGGCGCACGCTCGACACGCCCGTGACCTTCTCGACGGCCTTGCGGACGAAGGAGCCGGCCGGTGCGGCGACGACCTTGTTCGCGAGCGGTGCGGCGGTGGTGGCCACCTTGCCCATCAGGTCGGTGCGGCCCATCACCTCGGTCGTGAGGCGATCGCGTGCGCTGACCTGCTTGGTGTCGTGGCGCATCGCATCGGCACGGAGCATGAGGCGGGGGAAGTCGAGCGCCCATTCGTGCAGCTCGGGGATGTACGGGCAGTTGATGTAGCAGAGCTTGCACTGGAAGCACTCGTCGATCACCTGGTCCTGCTGGGCAGGGGTGAGGCGGCCGGCGTCCTGGTCGTCGTGGCGGTCGACGAACTCGAACAGCGTGGGGAACGAGGTGCAGAACTTGAAGCACAGACGACAGCCGTGGCAGAGGTCGTAGACGCGGGTGAGTTCGTCGCGGACGTCTGCCTCGTCGAGGTACTTGGGGTGCTTCGGGTCGTAGGTGGTCGTCATGGTGACTCCAGCTTCGCGCGGGCCGCGACGTGCGGCCCGCGCGAAGCTGTCAGCGCAGGATCAGAGGGCGTCGAGGCCCTGCTGGAAACGACCGGCGTGGCTCTTCTCGGCGCGTGCGAGCGTCTCGAACCAGTCCGCGATCTCGGTGAGGCCCTCTTCGCGAGCGGTCTTCGCGAAGCCCGGGTACATCTGGGTGTACTCGTAGGTCTCGCCGGCGATGGCGGCCTTGAAGTTGGCCTCGGTCTCGCCGATCGGCTCGCCGGTGGCGGGATCGCCGACCTGGGCGAGGAACTCGAGGTGGCCGTGCGCGTGGCCGGTCTCACCCTCGGCGACCGAGCGGAACAGCATGGCGGCGTCGGGGTAGCCCTCGACGTCGGCCTTCTGGGCGAACCACAGGTAGCGGCGGTTTGCCTGGCTCTCGCCGGCGAAGCATTCCTTCAGGTTCTCGTGGGTCTTGGTGCCGTGGAGGCTCATGACGATTCCTTTGTCTGGTGGGTCCTTGCGGATCTGGTTGATGTTGGTGGATGGGTCAGGCGTGAGGCGCGGATGGGTCGCCCGTGGCCGACGTACAAGTCGGGCACGAGCCGCGGAACACGACATCGGTGGCGTCGACGCGGAAGCCGTCGAGGCCGCGGACGTCGACGTCGGCGAGACCGCTGACGTAGACGTCGCGGACGTCGCCGCAGCCGTCGCAGACGAGGTGGTGGTGGTCGCTGGTGTTCGGGTCGAACCGGGCCGACCCGGGCGTGAGCTGCAGTTGCTGCAGCTCACCCATCGAGACGAGGTCGTTGAGCGTCTGGTACACGGTGCGCAGCGAGATGCCCGGCATCGCCGCACTCGCCGCCAGATGGATGGCCTCCGCCGACGGGTGGCCGTCGTTCTGGTGGAGCAGCGAGAACAACACCTGGCGCTGGGGCGTGACCTTCAGGCCGATCGCCCGGAACGCCGTGGAGAGCTCCTGCGGAGTGCGCACGACCCGACCGTATTCGCAACGATTGTTGGTTCGCAATTCGTGCAGATCGATCTGCTCGCCCCGGATCGACCCAGGGTGTCGGCGCGCTCGGGCCGGCGGCCGTCCGTTCCTCCACCGCGACCGAACCTCTCCTACGATGCCCGCGATGCCCTCCACTGCGACCGCTGCCCCGGTCCCCCGATTCGACCGTGACGAGATGCTCGGCCGACTCGCGACCGAGCAGTTCGACGTACTGGTGGTCGGTGGCGGCATCACCGGTGTCGGCGTCGCACTCGACGCCGCGTCGCGGGGCCTGCGCACCGCGCTCGTCGAGCGCGGTGACTTCGCCTCGGGCACGTCGTCGAAGAGCAGCAAGCTCGTCCACGGCGGGTTGCGCTACCTGCAGCAGGGCGAGGTGCGCCTGGTGTACGAGGCGCTGCGCGAGCGGCAGCGGCTGCGCAAGAACGCGCCGCACCTCGTGACCGTGCTGCCGTTCATGATCCCGATCCTCGGTCGCCCGCCCAAGCCGGGTGATGCGACCCCTGCAGGTGCCGATCAGACGAAGAGCGTCGTCAACCGCAAGATCGCCCGCGCGCTCGGTTCCGCCATGTGGATGTACGACCTCACCGGCGGATGGCGCATCGGGAAGCTGCACCGCCGCCTGGGCAAGGAGAAGGCGCTCGCGCACATGCCGTCGATGCCGGCCTCGCGCGTGCTGGCCGCGTACCTCTATTACGACGCTGCGGTCGACGACGCCCGACTGGTGCTCACCGTCGCCCGCACCGCAGCGGCCCACGGCGCGGCAGTGGCCAACGGGTGCACCGTCGTCGACGTCACCCACGCCGCCGACGGCGCGGTGAACGGGGTGACGGCCGAGGCCGACGGTCGCCGGTTCGACATCAGGGCCTCCGTCGTGGTCAATGCCGCCGGCGTGTGGAGCGACAAGGTGCGCGGGCTCGACGAGGGCGCGGACCCTGACACGATCCGGCCGGCCAAGGGCGTGCACGTGACGGTCCCGTGGGCGAAGGTTCGCAACGACATCGCCGTCGTGATCCCGGTCCCGAAGGACAAGCGGAGCCTGTTCGTCGTGCCGTGGGGCCCGAACGGCGACGGCACGTTCCGCCACTCCTACGTGGGCACGACCGACACCGACTACGCAGGCCCGCTCGACGACCCGCAGTGCACGGCCGACGACATCACCTATGTGCTGCGCGCCCTCAACGCGTCGATCGACCCTGCGGTCAGCGGCGGGTTCACCGAGGCCGACGTCACCGGCGTCTGGGCCGGTCTGCGTCCGCTCGTCAAGCGCGCCGAATCAGGGCGAACCGCCGATCTGTCGCGGCGCCACAGCATCACCCGCAATCCCCACGGCGTCATCACGGTCACGGGCGGCAAGCTGACGACGTATCGCGAGATGGCCGAGGACACGGTCGACGAGGTGCTCACCGCGCTCGGCCGGAAGGCCCGCTGCCGCACCCGACGCCTGCGTCTGCTCGGCGCCACCAGCGACCGACCTGTGAGCGATCCCGATCTGATGGCCCGGCACGGCTCGCTGGCGCTCGAGGTCGTGCGCCTGGCCGATGGCGACCCGACCCTGCTCGAACCGCTGGTGCCCGGGTTGTCGTACCTGCGGGTCGAGGCGGTGTACGCGGCCCGTCACGAGATGGTCCGCAGCCTCGACGACCTGCTCACGCGGCGCACGCGAGCCCGCCTGCTCGACCGCGACGCGACGCTCGCGGCAGCACCGGCGGCGGCTCGGCTCGTCGCACCGATCCTCGGATGGGACGACGCGGAGATCGACCGACAGGTGGCCGCATTCACCGCGCTGTGTGCCGACGAGGCCGCCGCCGGCCTCGTCCCCGAGGCCGAGTACATCGCCAGCGTGTCGCCACCCGGCGCACCAGGAGGAACCCCATCGTGACCACCGACCACTCCCCCGACGCCGACCCGGCCGACCCGGCCGACCCGGTTCGGCCGACACCCCCGATCGAACTCACCGGCACCGGTTCGCACCTCACCACCACCGTCGTGGAGGTCTCCCCCGCCGCGCTTGCTGCGCTGCACGCTGCCTGCCCGTCGAGCACCGCGATCGGCAAGCGTGCCGAGGCCAGCCGCGACTGGTGGCCGTTGGCGATGCACTGGGCGCTCGTCGGACAGGCACCGCAGGTGGCGGCGATCGTGTGCTCGCCCACCACCACCGACGAGGTCGTGGCCGTGCTGCGCGTCTGTCATGAACACCGCGTGCCGGTCACGCCTGCGGCTGGGCGCAGCAGTGTCACGGGCGCCTCGGTCCCGGTGTTCGGGGGCGTGCTGCTCGACCTGTCGAACCTGCACGGGGTCGTGCACCTCGACGAGGTGTCCGGCGTGGTCGAGGTCGTCGCCGGCACGTTCGGGCCCGAGCTCGAACGCGAGATCGGCGCGCACGGCCACTCGGTGGGCCACTTCCCGCAGAGCTTCGACCTGGCGACCGTCGGCGGTTGGGTCGCATGCCGCGGCGCCGGGCAGTACAGCACCCGCTACGGCAAGATCGAGGACATGGTGGTGGGCCTCGAGGTCGTGCTCGCCGACGGCACCGTGGTGCGCACCGGCGGTGCCCCCGCCGCCGCGGCCGGCCCCGACCTCACGCAGCTCTTCGTCGGCAGCGAGGGCACGCTCGGCGTCGTGACCCGGGTGTGGTTGCGCACCCATGCCGTCTCGGGCCCACCGACGATGGCGTCGTACGCGTTCGACACGTTCGAAGCCGGCATCGACGCCTGCCGACGCATCATCCAGCGGGGCGCCACCCCTGCGGTGCTCCGCCTGTACGACGCGCCCGAGAGCGCCCGCGGCCAGGGAGGCGACGGCACCCAGTGCATGCTGCTCGTGCTCGACGAGGGCGACCACGAGATCGTCGATGCCACGATGCGCGTCGTCGCAGCCGAGTGCGCCGCCGCGGTGTCGCTCGGCGTGGAACGGGTCGAGCGTTGGACCCACCACCGCAACGACACGAGCGCGCTCCAGGCCCTCACACGGAAGGGGTTCGTGGTCGACACGCTCGAGATCGCCGCACCGTGGGCGGTGCTCGGGGAGATCTTCGACGCCGTGAGGACGGCCATGCTCGCCGTGCCGCACGCCCGGGCCGCCACCTGCCACCTCTCGCACAGCTACCCCGACGGGGCGTGCCTGTACTTCACGTTCGCCGCCACCCCGCCGGCGGACGAGGTGGAATCGACGTACGTGGCGCTGTGGGACGCCGGCACGCGCGCCGTGCTCGCCCACGGCGGCAACCTCTCGCACCACCACGGCGTCGGCCTCAACCGGAGCCGGTACATGCGCGAGGCGCTCGGACCGGCGTTCGACGTCCTCGTCGCGATGAAGCACGCCCTCGACCCGACCGGCATCCTGAACCCCGGCAAGCTCGGCCTGCCGTCACCGTTCGGGGAGGTCCCGTGGCCATGAACGCCATGAGCGACATGAACGACATGAACGCCCAGCCCGGCAAGCTCGACGTGCAGGCGGTGCGCTCCGGCGCATCGGTGTGCCTCGTGTTCGCCGTGCCGTTCTCGCTGGCGGCCAGATGGGCCGCCGACAGCCGCGACGACTCGGGCCTCGCCATCCTGCTCACGCTCGGCGCGCTCGGCGGGTTCGTCCTCGGCGCGGGCGTGGCCGCATGGACACAGCGCACCGGCCTGCCGCTCTACCACGGGCTCATCACGGCGTCGGGCACCTACCTCGTCGCCCAGGCAGTGTTCATCGCGGTTCGGCTGATCACCGGCCGCGAGGTGCGGTGGTACGCGGCGTTGTTCAACGTCACGCCGGTGCTGTTCGCCGGCGTGATCGGCGGGGTGCTCGGATCGCTGCTGCTCAAGCGCGGCATTCGGCCCAGCACCCAAATGAGCCGGCGGCCGGGCGAAGGATCGGACGGAACCGAGGGACGAGGAGACCTGCGATGAGCGTGCTCGTGATCGACATCGGCACGACGGGGGTACGCGCTGCCGTCATGCACGGCGACGGCTCGCTCGGCGATGTGCAGTACCGGCGTCTGCCGCCGAGCACCCCGTTCCCGGGGCTCGTCGAGTTCGACCCGGTCCAGCTCGGCGACGCCGCGATCGAACTCGCCGAACTCGCCCTCGCCGGTCACGGCGCTGCGGTCGCCGCCGTGGGCGTCACCACCCAACGGGCATCCACCGTCGTGTGGGACCGCGCCACCGGCGAACCGGTCGGTCCCGGACTCGGCTGGCAGGACCTGCGGACCGTGATCGCCTGCATCACCGCCAAGGCCGAGCACGGCCTGGCCCTCGCACCGAACCAGTCGGCCACCAAGCTGGCCGCGATCCTCGACCAGTTCGACCCCTCGCGGTCGCGCGACCTGTGCTTCGGCACCGTCGACACCTGGCTCGCGTGGCAGCTGACGGGCGGCCAGGTGCACGTCACCGACCGTTCCAACGCCGCCGTCACCGGGATGCTCCAGGCCGATGCCTCCGACTGGAACGACAAGGTGCTCGACGCGTTGAACATCCCCCGCTCGATGCTGCCCCGCCTGGTCGACACCTCGGGTGAGATCGCGCCGGCGACGGCGCTCACGGGCGCCCCGATGCTGTCGTCGCTGGTGGGCGACCAGCAGGGCAGCATGGTCGGGCAGAGCTGTGTGCGACCCGGCGACGTGAAGATCACCTTCGGCACGGGCGGCATGCTCGACATGTGCGTGGGGCCCGGCTCGCCGGCCTCGGCGAACCGCAGTGCGAACGGCACCTTCCCGATCGTGGCGTGGGGCCGTGGCGACGAGACCGTCTGGGGGGTCGAGGGCATCATGCTGTCGGCCGGCACCAACATCGAGTGGCTCCGCGACGACCTGCAGCTGATCGACACGCCCGAGCAGAGCCACGACGTCGCGCAGGGCTGCACGACTACCGACGGTGTGGTGTACGTGCCCGCGCTGCTCGGCCTCGGCACCCCGTTCTGGGACTACGGAGCTCGAGGCTCGCTGTTCGGCCTCACCCGCGGCACCGACCGGAGTCACGTGGTACGGGCCGTGCTGGAGGGCATCGCGCACCGTGGCGCCGACCTGGTGGAGGCCGCCGAGGCCGACACGGGGCGCACGATCGAGGTGCTGCGGGTCGACGGTGGCATGAGCCGCAACCCGACGTTCGTCCAGGCGCTCGCCGATGCGGCGGGCCGACCGGTCGAGATCGCGCCGGTCGCCGATGCCACCACCATGGGCGCCGGCTACCTCGCCGGGCTCGCGAGCGGCGGTTGGGGATCGTTCGACGACATCGCCGACTGCTGGCGACCGGCGGGTCGCGTCGAGCCGGCGACGTCACCCGGAGGGCCCTCTCGCGAGCGGTGGCGGGACGCCGTCGAACGGGCGAAGGGCTGGATACCCGACCTGTCGGCTCTGGACTTCTAGCATCTGCTCATGGAGCCCATGGGCTCACTAGAATTGCTCCGCTCACCCGGCGCCGACAAAGCTCAGGGCAGCGACTGGAAAGGACACACTCCCTCGTGGACATGGATTCGCCCGATACCTCGACGGCACACACCGACGTGTTGGCCGACGCGGCATCTTCATCAGGTCTGACGCGCCGCCTGCTCGGCGCGGGCCTGATCGGACTTGCCGGCTCGCTCGTGCCCGGCATCGCCTCGCGCGCGGGAGCCTCGACGCCCGAACAGGCCACCACCACCACTGCGCCGCCTCGCCAGCCCGACGCCTCCGACATCGCCCTGCTGTCGTTCGTGCAGACCGCCGAGCTCGCTGCCACTCGGCTGTACGACCTCGCGCTCGCCGGTGACGGCATCGGCGAGGTCACCCGCTCGGTGATCACCGAAGTGCGCGCCGCGCACCTCGCGTACGGCCAGTCGCTCGCAGCGCTCATCGGACGCACGTTCCCGGGCCAGCCGCTCCAGTCGCTCGTCGACGAGTCCTCCGAGGCGTTCTCGGGCGATCAGGCCTCGATCGTGGCAGCGGCCGTCGATCTCGAGAACGTGCTCGTCGCGACACACACCGACGTCGTCGGTCAGCTGAACGGGATCAACGGCGCCCGTCTGCTGGCGTCGATCCTCATCGCAGAGGCCCGTCACGCGCTCGTGTTCGCCGACCTCGCCGGCCGCACCGAACTGGACGACCTGTTGGTCGACGACGCCACGGCGCTCACGCCGGTGGAAGGGTGACGCACGTGGACACCGATCGCCAGAACCTCGACCTCGTCGGTCGTCGCAGCTTCCTCCGCCTCGGCGGGGCAGGGCTCGCAGGCGCCGCGCTGCTGTCCGCATGCGGCGGCACCGAATCGCCGGGCATCGCCCGGGTCGGCACCGCACCCTCCACCACCGCACTGCCCGACGCAGTGGTCAACGACGGCGTGCTCCTCCGCACGGCCGCGTCGATCGAGCGTTCCGTCATCGGTCTCTACGACACCGTGCTCGACGCCGGGCTCATCCCGTCGTCGCTCACGGCGACCGCCGAGCGGTTCCGCGACGACCACATCGGCCACGCGGAGGCGCTCGACGGATTGACGACCGAACTGGGCAGCGAACCGTGGCTGTGCGGCAACCCGCGCATCGAAGAGCTGCTGATCCCCGCCATCCTCACCGCGATCCTGGGTGACGAGGCGGCGGGCATCGCTGCCAGCGACGATCCCACGCGAGACGTGTTGAACACCGCTCACGTGCTCGAGTCGCTGGCGACCGAGACGTACCAGTCCTTCGTCCAGATGCTGTCCACGCCCGATCTGCGTCGGGCGGCGGTCACGATCGGCGCCGACGAGGCTCGGCACTCGTCGTTGCTCGCGCTGGCGATCACGGGTCGGCCCGCCGGGTACCTGCAACTCGAGGCACCGGCCACGCCGCCGGCGATCCCGGTCGCGCTGGCACTCCCGTCACGTTTCGGCACGCTCGGGGGTCTCACCCTCGTGATCGGCGCCGAGGACGAGGTCGGTCTGCGCCGGAGCATCAGCATCGACACCCCGAGCTACAACACCTACGTCTACGACTTCCTCGAGCCCTCCTGCTGACACCCGAGAACCTCGTAGACTCGCCTCGACGGTGAGTCGGTCGGGTGACCGCGGCTCGGGGTCGGGTGACCGGCGACCGGGTCGAGGAAAGTCGGGGCTCCGCAGAGCAGAGTGCTGGCGAGAGCCAGGTCGCGGCGACGTGACGGACAGTGCAACAGAGAGCAGACCGCCGATGGGCCGGGCAACCGGTCACAGGTGAGGGTGAAACGGTGCGGTAAGAGCGCACCAGCGTGTGGAGTGATCCCCACGGCTCGGTCAACCCCACTCGGAGCAAGATCAAGCAGAGAGGACGGGCTGCTCGCCTGTTCGGGCTGTGCCCGGACACCTCTCGGGTGGATCGCGTAGATGGATGGTCACCCGTACCTCACGGTACGACAGAACCCCGCTTACAGATCGACTCACCGTCACCTCAGCTCACGGCAGGTCCGGTCAGGTCACGTCGACGAGCGCTCTGCCGCAGCCGACAGGAACAGGTCGAGACCGAGGCGCTTCGACAGGAAACGCGCGGCGAGCTGACCCTTCACGCTGTTCCCGGCGCCATCGAGTCGAGGACCGAACGTGCCGAGCGCGCCCTTCCCGGGGGCGACCGCCACGATCCCACCCCCGATGCCGCTCTTGCCGGGGAGGCCCACCGAGTAGAGCCAATCGCCCGATGTCTCGTACAGCCCTGCGGTCGTCATGACCGCGAGCGCTGCCCGGCAGCTCATCGGGCTGATCACCTGCTCGCCGGTCATCGGGTTCACGCCGCCGTCGGCGAGCGTGGCGCCCATGACGGCCAGGTCGCGTGCCGTGACCGTGAGCGAGCTCTGTCGCGTGTACAGGTCGAGTGCCTCGGCGCCGTCGGAGCCGAGCAGCCCGTAGCTCTCGAGCAGATCGGTCATGGCCCGGTTGCGCAGATTGGTCGCCGACGCCGACGCGTAGACCTCGTCGTGCAGCGACAGTTGGCGACCTGCGAACCGCGAGAGACCGCCCAGCACGAACGCCCACCGATCCTCGATCGACGATCCGGGCGCCCAACTGGTGGTGACGATCGCTCCCGGGTTCACCATCGGGTTGGTGCGACCGTCGCGCTGACGCTCGATCGCCTCGAGCGAATTGAAGGCGCGCCCGGTGGCGTTCACGCCGATGCGGCGGTTCGCCTCGTCGATACCGATGCTGTCGCACACGAGGGCGAACACGAAGGGCTTCGCGACGCTCATGATGGTGTGCTCGACGTCGACGTCACCGGCAGTGAAGGCGACCTCGGCGACGCTCACGACGCACACGCCGAACAGGTCGGGATCGACCTGTTGCAGGGCCGGGTACACGTCGGACACCTCACCGTGCCGATCGCTGCCGAACCGCTCGTGGGCCTCGATCACGAGGGCCTGGACCTCATCGCGCGTCGGCAGCGCGCCGGTGGAGACGTAGACGGGATGATCGAGATCGTCGGTCGGAGCTGATGCAGTCGATGGCTCGGGCGCGCTGTTCACGTTGCCATCGTGGCATGTCGGCCCGATGGCCGCGACCTCAACGACCGAGGCCCTTGATCCCCTCGCCGAGCACCTTCACACCGATGCCGGCGAACACCACCACCATGATGACGACGTTGTTGGCGAGCATGAACTCCTTGACCCGTTCGAGCGACGGCGCCACACGCTGGCCGCCGAACGTGCGGAAGGCGACCGAGACGATCACCGAACTCGAGGCGAGCGCGACGAAGATCGCGGCGGCGACGAACAGGTCGGAACCGTGGAGGCCCACGTCGGTCATCGACGTCGTCCCGGAGAGCGCCAACGCGATGTTCTTGGGATTGACGCCACCCACGAGCAGGCCGGCCACCAACGCACCGGGGACGGAGAGCCCGTCGAGCTTGCTCATCCAACCCGGCAGCTCCACCTCGTCGCCGGGCGACGGCCGTCCCCGCCACTTCTTCCCCGCCGCGGCGATCAACGCGATGCCGCCCAGCACGCGCAACCACGATGCGAGCCGAGAGGTGTCGCTGTCGACGACGTCGCTGCCGGAGAACGCAGCCACACCGAGAGCCACCAGCGTGCTGACGCCGACCAGCCATCCGAGCAGGAACGCGACACCGAGCGGCACCGCCCGCGGCGCACCGAGCAGCATGACCACGCCGATGATCGGAAACGGACTGAGCGCGATCGCGAGCGCTGCGGGCAGGAACTCACCGACGGCCTGCTGAAGCATCAGAGGAATCTCCTTCGCTGGAGCCAACGGAGGGCGAACCAACCGATGAACGGGGGCAGATAGAACGTGCACAAGCGCACGGTGAGCGCAGCGGCGAACGCCGTCGTCTGATCGACGCCTGCTGCCATGAACCCCGCCGTCAGACCCGCCTCGGCGACACCGATACCACCCGGCACCGGCATGAGTCCGGCGAACAGCGACACCGCGATGCCGACGAAGATGATGTCGACGAAGTTGACCGACTGGCCGTAGGCCACCAGCACCGTGAACAGCACCGTCGAGTACACCAGCTCGGCACCCATGTTCGAGATCATGGCCTTGACCAGCCGGATCGGACGTCGCAGGAGTTCCCTGACGAACCCCCAGGCCGATCGCAGCGCCGAGAGGGCCAGGTCGCGGAGTCTGGGGACGGCGAACACGACGACGACGCCGATCACGACGACGATGCCGAACACCGCCACGATCCGCCCGAACGAATCGACCGAGAACTGGTTGCTCAGGTCCATGTCGAGTGTGCCCAGTCCCGAGAACAGCACCAGCCCGATCAGGAGCAGCTGGCACAGGAACGACGTCACGCCGTCGAGCGCACCGATCGCCACGGCCACCGTCGGATCGACCCCACTGCGTTGGAAGAACCTGATGTTGACCGCGACCCGGCCGGCGGTGGAGGGCATCGCGAGGTTCACGAAGTTCATCGCGAACATCAGCACGGTCACCCGGCCGAGTGGGATCGGCACCGGGGACAGCGCCGTCACCCCCCAGGCGTTGATCGGTCGTGACAACAGCGAGATGAAGAACGCGGCGACCACCACGGGCAGGCTCGCCTCCTTGACCGCATCGAACAGGGTGTCGAACCCGACCTCGAGCAACCCACCGATCAGGGTCGAGCCGGCGATGAACAGCAACACGACCATGAGCACGCGGCCGACGGTCAGGCGACGGAGACGCTGCAGTTCCCGCTCCTCACCACCGATCGCCCCGACGGCTGCCTTGCGGAGCTCGTCGATGTCGACGTCGGCACGAGCGAGGTCACGTCGCAACCGCGACGACATCGCGGCCGGCTGCACGTACGACAGGACGTCGGCCAGGCCATCGGCCCCCAGCGCCGACAACGCCCCGGCGATCGCCGCCTCCTGGCCCACGATCACTGCCGACAGACAGAACATCTGGGCTCGATCGCGCAGGAACGGCGCTGCATCCGACGGCGGGAGCACCTCACCAGCCGCGAGATCGGCGAGCAGGACCCGACCTCCGTCGACGAACACCCGCTCGCCATCGATCGCCCCGTGGGTGATGCCGGCGGCGTGCAGGGCGGCGAGCGACTCCCACATCGCCCGGGTCGACACCGCTGGATCGTCCGACGACGCCGAGATGACCGGCTGACCGATGCGTTCCACGACGAGCAGCGCATCGCCGAGTTCGGTCTTCCCTGCGGACACCACCGGATGCACCGAGGCACCACGGCTCGCAGCGAGCAACGTCAGGAAGGCCTCGTGCTCGACCTGCTGCAGGCGCGTCAGCGCGAGGGTGGGTCCGCCTTCCCGGTACCAGACGAATCGCCACAGGGACACCAACAGCTGGCCGTCCCACGCGTCACGACCGTAGATCTTCACGTCGAGCGGCCGCCCGGCGTCGTCATCGGCGGCGGCGAGCACGACGCCGACCCGGCGGGACAGGGCGCGGGTCGTGGCGCTCAGTCCGATGTCGGTGATCATCGCGTCGACCTGGCGTGTCGAGGGCAACCCCCCGGGCGAGCCGAACACGAGGTGCACACCCGACGCGATCGCGATGCCGAGCGCCGCCGCACCGACGGCGCCCGACACCGTGGTGATGCCGAGGACGGCGGCACTGGTGCACCCGAGGCCGATGATCCACCGCGACAGATACCGATAGGGCCGACTCAGATGGGTCGATGCGATGCTCGCCACGGTCACCGAGACGGCCAGTCCCACCACCGGGTAGTCGAGGATGATGTCGGATCGCAGGAACCCGTCGACGACATCGGGCCAACGATGGTTGGTCACCCGGCCGACGACGGCGGCCAGGCCGGCGGCCACCGCCCAGCCGATCGCGAGGTCGCGCAGCAACCCCCAACGTCGCCGCCACAGCGAGATGACGATCAGCAGCAGTCCCCACAGACGAAGTCCGTCGTGGAGGATCGACCACATCGGGTCGAACACCCCCGGGAGCGCACGGATCGCCGCGGTGATGGCCGACTCGAACGCGCCGACACCGTCGTCGGCACGCATGGCGAACACCAGCACGAGGATCGACGTGAACACCAACATCGAGATGTCGGTCGGCCGCCGGTCTCGCGGTGCTCCGTCGGGAAGGGCGAAGAACCGGTCACGCATCGAGGTCGGAGTGAACCCGAACCTGGCCATCGGCGAACTCCTCCTGACGTCGACGCACGCGGACCCGTGTCCG
>JAPLAA010000052.1 GCA_026393475.1 Actinomycetota bacterium
CGGGGACTGCCGACCCGTCGACGGATGCCGGACCGCGTCCGCCGCTGCTGCCGTGGTTCGTCGTGGCATTCCTCGGTGCGGCCGCGCTGCGGTCGACCGGTGTCGTCCCGTCGGCCACCCTCGCGGCGGCGCAGCACCTGGAGACGCTGCTGATCGGCGCCGGGCTCGTCGGCCTCGGCAGCCAGGTGGTGTGGCGCCGACTCCGCGTCCTCGGCGGCCGCCCGCTGGTGCTCGGCGCTGCCAGTTGGGCGCTGGTCGCGCTCACGTCACTCGCGGCAGTGCAGCTCGCGAGCTGAGGGTCACTCCGCGCGGCCGCCCTGGAGCCGCACCACCTGGTCGGCGCGTTCGAACGCGACCGCCCGGTGCGACACGGCGATCACGGTCATGCCGGCCGCCGCCAGGTTGGTCCACAGCTGCAGCTCGGTCTCCACGTCGAGGGCGCTCGACAGGTCGTCGAGCACCACGAGTTCGGGTGTGTGCACGAGCGCTCGGGCCGTCGCCACCCGCTGGCGTTGCCCGCCCGACAACCGCAGGCCGCGTGGGCCGATGAGCGTGTCGGTGCCGTCGGGCATCGCGGCGATGTCGGTGGCCACAGCGGCGAGCTCGAACGCGGTCGCGAGGGCGAGGTCGTCGACCGGCCCGAGCGCGACGTTGTCGGCGAGCGAGTCGGAGATCAGCTGGGGCACCTGCGGCAGGAACGCCGCGTTCGGTGGCACGAGGAACGCAGCTCGGTCGTCGAGCGGCCGCCCGTTCCACCACACCTCACCGGACACCTCGCCGGACACCTCGGCCTGGGCGGCGAGGCCGAGCACGGCTCGCAGCAACGTGCTCTTGCCCGAACCGATCTCGCCGGTGATCACGGTGAAGCTACCGCGGCGCACGCGGAACGACACGTCCTGCACGCCGGCTCCACCCGCGTACGTGGCGCGGAGGTGACGCACCTCCAACTCGTCGAGCGGCACGCGTTCGGGCCGCACCGTCGCAGGCCGCACGCGCACGTCCCCATGGGCGATGGGCAGGTCGCGGTCGTCCACCACATGGCGAGGATCGGCGTCGGCCACGAGGCCGCCCATCCGGCCGAACGAGACGGCCGCCTGCTTGCGGCGCGCCAACATGCGGCCGACCATCCGCGGCAGGAAGCTGAGCCATCCCAGATACGCCGTGAAGACGGCGAGGTCGCCGACGGCGAACTCGCCGGAGGCCATCGCCCCGGCGCTCACCAGCAGCACGAGGCCGAGCCCGACATCGGCCGCACCCTGGCTGAACGCCCACACGCTCTCGTCGAGCACCCGGTCGCGAACGGCCGTGTGCCGTCGGGCATCCACCAGGCGCTGCAGGCGGGCGATGGTGGTGTCGACCGCGTCGTTCACCTTCACCGTCGTCGCCGCGGCCATCACGTCGCCGACCATGCCGCTCACCGCCGACGCCGCCGCGCGATCGGCGGCACGGAACTGCTTGATCCGGGTGTCGAGCGTTCGTGTGGCGAGCGCGACACCGGCCAGGGGGATCAACAGCACGGCGGCCGCGCGGGCGTCGATGCTGCCGAGCACGAACGAGGCGCCGACGGTGAAGACCACGCCGGCGCTCACGTCGAGGATGCCGTCGACGAGCATCGCCACGTCCTCGGCGTCGTCGCGGAAGTGGGTGATCGCCTCGCCCGCCGAGCCGACCGGCTGCCCGGCCTCCGGCCCACCGCTCGCCATCTGGGCGGCGAGCATGTTGGCGCGCAGCAGCGTCTGGATGTGCACCCATGCCTGGGTCCACACGAGCGCGCCCGCGTGGATCGTGGCCATGCGCGCCACCTCGAGCACCGCGATGCACGCCGCGATCACGTACACGCGCGAGCTGCGACCGTCGGACACCGCGTCGAACCCGGTGCCGAGCAGCCACCCGATCGCGACCGGGAAGGTGAAGAACATCACGAACAGGGTCCAGCCGAGCCAGAACGTGCGCGGTCGGTGCTGCGACGCCCGCCATGCGAGACGCCAGACGTTCATCTCGTCACCTCGCCCCGGTCGGTCAGCTCGCCGAGATCGGGCAGATCGTCGAGATCGGGCAGGTCCGGCAGCTCGTCGAGCGCTTGTGCGTCGACGTCGAGCGCGAGGGTGAGCAGGCGGTGGAATCGGCTGCTCGGATCGGCGGCGAGCGTCGCCCGCTCGCCGTGTTCGACGACCCGGCCACGATCGAGCACCACGATCTCGTCGACGTGACGAAGGGTCGACAATCGGTGCGCGATCACCAGGGTCGTGCGCCCGCTGACGAGGTTCGCCACGGCTGCCTCCAGCGCTGCCTCGGTGGCCGGGTCCACCCGGGCGGTCGCCTCGTCGAGCACGAGCAGATCGGGGTCACGCAACCACACGCGGGCCAGTGCGAGCAGCTGTGCCTCGCCGGCCGACAGGCCGGCGCCGCCCGAGCCGAGCGCGCGGTGGATGCCGCCGTCGGCGAGCGTGTCGAGGCCGGCCGAACGGAGCGCTCGCTCGACCGCCTCGTCGGTCGGCCCGGGGTCGAAGAGCGTGACGTTGTCGCGCACCGAACCGGTGAACAGCTCGACCTCCTGCGGGATGAGCGCGACGCGGCGGCGCAGCTCCCGCTTCGGGATGTCCCTGATCGGGACGTCGCCGAGGAGCACCTCACCGTCGCTGGCGTCGACCAGGCGGAGCACGAGCCGGGACAGCGTGGTCTTGCCGCTGCCGGTGCGCCCGACGACCCCGACCGATCGCCCGGCGGCGATGCGCAGGTCGATGCGGTCGAGCACCGGTTCGCCGCCGTCGGCCACGCGCCGCGATGCCTCCTCGGTGACGAGGTCGGCGTACGCCTGATTGGCCTCGGGTGCCTGGCGGTACTCGAACGACACCCCCCGCAGCGTGAGCGAGAGCGGGCCCGTGGACGGCGAGGTGGTGCCGCCGTCGTCGATGCCCGGATGCACGGCGAGCAGGTCGATCACCCGCACCATGGCCCCGTTCGCCTTCTGCACCGTCTCGAGCTGGTCGACGACGTCCTCCAACGGGCGCGAGAGCAGGAGCACGTACTGGAACAGCAAGAACGCGGTCCCGACGGTGATCACGTCGCCCGCCACCAGCAGCGTGCCGGCCACGAGGGAGATCACCGACCCACCTGCCACCGACGCCTGCACCATCCACCACATCCGCAGGAACGCCCGCTCGCGCCGGACCGAACTCGCCATGGCGTCGGTGCTCTCCTCGACGAAGCGCCACATCGCATGCGTCGCCGCGCCGTTCGACCGCAGGTCCTCGGAAGCGGTGAGCCGTTCCTCGATGCCGCCGTACAGACGGGCGTACGACCCCATCTCGTCCGACGACTCCCCGACGGCCCGATGGCGGCTCTGCACCACGGCCGACATCGCGAGCACCACGTAGACGAGCGCACCGAGGGCCAGCCGCCAGTCGACGACCGCGAGCACCACGATCATCCCGATGACGACGAAGGCGGCGCCGACGAACCGGGGCACGACGCGACCGAGGAAGTCGCTCACGGACGTGACGTCGCCGTCGACGCGCTGGATCAGCTCGCCGGGCGTGTGCGTGCGGTGGAACTCGTGGTCGAGGCCGAGCACGTGTCGGGTGAGGTCGATGCGGATCTGGTTCGTGGTGTGCCAGGCGGTGACGGTGGCGAACCACGTGACGGCGACGTTGATCACCTGTGCGGCGAGTGCGATCACCAGGAACACGGTCGCGAGGCGCACCAGTTGCGCGGTCGTCGCCCCGTCGGCAGCCCGGTCGACGATGCGGCGCACCACCAGCGGTCCGCTCAGGGCGAGCGTCGAGCTCACGGCGATGAGCACGCCGAGGCCGACCCACCGACGGGCGTCGGGTCGGAGCAGGGCGAGCAGTGCGCGCCAACGAGCGGTGCCGGGAGCGGTCACGATTCGCAGTCTCGTCCGCACGGGTGGTCGCGGTCGCCCGAGTTTCGGGCGGCCCGCGTCGGCGGGGTCAGCGCGTGGCGAAGGCGGCGGCCACGATCGTGTCCCGGTCGGCGACCGGAATCGGCACGGTGCCCGTCGATGTCGATGTCGATGTCGATGTCGATGTCGTGGTCGTGGTGCGCCGCGTCGTGGTGGTCGTGTCGTCGCTGCCGCCGGCGTCGGGGAGTGCCAGTTCGGTCACCTCGCCGCCGACGAGATCGACCCACGACACGGTGCGGCCGTCGCTGTCGATCGCTGCGGTGCCGTCGGCGGCGATCGCGAGCACCCCGTCGGCGAACCGCCGGTCCACCCGGTCGGTGTCCTCGTCGCCGATCAGGCCGGCGGCGACGTCGTCGCCCGACGCATCGCCGGCCGCGAAGCCGACCACACAGCCGTCCGCGCCCTCACCGACGAGCGCGCCGTCGTCGAAGGAGGTGACGATCACCCCGGTGCGCGCGTCGAGCAACGTGTACGGACCGCCCTCCTCGCCGACCGACAGACACTGGTCGGCGGTCACCGGATCGAGGAACACCTCGACCCGGTCGGGCACGTCGACCGATCGGACCAGCGCACCCGCTGCGTCGACGAAGGCGACGAACCGCTCGCCGAACAGCGCGAGCCGCGTGCGGTCGCCCAGCACGACGGCACCATCGGCGATCTCGGGATCGGTGGTGACGTCGGTGCCCGGCGGCAGCGGCAGCACCGTCGCGAGCCGGGTGACCTCGTCGACCGACTCGTCGCCGAAGTCGACGACCGACACGACGCCCTCCGGCGTCACGATGACCGCCCTCGCGTCGCCCACGAGCATGCCGGCCAGGATCGGCGCCGTCTCGACCGTGCCCACCCGCTCGCCGGTCACCTGCGACAGGTCGAGCAACACGGTGTCGCCACGGTTCGTCACCGTGAGTACGCCGTCGTCGGCCAGATCGACGAGCGCGCCCGGCAGCGACGCGCCGGTACCGGCAGCCACGTCGACCACCACGGTCTCGGAGCTGCGCAGGTCGGTGTAGGCGACGTGTGTGGCCGCATCGTCCACCCGCACCGAACCCGGATCGGCCAGCGGGTCGTCGCCGTCCGCGAGGGCGAGGAGATCGATGGCCGACCCGTCGCCGGCGTCGACGAGTTCGAGCCCGGTGCCCGATGCGTCGGACACCGCGAGCAGCGACGACCGGCCCAGCCGTCGCACCTGGTCGAACGCGACGTCGATCTCGTCGACCGAGCCGTCGTCCAGCGACAGCACGCCGAGGCCGTCGGCCGCTGGGTCGCCGTCGATGCCGAGCAACACCTTGCCGGCGAGCCCGATGTCGGTGACACCGAGCAGATCGGTGGACGCCGTCGCGACCTCGTCGCCATCGCGGTCGATCACCGACACGGTGCCGTCGGCGCGCTGCACCACCACGGTGTCCCAGCCCTGGACGTTGCCGGCCGACCCGTCGTCGCCACCGTCGTCGCCGCCGAACGCGAACCACAGCCCGCCGCCCACGACCGCCAGCACCGCAACGGCCACGATGGCGCGGCGAAGGGCGTAGTTCGGCCGGTCGCGTCCGCTGCCGTACTGCTCGTCGTCGGCCGATGGCGGCGGCCAGGGGTTGCCCATGGCGCCTCACGTTACGCGTCGACCCGCCGTTCGGGGCGTGACCTCATCCGTCCTCATGCCGCCGCCATGCCGCCGTGATGCCGCCGTGATGCCGCCGTGATGCCGTCGTGATGCCGCCGTGATGCCGTCGTCGCCGGTGGCGCCCACCCGATACGGTGACCGCATCCGGCCGGAGGTCGGGAGCGGTCGGGGGGACCGCGGCGAGCACAGCGCGAACAGGTGCGACCGGGTGCGACGGGGTGGTCCGACCACGCCGGCGCAGCGGCCGTCGGCGCTCGCGAACGACACGTGTGACGAACATGGAGGGGGATCGATGCGACCGGTGCACGTTGCCGTGCTGGGAGGCGGATCGTGGGGGACCACGGTGGCGTCGTTGGCGGCCGCCAACGCGAGCGCGATGCTGTGGGCCCGCGACGAGGCCACCGTGGCAGAGGTGAACGAGCGGCATCGCAACAGCCGCTACCTGCCCGACCTCGACCTCCATCCCGACCTGCGCGCCACCACCTCGATCGAGGAGGCGGTGTACGACGCCGACGTGATCGTGATGGGCGTGCCGTCCCAGTCGGTGCGCGCCACGCTCGTCACGATCGCGCCGCTGATCCGCCACTGGGTGCCGATCGTCAGCCTCACCAAGGGGCTCGAGCAGGGCACGCGGCTGCGGATGACCGAGGTGATCGAGCAGGAGTTGGCCGGCCATCCGGCCGGTGTGCTCGCCGGACCGAACCTCGCCCGCGAGGTGGTGGCCGGGTTCGCCGCGGCCGCCGTCATCGCGATGCCCGACGCCCATGTCGCGACGTCGCTGCAGAAGGTGTTCACGAGCCGACGCTTCCGGGTGTACACCAACCCCGACGTCACCGGGTGCGAGCTGGGCGGCGCGCTCAAGAACGTGGTCGCGATCGCCGCCGGCATGGCCGAGGGCCTCGGGGTCGGCGACAACACCAAGGCGATGGTGCTCACCCGCGGGCTCGCCGAGATCACCCGCCTGGGCGTGGCGATGGGCGGCGATCCGCGCACGTTCCCCGGACTCACCGGCCTCGGCGATCTGATGGCCACCTGTTCCAGCCCGCTCAGCCGCAACCGCACCGTCGGCGTCGAACTGGCGAAGGGTCGCTCGATCGACGAGATCACCGCAGGGATGAGGATGGTCGCCGAGGGTGTGAAGACGAGCCGCGTGGTCGTCGAGCTCGCCCGCGAGTACGGCGTCGAGGCGCCCATCGCCGACGAGGTCGACGAGGTGGTGAACGGCGGCCGCGCACCGCTCCAGGCCTACGCCGGTCTCGGGCGGATCGCGCCGACGTCGGAGTGGGACGGCACCGCCTGATACCGCGAGGGTGACGCCGCTGCGTCAGCGGCGGGTTGCCGCCACGTCGACCGAACCGATCGTGCCGGGGCGTCGCACCGCGGCGAGTTCTGCCAACTGTTCGTCGATCGCCTCGCGCACCGCGGCGGGTTCGATCGTCGCGAGGTCGGGCTCACCGAGTTCGGCGTCCACCCCTGCTTCGGCGATCAGGTGGCGAGCGTGTGCCTCGTTGAACGGCGACACGAACGACACGACCGTCCCGACCGCGCCGGCGCGACCGGTGCGCCCGGCGCGGTGCACGTAGTCCTTCGGGTCGACGGGGAGGTCGTACTGCACCACACAGGCGACGTCGTCGACATGGATGCCCCGGGCCGCCACATCGGTGGCGACCAACGCCTGCACCTCGCCGCGCGCGAACTGGTCGAGCGCGGCCTCCCGCTTGAGCTGGGAGTTGCCGCCGTGCAGCACCGCGGTGCGGATCTGCGCACGCGAGAGCCGCTTTGCGATGCGGTCGGCGCCGTGGCGGGTACGGCTGAACACCACCGTCGCGCCGCTGCGCTTCACCAGCTTCACGAGCAGGTCGGGTCGGGCGGCGTCGTGGACGAACCACCACAGGTGCCGGATCGGCGCGAGCTCGGGCGGCGCCACCTCGTGCACCACCGGGTCGCGCTGGTACTCGCGCACCAGCACGTCGACGTCGCCGTCGAGGGTGGCCGAGAACAGCATCGTCTGCCGGTCGGCCGGCACGAGGGCGAGCAGTTCGCGCACCTGCGGCAGGAACCCGAGGTCGGCCATGCGGTCGGCCTCGTCGATCACGGCGATGCGCACGGCCCCGAGCGTCATCAGGCCCTGGCCCAGCAGGTCGAGCAGTCGACCGGGCGTCGCCACGGCGATGTCGACGCCGGCGTGCAGCGCGGCGATCTGCGGCTCGAACGCGGCGCCGCCCTGCAGGACGTGCACACGCAGCCCACGCGCCGCCGCCACCGGCGTCAGTTCGGCGCCGATCTGGCGGGCGAGCTCGCGCGTCGGGGCGAGCACCAGCGCACCCGGGGCGTCGGGCGCGGCGCGGACGGTGCGCTCGACGATCGGGATGCCGAACGCGAGCGTCTTGCCCGACCCGGTCGGGGCCTTGCCGCACACGTCGCGGCCGGCGAGCGCATCGGGGATCGTCAGCGTCTGCACGGGGAACGGTCGATCGACGCCCACGGTCGCGAGAGCGTCGACGAGATCGGCGGCGACGCCGAGCGCGGCGAACGAACCATCGGGGGGCGCGCCCTCGCGCTCGCCCGTCACGGACATCACGGTCGGCCGAACCGGGCGAGCCGCTCGCCCAGTTCGGCGCGGTACTGCTGCATCCGGTCGCGCTTGAGGTGCTCGTAGCCGCGCACCTGGTCGGGCATCGAGGCGATCGCGATGGCCTCGGCGGCGTGCTCGGGTGCGAAGCCGGCCACCAGCTGGTCGACCGCGTCCACGTACTCGGGCACCATCGCCCGCTCCGCACGGCGCAACGAGGCGAGGCCGAACGGGTCGAGGGGCGTGCCCCGCACGCGGCGGCCCGCACGCAGGCCCAGCATCACCGGTGTGGCCCACCGCCCGAGACGGATCTTGTGCTGCAACCCCATGGATCGCAGCAGCGGCGGGTGCAGGTTCCACTGCACGCGTGCGCCGGGGCCGGCCACGGCCTCTGCCGCCTCGCGCGACGTGGGCAGCAAGAGCAGTCGTGCCACCTCGTACTCGTCCTTGTACGCCATCAGCCGGTGCAGGTGAACGGCGACCGCACGGGTGAACGCCGGGTCGCCGCACCCGGCGGCGCGAGCGACGACGTCGCGGAAGCGGTTCGCGTACCGCGTCGACTGGTAGCCCTCGAGATCGTCGGCGAGTCGGTCGATCAGTCGCTCCAACGGCTCCGGCCCCACGTCGGTCGGCGACGGCCCGTCGGTGGTCGCGGCACGGCGGGCGAGCACGGCCTCGTGCGCGTCGCGTCGGCCGAGCCGGAATGCGGCGACGTTCTTCGCGACGGCGACCCCGTTGAGGGCGATGGCCTCCTCGACCCGGTCGGGGTGCACCGGCACCGCACCCTCCTGGACGGCGACACCCAGCAGGTAGACGTTGGCCATCGCCGCGTCGCCGAGGGCGGCCGTGGTCGCAGCGATCGCGTCGAAGGTGGCCACCGAGCGGCTCGAGGCGCGCACCCGGGCGAGCGCCTCGTCGTGCGGGAACGCCAGCGTCGGGCGCACCACCATCGACCCGGTGCCCACCGCCGCGCTCGAGGCGATCACGACGGTCCGGCCCGGTGCAGCACCGGCCACATGGGCGTCGCTCGCGGCCACCAGCAGGTCGAAGGCCAGCAGCGTGTCGACCGATCCGGTGCTCGCCCGGTTCGACGCGCGGGGCGTGCCGGTCGTGAGCCGCACGTCGCTCACGACCGGTCCTGCCTTCTGCGAGAGGCCGGTCTGGTCGAGCCCACGCACCTGCAGCCCGTCGAGCATGGCGGCCGTGCCGATGATCTGCGCGACCGTCACGACGCCGGTGCCGCCGATGCCGCTCAGGCGGATGGTGCAGTCGTCGCAGTCGACTGCGATCGACGGCGTCGGCAGCGAGTCGAGGTCGATGGACGCGTCGATCGACGCGTCGAGGCCGCCACCGTGTCGCGCCGACCTGTCCCGACGTCGGCGTCGGACGCTGCGGGCCGGTCGCACCGTGAGGAACGACGGGCAGTCGCCCTCGACGCAGCTGGCGTCCAGGTTGCAGCTCGCCTGGTCGATCGCGGTCTTGCGACCGAACGGCGTGTCGATCGGTTGCACGCTCAGACAGTTGCTCTTCGCGCCGCAGTCGCCACAGCCCTCGCACACCCGCTGATCGATGACGACCCGCCACCCGGGCTGCACCGCTCGGCCGCGCTTGCGGTCGCGTCGCAGCTCGGCGGCGCACCGCTGGTCGTGGATCAGCACCGTCGTCCCCGCGACGCCGGCGAGGGTGCGCTGGGCGTCGATGATCCGGTCGCGCGACCAGACGTCGACCCCGAGCGGCAGGGTGACGCCGCGATAGCGGCCCGGATCGTCGGTGGTGATCAGCACGCGGCGCACGCCCTCGGCGAGGAACACCGTCGCCAACGCCGGCACGTCGAGCTGCCCACACGGCAGCTGACCGCCCGTCATCGAGACGGCGCCGTTGTAGAGCACCTTGTAGGTGATGTTCGTCCCGCTCGCCACCGCGGCGCGCACGGCGAGCATGCCCGAGTGGAACAGCGTGCCGTCACCGATGTTCTGGAACAGGTGCGGCTCGTCGACGAACGGCGCCATGCCGAACCACTGGGCGCCCTCGTTGCCCATCGCGGTGACGCCGACGATCTCGCCGAACGGCCCCTGGTCCATCAGCATCACCATCGTGTGGCATCCGATGCCGCCGCCGACGAGCGCCCCTTCGGGTGCACGCGTCGACGTGTTGTGCGGGCAGCCCGAGCAGAAGTACGGGGTGCGGTTGATCGACAGCGGGATCAACCGCCGATCGACGACCGCCGACGGGGGCGGCGCGAGACGATCCGCCGACAGACGCTGCTCGAGCCGCGACCGCAGGCGGGGCGCGATGACGTCGGCGGTGAGCGACCCCGTGGGCGGCAGCAACGGCGCGCCGTCGGGCGAACGCTTCCCGGTGACGACCGGTCGTTCGGCCAGCGGGTAGAGGGCTTCGATCACACGACCTTCGAGCAGCCCGGTCTTGTCCTCCACGACCACCACCTCGGCGAGGCCGGCGGCGAACTCGCGCACGATGCCGGTGTCGAGCGGCCACGGCATCCGCAGGTGCAGCAGCCGGACGCCGGCGGCGCGGAGGTCGTCGTCGGTCCGCAGGCCGAGGAGCCGCAGCGCCTCCCGGGTCTCACCGGCCGTGCTGCCGCTCGCGACCACACCGATCCAGTCGCCCGGTCCGCGCACCGCGACCCGATTGAGGCGGTTGAGGACGCCGTACTGCAGCGCGACCTCGAGCCGGACCTCGTGGAACTCGCGCTCCACGTCGAGCGTGTACGGCGTGAGCAGGCGGCCGGTGGGCGTCGGCCGATACGGCACGCGGCCGTTCGGACCGTCGACCTCGACGACCGGCAACACGGGCACGATCCGGTCGGGATGCAGTTCGACCGTGCCGGTGCCGTCGGCGACCGCCTCGATCACCTTGATCGCGCTCCACAGGCCCGATGCCCGCGACATCGCCACCGCATGTCGACCGAGGTCGAGCGCCTCCTGCACGTCGGCTGGGAACAGCGTCGGCAGGCGCAGATCGATCAGCGAGGCATCGCACGACGAGGGGAGTGTCGAGCTCTTCGCGCTCGGGTCCTCACCGACGAGCGCGACCGCGCCACCGTGGCGCGAGGTGCCGGCGAAGAGAGCGTGGCGCAGCGCGTCGCTCGCCCGATCGAGCCCGGGCGTCTTGCCGTACCAGACGCCGACCACGCCGTCGTACCGGCACGAGTCGAGGGTGACGCTCAGCTGCGAACCCATCACCGCAGTGGCGGCGAGTTCCTCGTTGAGCGCCGGCCGGTGCACGAGGTGGTGCCCGGCCGCAGCGGCGAGCGCGGCGACCGTGTCGGCATCGCGGTCGTACCCGGCGAGCGGGCTGCCCGGGTACCCGGTCACGAACGCCGCGGTGCGCAGGCCCGCCGCCCGGTCGACGCGCAGCTGCTCGAACGGCAGCCGGGCGAGCGCCTGCGCGCCGCTCATGAACACGATGCCCTCGTCGCCGACGTAGCGGTCGTCGAGGCGATAGGGAGTCATGGGGCGCGGCGCGTCGCCTTCGAGCAAGGCATCCGGATCATGGAGGACCACGGCGCCAGTCTCCCAGAGCCGGTGGGAGCCGTCGAGCGTGCTGCCATGATCCGGACGCCCCGACGGCCGGTCGATACCATCGCCGACCGTGACCCCCGCCGTCGTCGAGCTGCAGCGCGCCGGTGCCGTGTTCACGGTGCACGAGTTCGTCCACGACCCCGCCGAGCGGAGCTACGGCCTTGCGGCTGCGCGGGCGCTCGGCGTCGAGGCCGACCGGGTGTTCAAGACGTTGCTCGCCGACGTCACCGGCAGCGGCGGAGGCGTGACACAGGTGGTGGGCATCGTCCCGGTCACGGCACAGCTGTCGATGAAGGAGATCGCCGTTGCCGTCGGCGCGAAGCGGGCCGAGATGTGCGCGCCGGCGACGGCCGAGCGGATCACCGGTTACGTGGTGGGCGGGATCAGCCCGTTCGGGCAGAAGAAGCGCCTGCGCACCGTGATCGACGAGACGTGCGAACTGTCCGACACGATCTTCGTGAGCGGCGGCCGCCGCGGCCTCGACCTCGAGCTCGCGCCGGCGACGCTGCTGGAGGTGCTCGGCGCGACGGTGGCCCCCATCGCGACGTGGTGAACGCGCTGCGGGCCCGGGCCGCACCCGTGCCGGTTCAGCGGAGCTCGTCGAAGTCGACGACCCGTTCCACGAAGCGGTCGCGGTGGATGAGGTGCGGATAGTGACCCTGCTCGGGCCACACCTCGACGGTGGCCGACGGCACCAGCTTGCGGAGCCAGTGCGTGTACCCCTCGCCCGGGTCGATGCCGTGCAGCGACAGGTACGGCACCGTGATCGCACCGGCGAGCGCGGCCACGGTCGCGTCGAGTTCCTCGGGCGTCGACTCGAACACGGTGCCCCAGATGCCCAACACGACGGACTGGTCGGCTCGACGCAGCGCGCCGACCCGCTCGACCTCGTCGGCGCCGAGCGGTCCCATCATCGACTGGAACACCAGATCGATCGCCGTGCGGAACGAGGCGTCGTCACCGCGCAGCATCGGCTCGAGCTGCTCGAGGCCGGACTTGAAGTCGGCCAACCGCAACGGCTGGTCGACGTTGACGACCGCCCGGGGGCGAGCGACGGCGGCGTACGCGCTGGCGACGATGCCGCCGAGGGAGTGGCCCACCACGAGCGGCGACACCATGCCCACCGCGTCGACGGTCTCGGCCACGTCGGTCGCGAGCGAGATCGGGTCGTACACGTCGCCGTGGGGCGACTCGCCATGGCCGCGCAGGTCGACGCACAGCACGTCGTACCGCTCGGCGAGCGCGGGGACCAGCGGGTCCCAGGTGCGACGTGACTCGGTGATGCCGTGGACGAGGACGAGCGGTCGTCCGCTCCCCGTGCGCTCGTGGGCGAGTTGCATGCCGTCACCGTAGGCGATGCCGTGCGGCCCGCCGAGCGCCGCACCCGGCCACCGGACGAACGCCGGGTCAGGGCCGGTCAGGGCCGGTCAGGGCCGGAAACCCCGCCCATCGAGGCGCCCATCGACGTGGCCGCCGAGGTGGCCGCCGGGCTGGACGTGGCGCAGCGCCTCGATCTTCGCGACCCGCGTCAGCGCCGGCGGATGCGTCGCTGCGAGGTGCTCGCGCAGGCCGCGCGGTCGTTCACCGCCGCCCATGGCCACCACACGGCGGAGCGCGTTCGACAGTTGGGGACCGAAGCCGAGATGTACGGCCCGCTGGTCGGCCTGGAACTCGGCGCCTCGTCCGGCGACGTTGCCGACGGCGTTGGCGACGAGCAGCCCGCTGAGGAACAACCACGACACCGAGGTGAGCACCGCACTGACCAGGCGGCCGATCGCGGTGAGCGCCGCGGAGTGGCTCGCATAGCTGTGCGTGGCGGCGGCGGCGACGTTCTGCAGGAAGAACCCGATCCGGGCGAGCAGGAGCACGGGCACGCTCAACCACTGCGCCACGGTCAGTGCCACCGTGTGGAAGCCCAGGTGGTGGCTGAGCTCGTGCGCCAGCACGCCGGCGAGTTCGTCGCGGGGGAGCGTCTCGATCGCCAGCGACGTGACGATCACCAGGTGGCCGCCGCAGGCGAAGGCGTTCAGTTCGTCGGCGGGCAGCACCGCGAGCACGTACCGGTGCCGCGGGAGCCGAGCGGCCTGCAACACCGACCGCCAGGCGGTGTCGAGACGGACGCGCTCGTCCCGACTCGGCGGCCTGGCACCGAGCAACCGGGTGAGCAGCACGGTCTGGATCGGTCGGACGAACAGCAACACCGCGCCTGCGAGGTAGCCGACCGCGAACCAGGTGTACGACACGTCCCATACGAACCGGATGACGAACCAGAACACCGCGAGGGCCACGAGCGACACCGGGAGCACGATCAGGACGGGCACGAGCGCGGCAACCGCCGAACTCTCGACGCGCCGCCCTCCGACATGCATCTGCACACGATAGGGGGCGATCCCGGGGACGGTTCCCGCGTTCGCCGGCTCGTCCCGATCGCTGGGCCCTGCGCGCCGCGGTCGCACAGCGTGGCGACGGGTCACCCACGGTGCGATTCGTGCCCCGCGAACTCTCAGGTTCTCGTCAAGGTCGACACCGTGCGTCGCACGTTCAAGCTTCGCCCAAGAGCGATCGGTGATCCGTGCATCGAGCGGCCCGCTTCATTAGCCTTTGGCCACGGGCCGCGCGCGTCGCGCTGTGCTGCGTCGCGAAAGGAACACGAGTTGGCGATTCGGGTGATGCAGTTGGTCGAGAACTCGGGGGTGACGAGGTCGATCCGCGATCTGCTCGACGACGCGCGCGCCTGCCAGGTGACCGACGAGGCTGCCGCCCGCTCGATGGCCCAGCAGGCCCGGGTGTTGGCCCGCTCGCTGAACGACGAGGCCGGCGAGGCCGAGGCGCTGTTCCGGCTCGCGTCGATCGCATACACCGGCGGCCAGCCCGGCGACGCCTTCGCCCTGGCGCTCGACGCCCGGGATCTGGCCCGCAAGGCGGGCGTCACCGTCATCGAGGCCTTCGCGCTCAATGTGATCGGCCTCGTCCACGAGTCGGCCGGCAACTTCACCGAGGCGCTCGAATACGGTCTCAAGGCGCTCGAGGTGTACCGCACCACGAAGGACCGGGCGGCGGAAGGCGCGCTGCTCAACGCGATCGCGAGCATCCACCACGAACTCGGCGACACCGATCGCGCGCTCGTCACCTACGAGGCAGCGCTCACCGTCAGCCGTGACGCCGACCGCGACGATGCGAACTGGTACGTCAACCACGTCCTGATCCTCAACAACATGGCCGAGGTCCGCGCCAGGCGCAACGAGCACCTGCTCGCGGTCAGCCTCGCCAGCGAGGCCCTCGACCTGAGCCGCGACCATGTGCCGGAGTACGTGCCGCTCATGCTCACGCTGCTCGCGTCGTCGTACTGCGAACTGCAGATGATCGATCAGTCCGACGAGTACCTCACCGAGGCGGAGGAGCTGCTCGAGGAGACGAGTGCGGAGATCGACCGCGACGCCCTGTTCGGGCTGGCGATGGTGCGCGGCAAGGTCGCGATGGCCCGCGGCGACATCGGTGCTGCGGCCGACCACTACCGGCGAGCGCTGGAGATCGCGAAATCCGGAGCCGACATCGTTCGCGAGCTGAAGGCGCTCACCCAGCTCGCCGCGACCTGCAAGCAGCTCGGCGACTTCGAGGCCGCGCTCGGCTATCAGGAGGAGCGGTTCCGGGTCCACGAGACGATCTTCAGCGACGGTGCCGACCTGCGCATCAAGACGCTGCAGGTGGCCCACGACACCGAGGCCGCCCGTCAGCAGGCCGAGATCCTGCGCCTCCGTACCGGTGAGCTCGAAGCCCTGGTCCGTGGCCGCACCTACGACCTCGAGGAGTACCAGCTCGAGGCGTTCCAGCGCCTCGCAGTGCTGGCCGAGTTCCGCGACACCGACACCGGCGAGCACACCATCCGTGTCGGCGACCTGTCGGCGTCGATCGCGACCGAGCTCGGCTCCGATCGCGAGTGGGTGTCGCAGCTGCGCCTGGCGGGTCGGCTCCACGACATCGGCAAGGTGGCGGTGCCCGACTCGATCCTGATGAAGCCGGGCCCGCTCACGCCGGCCGAGTTCGACGTGATGAAGACGCACACGACGATCGGCGCCGAGATCCTCGCCGGCAGCTCGTCACCGCTCATCCAGCTGGCCGCCGAGGTGGCGTTGAACCACCACGAGCGCTGGGACGGTTCGGGGTACCCGAACGGCCTGGCCGCCGAGGGCATCCCGTTGAGCGGCCGCATCGTCACCGTGGCCGACGTCTACGACGCGCTCACGAGCCATCGCACCTACAAGCACGCCTGGACCCCGCTCGAGGCGATCACGTACATCGTGGGTGCTCGCGGGGCCCAGTTCGAACCGCAGATCGTCGACGCCTTCGTGCGGGTGATGCGTGTCGATCACCCCGAGCTCGCGGCCGAGCTCGACGCCCTCGCCGTCTGACCGCAACCGGTCAGCGGGCGACGGTCTCGCCGGCCAGCGCCCGCATCACCCAGCCGCCGACGAACGCGGCGAGCTCGTCGACGTCGACGTCGAGGGAGCCGTTGCGCAGCGCGTGGCTGAACGACGACACCACGCCGAGCACGCCCACCGCGTACAGCTGGGGATCGCCGTCGGGCACCAGGCCCTGCTGCTGCGCATCGCGCACGAGGCGGACGACGTCGGTCGCATAGACGTCGCTGCCCTCGCGCAGCACGTCGGCCACGTCGGAGCCACGGCCGCTCAGCTCGTCCTGCGACCGTTCGACGTCGAGCAGGGCGAAGTACGCGCGGTGCTCGGCCATGAACACCACCGAGGCCTCGGTGCCCTGGCGGATGCGCGTGAGCGGATCGGCCTCGGGGTCCATCGCGGCGGCCTGCGCCCGGCGGAGCTGCAGGCGCATCGAGCGGACCAGTTCGGCGAACAGCTCTTCCTTGGTGGGGAAGTACCAGTAGACGAGCCCCTTGGCGACGCCCGCAGCGGCACAGATGTCGGCGATGCGCGTGTTGGCGTACCCCTTCGACGAGAACAGCACGGCCGCGGCGTCGAGCAGCTGCTGCTTGCGTTCGATGCCCTGCTCGGTGTGCGTGCGGCGCTCCGCTGGCCCCGTCGACGTGTTCACGGCGACTAGTGGATCACCCGCTTGACCGCCGGGTCAAGGCAGCGAGGGCCGTTGCCTACACTGGCGCCATGGGGGCCACACGCGCCGAGCGCATCGAGACGCGCACACGCAATCCGAAGTGGAAGAACCTGCCGGTCAGGATCGAGATGCTCGAGTGCATCAACTGTGATGCCTGCCTGCGTCACTGTCCGCCGCACTTCGGCGCGATCTTCAACCACGGTCCCGACGTCGTGATCATCCCCGAGCTGTGCAGCGGTTGCGACAAGTGCCTGCCGGCGTGCCCGGTGAACTGCATCTACCCGTTCCCCGACTGGGAGGCCGCCGGCGTCCCGGGCGAGTGGTGGGACGAACCGCTCGGCCCCGACGACCCGTACCGCTGACCGTCGACCGATCGGTCACCGAGAGACGTCGCCGCGCCACGGTGCCGAGTCGAGGTCCGCAGGCCCCGTCGTCGCGGCCATACTTCCTCCATGAGCGATTCCCCGACCGCCTCGTCAGTGCCGTCAGAGCCGTCAGAGCCGTCAGAGCCGTCAGTGCCGTCAGTGCCTGTCCTGCCCGGCTGCGAGCCCTGGTCCCACACGGCGTCCACCCCCGACTCGCCCGGCGCGCTCGTCGTCCATGGCTTCACGGGTGCGCCGTCGTCGATGCGCAGCCTGGCCGAGGCCTTCGCCGCCGCCGGGTTCCACGTCGAGCTGCCCCGCCTGCCGGGCCACGGCACCACCGTCGCGGACATGAAGACCACCTCGTGGGCCGACTGGGCGGCCGAGACCGAGGCCGCGTACCAGCGTGTGGCCGCCCGCTCCACCAAGGTCGTGGTCGCCGGCCTGAGCATGGGTGGTGCGCTCACCCTGCGCCTCGGCGCCGACCATCCCGAGATCGCCGGCCTCGTGTGCGTCAACCCCGCCACCCAGCCGTCGCCGGACATGGTCGCCGCGGTCAGTGCCACCATCGAGTCGGGCACCGACGAGTTCCCCGCGATCGGCAGCGACATCGCCGACCCCGACCAGACCGAGATCGCCTACTCGGCCACCCCGCTGCGGCCGCTGCTGTCGCTGATGGTCGACGGGCTGACGCCGCTCGTCGACACCTACCCGACGTCGCAGCCGCCGCTGCTGCTGATGAACTCGCCGCAGGACCATGTCGTCGATCCGGCGCAGGCCGAGTTCCTCGCCGCCACCTACGGCGGCGCGGTCGAGCGGGTGACGTTGGAGCGCAGCTACCACGTGGCCACGCAGGACTTCGACCGTGAGCTCATCGAGGACCGCGCGGTGGCGTTCGCCAGCCGCGTGACCTCATGACCGGCATGACTGTCGTGACCGGCTTCTCGATGCGGCCGACGAGCATCCCGAGCCCGTCGAGCGGCGTGCTCGAGATCGGCCCGCTGTCGATCCACGCCTACGGGCTCATGATCGCCCTCGGCGTCGTCGCCGCGGTGTGGCTCACCGGTCGCCGGCTCGAGGCCCGCGGCACCGGCACGCGCGACGACGCGAGCGGCATGGCCGTGTGGGCGGTGGTCGCCGGCATCGTCGGCGCCCGGCTCTACCACGTGATGACCGACTGGAGTTCGTTCGAGGACGACCCGCTGCGCATCATCCAGATCTGGAAGGGCGGCCTCGGCATCCCCGGCGGATTGCTCGCCGGTATCGCCGTGGGCTGGTGGGTCACGCGTCGGCGCGGCGTCGACCCGCGCGAGATGGCCGCCGCCGCGGCACCCGCGATCCCGCTCGCCCAGTCGATCGGCCGGTGGGGCAACTGGTTCAACCAGGAGCTGTACGGGCGCGCCACCGACCTGCCGTGGGGGCTCGAGATCAGCGCCGACAAGATGCCCGACGGGTATCTGCCGGGCACGCTGTTTCATCCCACGTTCCTCTACGAATCGCTGTGGAACCTCGCGCTCTGCGGCGTGCTGATCCTCATCGACCGCCGGTTCAACCCCCGGGCGCCGCGCCTGATGGCGATGTACCTGTTCGGGTACGGCGTCGGGCGCTTCTGGGTGGAGGGTCTGCGCATCGACGACGCCGACGAGTTCGGCCCGTTCCGCTTCAACCAGTGGGTGGCGCTCGTCGTCGCCGTGCTGGCGCTCGTGTACCTCGTGGTGACCGCCCGTCGCGGGGCGGGTGAGCACCCGGGCCCCGTCGCCGGCGTCGACGATCCGGACGACCTCGCCGACGAGCTGGACGACGATCTGCTGGACGACGATCTGCTGGACGACGATCTGCTGGACGATGCCGACGGCCCGACGCCGCGCCGCACCGCGTCCGTCTCGGAGCGCGGCGACGAGCACGGCTACGTTGCCGCGGATGAGCGACTCGACGAATCCTGACCCCGTCCTCTACGAACGGCGTGAGCCGGGCATCGCCCTGCTCACCCTCAACCGTCCC
>JAPLAA010000053.1 GCA_026393475.1 Actinomycetota bacterium
ACCCGGTGCGATGTCACCCGGGCCGAACACCGCGAAGCTCACCGTCGAGGTGCCCACGATCTGACCCGTCTGCACCGCCGTCGACTTGTTCACGATCGACGAACCGCCGATCGCGGTGAACAACGGGCGCACCGTCACACCAGCAGGCGAGATCGGACCCTGGTTGTTGTACGTCAACGTGCCGACATCGACCGACGACGGCGCCATGAACGTGTTCCACCGGTAGTTCCCCGTCGCCGTGTCACCCGGACACACGTTGTCCGGCGAGGTCAACGACAACGTCATCTCCGTCGAGCTGTCACCGACCAACGGCGACAACGTCATCCCCGGCGCCGGCGCCGAACCCGGCGGCAACGCGCGCACGATCGAGGTCACCACACCTCCGACGCCCAGCAACGCGACTGCGGCGAGTCCCAGTCCGACCTTGTTCTTCATTCCCACCACTCCTCGAGATCTCGCGCACCGATCTCGATGACCGGCCCGCGCTCTGGAGACTCTCTCCGGACGCAGCGAGGGCGTGCAACGGATCGGGAGTGATTTCACCCGGAGGGGAGCGAGCGTTCATGTCGCGTTCGATCGGCTCGCGACCGATGCATCGGACCGCGGCCGCGCGGGCACGCAGTGTGACCGGGCCGCCGTGCCGCGACCACCTCGCCGACCGACCGTCGCACCCGCGTGCGAGGCTGGCGCGGTGACCTCTTCCGACCACGCCGCGCTCGCCGCGACCCATCTCGCCCTCGTGCTCGAGCGGCTCGCCGGCGAGGGTGCCACGCCGCGGGGCGATCAGGTCGACGCCGTCGCCACGATCGTGCAACCGGCCGCCCGCGTCCTCGTGGTGCAGGCGACCGGGTGGGGCAAGTCGGCCGTCTACTGGGCTGCGACGTCGGCGTTGCGCTCCACGGGCTCCGGTCCCACGCTGGTCGTGTCCCCGCTGCTCGCGCTCATGCGCGACCAGGTGAACGCCGCCGAACGCGCAGGGCTCCGGGCGGCCACCATCAACAGCACCAACATCGACGAGTGGGACCCCATCTTCGACGCGCTCGACCGCGACGCGCTCGACGTCCTGCTGGTCTCGCCGGAACGACTGGGCAACCCGCGCTTCGCCGCACGCCTCGACGAGCTGATGCGCCGCGTCGGCCTCGTCGTCATCGACGAGGCCCACTGCATCAGCGACTGGGGCTTCGACTTCCGACCCGACTACCAGCGGCTCGCTCGGGCCCTGCTCGCCACACCTCACGCCTCGGTGCTCGCCACCACGGCCACGGCCAACCAGCGCGTCACCCACGACGTCGAGCGTCAGCTCGGTGCCAGCACCGTCACGTTCCGCGGCACGCTCGCCCGCACGTCGTTGCGGCTGTCGGTGGTGCCCGGGCTCGCCCCGCTCGCCCGCTACGCCTGGGTCGCCGACGCCCTCGACACCATCGTCGGCTCCGGCATCATCTACGTCCTCACCGTGGCCGAGGCCGATCGCCTCGCCGGCTTCCTCCAGCGTTGCGGCCACCAGGTGGCCGCCTACACCGGCCAGATGGACCCGGAGGCACGGGTGGAGGTGGAGGAGCTCCTGCGCCACAACCGGGTGAAGGCGGTGGTGGCCACCTCGGCGCTCGGTATGGGCTACGACAAGCCCGACCTCGGGTTCTGCATCCACGTCGGCTCGCCCGGCACGCCCGTCGCCTACTACCAGCAGGTCGGGCGAGCGGGCCGGGCCGTCGACCACGCCGAGGCGGTCCTGCTCTCCAGTCCCGCCGACGAACGGATCTGGGAGTACTTCGCCACCGCCTCGATCCCGAACCCCGACGACGCCGACGCCACGCTGCGCGCCCTCGCGAACGGGCCGCGGTCGCTCGTCGAGCTCGACGGTCTCACGGGCGTCCGACGCGGTCGCCTCGAAGCGCTCCTCAAGATCCTGGCGATCGACGGGGTGGTCGCCAAGGACGGCTCGAAGTGGGCGGCCACCGGCACCCCGTACGTCCACGATTCGGCGAAGTGGGAGGCGCTCGCCGCCAGTCGACGCGCCGAGGCCGACCTCATGCGCAGCTACGCCCACGGCCGCGGCTGCCTGATGGCCTACCTGCAGACGGCCCTCGACGACCCGTCACCCGCGCCGTGCGGCCGGTGCTCGGTCTGCACAGGCGACCTGCCGGCGCCGGGCATGCAGCCGAGCACCGAACGACTCGTCGCGGCCCGCGATCACCTGCGCGGCAACGACATCGTCATCGAGCCGCGCAAGTTGTGGCCGCCCGGCGTGCGTCGCAAGGGTCGCATCGACGGCGCCGCCGAAGGGAGGGCCGTCGCATTCGCCGACGATCCCGCGTGGGCCGAGGAGCTGGTCGCCGCGCAGCGCACCGCCTACGGCACGCTGCCCCCCGAGCTGCTCGACGGCGCGGTCGAGGTGCTGCGTCGCTGGGCGCGCACGTGGCCGGCGCGCCCGGTGGCCGTCGTCGCCGCGCCCGCCGCATCGGTCGAGATGCGCGCCAACCGAGCGCTCGCCGAGCACATCGGCGCGATCGGCAAGCTCCCCGTGCTCGACCTGTTCTCGTGGGACGGCCCGTCCCAGCCCACCGACACCTCGAGCACGCCGGTCGTCGCTCACCTCGAAGCGGCGATCACCTTGCAGGCCGACCAGCCGGTCCCAGCGGGGCCGATCCTGCTGTGCCACACCACCATGCGCACCGGCTGGGCCTTCTCCGTGTGTGCCGCGCTGCTCGCCGAGGCGGGATGTCGCACCACGATGCCGCTCGTCGTCCACCGCCTCCCCTGACGACCCTGACGACCCTGACGACCCTGACGTCTCCCCTGACGTCTCCCCTGACGTCTCGCCGCGATCAGGAACTGGCGCTCGGACCGAAGTAGGTCGACCACGGGTCGACCTCCTCCGCCGGCGGCACCGGTTGCGGCGGTTGCGGCGGAGGTGCAGGTGGCTGCGGCACTGCCTGCGCCGGACGCGGCGGCGGGGCCGGGGGCGGTGTCGACTGCGGCGGGTAGGCGCCCTGCATCGCCGGCGCACCAGCGCCCTGATCGGATCGCACGTAGGTGTCGACGCGAGCCGTCTGCGTCGGCGTGGCCGTGACGACACCACCCGCTGCCGGATGATGCGCCGGGTTGGGTCGGGCCGCGTAGCCGGGTGCCGCCTGTGGCGCTGTACGCACCACCGATCCGCGGCGATCGACCTCGCTCCGTTCCGGCCACAGGTTGGGGATCAGCGACAGCACGATCGCGACGATGCCGCCGAGCACCATGCCGATCGCGATCGGGGTGACGCCGCCGATCGACTCCCGCATCGCCGCTTCGACGATCGCGTCGACGTCGCTCGCCCACGCGCGTGCGCCGGCGACGATCGCGATCGGGACGAGCACCCACGCCACGCCGCTGCACACGGCCCAGATGCCCGCACGACGGAGCACGCCCCGCCGATCACCGAACGCGAACGCGACGACGAGCAGCACCCCGGCGACGATCGCGAGCAGCGAGGTCGCCGACTCGGCCGCGGTCCGGGCGGTGCCGACACCGGGCGGGTGGTACGTCGGGAGGGTGATCTCGGGCAGCACCCCGTCGGGCAGTTGCGCCGCGATCTCGGGCGACACCACCGCGAGGCGCTCGCGCACCGCGGTCACCATCGCGTTGGTGTCGATCGTGGTGCTGCGTTCGTCCTCGACGCCCAACGCGTTCGCGTGCGCCGCGCCGAAGGCGGAGATCACGTCGGTCGTCACCCGGGGATCCTCGAGCGCCGCCGATACCGCGCTCTCGACCAGGTCGATGTTCGACCGGTCGATGCCGGATGCGCGCACGATCTGCAGTGCGAAGTTGGAGGCGATCTGGTCGTTGGACGCAGGGTCGGCGAGCACGGCGGTCGCGATGTTCTCCGAGCGGGCGGGATCGCCGATGGTGTGCAGGTAGACCCAACCGACCCACGCCAGGGTTGCGCACAGCAACGCCAACGACGTCAGCACCCTCGATGCCATCCGTCCCAGCATGGTTCCTCCTCGCCCTCGCCCTCGCTCCGACCGATCCGGACCGTCACATCACCGACACCGCGCGACCCTGCCGATCCTCGCGATCCGATCGTCGTGATCGATCGTCCGGGGCGCCCGTGTTGTGCCAGCATCGCATGATGCGTCAGCTGTATGTGGGCGGTCGGGTGTTCACCGCCGATTCCGAGAACCCGTGGGCCGAAGCGCTGCTCGTCGCCGACGGCATCGTCGTCGCGGCGGGCACCCTCGAGGAGTGCGAAGCGTCGGCCGGTGACGCCGAGCGCATCGACATCACCGGGTGCGTCGCGCTGCCCGGCTTCGTCGACGGTCACTCCCATCTGCTCATGACCGGCAGTGCGCTCGGCAAGGCGCAGCTGCGGACGGCGACGACGTTGGAAGAGATCCGCCGACGGCTCGTCGAGTGGGCCGAGGCCAACCCCGACGAGCCGTACGTGCTCGGCACGAGCTTCCTGTTCGACGCGGTACCCGACAACCAACCGACCCGGCAGATGCTCGACGATCTCTTCCCCGATCGTCCGGTGTTCATCGACTCCTTCGACCTCCACTGCGGCTGGGTCAACACCGCGGCGTTGACGATGATGGAGATCACCGGCGAGACGCCCGACCCGATCGGCGGTGAGGTCCGTCGCGACCCGACGACGGGCGAGGCGACCGGCTATCTGCTCGAGACGGCCCTGCACCGCCACATGTGGTCGTTCCTCGAGCGCACCGACGACGCCACCCGCGATCGACACCTCGCGACTGCGATGCGCGCCCTGAACGAGTCGGGCACCACCACCGCGGTCGACATGGCGGTCGACGCGCTCGACCTCGAGGCGTTCCTGCGGGCCGAGGCCGCCGGCGCGCTCACGCTGCGGGTGATCGGCCACTGGCACATCCGCAACACCGGTGACGACGCGCAGAACCTGGCGCAGGTCGAGGAGGCGGCGCGGCGCATGGCTGCAACCGCCGCCGGCGGATCCGAGATGGTCCGCGTGGCCGGCATCAAGATCGTCGTGGACGGCACGATCGACGCGTGTACTGCGGCGATGATCGACCCGTACACCGACGACACGAACTGTGATCCGATCTGGCCGGTCGAGCGGCTGAACCCGGTGGTCGAGCTCGCCGATCGGCTCGGCCTGCAGGTCGCCTGCCACGCGATCGGCGACTACGCCGTCCGCATCGCGATCGATGCGATCGAGCGCGCCCAGCAGGTGAACGGCACGAGCGGTCGACGCCACCGCATCGAGCACCTCGAGTACGCCGATCCCGTCGACATCCCCCGTCTCGGCGCGCTCGGCATCACCGCCTCGATGCAGCCGGTGCACTGCGATCCGGCGATCGCCGGGAACTGGGCCGAGATGCTCGGTCCGGAGCGGGCCCAGCTCGGCTTCGCGTGGCCCGAGTACACCAGCACCGGCGCCACCCTCGCGTTCGGTACCGACACGCCCACCGCACCGCACATGCCGTTGCCGAACATGTACATCGGCGCCACCCGACGCTCGCCCGAGCAGCCCGACCTCGAACCGCTCCGGCCCGACTTCGCGCTGCCCGTCGACGAGACGATCGTCCACGGCACCCGCGACGCGGCATGGGCGAGCTTCGAGGAGGATCGCCTCGGGGTGCTCCGTCCCGGCGCGTGTGCCGACCTCGTGGTGATCGACGACGACCCGTTCGCCCACGGCCCCGACGCGTTGCTGCGGGCGCAGGTCCGGCGCACGGTGGTCGGCGGCCGTACCGTGCACTCGTCCTGAGGGGTCCGGGTCAGCCGGACGACCTCGCCCGGTCCTCCTGGGCGAGTGTGAACCTGAGGGTCACCGACACCGTCCCGCCGTGGCGTTCCGAGAGCATCTCGGCCAGTCGCCAGGCCGGCTCGGGCCGGCGTGGCCCCGTGACGTCGAGTTCGACCGTGGCGGTGCGACCGTCGGTGCTCGCGTCGATCGACACGACCCGCACGGAGGGGTCCCACTCCTCGACCACGACGACGACCTGTTGCTCCAGTGAGGTATTGCGGATGACCCCCCGCGAGTAGATCGCGAGCGGCACCGCCACCGCCGCCACCAGCACGATCCAGGCTGCGAGCCCGAGTCCTGCCTGTCGAGCGGTCCCCCGCGTCGACCGATCGGCGAAGCCCCACCATGCCAACGATCCGGTCGCTCCGAGCACCAGTGCGCCGAAGTTCGTCACGAGCGCGAGCGCTGCCTGATCGATGAGGTCACCGCGTCCGGCTGCGAGGAACAACCCGATGGCCGCGAGCGGAGGCTCGACGGTCACCGACACGGCGACGCCAGACAGCGCGCCGGCGGCCTCGGTCCGCATCGTCGCGTATCCGGCGGCGATCCCTGCGGCGAACGCGATGCCGAGATCGAGCAGCCCCGGACGGGTGAGCGACAGCAACAACGACGGCAGGACCGCACGGTCCAGGTTCCGGGCGAACAGCAGGCCGATCATCGCCGCCGACGACACGCTGAGCACGATGCCGAACGCCACCATCAGGGCTGCGTCGGCGAGTCGCCTGCCCCATCCCTGGATGAGCGCGCCTGCCATCGCCAGCAACGGGGTGATGAACGGACCGAGCAACATCGCGCCGATGACGGCGGGTGCGCTGTCGAGCAGCAGGCCCATCGCGGAGATCGCGCTCGACAGCAGGCTCAGCACGACGAAGTTGCGGGTGCTCGGCGCCCCGATGCGCGACCGTTCGTACAGCAACTCGACGACGAGTGTCCGATGCGTGTCGTCCATCCGGTTGCGGCGCCACCACGGCCGCGGCCCGAGCGACCTGAGCGGTGCGGTCGGGATCGGATCCCGCGAGTCAGTCATCCGTGCCTCCCGCGTCGACTTCCGCGTCGACTTCCGCGTCGACTTCCGCGTCGACTTCCGCGTCGACTTCCGCGGCGAACGGTACGGCGGGCTTCGTGAGCGCCACCGGCCACGACGCGTCGATGTCGGCCAGCACCGAGCGGAGCCGGGCACCGCCGAGCCACGAGGTCATGCCGGTCCAGAACGTTCCGACCCCCACCTCGGGCGGCATCAGATCGGATGCGTCGAACCGCACCACGTCCGCCTCCGTCAGGAGCTCGGCGACGAATCGGTCGAGCGTCGAGGAGTACCGGTCGAGCGCCACCGTGGAGCGGGCGGAGACGAACCCGCCACGATCGGCACGACGAGTTGCCGCCTCGTCGGTGGCGAGGTAACCGGCGAGCCGGTCGACGTCGTCGTCGTCGGAGAACCGCACCGTCACCGTTCCGCCGACGACGAGTGGTGCCTCGCCGCCGTCCACCCCCGGCAACGGGAACGCCCAGAGGTCGCCGTCGGGGGCGACGACGAGATCGCTCCGGCCGACCAGGCGGGGCATGAAGCTGGCCTGACGGTGCAGCACGCACCGGGTGGGTTTCTCGAGCAACTCCCGCGCCGACTCGTCGATCGTGAGCTCGACGGCCGCCCGGTTGCCGCCGGCCACCTTGTCCTGCGACAGGGCGATCGCGCCGAAGCGTTCGACCGCCGCGACGATCGCGTCGTCGCTGAAGGTCACCCGATGGCTCACCCAATCGTCGTACACGTCGGGCCCGGCGAAGCGGAGCACCATGTCCTCCACCCAGTCGGTGGCCACCCAGCCCGTCGCACCGTCGGCGCGGATGCCGATGCACCAAGGCGTGGTGCCCTCGGCGACGAGCGCGTCGGTCATCGCCGTGAGCTCGTCCCACGACGACGGCACCTCCAACCCACGGTCGGCGAACACGCGGGGCGAGTACCAGACGAGGCTCTTCAACGTCAGCTGGTACCAGGCGCCGTAGGTCTGCCCGCCGAACTCGACGAGCTCGGTCAGCTCGGTCGGTACGCCCTCGACGGCCGGCGCTGCCAGCTCTCCTGTCCACGGCAACGCGAACCCGTCCTCGACGATCGTGTCGAGCAGACCGGGTTGGGGCAGCAACGCGAGATCGGGCGGGTCACCGCGGCGCAGCCGCTCGAGCAGATCCGCCTCGAAGTTCGTCGACCCCACGAAGCGGACGTCGATACCGGTCGACGACTCGAAGCCGGCGACGGACGCGAGGAAGTCGTCGACATCGGCGTCGCTCAGCGTGCCGAACACCGTGACCACACGAGTCGATCGCACCGGCTCGTCCGCGCACGCCGCGAGCGACGCGGCGGCGATCGCGATGACCGCCGCGAGCGCGATCGACAGGGGCTTCCTGGTCACCGTCCTGGTCACCGTCCGACGGCCCGTGCGCACCACGGCACGACCGTACCGCGACACCCCGGTGCCGAGACGCCCTTCGCGACGCTCAGCGGTTCAGCGCACGAGTTCGAGGCCTTCGAGGCCACCCGCGGCACGCCACTCCTCGAGCACCTCGATGAACTTGATCGCGCCGGCGCCATAGCTGCTGTTGCGCGCGCTGCGCTGCTCGGGCTGCCCCTCGTTGTTGTAGTAGCCCGGCGTGCACGCCTCGAGGAACTTCTGGTTGTTCACCGCGAGCCCCTCGATGATCTGCACCCACCCGGCCTCCGCTTCGGCCGACGCTTCGATCACCCGCACGTCGTCGCGGAAGGCGTGCTGGAGGATGTATGCGAGGTGCCGGCTCTGCTCGTCGATCATGTGCGGGAAGTTGACCGTGAACCCCGACTGCACGTTGCTGAAGATGAAGCAGTTCGGGAACCCCCGGCTGTGCATGCCGTGGAGGGTCGACGCGCCGTCGGCCCACTTGTCGGTGAGGGACAGGCCCTCGCGGCCGTACAGCTCGTACCCGGACCGACGGGTGTACTCGGTGCCCACCTCGAAGCCGGTCGCGTAGATGATGCAGTCGAGCTCGTACTCGACACCGTTGGCGACGATGCCCCGCTCGGTGATCCGCTCGACGCCCCGCCCATGTGTGTCCACCAGGGTGACGTTCGGCCGGTTGAACGTGTCGAGGTACTCGTCGTGGAAGCAGGGCCGCTTGCAGAACTGCCGGTAGTAGGGCTTGAGCGCCTCGGCGGTCGACGGGTCGTTCACCATCGTCTCCACGCGTGAGCGGATCGACTCCATCTTCTCGAAGTCCGCGAGCTCCACCGCCTCGCCGGGATCGGTCCCGGCGTCGATCGCGCCGCGGCGCATCATGATCAGCAGCTTGCCGATGATGTCGGTCCAGCCGTCGTTCACCAGGTCCTCGGGCTCGAACACACCCGACACCAGGTTGTTGAAGTTCTCCATGCGACGGCGCTGCCACCCGGGTTCGAGCGACCCCGCCCACTCGGGATCGGTCGGCCGGTTGTCGCGCACGTCGATCGACGACGGCGTGCGCTGGAACACGAACAGCTCCTGTGCGCCTTCTCCGAGGTGAGGCACGCACTGCACGGCGGTGGCACCCGTACCGATGATGCCGACGCGCTTGTCGGCCAACCGGTCGAGCCCGCCCGACGAGTCACCACCCGTGTACGCGTAGTCCCAGCGGCTCGTGTGGAACGTGTGCCCCTGGTAGGTCTCGATGCCCGCGATGCCGGGCAGCTTCGGCCGATGCAGCGGGCCGTTCGCCATCACCACGAACCGGGCGCGCATGCGATCCCCGCGGTTGGTGGAGATGACCCAGCGGGCATCGCTGTCGTCCCACCGCAGCTCGGTGACCTCGGTCTGGAAACACGCGTTGCGGTACAGGTCGAAGTGGCGGCCGATCGCCCGGCTGTGCTCGAGGATCTCCGGTGCCCGCGAGTACTTCTCCTTCGGCACGTAGCCGATCTCCTCGAGCAGCGGGAGGTAGATGTACGACTCGACGTCGCATGCCGCGCCCGGGTAGCGGTTCCAGTACCAGGTGCCGCCGAAGTCGCCGCCCTTCTCGATCACGCGGATGTCCTCGACGCCGGCCTCGCGCAGCCGTGCGCCGGCCAGCAGGCCGCTGAAGCCGCCACCGATCACCGCGACGTCGACGGTGTCGTGCAGCGGGCCACGTTCCACCGGCGCGACGTACGGGTCGTCGAGGTAACGAGCGAACTGGCCCGTCACCTCGATGTACTGCTCGTTGCCGTCGTTGCGCAATCGGCGGTCGCGCTCCTCGCGGTACTTCTCACGGAGGGCGTCAGGATCGAATCCGAGCTGCGACATGACGAATGCTTAGTCCCGGATCGGCTCCCGATCCGGGTCGAGCGGCAACCGCACCATCACGATCGTGCCGCCCCCGACGACCGATGACACCGCCACCGAACCTCGACCGGCCGCCGCGCGCTGCCGCATGACCGACAACCCGAAGTGCCCAGCGGGTGGCGGCGCCGCTGTGTCGAAGCCGCGCCCGTCGTCGACCACGGCGGCCACGAGCGCCCCGTCGAACAGCTCGACGGCGACCGACACGGAGGTCGCACGGGCATGTCGCTCGGCGTTGCTGAGCGCCTCACCGATGATCCGGTACATCGACGACAGCACGGTGTCGGCCAGCGCGAGATCGCGCTCGAACTCGCACACGACGCGCACCTCCAGATCACTCCGCTCCGCCACCCGCTCGGCCAGGTCGGCGAGCTCGTCGCGGAAGGCGTCGGTGCTGGCGCCCACCGGGAGCGTGGTCAGTCGACCGAGCAGGTCGCGCAGCTCGGTGTTGGCGTCGGACAACAGCTTCGCCACGGCCCGGACGTCCGCTCGCCGTTCCTCTGCCTCGGGGCCCTGGCCCATCGAGCGTTCCAGCGAACCGAGCTTCATCCACGCCGCCGACAGCACCTGCAGCGGACCGTCGTGGAGGTCGGCGGCGATGCGATCACGCTCGGTGTCCGAGGCCGTCGCCGCCAGCTGGCGCAGCTCTGCCTCCCGTTCGGCTGCGGCCTCGGACGCGGTCACGTCCATGACGACGCCGATCACCTGATCCGGTTTGCCGGGCACCACGCTGCCGCGGCTCTGCAACGTCTTCGACTCGCCGTTCGGGCCGACCAGGCGGTACTTCATCGTGTACGGCTCGCCCGTCTCGACGGCTCGGTCAACCGTCCCGGTCACGCGCCGCACGTCGTCGGGGTGCATCCGCGCTGCCACATCGCTCCGGTGGCGGGGCACGTCGGGCGTCCCCACGTCGTTGACGACGCGGTACCACGAGTTGCCCTGGAGGCTGCCGTCGCTGAGATCGAGCCGCCACACGCCGAGTTGCGCCGCGTCGGCGAGCAGGGTCTCGCGCAGCTCGTGCTCGTCGAGTGTGCGGTGCATGGCCGCCGTGATCAGGACGCCGACGAGCCCGACGCACCGCTGCCCGTCGAGGTCGACCGGGAACACCATCAGGTCGCGATCGCGCCCGTCCGCAAAGGGGAGCACGGCGTGACTCGTCCGATCGAGGCCCGAACGCAGCAGGGCCTTGAACGCCGGTGTGGGCGGGCCGGCGGGCAGGAGCACGTCGATGGGAGCGCCGACCGCGCGGTCGAGCGTGGCGCCGCGCCTCGCCAGAACCGACGGCGACGCCCACCGCAGCCGGAGCTCGTCGTCGAGCACGGCGATCACCAGGGCCGGGAACTCCCCGATCGCCTCCACGAGTGGTGGTACCAGTCCGGGAGGCGGTGACGAGGCCATCACCCGCAACGTAGCCCTACACCGTGTGGTTCCGGTGTGCTCGACGAACGGGTCGCGACCGCCACCGCCCCGGGTCCCTCGCCGACCGGTACGGTCGTCGCATGGCGACGCCCCCCGACGGCCGACTCGGCGCATCTCAGGCCGCAGCCGGTTCACCTCCCGCCAGCACCGCCAGCACCGCCAGCACCGCGCCGACCGACGCCGCCACCGGACTCACTGCGGCCGAGGTGGCCGACCGCATCGCCCGCGGGCAGGCGAACACGGTGCCGGCCGCGCCCACGCGGTCCGTCGGCCAGATCGTGCGCGGCAATGTGCTCGCGCCGATCAACCTCATCGTCGGCGTCCTCGCCGCGCTCGTCATCGCGGCCGGCTCGCCCAAGGACGCGCTGTTCGGCGGGGTCATCGTCGCCAACAGCGTGATCGGCGTGGTGCAGGAGCTCCGCGCGAAGAAGGTGCTCGACTCGCTCAGCGTGCTCAATGCGCCCCGGGCCCACGTGGTGCGCGACGGCGCCGTGCGGGAGGTGCAGGTGCACGAGCTCGTCCTCGACGACGTCGTCGAACTCCGAGTCGGCGCGCAGGTGGTGGCCGACGGTGTGGTGATCACCGACGACAACCTCGAGATCGACGAGTCGTTGCTGACCGGCGAGGCCGACGCCGTCCTGAAGGTGACCGGCGACGAGGTCCTGAGCGGCAGCGCCGTGGTGGCAGGCACCGGACGCGTCCGCGTCACCAAGGTCGGGGCCGAGAACTACGCCGTCCGTCTGGCCGAGGAGGCACGACGGTTCACGCTCGTCAACTCGCCGCTGCGCAACGACATCAACCGCATCGTCACGTGGGTCGGCGTCATGATCGTCCCGGTCGGGATCCTGCTCGCGAGCAGCCAGTTCTGGCGGCGCGACGAAGGGTGGCGGGAAGCCGTCATCAGCACCGTCGCCGGCCTCGTGGGCATGGTCCCGGAGGGTCTGGTGCTGCTCACGAGCGTCGCCTTCGCCGTCGGTGTCGTCCGCCTCGCCGGCAAGCGGTGCCTGGTGCAGGAGCTCCCCGCGATCGAGGTGCTCGCCAGGGTCGACGTGCTCTGCGCCGACAAGACCGGCACCATCACCGAGGGCTCGATGGCCCTCGCCGAGGTCGAGGTGCTCCCACCGGCCGACACCGCGTCGACGTTCGAGCGCAGCGACATCGACGATGCCCTCACCGCGATGGCCCGCCTCGATCCCGATCCGAACGCCACCGTGCAAGCGCTGCTCGACCACTATCCCGGCACCACCGGCTGGACGCTCGTGTCACGGGTGCCGTTCTCGTCCGGCCGGAAGTGGAGCGCGATGGCCTTCGACGGCCGCGGCACCTGGGTGCTCGGCGCACCGGAGAACGTGCTCGGCGAGGCCTACCGAGGTGAGCTGCGCGAGTCGGTCGAACGCCACGCGGCCGACGGCCGACGCGTCCTCGTGCTGGCATCGGCGGTCGTCGAGCCACCCGAGACGCTCGTCGATGTCCACCCGGTCGCGCTCGTCCTCCTGGAGGACGTGGTCCGTGAGGACGCGCCGGCGACGCTGCAGTACTTCGCCGACCAGGGCGTGACGCTCAAGGTGATCTCGGGCGACAACAACGTCACCGTCGGCGCGGTGGCCCGCCGCGCGGGGCTCGAACACTGGCGCGACAACGTGAACGCGCAGGAACTCCCCGACTCCGAGGACCCGGCCACCGCCGCCGAGTTCGCCGCGGCGGTCGAACGGTCGTCGGTGTTCGGCCGGGTCACCCCGCACCAGAAGCGCGCCATGGTCGCCTCGCTGCAGGCGAGCGGCCACGTGGTGGCGATGACCGGCGACGGTGTGAACGACGTGCTCGCGTTGAAGGACGCCGACTGCGGCATCGCGATGGCGTCCGGCAGCGAGGCCACCCGCGGCGTGGCCCAGCTCGTGCTGCTCGACTCCAACTTCTCGGCCCTGCCCGCCGTGGTCGCCGAAGGCCGGCGGGTGATCAACAACATCGAGCGCGTGGCGAGTCTCTTCCTCGCCAAGACCACCTACTCGGTCATCCTCTCGCTCCTCACGGGCGTCTTCGCGCTCGTCTACCCGCTGCGCCCCATCCACCTGTCGATCCTCAGCTGGTTCACGATCGGCGTGCCCGCGTTCTTCCTCGCCCTCGAACCCAACGCCGACCGCGTCCAGGACGGGTTCCTCCGTCGGGTGCTGGGACGTGCGGTGCCCGCCGGCATCGTCATCGCCGCCGCCACGATGGGCGTGTTCGCGATCGCGCAGCTCGACGACGCGATCAGCGCCGACGAGGCCCGCTCGGTCGCCGTGCTCGTCGCCGGCTCGGTCGCGCTCATGAACCTGTACCGCGTGGCACGACCCCTCAACACCGTCCGGCTCGCGCTGGTCGCGACGATGATCGTGCTGTTCGGCTCCGCCTTCACCATGCCTTGGAGCCGCGATCTGTTCGAGCTGCCGCTCACCGAGCTCTGGGCGTACGGCGTGGCCGCGGCCTTCATCGTCGCCGCCTATCCGCTCCTGGTGCTCGGCGCCCGCGCCGTCGACCTGATCCGCCATCGGCGGGGCGCATCGGCCATCGGGTAACGTGCCGCCCATGACACACATGTACGACCTCACGATGTCGTCGATCACCGGTTCGCCGGTGCCGCTCGGCGACTTCCGCGACCAGGTTCTGCTCATCGTCAACGTCGCGAGCGCTTGAGGCCTCACCCCTCAGTACGCAGGTCTGCGTACGCTCCACGAAGACCGCAAGGATCAGGGTTTCTCCGTCCTCGCCTTCCCCTGCAATCAGTTCGGCGCCCAGGAGCCCGGTACTGACGCGGAGATCCTCGAGTTCGCGACGTCGAAGTACGACGCCACGTTCCCGATGTTCTCGAAGATCGAGGTGAACGGCGACGGGGCCTGCGAGCTCTACGCCTGGCTGCGCGAGCAGACCGGTGGCGCCGACATCGGCTGGAACTTCGAGAAGTTCCTCATCGGGCGCGACGGCACGGTCGTCGAGCGCTTCGGGCCGATGGTCACGCCCGAGGACATCGCGCCGAAGGTCGACGCCATCCTCGGCTGAGATCTGCTGACGTCTGCTGACGTCTGCTGACGTCTGCTGACGTCGGCTGACGTCGGCTGACGTCGGCTGACGTCGGCTGACGTCGGCTGACGTCGGCTGACGTCGGCTCACGTCGGCTCACGTCCAGCTCATGTCGTGTGGCTCGTCGCCGCACGATCACCGGGCGTTCCCCGCCGGCGGCCGATATGGTGCGCCGCCGTCGGGTCCGCCCGACCCGCGTTCCCCCGAACGACATCTCGACCGTTCCGGGAGGACCCATGTCCGCACACCGACGCGCCCGTCCGCGCTCGCGCCGCCGCGCGCTGCACCTCGAGTACGACTCCGACGACTTCTGGATCTGGCTCCCGCCGGCCGACGACCCGCTCGTGCTGCCCGGCTTCGGTGACGCCGCATCGCTCGCGCTCGAGCTCACCGACTGGCCGGTCACCAACGAGGTGCTCGTGCTGCTCGACGCTCGACGACACGTGACGGCGATGTTGGTCGACCCGCCGCCCACCGTCGGCCTGTTCGTCGGGCGGCTCGACCTGCCCGCGCTCGAGGTGCCGTTCTGCCAGACGCTGTCGATCGTCGTCGGCGAACCGCCCACCGACGGCCCGCCGCCCGACCGCCACCGGCAGGGCTACTTCGCGCTGCGGCGGTTCCACATGCTGCAGGGGCTCCTGCTGATGGACGTGATCCTCGCCCACCCCGAGCGGGTGCAGAGCCTCGCGATCGCCTGCGATCCCGACGCCGTCTGGTTCGACGAGGTCCCGTCGCTCATCACGGTCATGCCGGACGAGCCGGACGAGCCGCTGGCGCCGACCCTGCCCGACGACCTCGACCGGCCTGCCGCCTGAGCCGTTCTACGATGGCCGCCCATGAGCACGATCTCCGTCGTCACGGGCGCCAACAGCGGTATCGGCCGCGCCACCGCCATCCACCTCGCCGCCCAGGGCCACACCGTGTACGGCACGGTCCGCAGCATCTCCAAGGCCACCAAGCTGCAGGCGATGGCGGACGAGGCGGGCGTCTCCATCGAGCTCGTCGAGCTCGACATCGCCGACGACGACTCGGTGCAGCAGGGCTTCGCGCGCATCCTCGAGGCGACCGACGGCGTGGTCGACGTGCTCGTCAACAACGCGGGCGTCGGCGGCAATGCAGTGGCCGAGGAGTGCCCCACCTCGTACTACCTCGACGTGATGAACGTGAACCTCTGTGGTGCGGTGCGCTGTTCGCAGGCTGTGCTGCCCGGCATGCGCGAGCGGCGCCGCGGCGCGATCGTCAACATCACCTCGATCGCCGGTCGCATCGCCGCGCTCGCCCAGACCGCCTACGTCACCTCGAAGTGGGCGCTCGAAGGGCTGAGCGAGGGGATGGCCCAGGAGCTGGCACCGTTCGGCATCCGCGTCGTGATCGTCGAGCCGGGCGTCACCAAGAGCGCGATCTTCGCCAAGAACATCGATGCCCCCAACCAGAGCGGCGCGTACGACGCGGCCTACCGCCGCCTGTTCCAGTTCTACGCGGCCGGCATGGCCAACGCGACCGACCCGTTCGAGGTGGGCGCGGTCATCCATCACGCGGTCACCACCGATCAGCCCCAGCTCCGGTACCCGGTCAGCTGGGGCGGCACTGAGCTCATCGAGGGCCGCGCGGCGATGACCGATCACGAGTGGGTGGCCCTCGGCGCGCACGAGGACGACGACGCCTACTACGACGACTTCAAGGCGAAGTTCGGCCTCGAACTGCGCCTCTGATCGACCGGGCGACGCCGCTGTCGGGCAGGCTCGCTCAGCCGCGGCCGAGCGCCGGACGGTGCAGCACCGCCCAGGTGGGCCGCACCTCCACGCGGTCGCCCGTCACCGTCGCGTCGCCGTCGACGATCAGGCTCATGGCCTCACCGTCCGGGCCCGGGAACACGAGCGTGACGTTCGGTCGAGCGACGAGGTTGGCGGCCGTGCCCTTGCCGACGGTCGCGGTCAGCGACCCGCCGTCGAACACGGTGGGGATGGCGAGCGTCTGTGCCCGACCGTCGTCGCGCACCGTCACGAGAAAACCCCACGGATGGTCGGCCAACACGCCGGCCAGGTCGTCCAGTGCCACGGCGATGCTCATGCGCCGAGCGTACGCCTCATCCCGTTCGGGATGCCGACCGCCCGCCCGCGCCGGTCGTCACACGGTGAGGTGCGCGTGCGCGGTGACCGGCGCGACGAGTGCGCCGTCGCCGTCGAGCGCGTGGGCCACCTGCAGAAGCAGGAGCTCCTGCCCCGGTGGCGCCACGAGCTGCAGTCCGACCGGTAGCCCGTCGGGCGTGAACCCCGCGGGTACCGAGATGGCAGGGCACCCGGTGACGGTGATGTCGGTGCAGCTCTGCATCCACTGCAGGTAGTTGTCGAGCTCGACGCCCTCGATCTCGCGCACCCAGTCGAGTTCGACGGGGAACGGCACCACCTGCACCGTCGGCAGTGCCAGCAGGTCGTGTCGCTCGAAGAATCGGCGCACCCGCTCCTGCAGCGCGCCGCGCTCGCGCAGCGCGACCCCGACGTCGGCGGCCGACAGCCGGCGGGCGAGCTCGACGTTCCACCGGATCGTGTCCTTCAGGTCGTCGGGGCGCCGGTCGTAGAGCTCGCCGAGGTTCCGTTCGAACCCGACCGCTCGCAGCGTCTGGAAGATGCGGCCGGCGTCGCGCAGCTCGGGGAAGGCGTCGACCACGAAGCAGCCGTGCGCACCGAGGCGCTCGGGCACACCCGCCAACGCCTGCACCACGGCGCGCTCGACCGGCAGGCCACCGGCGTCGGCCGACCAGGCGATGCGCAGTCCGGCGATCGAACGGTCGAGCGGCGCGAACGGTCCGACGGCGCTGCGCAGCGGCACCCGTGGATCGGGGCCGGCGATCGCCTCCAACAGCAGGGCCACGTCCGCCGCGCTCCGCGCCATCGGCCCCTCGGTCGCGAGCGGGTCCCACGGATCGCTCGATGGCCAACCGGGCACGGTGCCGGGCGTCGGGCGTAGACCGACGACGCCGCAGAACGATGCCGGGTTGCGCAGCGAGCCACCCAGGTCGCTGCCGTCGGCGATCGGCACCATCCCGGATGCCAGCGCGGCCGCGGCCCCGCCGCTCGACCCACCGGCCGAGCGCGCTGGATCGTGCGGGTTGCGGGTGACGCCGAACAGCGGGTTGAACGTGTGCGACCCGGCACCGAACTCGGGGGTGTTGGTCTTGCCGATCGTGACGCAGGCAGCGGCCCGCAACCGTTCGATCATCAACTCGTCGGTGCGCGGCACGTTGTCGGCCAGGATCGGCGAACCCATCGTCGTGCGGATCCCCGCGGTGTCGGCGAGGTCCTTGTGCGCGATCGGCAGACCGTGGAGCACGCCGAGGCGTTCGCCCCGAGCGTGTGCCTCGTCGGCGCGCGCCGCGTCCTCGTGGGCCCGGTCGAGCGAGAACGTGACGATCGCGTTGACGGTGGGGTTCACCTCGTCGATGCGGGCGAGGTGTGCATCGAGCAGCTCACGGGCCGACACCTGGCCCGCGGCGAGCAGGCCTGCCAGATCGACCGCCGATCGGCGCCACAGTTCGGTCACGACGCGCCTCCAGAGGCTGATGCCGTTCCTGGATCCGATTCGTCGTCGATCTCGTCCCCCGCCTCGTCGCCGGTCTCGAACCGACGGCGCAACACGGCCTTCTCCACCTTGCCCATCGCGTTGCGCGGCAGCGCGTCGACCATGTGGACCCGCTTGGGCACCTTGAACGATGCGAGCCGCTCCCTCGCTGCGGCCCGGAGCGCGGCCGGTTCGGGGTCGGCGCCCGGTGCCGCGACCACGATCGCGACGACCGCCTCGCCGAAGTCGGCGTCGGGCACACCCACGACCGCCGACTCGAGCACGCCGTCGAGCCCGTCGATCACGTCCTCGATCTCCTTCGGGTACACGTTCAGCCCGCCGCTGATGATGAGGTCCTTCGACCGGCCGACGATGTGGAGGTAACCCTCGGCGTCGAACATCCCGACGTCGCCGGTGCGGAACCACCCGTCCGCGGTGAACTCGGTGGCGGTCAGCTCGGGCCGACCCCAGTAGCCGCCGAACACGTTCGGGCCCCTCACCTCGATGCCACCCACCTCTCCGGCCGACGCGACACGGCCGTCGTCGTCGACGACACGGACGTCCACCTCGGGCAACGCGAAACCGACCGTGCCCGGCCGGCGTTCGCCGTCGAGCGGGTTGCTGGTGAGCATCGACGTCTCGGTCATGCCGTATCGCTCGAGGATCGCGTGGCCGGTCCGGGCACGGAACTCGTCGTGCACCGAGGCGAGGAGTGGGGCCGAACCGCTGATGAACAGCCGCATCGCGCCGCACACGTCGGGACCGAATCCGACGTGCGCCAGCAGGCGTGTGTAGAAGGTGGGCACCCCCATCATCACCGTGCAGCGCGGCAGCGCGTTCACCACCTCGTCGGCATCGAACTTCTCGAGGAACACCATCGGCGAACCGTTGGCGATCGAGCAGTTCGTCGCCACGAAGAGCCCGTGGGTGTGGAAGATCGGCAGCGCGTGGAGCAGCACGTCCCCCCGGCGGAACCCCCACAGCTCGGCGAGGGTGGCCGAGTTCGACGCCAGGTTCCGCTGCGAGAGCATCGCTCCCTTGGGCCGGCCCGTCGTTCCGCTCGTGTACAGGATCGCGGCGAGCTCGTCGGGGGCGGCGACATGGTCGGTGAACGTCGTCGACATCGCGTCGGCCTGCCGGGCCAGCTCCGCGAGGCGTGCATCGTCGAGCACCACCACCGGTCGGGCGTCGCCGACCAGGTACGCCACCTCGTCGGCCGTGTAACCGATGTTCATCGGCAGCAGCACGTACCCGGCACGCACGCACGCCAGGTACACCATGATCGCCTCGGCCGACTTCGCGACCTGCATCGCCACGCGTTCGCCGGGGGCCGCTCCGTGCGCAGCGAGCGCGTGGGCGAGCTGGGCCGAACGGCGCGCCGCGTCGGCGTAGGTGTGCGTCACCGTGCCATCGGCCGCCAGCAGGAACGGGTCGTCGTTGCCGTCGTGGACCGCGGCGAGCAGCCCGCGCAGCGTGTCGCCGGTAGGAGCGGGCATCAGCGAGCACCCCGGGGGTGGGTCGGCCTCATGGCGGCGACGGTACCGCGGAACGGCCCCGAGCGCCGCAGGCCGCCGAGCCGTCCCGGGCTCGCGGCGACGTCGCCGGTCAGCCGCCGGTCAGCCGCCGGTCGACGGCTCGTCGCGCTGCCACGAGTACGAACGGGTCACCGTCGCGACCCGGGTCGTGTACTCGCGATACCAACGCTCGCGGCCCAGTCGCTGCGCGCCCAGGTGGTCGGCGACCTGCTTCCAGGCGACCGCGTCGGCCTCGGTGGCCCAGTAGCTCACGGTGATGCCGAGGCCGTCGGCCCCGCGGGCCGAGTCGATCCCGAGGTAGCCGGGCTGCTCGCGCGAGAGCGCGTCCATCCGCTCGGCCATCTCGTCGTAGCCGGCGGCATCCACGACGCCGAGCGATGCGTCGGCGTGTCGGACGCTGGCGAAGATCACCGCCACGTGAGGCTCGGTCGACGGTTCGGACAGCAGGCTGGGGTCCATCGCGTCACGATGCCACGGACCGGCCCCAC
>JAPLAA010000050.1 GCA_026393475.1 Actinomycetota bacterium
CCTCCGACCCGCCGGCGACGGCCGCCAGACGTGGTGGGAGATCTCCAAGGTGCGCCTCGCACGTCGCAGCGCACTGCGCCGGCGACCCAGCTACCGCCTGCTCGACTACGACGAGGTGCCCCAGCTGTTCGCATCTGGCGCTGGCAGCGAGATGGCGGCCGAGGCCGCCCGTCTGCGCGACATGCACCCGAGCGACGTCGCGGGCGTCGTGCGCGCCCTGCCGCTCAACAGCCGCAAGCAACTCGCCGCGGCCATGGACGACGAACGCCTCGCCGACCTGCTCGAGGAGCTGCCGGAGTCCGAACAGCTCCGCATGATCGAAGGCCTCGACCTCGACCGCATGATCAGCGTGCTCGAGGAGATGGAGTACGACGACCTCGCCGACCTCCTCGTCGAGATGCCCGGCGAGCAACGCACACGCATCCTCGACGCGATGGACGACGAGGACGCCGACGTCATGCGCCGACTCCTCTCCTACGACGAGGGCACCGCCGGCGCGCTGATGACGCCCGAGATCATCATCCTCGGGCCGACCGCCACCGTCGCCGAAGCGCTCGCCGAGGTGCGCGACCCTGAGTGGCTGGTGAGCATCGCCGCCCAGGTGTTCGTCGTGCAGGCGCCGTACAAGCCGCCGACCGGCACCTATCTCGGCGTCGTGCACTTCCAGCGCCTGCTGCGCGAGCCACCGAGCATCGAGCTCGGGCGCTGCCTCGAGCAGGAGCCCACCATCACCCCCGACCTCAGCGAGCGCGAGGTCGCCGAACGACTCGCCAGCTACAACATGCTCGCGGTCGGCGTGTGCGACGAGGCCAACCGCCTGCTCGGCGCGATCACCGTCGACGACGTGCTCGACCGCACCCTGCCCACGGGCTGGCGACAGCGACGGCGGGTGACGACGACAACGACGACCGCCACCATCCCGGCCGCACCTGGGGCATCCGGGGCATCCGGAGGGCGTCCATGACCCGCCGCGACGACCTCACCACGCCGCGCCAGCGGCGCCTGCTCAGCATCCACTACGACCACGACGCGTTCGGCCAGTTCAGCGAGAGCGTCGCCCGATTCATCGGCACCGCCCGGTTCCTCGTGTACCAGAGCGTGTTCTGTGCCGTGTGGGTGGTGTGGAACGTGCTCGGCCCCAGCTCGTTGCGCTTCGACGAGTGGCAGTTCATCGGCCTCACCCTGCTGCTCAGCCTGCAGGCCGCCTACGCGGCGCCGCTCATCCTGCTCGCCCAGAACCGGCAGGAGTCGCGCGACCGCACCCAGTCCGAGCTCGATCGGCGCGTCGCCGAGCGCACCCAGGCCGACACCGAGTTCCTCGCCCGCGAGCTCGCCAGCATCCGGCTCTCGCTCGCCGATGTGGCCACGACCAGTGAGATGGGTGATCACCTCGACCGACTGGCCGACGCGATCGAACGGTTGACCCGGCGCTTCGACGAGTTGGAGATCGACGCGGCGAAGCGGATCGACCTCGACGATCTCGACTGACCACAGGGATGACTCAGCGACCGACCAGCCAGGCCACGGCATAGGCGAGGCCGTTGGTGCTCCAGTGCGCGACCATCGGTGCCGCGAGGCTCCCGCTTCGTCGACGGAGGTACACGAACCCCACACCGGCAGCCGCTGTCGCCGCGAACGTGCCCAACTGGGTCGCGAGGTCCGCGGCGGACGCACTCGCGGGAGCCCCCACGTGCCACGCCCCGAACAGCGCCGCCGACCACGCCATCGCCCAGGCAGGCGCCGTGGCCCGCTCGAGCAGCGGGGTCAGCACGCCACGGAACGCGAGCTCCTCGAACACCACCGTGGCAACGGGGATGCGCACGACGACGTCGAGGAGCATCTCCGAAAGCGACGCCTCGGCCCGGTCGCCGATCAGCCCGAGTGGGTCGAGGCCGAGCAGGCCGGCCGCGCCCACCACCGTCCCGACGGCGCCCGCGACCACGCCACCGAGGCGCAGACCACTGAGCAGGCGATCCCGGGTGAGCCCCATCTCTCGCGCCGACAACCCGGTCGCCGCGGCCACCGCGGCCATCACACCGATCATCGACGTGTTCGTCAGATCGTGGAACTCGTCGGGGATCAGATGGCGCCGAGCCTGTTGGTACACCCCCAACAGGCCGACCGTCGCCGCGACCGCGACGCGGGGATCGAGTCGGCGGGTCCTCGCCATCGTCAGGGCGCGCCGTCCGCAGCGACCCGACCGGTGACCCGGTCGACGACGGTCAACATGGCCGCGCTGAACGCGGCGGGGTGCTCCCACGGGGCGAGATGGTCGCCGTGCACCTCGACGACCGTGGCACCGAGGGCGCGTGCCAGATCCCGCTGCTTCGACGGGAGCACCAGGTGGTCGTTCGTGGTGACCAACGCTCCTGCCGGCACCCCGAGCGACCCGGCCCACTCCCGCGCGTCGTACCGGCTGAGCGCCCGCCCCGCCTGCACGATCGCCAGCGGATCGCCCCGGCGCGTCTCCGCCTCGAGCCATGGCACGTAGACCTCGAGCTCGTGACCCACGCCGAGCAGCTTGGTGATGCCGAACCGCAGCCATCGCGGGTAGGCCCACGAACGCATCATCGGTCCGAGCAGTCGCACCGTCCGCCACCGCGCGCGCTCCCACCTGGTCGCCCGCCACTCGAGGGCCGTCGCCTCGACCACGAGGCCGCGGACCAGCGCCGGATGGCGCCGGGTGAGCAGCAGACCGATCGGCCCACCCATCGAGTACCCGACCGCGACCACCGGCCCGACACCGAGCACCTCGACCGCGGCGGCGGCATCGTCCGCGGCGTCCTCGAGCGTGAACGGTCGAGCCGACCGCATGCCGCGACCGTGGCCACGATGATCGATCGCGATGAACGAGTAGTGCTCGGCCAACGACTCGTACGCCGTGAAGAACTGCAGGTCGGCACTCGCCGTCCACCCGTGCAACAGCAGCAGCGTCGGCGCAGCCGGGTCGGGGTGCCGATGATGCCGGACGAACGTCTCGCCACGACCTGGCAGCGACAGCGCGCGACCCTCCGGCACCCACGGCATCACCAACGACGGCACGTTCATCTCAGAACCCTCCTCGCGCGACACCGGTGTACTCGTGCAGTTGCAGCCCGAGCGCGACCACCTCGCGGAGCATCCTGTGGGCGAGAGCGGGATCGTCACCCGGGGTACTGACGCCCACCGGCGACGACCCGTCGAGGCAGCTCGCCGCGAAGACGGCGGCCACGGTTCCTGCGAGATCACCCGTGCGACCGACCGCCCCGACGATCGCCGTCTCGCGTGCGCCGTCGGCGGATGCGCCGCGGATCTCGACGCGCACGGCACCCCGATCGCCGGCGCCGTGCGGCGGCGTGAGCATGGGCAGGCGCGACGTCAGCCGGTCGCGGCGGGTGGCCGACACCCGCGCCGAGACCCGCGACGCCTGCGGGAACGACCGATGCAGGATCACCGGATCGGCGAGATCGGCGCGATAGCAGTCCGCCGGGCCGATCGGCTCGGGGAACCAGCACAGCTCGCGACCGCTCCCACTCGGCCGCTCGACCCACTCGCCGTCGTGCCAGCTCCGTGCACGGCCGCCGAGCGCGTCGTGGTGCTGGCGGGCGCACGCCGGCCCACCGGTGCCGTGCACGGCGACATGGATCTCGTCGGTCCACGCGAGCTGGTCGACGAGGTGGTTGGCCAACAACCCCGTCAGGCCGGGGCACAGGGCGGCGCCGACCACGAGCCGAGCGTTCGCCGACGTCGCCACCCCACCGAGGTCGAGCAGGCCGAGGACGTCGTCGCGCCCATCGCAGGTCGAGACGACGTCGCACCCGTTCGCCAACAGGGTCGCGGCGAGCGCCACGTGAGGTCCGGGGCCGCAGAGCACCACGACGTCGGCGACCTCGAGCGCTCGCGGATCGTCGACCACGATGCCGCCGGAGGTGCGGCTCGCGCGCAGGGCCGCGCCGGGCGACGTGTCGTACCACGCGACGCGGTGACCGAGCAGGTGGAGCACCCGTCCGACGGCCCGACCGACGACTCCGGCGCCCGAGATGCCGATGATCGGCGCCTGGTCGCGAACACCACCCGACGACGTTCCCCCGGTCGCGATGCTCATCTAGGCGGCAGCCGGAGCTCTCGCCAGCCGCCCTCCTGGGGAGGAACGCCTCCCTTGCCGCGAAGCCGGATCGATCCTGCGATGAGGCTCGCGAGCGAGAGCGCGAGCAACGCGCGTCGGAGCAACTTCACGACGGCGAGGCTACCGCGCTGCCGTCACGTGGTGACGGGCGACCGTCACATGCTGACGGGCGACCCCGGGCCGAGCGGGATGTCGAGGATCCACCAGGCCGTGAAGAGCAGGAGCCAGGCACCGAGGATCGCGAAGACGTAGGGGATCATCAGCGAGATGATGGTTCCGAGGCCGGCCTTCTTGTCGTAGCGCTGGGCCACGGTGACGATGAAGGGGAGGTACACCATGAGCGGCGTCACCGAGTTCATCGGCGAGTCGCCGACGCGGTAGGCGGCGAGCACGGTCTGGGGTGCGACGCCGAGACGATCGAAGATCGGGATGAACACCGGCGCGAAGATCGCCCACTTCGGGACGACGCCGGGGATGATGATGTCGAGGAGCACGATCACGAGGATCAGGCCGATGAGGAGCGGCAGCGCCCCGAGGCCGGCTCGTTCGAGCAGTTGCGCCATCTCGACGGCTGCGACGCGGGGCAGGTTGGTGTAGTTGAAGAAGGCGATGAACTGGCTGATCATCAGCAGCATGAAGACGAGGCCGGAGAGTCCCGCGAAGGTGGCGGTGACGGCGTTGATCACGTCACCGCTGCCCGAGATGGTCTTGGCGCCCTTGCCGAACGCGATGCCGCAGATGAGGAACGTGAGCGAGATGATGAAGATGAGGCTGGCCATGAACGGCGTGTTGCCGATCAGGTCGCCGGTGGTGGCATCACGCAGTGGGGCGCCCGATGGCACCGTCATCAGCAGCAGGAGAACGCCGACGACGAGGAGTGCGTAGAGCGCGAACTTGAGGCCACGGGCCTCGGCCGCGGCCTGTGCGGCCTCGTCGCCGTCACCGGCCGCTCCTTGGAACGCTGGGTCGCCGAGCGACGGATCCCACTTTCCGAGCCGTGGTTCGACGATGCGTTGCGTGACGATGACGGCCACGATGGCCATCACGATCGACGACACGATGCCGAAGTAGAGGTTGGCGGTGATCTCGAGCGGTTTGCCGTTCGGGCCGATGGCCTCGTTGGTGATCTCGGTCAACATGCTGTCGACGGGCGTGATCAGCACGTTCACCGCGAACACGCACGCGACACCGGCGAAGGCAGCCGCGAGACCGGCCAGAGGGTGTCGGTTGACCGTGACGAACGCGGCAGCCGCGAGCGGGATCAAGATGAGGTAGCCGGCGTCGGAGGCGACACTGGAGAGCACGCCCACCAGCACGATGAAGAACGCGATCAGCTTCGGCGGCGCGACCTTGACCAGTTTGCGGATGAGCGCGGCCATCATGCCCGCCTTCTCCGCGACTCCGACTCCGGCCATGGCGATGAACGTCACGGCGACCACGGCGAAGCCGGCGAAGTTGTTGACGAACGACGAGAAGACGAACCGGATCCCGTCGATCGCCAGCAGGCTCTTCACGTCGAAGGTCTGCTCTTCGATGATGACGTCGGGGACCTCGAGGATCTCCCCGGACACGGTGTCGTAAGGAACGACCGAACCGCCGAGCGCGTCCTGCACACGCTGCAGTTCGGCCTTGTTCACCGGGATCGCGACGTCTTCGGTGACGGAGACGTCGAACGCGGCAAGCACGGCCGAGAGCACCGCGATGAACGCGATGAGGTACAGGAACATGATGACCGGGTGGGGCACCTTGTTCCCGGTCTTCTCGATCCCGTCGAGCATGCGCTCGCTGAAGCTCTTCTTCGATGGTGTTTCGACCGCTGCCGTCGTCATGAGGATCTCCAGGTCAGTTCGAGAGCGAACGCAGGTATTCGGTGACGATGCGGACACCGGAGCCGGTGCCGCCCTTGCTGTCGTAGGGCTTCTTCGGGCTGTCGAGCCACGCCGTGCCGGCGATGTCGAGGTGGGCGAACTTGTAGTCCCCCGCAAATCCTGCCAGGAACGCCCCGGCCGTGATCGAGCCGGCGGCCCGACCGGCGAGGTTCTTCACGTCGGCGATGTCGCTCTTGACCATCTCGTAGTACTCGTCCCACAGCGGCAACTGCCACCCGCGATCGCCGGTGGTCGTGCCCGCCGAGACGAGTGCGTCGGCGAGTTCCTGATCGGTCGACATGACCGCGGTCGCGACGTTGCCGAGGGCGATGATGACCGCGCCCGTGAGCGTCGACAGCTCGATGATCGCGTCGGGTTCGTAGCGCTGGGCGTAGTGGAGTCCATCGGCCAGGATCACTCGACCTTCGGCGTCGGTGTTGAGGATCTCGATCGTCCGTCCGCTGAGCGTGGTGACGATGTCGCCCGGCCGGTACGAACGACCGCTCGGCATGTTCTCGGCCGAGGGGATCAGGCCGACGAGGTGGATCGGCAGGCCGAGTGCGGCGACGGCGTGCACGATGCCGAACACGGCGGCCGAGCCACCCATGTCGTTCTTCATCGACTCCATGCCGTCGGCCGGCTTGATGTTGAGGCCGCCCGAGTCGAAGGTGAGTCCCTTACCGACGACGCACACCGTCGGCACGTCGGTGAGGTCGGCCCCGTACTCCATGATGATGAACCGGGGCGGGCTGTCGGAGCCCTTGCCGACGGCGATCACGCCGCCGAATCCCTCCTCGGCCAGACGGTGCTCGTCGAAGATGGTGACCGTGACGGCCGACTGCCGCTGGCCGAGCGCGACGGCCTCGTCGGCGAGCAACGGCGGAGTCTTCAGCTCACCCGGGCGGTTGACCAGATCGCGGGCCAGCCGCACGCCATCGCCGATGGCGATGCCCGCAGCTACGCCGGCGGCGACCGCGTCGGTGTCGGTGCCCGCGAGCACCACGACCGATCCGACCTCGAAGGTCTCGTCGGCCTTCATTCCGGTGCGGTGCACCAGGTACCGGTAGGCGCCGAGCAACAGGCCCTCGGCCGCCGCCTGCCCGACGGCCGCGGCGTCGCCGATGCCGGCCGGCAACTCCATCGTGGCCGACTCGGCCTGCAGCCCACGGACCTGTCGGATCGCCGTCGCCGCCGCCTGACTAACACGTTCGAGGCTCACGCCGTCGCGGCCGCCGAGCCCCACCAGCAGCAGACGCTTCGGGGCGGCCGCTCCCTTGGGGTACACGAGCAGCGTCTGATTCGGCTTGCCGGTGAAATCCTCCGCTTCGAGCAACGATGCGACCACGTCGGGAAGCGCCTCACCCTCGAACGCGAGCAGCACGCCGACCGCGGCGTCCTCTTCCAGCACGTTTCCGGGGCGAACATCGATGTTCATGGGATTCCTCGCGTCTCGGGGGGCCCGCACACCCGTCCGGGGGGCCTCGGCTGGAGGCTATTGCTCGGCCCTCGATCGGAGCCACACCCGATTCGGGTAGATCGGCCCCGGTGGTCGGCGGGGCCGCAGCCACACCCTGTCGGGGTGGTTTTCGTCGAGATCGGCCGACCTAGTCTCTGCCACGTGTCCGACATCGCCATCTGCTTCAGCGTGCTCGCAGGCGCCGTCGTGTTGTTCGTCTGGAACAAGCTGCCGGTCGAGGTCGTCGCCCTCGGTGCGGCGCTCACCCTGTGGGCGACCGGGGTCCTGACCATCGAACAGAGCATCGCCGGCTTCGGCGAGACCACGGTGCTGTTCATCGCTGCGCTGTTCGTGGTGAGCGAAGGACTCGACGCCACCGGGGTGACGGCCTGGGCAGGCCAACAGCTGATCGAGAAAGCCGGCACCAGCCAGACGCGTCTGGTGATCCTCACGATGCTCTTGGTCGCACTGCTCACCTCCCTGATCAGCGTCAACGGAGCGGTCGCCGCACTCGTGCCGATGGTCGTGGTGCTCGCCGTCCGGCTCGGCCGATCCCCGTCGCAACTGCTGATGCCGGTCGCGTTCGCCGCTCACGCCGGCTCCATGCTCGCGCTCACCGGCACACCCGTCAGCGTCATCGTGTCAGAGGCCGCCTCCGATGCCGGCTTCTCCGAGTTCGGCTTCTTCGAGTTCACCCTCGTCGGCGTTCCCCTCGTGATCGGCGTCATCGCCATCACGGTCGTGCTCGGTCCGCGGCTGCTCCCGAACCGGCAGGCGGAAGCCATCCCGACCGACCTCAGCGAGCTCGCCCGCACCATCGCCCGCGACTACGCGATCGACGACATCGAGCACATCCATCGTCTGGAGGTCGCCGAGGGTTCCCGGTGCATCGGTCGACGCGCCGGCGAGATCGATCTCGGGGGGCACGACGAGGTCACCCTCATCGGCGTCCAGCGGCCGGGCGCCCTGTCGCTCGAGCTGACCGACGTCGTCGAAGCCGGGGACGTGGTCACCCTGCGCGGCGCTCGGAAGCGGTTGTCGCGCGTGGCGGCCGACCTCGGGTTGGTCCCCGAGGCCGACGTCCCCGCGTCGATCGAGCAGACCGGCCTGGTCGGTCGCGACTACGGCGTCTCCGAACTGGTGGTCCCACCTCGCTCGGCACTGATCGGTGCACGAGTGTTCCCCGGCATGACGTCGAGCTCGGGTGACGTCGTGGTGTTGGCGGTGCAACGCAAGGGCGAGGACCTTCCCGCCGAACGCCCGACCGTGCTCGCCACCGGCGACGTCCTGCTCGTGCGCGGCACCTGGGACGCGCTCGAGCAACAGCTGAGCGATCCCGACCTCCTCGTCGTCGACGTCCCGAGCCAGGTCCGTCGCCAGGCGGTCCCGCTCGGCCGCGGCGCGAAGCGGGCGATCGTCGTCCTCGCGGCGATGGTGATCCTGCTCGCCACCGGCGCGATGCCCCCCGTCGCCGCCGCCCTGCTCGCCGCGATGGCGCTGGTGGTCACAGGGGTGCTGACCATGCAGGATGCGTACCGCTCGATCTCGTGGACCACGATCCTCCTCGTCGGCGGCATGACGCCGCTGTCCGTCGCGATGCGCGAGACCGGGGCCGCCGACAAGCTGGCCGACGGCCTCGTGAGCCTCGTCGGCGATGCGGGTCCGTACGCACTGGTCGCAGGGCTGTTCGTCCTCACGGCGGGCCTCGGACAACTGATCAGCAACATGGCAACGGCCTTGATCGTGATCCCGATCGCAGTCTCGGCGGCGGCCGAACTCGACGTCTCCGCCCGGCCGGTGCTCATGGCCGTGAACATCGCGGCCGCAGCTGCGTTCCTCACCCCGGTCGCGACGCCGGCGAACCTGATGGTGATGGGACCGGGCGGCTACCGGTTCGGCGATTACTGGAAGCTCGGCGGATGCATGTTGCTCTGGTTCTTCGTGATCGCCACGGCGCTCGTCCCACTCATCTGGTCGTTCTAGGAGGACATCATGGAAGACTTTCTCGTCGGTCTGCTCGCCGTCGCCGTCGGTGGCGTGTTCTGCTTCCGGGGCTATCTCGCGATGCGCGTCATCATCCCGATGTGGGGCGCGTTCGCCGGATTCCTGCTGGGTGCCGGAGTCGTCGACGCCGCGACCGGGGACGGATTCCTCGGCAGCGGCCTCGGGTGGGTCATCGGCCTCTGCGTGGCGTTCGTGTTCGGCCTGATCGCGTACCTCTACTACGAGGTCTCGATCATCCTCGGCATGTCGGCCATCGGGTTCACGATCGGCACCGCGGTGATGGCCGCGATCGGTGTCGACTGGTCGTGGCTGATCATCGTCGTCGGGGTGCTGTGCGGCATGGCCCTCGCCATCGTCGCGATCGTCGGGAACCTGCCGATGGTGCTGCTCACGCTGTTGACGGCCACCGCAGGCGCGACGACCATCGTGACCGGCATCCTGCTGTGGACCGACACCCTCACGGTCGACGACCTCGGGGTCGGCGCCACCCTCGAGCGGGTGGACGAGTCGTGGTGGTGGTGGTTGATCGAGGTCGGCCTGATCGTGGCCGGC
>JAPLAA010000022.1 GCA_026393475.1 Actinomycetota bacterium
AACTCGACACCCAAACAGGGCGCCGACTCGATCTGGACCCACGTCACCGAACGCGGTGCGCCCGTGCAGGACCCGATCAACCACCCCACCCGGGCCGACGCCCGCGAGTACCTCGTCGGGCTGCTCACCGTGCACCCCCACCAGCGCATCCTCGTCGGCTTCGACATGCCATACGGCTACCCCACGGGCTTCGCCGAGGCCGCCGGGCTGCCGGGCACACCGGCATGGGCAGCCACGTGGCAGCACCTGGTCGTCCACATCGACGACCGCGCCGACAACGCCAACAACCGCTTCGCCGTCGCGTCGGAGCTGAACGCCGCGATCAGCGACGGCGCCGGCCCGTTCTGGGGCACCACCTCCGACTCCCACGTCACGCCGAACCTGTCGCGCACGAAGGCCCCCGGCTTCCCGCACGAAGGGCTCGCCGAGCACCGCGTCGCCGAACAGGCGCTGCGCGACGCCGGCATGCGACCGGCCTCGGTGTGGCAGCTGTCGGGCGCGGGCAGCGTCGGCAGTCAGACGCTGATGGGCGTGCCGGTGGTGCACGCACTGCGTCACCACCCGTCGCTCAAGTCGCGGTCGGCCATCTGGCCGTTCGAGACGGGCCTCACCGCCGACCCGGTGCGAGGTCGACGGAACATGATCGTGCACGCCGAGATCTGGCCGAGCTGGATCGGTCGCCCCGACCCGGCACGCCATCCCGTGAAGGACGCGGGTCAGGTGTGCGGCCTCAGCGAACACCTGGCTGCGCTCGACGAACGAGGCGAGCTCGGCCCGCTGTTCGCCCCCGTGCTCGACGACGACACCGCACGTGCCGTCGTCGAGGAAGAGGGCTGGATCGTCGGAGCGGTGATCTGACTCAGGGTTGCGCGACCGGCCACGCCACCGGGCGCTCGCCCAGGTGTGGTGGCGGAATGACGACGTTTTCCGATCGGCCTTCACTGGTGCCCGACTTTGGTCCCGCACTCGTTCGTTAGGCTGCCGCGCACGGCGGACGGCCCTGGGAACGCGACGGAGGCGCTCGAGGGATGACACTCATGCATCGACGACCACACCTGCTCGCCACGGCCCTCGCGTGCGCGCTGCTCGCCGCCTGTTCGGGCGGCAACGAGGTGGCCGACCTCACCACGGTCGCACCGGCGCCGAGCAGCACCGCATCGGCGGCGGTGACGACCACCGATCCCGAGCCGTCCGTCGTCGCGACGACGGAGGCGGCCACCACCGTCCCCGACACCACCGTCGCCGCACCGGCCACGACCGCTGCCGACGACGGCCTCACCGGCCCGATGTTCTCCGATGCGCTCGGCGTGAAGGTCGACAGCGCCCCCGGCGTGCGCACCCGCGGCGACACGAGACAGCTCCTGCCCGAAGGCCTGTACGTGCACATCGCCTGGGAACCCGACCCGCAGGACCCGAGCGTCTTCACCGTCCAACCCGACGACGTCGCCATCCTCGAGGCCTACACCAACGCCGCACGAACCTTCTACGCGGCCGCTATGACCACTCGGACCACGGCCGGTGCCGACTTCGACCGCTACTTCGTCGACGGCGGAGCGAAGTTCGACCGGGCCTTCCAGCAAGCACAAGCGGGCGGGTACGTGAAGGTCCTAGGCAAAGGTGCGCTGCTCCGGCCGTACGTTCTTGGCGATAACCGGACCAACACCGAGGCGGTCGTTCTGGACTGCGCTATCACGCACGAGGAATGGAGCAGCGGGAACACGACAGGTTCTGAGGTACCCGCGGTGCTCGGCACCGTGGCGACCCTCATACAGAAAGGCGGAGTCTGGATTGTCGACACCGTCGCGGAGGAGCCTGCTGCGTGCTTGTAAGGGCGCTCTTTGCATCCGCGATGTTGCTGGCGCCACCAGCGGGGCCGCCAGGAAACGGCTTCGGCGGGCCGTCGTCAGACGCTCCGCCTCCCGCTGTGTTGGCGGGGGCTCGGACCGTGTCGGTGCGTGACTCGAACGGGGGGATCCAGCGACTCACCGCGATCCCGTCCGACTCGGCGTTCGCCCGCTTCGGCGGCGGGGCGGCACGCACGTGCAGCTTCACGACCGACCGCGACGACTTCCTGCTGTCCAACGGCGACCGGGTACCGCGCGGCACCGTGGTCACGTCCACCTACCACTTCGTCGAAGGCGTGGCGGTGGCGTTCGATCTCCCGCCCCGCGAGCTGCCGGCCGACATCACCGACGTCGCGAGCAACGGTCCGCTCGAGGCGGGGCTCCGCACGTTCACGGTGTTCTGCGACCGTGCGTTCTACGAGGTGAACCGGATCACGATCGTCCAAGTGCCCCTCGTCGACCCGCTGTTCACCGTGCGGGCGCAGCTCGACACGCTGCGCAACGCGCTCCAGCTCGATCGCCCGATCGTGTTCGAGAACCCGGTGGTCGACACCTACGGCGGCCTGATCACGCGCTACCCCACGTGGCTGGCGATCGAGCCCGACGCCTGGCGCACCCAGCGCGGCAACTCGATCATCCACCGGGGCGCCACCCTGCTCCTGATCGCCCAACCGCGCGAGATGGACTTCGTCGTCGAGTTCACCCCGAACCCCGACAAGCCGTCGGCGCCGTTCCGCGGGATCGTGTCGTGCGTCCCGGGCGAGTCGACCGATGCGGGTGGCGGCGCGCTGCCGGCGTTCCCCGTGCTGCCCGACCAGACCGAGCCGGGCGTGAACGGTGCCTGCACCTGGACCCCACCGGGCCCGGGTGAGGTGACCATCACGGCGCGCATCACCTACTCGATCACGTTCTGGGTGAACGGCTTCACCGAACCCGACGACGACTACGTCTGGTCGAGCACCCCCACCACCTACGACACCGGCGAACTCATCGCCGTCAACACCAAACCCTGATCGCGTGTGATCCCGCAGGCCCGCAGGACGGGCCGCAGCGATCACACGCGAGACCGAGACCACCGAGTTTGATCCCGCAGGCCCTCAGGACGGGCCGCAGCGATCACACGCGTCAGTTGGGTTCGGCGGCGATGGTGAGGACGGCCCTCGCGTGGCGGTCGGCTTCCTCGGGGGTGAGGGTCGCACCGAGCTCGACGATGAAGGCGACGCCCGGGTCGATCGTGCGACGGGCCCACGTGGCCGCCACCCCGGTGTAGATGCCGCCCGTGATCGACACCACCGGCAGCCCCACCAGATCGGCGTAGCGCTGGCGGATCGCACCGTCGCGACCCTTGCCCGGACTGATGCGGAACAGGTCCTGGTGGTACCACATCACCAGATCGGGTCGGATCTCGGTGATGAACGCGATCATCGCCTGCGTCTCGGGCTCGCTCGCCACCGACGGACCCGCGTACTGGCCGTCGCCCGGCACGCCGATCGGGCCCCAGTCGGCGGGGAAGTTGCGGTTGAGGTCGACCTGGTTCGCGTTGTGGCGGTCGTTGTTGGCCACGCCGTCGGGGTTCATCGAGTCGACGAGCCACAGATCGACGCCGGCGGGTACCTCGTACTGCTCGAGCAGGTCGATGATCGCCAGGCCGGCGTTCTCGTCGCCGTGGATCACGCCGACGATCAGCACCACGCGCCCACCCGGCGTGCCGCGCCGGACGGCTGTGATCGGACGGCCCTCCACCGACGTCCCGAGCTGACGGGTCTCCACCACGGGCGGCACGGTGGCCGGCGGAGCCACGGTGGTCGGTGCCTCCGTCGGCGGCGGCGTGGGCGGCGGCGTGGCCACCACGACCTCGATGGTCGCGGGCAGGGTCTCGGTGGTCGCGGGCGCCGGCGTCGTCGCCGCCACGGTCGGCTCTGCGGACAACGCCTCGGAGGTCGCCACCACCGGGGTCGTCGCTGCGATGGTCGCGTTCGGTTCGGCCTCGGCGACCTCGTTCGCGGTGGTACAGCCGGCAGCCGCGATCGCCGAGACGATCACGGCCGCGACGGCGCTTCCACACTGCGAAGAGAGGCGGACCCGGAGACGGGAGCGGTGGCGGGTCGAGGCGATCACTCCATGTAGTAGTAGCAGCCGTACTGCTCGGGCGTGCCCCACCTCGCCGTGTCGCGCTCGGCGAGCGTGGCCCGATCGGTGAAGCGCACCTGGTCGAAGCCCACGGTGACGATCTCCGAACCGATGATCATCGAGCGCTGCAGCGGGTTCCAGCAGCCGGTGTATCCGTCGGTCTCGTGCTCGATCACGCCACGGCCGACGAGCTCGGTGCCCTGCAGTTGGGCGACGATCACGCCGCCGCCGTTGCCACCGGAGAACTCGTTCGCCAGGCACGCCTGACCGTCGGCGCACACGCCCCACATCGGCGACGACGGGATGACGATCGTGCCGTCCTCGGGCCAGTAGAGGAACGCCTGGTGGTCCCACTCGGCCTCGCTCGAACCGCCGATCTGCAGGGTCGACAGCTGCACGGGGTTCGCTGGATCGCTCACGTCGAACAGCGAGAGCTGGGTGCCCGTGGTGCGGCCCGACAGGTCGGCGTTCTGGCCGACGCCGAGCAGCAGCCCGTCGCCCACCGGGTGCAGGTACGCCGAGTAGCCGGGGATCTTCAGCTCACCGGTCACCCGCGGGTTGGTGGGATCGGCGAGGTCGATCACGTAGAGCGGATCGGTCTGGCGGAACGTGACGACGTACGCCTGAGGCCCCATGAAGCGCACGGCGTAGATCTGCTCGGTGATGCCGAGCCCGGTCACCTGACCCACCTTCGCCAGCTCACCGTCGACGGGCCGCAGCACCGTCACCGCCGACTCGCTCGGCCCACCGTTCTGCCAGTCGTCGATGGTGGAGGCCACCCGCAGGTCGCCCTGGTACTCACCCATCGAGAACTGGTTGAGCAGCCGCCCGGGCACCTCGCCCGACGCGACCCACGAGGCCGACCCGTCGGCGCCGAGGGAGAACTGGTGGATCAGCGTCGGCGACTGTTCACTCGGTGCGGCCACGTCGGCCATCGGGTTGAACCAGTCCCACGCCTGGGTGGCGAGATAGATGTTCGACGCCGAGGCGTAGACCACATCGCTGTTCGACACCACACCGGCCGCACCCACCGGGCTGCTGCCGCCCTGCATGTCGATCGACGCGATCCACGAGATGCCGAGGCCGGCGAACTCGCGAGGCGCCGCGACCGTCGCGCAGTCGAGCGACGCGCTCATGTCACCGAAGGAGCCGTCACCGTTCTCCTCGAACCAGCGAGGCATCCACTCCTCGATCGAGCTCTCGCGGATGATCCGCTGGTTCTCCTCGAGCGCTCGATCCTCGTCGAGACCGAACTGGTCGGGGTAGACGAACGGCAGGCGGCTGGCGATCGACGAGCTCAGCACCAGCCGAGCCGTGCCGTCGACCGCACGCGTGGCGACGGCCCGACCCTCGAGGTGACTGCGCCGCATCAGTGACGCCGACGACGGATCGGTCACGTCGTACAGCGAGACGATCGTGTCCTCCACGCCGGTCCACGGCGCCGTCACCACGAGCAGGCGATCCCCGTCGAGCAGCAGTTCGTGCGTCCCGTCGGGCACGTCGAGCTCGTCGATCACGCGGGCAGTCGCGACGTCGACGATGCGCACGCCGTCCTGACCCGCCACGAACACCTCGGTGCCGTTGGTCTCCACCAGGTCGCCCTCGTCGACGCCCACCTCCTGGGTGTTGGTCGTCGAGAAGTCGCCGGCGGCCACGGTCGCCGGAGCGGCAGCCTCGTCGAACGCCGCGGGCGCCTCGGTGGCCTCGGGTGCCGCACCACCGACGCTGTCGGCCGCCATCGGCATCGGCCCACCGCGCCAGTACGGATACACGCCGCCGAGGCCCCAGGCGCTCACGCGCGCCAGGGACTCCTGCTGCAGGTAGCCGAGCAGCGCCGGGCAGTCGCTGAAGAACGTGAGACGGGAACGCCCGAACCCCGCCGTGCGCGGCACGCTCGTCCCGGTGCCAGTGCCGTCCGGATCGGTGCCGTCGGGATCAGTGCCGGGATCGGTGTCGTCAGTTCGCCCGGGCGAGGTGGTCGACGTCGGCCGGGTGGTCGGCGGCGCGGCGTCGGGGTCGTCGGCGACGCACCCGGCGACGGCCACGGCCGAGGCAGCGATGATCGCGGCGGCGACCAGTGAACGGTTCGAGGTGCGCTTCATGGCCCGTTGGACGTCACCGTCGACCGCCGCGGTTCCCGAGGTCACGAAGTTCGCGCGTCTTCTGTCAGGCGAGGAAGTGGTCGAACCAGCCGACCGTGCGGGCGCAGAAGTCGATCTGCGCCGGGAACGTGCGCACCCCGTGGCCCTCGAGCGGGTACTCGACGTAACCGGTCGGCACGCCACGCTCGGCGAGCGCCCGATGGAACGCGAGGCCCTGGCCGGCCGGTGTGATGAGGTCGCGCGACCCGGTGAACACGAGCGTCGGTGTGTTCACCCGATGGGCGGCGCCCAGCGGATCGCGACCCGGACGGCCCCCCAGCAGGTGATCCTGCGCCGCCATGTCGTTGGTCGTGAGCCGCATGAAGCCCCAGTCGGTGACGGGGCAGTACGGCACCGACGCCCGGAAGCGATCGCTGACCGCGATGAGCCACGCCGCCATGAAGCCACCGTGGCTCCCACCGAACACCGCGAGTCGATCGCGGTCGGCCACCCCGTCGGCGACGACCGCGTCGATGCCCGACAGCACGTCGTCGCTCTCGGCACCGCCGAGGTCGCCGAGCACGACGGCGCGGAACGCCTCACCCCGCCCGGCACTGCCGCGGGGGTTCGGGTGGAACACCGCGTACCCGAGGCGGGCGAACAGCAACGTGTAGGCGTAGCCCATCGACCAGCGCGCACGCCACGCCCACACCGGTCCGCCGTGCACGTAGGTGACGCACGGGTGCGGACCCGCACCGTGCACCGTCGCGTCGGGCACGACCACCAGTCCCTCGACGGCCGTTCCGTCGGGCGCGGTCCAGTGCACCGAACGGACCTCGCCAGCGTCGGCGAGCACGGCGTCGTGTCCGGCATGCCGGAAGCCGCGGCGCACCGTCGGCGCACCGGCGTCGCCCAGCACCGACAACTCGGGCGGCTGGCGATAGCCCTCCACCACCAACGCGATCCCACCGGCCGACACGGCGAGCTCGGGGTAACGCTGACCGCACGTGAGCTCGAGCGAACGCCAGCGCTCGTGCACCTCACCGGTCGACACGTCCGCCTCGGCCACCACGGTCTCCAAGCCACGCTGCCCGGCCACCATCAGCACACCGTCCGAACGGAACGCCTGCCATGTGACGTCGATACCACCGAGGTCGAGGGTGCGCGTCGTCCCATCTGCGCCGAGCAGGTCGACATCGCCGGCCACCACGGTCCGGTCGCTGCACGTGGCCCGCACGAACGCCACTTTCGAGCCGTCCGGAGACCCAGCCGGGAGGCCCACACAACGCCCGTCACCGTCGGCGATCCATCGGAGGTCGCCCTCGACGACATCGATCGACACGACACGAGCGTCGAACCACGCCGCCTCCTCGGGTCGCGTCGACATCACCGCGACGACACGATCGGGCCCGTGCCACGCGACCTCCCAGCACGTCGTACCGGCCGGCGAGACGAGCTCCCACGCGTCGTCGCCGATCGTGATCGTCCACAGGCGGCGCCACCCGCCGACGGGCACGTCGGCCATCACCACCGGCAGCCACGCGGGAGCGTCGCCGCGGCTCATGCGGCCGGACCCCTGCGCGCCGGCGGCATCGGCACCCGGATCGGCGACCAGCGCCACGAGGCGCGTGCCGTCGGGCGACCACACCACCTGCTCCACCACACCCGGCAACGGCGGGAGCGGACGCAGTTCGCCGCCCACCACGAGCGACGGCTGGAAGACACCCGGCTCGTCGCGATCCTCGAGCACGGCGAGGCCGTCACCCTTCGGCGCGAACCGCGGCAGACGGACCGACCAGGCGTCGGCGGCGACGAGCACCTCGTTGGCGCCGACCACCAGCACGGCCTGCCGACCCGCGCGCTCGAGGTCGTCGCGGATCGTGACCGTGCACGCGACGCGGCCGCCGTCGGCAGAGATCGCCGGATCGACGGGCTCGGCGGGACGACCGAACGAGGGCCCCATCATCGTCTCGAAGTGGGCGACGACCTTCGCCCACAGCCCGGTGCCACGCAGGTCGGGCCGAAGGGCTTCGATGCTCATGTCGACGTGTCCGATCGAGCCACTGCCACGGTGTCGTCTCCCAGGTACACGCGGATCACCTCCGGGTCGTCGCGCACCTCGACGGGTGTCCCTGCCTTCATGACCGTTCCGGCCGCCATCGCGACGACACGGTCGGCGACACCCATCACGAGCGGGATGTCGTGTTCGATCAGCACCACGGTCATGCCCGACACGTCGCGCAGATCGCGCAGCACCTGGGCGAGCGCCTCCACCTCACGCTGCGCGAGACCCGACGACGGTTCGTCGAGCAGCACGACCTTCGGCTCCAACGCGACGAGGCACGCGAGCTCGGTGATGCGCCGCGTGCCGGTGGACAGCTCGCCCACCGGTGTGTCCCGCCATGCGGACAGGCCGAGCGACGACACCAACTCGTCGGCCGCGGCACGTCGACGCGAGCGACCACGGTCGATCCCGACCACCGACCCGAGCACACGGGCGCGGTCGCGTCCTTCGAGTGCGAGTTCCACCGTCTCGCTCACCGTGAGCGAGGGGAACAGCGCCGCGTCCTGGAACCCGCGCACCAACCCCGCCCGGGAGCGCGCCGCGGCCGAGCGGCGCGTGACGTCGCGACCGTCGAAGCGCACCGTGCCCGCGTCGGGCGAGGTGAAGCCGGCGAGCAGTTCGAACAGCGTGGTCTTGCCGGCGCCGTTCGGACCGATCAACCCGACGATCGTGTTGGCCTCGACGACGAGGTCGACGCCGTCGACCGCCTGCAGGCCACCGAACCGCTTCGCGAGCCCGGTGCCCACGAGCAACGGCCCGGGCGGCGACGCCGGCCGCTGCGGCGCCACGAATCCGCCGACCGACGCGGCGCGGTCGGGCGCCCCGGCCCGCAGCACGAGCGGGTCGACGCCATGACGGACTGCGAGCCGCGCCAGCACCCGCTCACGCAGCGGGGCGATCAACTTGGCGAGACCGCCGGGCACGTACATCACCAGCAGCAACCAGCCGGCAGCGGTGGCGGCCAGTGCGGCCGAATCGAGCGGCACCAGGCGCGGGAGCCCCACGATGTACAGGGCGCCGAGCAGCGGACCCATCACCACCCCGATGCCACCGATGGCCACCATCGCGACGACCTCGATGTTGTCCGAGATCGGGAACGACTGCGGCGTCGCCACCGGGAGCGAGTGGGTGAACAACGCCCCGCCCAACCCGGCGAACGCGCCACCGACGAACAGCCCGAGCAGCTTGGTGCGCGCGGCCGACACGCCGAACGCCTGGGCACCCGAAGCGTTGTCGCGCACCGCCACGAACCGCCGGCCCAGCGCGCCGCCGGCGATGTTGCGCGCCGCCACGAACGCGACGACCAACAGCCCGAGCGTGAGCCAGGCATAGCTCCGTCCGCTCTCGAACGCGAACGACCCCACCACCGGACGCCCCGGCCGCTCGCCGAGTGCCAGCGCCCAGTCCTGACCGAGCGCCCACACGCTGGTGACCACCGCGAACGCGAGGGTCGTCACCGTGATCAGCAGACCCTTCGCCCGCAGCGACGGCAGCCCCGTCACGACCGACAATCCACCCGCCACCACCATCGACGCGGCGAACGCCAGCGCGAAGTTCCCGGTGCGCGTCGCGATCTCGATCGACGCCACGCTGCCGAGCGCACCGAACGCGACCAACCCGAGCGACAGCTCGCCGAGCATGCCCGACACGACGGTGGCGCCGAGCCCGACGATCGCCAGGGCCATGATCGCGACGAACGTGTACGCGGTGGCGTTGGTGACCACGCCGATGACGATCGCCGTCGCGGCGGCGGCCACGATCCCGACGATCGGACCGAGGCACCGCACCGCCGTGATCGCACGCAGCTCGGCCGGCAGCGGGCGCCACGGCTGCACGTTCGTCCACGCCGTGCGTTCTGCCAACCGGCCACCGATGGGGCGCTGCACGACGAGGCCGACGACGACCACGGCGAACAGCGCGAGCTCGACCGAACCCTGCCCCTCGGCGTTGGCGAGCACCACCTGTTCGAGCACCCCGATACCGATCCCACCGACGAACGCCACCACCAGACGATCCATCCGGGCGAGCACGGCCGCTGCGAGCGCTCGCAACAGCAACGACGGACCGAACGCACTCGCCGCTGCGAACCCACGCGTGGGCGACACCAGGATCGCCGTCAGCGCCGACAGCGCTGCGGCGAGGCCCCACGCCAGTGTCGACATCCGCGCAGCCGGAATGCCGTTCAGACGCGCCGCTTCCGGATTGGCCGCCGCGGCGCGGAGCGCTCGACCCCACCGGCTGCTGCGCAGGAACCAGCCGAGCGAGAGCACGACCGCCGGGCCGAGGATCAACATCGCGCTGTACGCCGGGGTCACCCGCAGCGCACCGACGTCGAAGGTCGGCATCCACGGCGGCGACGGGTAGCTCAGCCCCGCCAACGCGGACGGGTTGATCGCTGCGGAGAACGACAGCAGCAGCTGGCCGATGCCGAGCGTGGCGACGACGCTCATCAGGCTCGGCGCGCTTCGCAGACGTCGGATCGCCACCACCTCGGCGGTCCCACCCACGGCACCGGCGACCGCCATCGCCACGGGCAGCATCAGCCAGTAGGGCAACCCCCACCGGACGACGAAGATCGAGAACAGCGCTGCGCCGAACGCGCCGATCTCGCCGTGCGCAAAGTTGATCACGCGGTTCGTGCGGTACACCAGCACGAGACCCACGGCGAGCAGGCCGTAGAGGATGCCCGTCAGCGCGCCGAGCACCACGACGGGCGTCGAGATCTCGAAGGCGAGCACGCTCACGTCGGCGCCTGTCCGAGGAACACCGACCGCAACAGGTCGTCGCGGTTCGACAGGTCGGTCGATCGGCCCTCGAACTGCACCCGCCCACGTTCGAGGAAGTAGGCGCGGTCGGCGAGCGACAGCGCGACGTTGATCGACTGCTCCACCAGCACCACGGCCGAGCCGCGTGCGTTGATCGTCCGCACGATCGCGAGCAGCTCACCGACGACCACGGGCGCGAGACCGAGGGACAGCTCGTCGATCAGCAACACGCGCGGCCGCACGACGAGGGCCTTCGACAACGCGAGCATCTGCTGCTCGCCGCCCGACATCGTCGCCGCCGGCTGGTTGCGTCGCTCGGCGAGCCGTGGGAACGCATCGAAGGCCTCGTCGATGCGCGACTCCACCAGCGCACGGTCACCACCGAGCGAATAGGCGTGAGCCCGCAGGTTGTCGATCACCGACAACGGGCCGAACGTCGCCCGACCACCGGGGATCTGCGTGAGCCCCAACGGCAACCGTCGTTCCGGGTCGAGCCAGGTGATGTCGCGGCCGGCCAGACGCACCGACCCTCGCCACGGGAGGTTGAGACCGCACACCGTGCGCAGCACCGTCGACTTCCCCGCGCCGTTCGTCCCGAGCAGCGCCACCATCTCGCCCTCGTCCACCCGGAAGTCGACGCCGAACAGCACCTGCACCTGGCCGTAGCCGACGTCGAGCCCACGGCACGACAGTGCGGGCAGCGCCGCCCCTTGACGGCGCTGCTGTTCGAGCGCCGTCTCGTCGACGAGCTCGTCGATCATCCGGTCGAGGTCGTCGTTCACCGTCGACGCGCAGCCGCGCAGCAGCCAGGCCCCGACCAGGCCGGGGATCACGATCGCCACGAGCGCACCGGCGGTGCCGTACCGACGGTCGACGGTCCCCAGCAGCAACGCACCGGCAAAACCGCCGACCCCGGCGGTGTACATGCCGGCGAGCGCGGCGAGGTGCGACCGGAACGCCGGTGGCACCACACCGAGCATCGTGACGATCAGCGACGGGCCGAGCGCCGCAGCGAGCGCCGACGACGCCATGAAACACACGATCATCAGCGCGAACACGGGCACCAGTGCGCCGGCCACGATCGCGAGCACGCTCGCACCGAGGAGCAACGAGCCGACCCGTACCAGCCGAGCCGGGTCGCTGCGGAACAGCCGCTCGCCCACGGGCCCGAAGAACCGCAACGCCACGACGGCACCGACCGCGGACGCAGCGAAGAACACCGACCGGCCGCCCGGCCCCATGTCCCATCGCTCGTCGAGGAAGAACAACAAGAACGTCGAGTACGGCACGACGAGCACCCCGAACACCGCCTGCGCGGCGAGCAGTCGACGGATCGTCGGAATCATCAGCAGCCGGCGCACCACCTCGGCGAAGCGCAGCGCCGGCACCTCGACGTCGATGTGCTCGCCGCCCGCGCCGGCCACGCTGTCGCTGATCGCATCGCGCAGCGGTTCGTCGTCGGAGTGGCCGACACCCGGGTCGCGCAACCGGAGCGCGAACAACGCGGCCAGGAGCGAGGCGAGCCCGACCGCAAGGAACACGCCACGCCAGGTCAGCCCCGCCCACGCGGTGAGTACGCCGACGAGGAGCGGCGCGATGACGCTGCCGATGCTCACCGCGGCCGCGTACGCGGTCTGCACGCGCACACGCGCACGGTTCGGGTACCAGTCCATCAGCAGCGGTTGGTGCAGCACTCTCACGCTGCCGCTCGACAGGCCGTCGATCACGACGACCACGAGCAGTCCCCACGGGCCGATGACGAGCACGGCGAGGAACGTCGCGGCAGTCCATGCGAACGCCGTGGCGAGCGAGATCGAGGCACGCCACGGACGCCGCTGCACGAGCGCCGCCATCGGCAGCGTCGCCACCGACACCGCGAGCAGCTTCGCCGACAGGACGCCGGCGAGCGCTCCCTTCGACATGCCGAGCGCACGGCTGATCTCGGGGCCGAGCACGCTGAGCACGAACCCGAACAGCTCGTCCACCACCACAAGCGACCCGATGGCCAACAGCGGATAGAAACCGACGCCCGACGTGGCGACGACCGATCGGAGCGACGCCGGCCGTTCCTGGCTCGCGTCGCCCGACTCGTCCCACTCGCCCACGCCGAGCGCCTGCCTGGCGGCACGTCGAGCGCTCCCGCGATCGACCGGCACGTCCTCGACGCTCATCCGTCGTCCTCGAGGCTGAACTGCACACTGAACGCGCTCTCGCCGTCGCGGGTGCCGTCCGCGTCGAGCCGCACGACGGTCAGGTCGTACGGCGCATCGGCTCGCGACTCGCCCCGCGGCGGCACGATCTCGATCGTCACCGATCGATCACCGGTCACGGTGATCCCGCGACGGGCGAGCCACAGGTCGTCGGGGCAGCCCTGGCTCACCACGCACGAGTCGTCGTCGCGGGCAAACCAATTGATGTCCTCGCCCGGCGGCATCGGGCTCCGGTCCACCAACACGAGGTAGGCACCGCCCTCGCGCGGGGCCGCGTCGGTCCACGACACCTCGATCGGCACACCCACCTCGGCTCGGTCCTGGGGCACCACGATCTCGATCGAGTCGTCGGCGCGGAGTTGGAGTCCGTCGGTGCCGAACTGCGAGCAGGCCGTCGCCGTCATCACCACGCACGCCAGCCCGCCGGAGAGCCGCCACCGCGCGCCGGCTCGCATCGCGCGTCGTCGAGCGCGATGCGAGCGACCGGCGTCAATCGATCGGGTACGGACCACCGGCGAGGTACACGTTGCAGCTGCAGGAGGGGTCGTACTCGGTGAGGTAGTACTCCGACACGCCGTCACGACGGCCGGGGCCGAAGCTCGTCGCGAGACCGGCGGGCGACTGATAGCTGTCGCCCAGACCCTCGACCGCTGCCACCAGATCGGCCGCAGCCACGGTGCCACCGGCGGCCTCGACCGCCGCCCGCAACACCCAGACGGCGTCGCAGAAACGCAGGGTCTCGCTCACGGCGTTCGCCGAGGTGAACACGGCACGGGTGCTGTCGATCAGGTCGAGGCACTCGGTGGCCTCCGCCGACTCCGGCAACTGGCTCGACTCGGGAACCTCGCCCACCGGCGACCACGCGACGTTCGTCCCACCCGTCTGGATGTTCTGCACCAACGTCTGGCCACCGCTCAACGAGCTGAAGCCGAGCTTCGGCGCCAGACCCTGATCCTTCGCCGCGGAGAGGAAGAAGAACGGCGCCGCGCCGCCCGACTCGAAGAACACGAGGTGGGTGACGCCCGCCTCCTTCATCTCGAGCACGGCGGCCTGCGCCTCGCTGGAGAACCGGCCGATGTCGTCGTTGGTCTTGATCGTGGCCAGCGCCGCGGTGACCGCGGGTTCCACACCCGCGGCGGCGAGCGCCGGCTCGAGGCTGTTCGTCGTGGCCGCGTCGAACTCGGGGCTCGCCAACCGGATGAGGCCGACGACCGCACCGTCCTCGAAGAACCCGGCCTGGTCGAGGCCCGACACGAGTGCTGTCGCCGCCCGGTCGAGGTTGATCGAACTCGGGTTCACGTACAGCGGGTTGGCGTCGTACACCGCCTGGTCGGCGAAGGTGAAGTTCGCACCGGTCGACGCGAACAGCGGCACACCGGCGTCGTTCAGGCAGGCGAGCACCTCGGTGCCGGGATCGCCGATGGCGACGACGGCGTAGACCTCGTTGTCCTCGGTCATCGTGGCGCAGATCTCACGAGTGATCGCCTGCGGATCGGTGTCGACGACCTGATCGGTCTCGTGGAACACCGGCACGATCTGCTTGCCGCCCAGACCGCCGGCATCGTTGATGTCGGCGACCAGCGTGTCGACGAGCTGCTGGTGCGGGACGAACGTGATGCCCGTCGTGCCGAGCGCGGCCTGCGCGGCGTCCTGGTTGACGCTGATCACGAAACCGACGTTCACCGTGTCGCCGTCGACGCCGGCCACCGGCGCTGCCTCGGTCGTCACCGGCGCCTCGGTCGCGGCCGGCGCGTCGCCGGTCGTCGCGGGTGCCTCGGCCTCCGTCGTCGGCGCAGCGGCCTCGGCGGTCGTCGGCGTGGGCGCCGCGTCGGTCCCGTCGGACGACTCCTCGGTGGAGCTGCACGCTGCCACCAGCAGCACACATCCGGCAACGGCGAGGAGCGATCTGCGCATCTGGGCCTTCCTTCGGTCGAACGTTCCGGCAGTTGCCGGTCCGGCGAGTCTGATCGCTGCCGGCTGGTGCGAACGTGTGGTCATCGAACCCGGGCGTTGTGCGATCACACAATCACCTCCGCCAGCACTGCGACCACGGCCAACACCGTCACGATGTCGGTGCGGACGTCGCGCTCGGCCCGGGCCCACATCGGCGCGCCGATCGCCTTGCTCCACACGTTCGTCCCGCCGTGGATCATCACGGCGGGCCAGACGCTGCCGGTGTGTCGCCAAGCCACGGTCATCAACACCGACAGGCCGAGGCACAACCACACGAACTGGGCCTGCAGCGTGACGAACCGCTTCCAGTCGGGACGGCGCCGCAACGCCGGCACCTCGCGCGGCAGGTGCCAGGCCCACCACGACACCGCCAGCACGATCGTCGACCACCACAGCGAACCGGTCGCGACCACGAGCGCCGGGAGCGAGAAGGCCCGCCAGCCGAGCTCCTCGAGCGAGCCGCCCTCGTCGACGAACATCCCACCCGTGAGGCGCGCCCACACCTGAGGGCGGCTCCGGCCACGCATCACCGGCGGTAGCGGCTCGGCGGCGTTGGCGACGCGCAGATAGCAGGCCGACACCACGACGAACACCGCCACGATCACCGCGTAGGTGACCGCCGCGGCCCGACCGTCGGCCCCGTCGGCCACCGGCGACAGCCGACCGATCAGCGACCCGAGATCGGACTCTCCGTCGCCCACCAGCGACACGAGGATCGCGGCGACGGCCGGCGCCGATGCGAAGACCCACACCGCCCAGACCGTCGGCTGCGTCAGCGCGTACCGGGCGATCGACACCGCGTTCGCATACGTGCGCTGCTCGTCGAGCCACGGGAACATCATCGGCAGCGCCTTGCGCGTCTCCGGTCGCCGACGGGCGGTGCGGCCTGCCTGCACCATCACGCCCGACGCGATGGCCGTCGCGATCGCGAGGTGCAGCGCGAACGCCGCCCACCCGTTCACTTGTGCCCCGATGCGCCGACATGGCGAGGCACGCGAGCGACCGCGAACGGATTGCCCGCCCACCCGGTGCCGTCCGCGAGATCGGCCAGCCGCCGACCGATCTCAGGGACGAACTTGAACCCGTGGCCGCTCAGCCCGACGCCGACGACCACGTGCCCCACCCGGTCGAGCACGAAGTCCTCGTCGGGCGTCGAGGCGTAGAGACACGTCGACGCATCGACCGGCACGGGATCGACCCCCGGGAGATGCTCGGCGACCCAGGCCTGCAGGCGCTGCCACGAGACCGGCTCGACGTCGTACGTGCGCAGGTCCGGGTCGACGACCGGACCGGTGTGGTGCTCGGCGACCTTGACGAGCCCTTCGGGAGTGACCATGCCGTAGTGCCTGAGCGACTCGCGCGAGATGAACGTGGGGAACGCCGCGGCGTCGAAGCCGTCGGCGGGCCGGAAGAACGCCAGCTGCTCCTGGGTCACCCGATGACTCGGCAGGTCGACGATGCCGGCGAGCGTCGACGGAGCCCACGCACCCGTCGTGACCACCACGGTCGAACACCGCCACCGCTCACCGCCGGCGACCACGCTCACCCCGTCGTCGTCGGGCTCGATCGCGGTCACGCCGACACCCATGCGGAGCGTCGCACCCGCCTCGGCCGACAGGCGCCGCAACACCGACAACGCACGATCCGCGTGCACCGTGCCACCCGCCGGGTACCGGAGCACGTCGCCGTCGAAGGCCACTCCGGGAAAGCGCTCGCGCAGCAGCCGCCCGTCCCAGCGCTCCACCTCGACGCCACCGTCACGGCACGACGCCTCGATCTGATCCAACTCGTCGGACAGCCCGGCATCGATCGAGCCGGTGCGGGCGAGCAGCGGCACCCGTGCCCGCCGCTCGAGCTCGTACCACCCCTCGAGCGCATCGACCGCGAGTCGCAGATACGCCTCGTCGGTGTGTCCGAGCCTCACGATGCGCTCGCTCCCGTGGCTCGAGCCGCGTCGATGACCGGGCTCGAACCGGTCGACGGCGAGCACCGACAGTCCACGCCGAGCGCACTCCCAAGCCGCCGCGGACCCGGCGGCACCGCACCCGACGACCACGACGTCGTAGCCGGCGCCGCGCATCACTGGTTCCAGGCCCCTGCCTCGAAGTCCGCGACCTCGACCGCGAGCCAGGCGTGCTCGAACGCGGTCGGCACGTCGGCGGCGACGATCCTGATCGTCCGAACCCCCACCCGCTCGACCGGCCGGAACCGCTCGATCCGATCGGCCTGCCGGTGCGAGAGCGTGTCGATCTCGATCGTCACCGGTACAGCGGTCACGATCGGAGCGACGGCGCTGCGGCCCCGCACGGCGCGCTCGGCCGCGTCGCGGATCATCGCGGTCGTCGTCGGCAGCGGCAGACACCGCGCGTTCTGACGACCCGTCGTCTCCTTCACCGCCACGGTCGTGATGCCGTCGACCGTGGCGCCGGCCTCGGCAACGAGGTACTGGTCGCCGGTCGCGAGCACGACCGGCACCCCGTGGTGACCGGCCACCGCCGCCGTGATCGCGGTCTCGCCGATGGGCAACCCGTTCAACCGGAACTCGCCGACGACGCCACCGTGCCACGTGTGCGACAACATGCCGACGGTGCCCGCCATCGAGTGGTAGCCCACCAGCAACACGCAGTCGAACGAGTCGTCGAGACCCTCCACCTGGCACATCACTCGCCCGGCAGCGGGGCCTCTGTGCGCGACCACCCCTGCGGGCAGCTCGTCGAACAGGACGTTGCGCATGCCGGCGTGGCCGTCGACCACCACCACCTCGTCGGCACCGGCAGCCAGAGCACCGGTGGCCGCTGCGATCACGTCGGCTGTCATCCAGCGGCGCGCCTCGGCCCACGACGGGGTGTTCTGCGTGAGCTCCTGACCGTGCACCACACCGGTGATGCCCTCCATGTCGGCCGACAGGAAGACCCTCACGACGCGACCCCAGCGGTCGCCTCGGACGGCGACGGCCGCTCGCCGCGGACCACACGGCCGGGCGTCTCGCCCGTCCACGTCCCGTCCTCGAAGGTGACGATGCCCGACTTCACGGTCCAACGGTAACCATCCGCCTCCTGCAGCAAGCGCGTCCCGCCGGCGGGCAGATCGGCGACCAGCCTCGGAGGCCGCAACTGCAGCGTCGAGAGGTCGAACGCCAGCACGTCGGCCAGATACCCGGGCGCGACCACCCCACGGTCACGCCAGCCGACGTGTCGTGCCGGCCGTTGGGTCTGGTGGTGCACCACGTGTTCGAGCGGGAGGTGCTCGCCGCGTGAACGGTCACGGCACCAGTGCGCCACCGCGGTCGTGGGGAACGACGCGTCACAGATGAAGTTGCAGTGCGCACCTCCGTCGCTCAGTCCGAACACCACGTTCGGCGCCGTCATCATCTCCCGCACCTCGTCGAGGTTCCCCGCTGCGTAGTTGTTCAACGGCATGTACAGGAGGTCGCGCCCACCGTTGGCGAGCAGGAGGTCGTACGCGAACGACGTCGCGTCCTGTCCGGCTCGCGCCGCCATCGCCGCGACCGAACGATCGGCCGTCGGCTCGTAGTCGGGCGGATCGCCGAGCGGGAACATCCGCTCGAAGCCGGTGAGCACGAAGCCGGCGAGTCCCGGCGGCACCCGCTGCGAGTGCTCGGCGAGGATCCGTTCGCGCATGGCCGGCTCGCCCAACGCAGCGACCCGCTCGCCGAGCGGCAACGACGCGATGCGGCGGTACGACGGTGTCGCGACGAACGGGTTGGTCGATCCCGACAACCCGAGCAGGAGCCCGATCGGGCGCGGGGCCACCTGCCCCTTCACGTCGAGGCCCTCGGCGCAGAGGCCGTCGATCACGTCGAGCATCGTGCGCCAGCGCGTCGACACCGCGTCGACCTGCTCCACCGTGAACGACATCGGTCGGCGCACCTCGCGAGCGATGCGGCGCAGCAGCGCGATCTCGCGCTCGGCGAGCTCGTCGTCCTCGGTGAGGTACAGGTCGCTGACGAGCTGCACGACCCCACGGCCCGACGCGGTGAGCGCCCCGGCGATACCGATCAGCTCCTCGGCCGAGGCCGTCATCGTGCCCACGAACTCACCCGCACCGGTGCGGTGGATCGCCGTGCGCGACGTCGCGAACCCGAGCGCACCCGCATCGAGCGCCTCGCCGACGAGACGTCGCATCGCCGCGACCTCGGCGGTGGTCGGCACCGCCGTGTGGTCGGCGCCGCGATCGCCCATCACGTAGGCGCGCAGGGCAGCGTGGGGAACGTGCGCACCGATGTCGACCGCGTGTGGCCGCCGATCGACGGCATCGAGGTACTCGGGGAAGCTCTCCCAGTCCCACGGCAGGCCCTCCGCGAGCGCTGTCCCGGGGATGTCCTCGACGCCCTCGAGCAACCCGATCAACCAGTCGTGCCGATCGGTGGCCGCCGGCGCGAACCCCACGCCGCAGTTGCCCATCGCGATCGACGTCACCCCGTTCACCGACGACGGGGCCACCACCGGGTCCCACGTCACCTGGCCGTCGTAGTGCGTGTGGATGTCGACCCACCCGGGCGACACCACCAGCCCGGCGGCGTCGATCTCCCGACGGCCACGGCCGAGGTCGGTGCCGACCTCGACGATCAGGTCGCCTTCAACCGCCACATCACGGACCACACCGGGCGAGCCCGTGCCGTCCACCACCAGCCCGCCGCGAATCACCAGATCATGCACACCACCAGCGTCGCGGTCGCCCCATCGGCCCCACGCACAATCCGTCCGCTCGCCCGCTGTGTGATCAGCCAACGCCGAGCGCGACCCGCCGACCGCCGTCCACCATCTCGGCAGGGGCGCCGATCAGTGCATCCGCATCTCCACGATCTCGCCGTCGGCCAACCGATAGGTCACCAACGCCTCGAAGCGTTCCCCCGCCTCGTTCGAGATCTCCTCGTGATCGACCACCCAGTCACCGAGCACGATGCGGTCGAGGATCACCGCATGCCGACCGCTGATGGCGAACACCGGGATGTAGGCCGCATGCAGCTGTTCGGGGCCCTCGGCACGGACCGTCCCATCGGCGCTCATCAACCGGCACGTCGGGTGGAAGCAGGCGATGAAGCCGTCGAGGTCGTGCGCGTTGTACGCGGCGAGCTGCCGGTTGACGGGATGGTCGGGCGGCAGGGCCGCCAACGGGTCGGCGTCCGTGTTCCTCATCGCAACCTCCATTGGAGCTCGAGCACGAACCGCTCGACCGGGTCGGTGAGATCGACACCGAGCAGGTCGACGATGCGCTTCAAGCGGTAGCGGAGCGTGTTCGGGTGCACCGACAACGCGGCGGCCGCCGACGACACGTCCCCGAACGAGTCGAGATAGGCGCCGAGCGTCGCCAGATGGTCGGTGTGCTGCTCGGCGTCGTGGCGAGCCAGCACCTCGAGATGGGGCGTGCGACAGCGCGCGTCGTCGACGAGCACGTCGCGCACGCGGCGCATCACGACGCTGCTGCGCACCTCGTCGATCGAACGCACCGTCGCCTCGGTGGGGCCTGCGGCGAGCACGGCACCCAACGCCTGCTCCGCCTCCCACCGCGAGGCGACCACACTCGACCCACCGACGTCGTCGATCACCGAACCGACGCCGGCGCACACCGTCACCTTCAACGCATGCGAGGCACGCTGCGCCACGTCCATCACCAGTTCGCGCTGGCGACGCGACCCCGATCCCGCGGGCGCTGTCTCGGGCAGGATCACGAGCACGACGTCGCCGATCGACACGGCCGCACTTCGGGCGTCGAACATCTCCGCCTGATAGGTGACGAGGTCGAGCAGTCGGCGCTGCCGCACCACCGCAGCCGCGACATCACCACCGAGGTCACGGATGCCGAACGCCACCACCATCGCCCGCGAACCGGCGAGCACGTCGTGGCCGTCCCCCCTGCGTCCGTCGAGCGCCGCTCGCACCGCATCGGATCTGCGCCGTCGCTCGACGTCGTCGGCCGCCTGGTGGTGCAGGAGGTGCAACGCGGCGACGGGCGTGCTGTCGCGCAGCGCCCGCTCCGCCGCGGCATCGAAGGAACGATCACCCTCGACCACCCAGATCGTGCCGATCACCTCGCCACCGGCCCGCACCGACGCGCCCATGCGCGGCCGCACCCGACCGTCGTCGCCGCCGGGCAGACGGACCACGTCGGTGTTCGCCCACATGCGTCGGTAGGTCGCCACGATGTCGTCGCGCTCCATCACGTAGCCCGGCACGCTTCGCCCGAGGATCGAGTCGCGCCGCACGGCATCGATCGGTTGGTCGAGGTTCGAATAGGCCACCACTCGCAGCTGGCGGTCCTCGATCGTCGTCGCCCCGCCGACAGCTCCCGCGATCGCGTTCGCCAGCGCGAACAGGTCGGCCGGCGCGTGGTCGACGTCGTGACCGGCGACCCCGGCGGCGCTGACGACGGTGCGCAGGAGCGTGAAGACCTGACCCCAGTCGGCCGACGGTGGCGCGGTCACCACCGCCACGCCATGCGCCCCGGCGAGCGAGGTCACCACCGGCTCGTGCGCCGGGCCGGCCTTCAGGACGACCGCCGCCGCACGCGCCGCCGCCGCACGGGCCATGCACTCAGCGGTCTCGACGCCCGCCGGGTCGGCACCGACGAGCAGCACGACGTCGCCCTGGCCCACCGCGACCTCGTCTCGCGAGCCGGCGATCAACACCCGGCGCACCTCCACGTCGGTGCCGAGCGGCGATGCGAGCAGCTCGAGGACCACCGGCGACAGGCGACCGAGCAGCGCGCCGAGCGTCAACACACCATCGGGGGTGTCCGGCGCGCGCATGGCCGAACGGTAGCGCGACACCCCGCTCCCGTCTCCTGGAAGCCGACCGCGCCCTGAAGCCGCCCTGAAGCCGCCCTGGTGACGAGCCGGCCGGCGACGCGTACGGTGTGGTCACATGGACGACCTGCAGCGGTTGCTCGACGACTTCATCGCCGCCCACCCACCCCTCGCGCCCGGGGTCGACGGCATGCCGGGCGTGGTGATGCACGTCGATGCGCCCCGCGCCGGCGTCCGGTGGACGGGTGCCGCGGGTGTGATCGAACGCGGCGGCGCCCCGCTCACGCCGGACGCGTGCTTCCGCACGGCCAGCGTGACGAAGACGTACGTCGCCACCGCCGTCATGCGCCTGGTGGAACAGGGACGGCTCCACCTCACCGACCCGCTGCTCGACCACCTCCCCGTCGACACCGCCGACCTCGTCCGCCGATCGGTCGCCCATTCCCCGGCGATCACGGTCGAACAGGTGCTGCGACACACGAGCGGCATCTACGACTTCGGGACCGACCCGACGTACCGACGCACGATCGGGCGAGAGCCACACAAGGTGTGGAGCGCCGCCGACCTCATCGGCATCGCGCTCGAACACGACCACCCGCACGACCCGTCCGGCGTCACGTTCCACTACAGCGACACGGGGTACGTCCTGCTCGCGCTGATGCTCGAACGCGCCACCGGCACGGGCTTCGCCTCGGCGCTTCGGGCCCTCGTCGGCCTCGATGTCCTCGGTCTCCCGTTCACGTGGCTGGAGGGGAAGGAGCCGGTGCCGGCCGACGCGCCACCTCGCGCCCACCAGTACCTCGGCGCCGACGACACCTTCCACTTCGACCCGTCGTTCGACGGCTACGGCGGCGGCGGACTGGTGTCCACCGCCGGCGAGCTCGCCCGGTTCCTCCGAGCGCTCGTCGACGGCGAGGTCCTCGGCCGGGCCGAGACCGCAGCCCTGCTCGACACCACCACCCCGACCGACCTCGGCGAGCTCGGTCAGCGTTGCGGGCTGGGCATCTTCGCGTCGACCGTCGAGGGCATCGAGCGGATCGGTCACGAGGGCTTCTGGGGCATCTGGATGTACCACTTCCCCGCGCACGACATCACGATCGCCGGCGCGCACACCGGCCTCCCCTACGACGGCACCGCCAAGCGCGCCCTGCTGCACGGCCCGATCCGGCTCCTCAGCGCCTGACCAGCATGCGGAGTGCGGCCAGCAGGTGGTCGCACGGCTCATCGAGCGGCGGGAACACCACCACGTAGTCGCGGCCGTCGAGCGGGGCGAGCATCACCCGGTGGTCGACGGCCGACAGCGCCAGCCGATCGGTGCGCACGGCGTGATCGGTGCCGGGCGCGTAGGTGATCGTGCACCCGAGGCCACCGGCGTCGTGATCGATCTCCACCTCGGTGACGCTCGCTGCGTACGTGCCCACGTACCGATCCGCGTCGAGCACGACGCCCGGGTCGGCGACCGCTCCCAACGGTGCCGTCCGGCCCAGCGCCGCTGCCGCCATCGCCCGGAACGCGTGGCGGTGGAAGGTCTGCGGCACCCCACCCGTCGAGACCACGACCAGCACGGCGTCGTCCTCCGGCAGGATCCGCAGGTACGCGGACTGGCCGTTCACCCCACCGTCGTGGAACACCACCGGTGTGCCCCACCGATCGTCGTCGACGAAGATGCCGAGGCCCATCGTCGCCGCGTTGTTCGGATCCGCAACGACGATCTGGGGTGCGCGCATCGCGCGCAGCGCCGCACGGTGGTGCGGGTCGCCGCAGTGACCGAGATGCCACTCGCCGAACCCGAGCAGATCGTCGACGTCGGCCCAGGTGCGCGCACCCGCCGGCGCGAGGCACGCCGGCCCGATGACCGTGGTGACCGCCGCGTTCGAGCCGTCCCCCGAGCGCAGATGGCCCACCGCCGATGACGCATGCCGTGGGTGGGTGGGGTCGGTGGTGAACCGCGCTCCGGACGGGAGTGCCACCCGGTGCTGCAGCACCTCCTCGAACGTGGCCCGCTCGACCCGCTCCAACAGCCGGCCGAGCACGGCGTATCCGGCGTTGTTGTACGAGAACCGGCTGCCCGGCGTCGACAGCTGCGCCAACCCGCCCAGCCCGCCGACGAAGCGTTCGATCGCATCGTCGCCCTCGCCGACGTCGATCCAGATGTCGCCGTCGAACCCGGAGGTGTGCGTGAGCAGGTGCCGAACGGTGATCGCCTCCGTTGCGGCGCGGTCGGCAACCTCGAACTCCGGCACCCGGCGGCGGATCGGTTCGTCGAGACCGACCCGTCCTTCGGCCACCAGCAGCGCGACGGCCGATGCCGTCATCGCCTTGGTGACCGACCCGGCCAGGAACGCGGTGTCCGGACGGACCGATGCACCCGTGCCGAGGTCGGTCGTGCCGTGCACCATCACCGTCCGGTGGCCCCGTCGGCTCACACCGATGGCCGCGCCGACGATGCCGTGTGCCGAGGCGAGCTCGTCGAGCCGGACGCCGTCGAGATCCATCTCCCGACCGTAGACACGCCGTCGTTGGCCGAACGCGCGGGCGTGCCGATCGGCCGCGGTGCGAATCGCGCTTGCCGGTTCCTTGATTTCCGGAGTCGTTCTCCGGACCGTCGGGGAGGACGCGTCGGACGACACCGACGATGCACGACACGCACGTCAGGAGAACTCGATGCGCACCCGCCACCACACCCTGTCCACGTCGGCGCTGCCGGCCCTCGGCCTCGCACTCACGATGGCGCTCCTCGCCGGCTGCGGTGGCGGAGGCGACGTCGATGCGACGTCTGCCCGGTCACCCGAGGCCTCGACCCTCGAGGTGTCCATCGAGGACGCCGAGACGGGCGACGCACCGATCGCGACCGAAGCGCCGATGGCCACCGAGGCACCCGTCGCTGCGTCGACCACCGTGGTCGAGGTGAACATCCTCACCGACTTCGGCGACGTCTGCCGCGGCGTGAAGCTCCCTGGCGCCACCCCCTACGACCCGGCCCGACCCGGCATCCACCCGATCGAGACAACGGCCGGCGAATCGCCCGAGTACGGCGTCGGCGGCGTGGGCCTGCCCACCCAGTGGGACCCGGTGATCGGCGAGGAACACACGGTCGAACTCGTGGTCTGCATGGACCGGACGTCGACCACCCTGCGCGACACCTGCACCGGGTACCTCGACGACGCCGGCGCCGACACCGGCAACGCCGTCGAGCTGTACGACGCCACCTACACGGTGCGCCTTGTCGCCGCGGTCACGGGCGAGGAGATCGCCCGCACCGATCTCGCCGCGACCGAGGACACCTGCCCGTCGTTCTTCTACTTCGACGCCGAAGGATCGGTCGATCAGTCCTTCGCCGAGCCGACCGACGCGATGACCGCCTGGCTCGCCCCCTTCGTCGAGACCTGATCCGCGACATCCGCACACCGACCGCGCCCGGTCTTCGACGGGCAGCCGCTCAGCTCAGCGACGTCACGAGGTCGAGCACGATCTGGGTCGCATCGACGGTGGCCGTCGTCGGGCCGAGCGCCGGCACCGGCGTCCCGCCCGGCCACGTGTGGCCACCACCGTTCACGGTGTAGAGCTCGACCACGTGCCCCGGTCGGCATCCGCTCCACACCCGGTGCACGACGTCGGCACCAACCGGGGTGTCGACGGGGTCGGCACAGGCGTTCGAGGTGGCCCACGCCGACATGATCTCCTCGACCGGCGGCAGGGACATCGACGCCAGCGCTCGGCCACCGGCCGACGTCCGTGTCGAATCGGACCGATCCATCCCTGCGAAGGGCGCACCGCCCGCGTACGGGATGATCGGGTCGTCCACTCCGTGCAGCGCGACGATCGACGTCGAGCCGGTGGAGGCTCCGTCGCACGATGCCGCGATGTTGACGCCCGCCACGGGCACCACCGCCGTCACGACGTCGGCGAGTTCACACCCCACACCGGCAGCCAGCCCACCACCGTTGGAGATGCCCGTCACCACCACGCGTGCGGTGTCGATGCAGTACTGCGCGCCGATCTGGGCGATCAGGTCGCGGACGAACACCACGTCGGGCGTTCCCGGGCGCACCGGCAACACCCAGAACGGCCCGGATGCCGACTCGGGTGTCGCCACCACGACGCCCGCCGCGGGGCCGCGCGTGGCGAGCCCGCTGTAGGCAGCCTGCTGCGCTGCATCAGCGCCCAACCCATGGAGGTCGATCACCAGCGGCGCTGGTACCGACAGATCGGCGGGCAGGGCGAGCAGCGTCGTCCGCGTGGTAGGGCCCGATGGCACAACCATCGAGCTCGCGACGGGCGACGGACCATTGCAGCCCGACGACACAACGACACCACTCGGCTCGATCGCGGCCGGCGCGGTGGACGCGGGCACGGTCGACTCGACGACGCCGTCCGTGCTCGGCGCCGCGGCCGCCGGCGTCGTCGAGGTGGACGGAGCAGGCACCTCAGATGCAGGCGCCGTCGACGGATCGGTCGACGCGGCCACGACCGTGGACGCGGACGGTTCCTGGGTCTGCTCATCGGCGCCTGTGCAGCCGGTCGCGCAACAGGCCACCACGACGAGAGCGATTCGCGCACGACGGATCATGACGACCATCATCGTCCGCCGGCGACGGCCGCTTGAGCGACCCGTCGGGAACCGTTGCCGGAAAACGAGCGAACCCGCCCTCACGGGCGGGTTCGTCAGTTCTCGAGTACCGGTCACGACCGGCCGACGATCACCAGCGGTAGTGGGCGAACGCCTTGTTGCTCTCGGCCATCTTCTGCATGTCATCGCGACGCTTGATCGCAGCGCCCAGACCGTTGGCCGCATCCATGAGTTCACCAGCGAGGCACTCGGCCATCGTCTTCTCACGACGCTTGCGGCTGAAGTCGACCAGCCAGCGGATCGAGAGGGTGTTCGCACGGCGGGGGCGCACTTCGACAGGCACCTGGTAGCTGGCGCCACCCACGCGGCGGCTCTTGACCTCGAGCGGCGGCTTGATGTTGTCGATCGCACGCTTGAGGGTCGAGATCGGCTCGGCGCCGGTCTTCTCCTCGACGATCTTCAACGCGTCGTACACGATCTTCTCGGCCACGGTGCGCTTGCCGTGCAGCATGACCTTGTTGGTCACCTGCGACACGAGCAGCGAGCGGTACAGGGGATCGGGCTGCAGCTCTCGCCGCGGTGCGGGTCCTTTACGGGGCATTTCTGGTTCCTTTTCCTGTACTACTTGGCCATCTTGGCGCCGTAGCGGCTACGGGACTGCTTGCGGTTCTTCACGCCGGCTGCGTCGAGCGCGCCGCGGATGATCTTGTAACGCACACCCGGCAGGTCGCGAACACGGCCGCCACGGACGAGCACGATCGAGTGCTCCTGCAGGTTGTGGCCCTCGCCCGGGATGTAGGCCGTGATCTCGACACCGCTCGACAGACGCACGCGGGCGACCTTGCGGAGCGCCGAGTTCGGCTTCTTCGGGGTGTTCGTGTACACGCGAGTGCACACACCGCGACGCTGCGGCGACCCCTTGAGGGCCGGCGTCTTGGTCTTCGAGAACTTCGTGGTACGCCCTTGGCGAACCAGCTGCTGAATCGTGGGCACGCGTCTACCTTTGCGAACTGTGACAGTGCGAGAACAACTCTGTCGGGTGACAGCTGCATGGAGAACTCCACGCAGGACCCTGCAATGTTAGAGGTGCGCGTCCACGACCGGCAACCCGCGCGCGACGGTGAAACGCGCGATCTCGCGAGGTCACGACCCGCGGCCCCGCGCCGAACCGGGTCGGCTCAGTGTGCCTTCAACGCCGCCAGGAACGCGAGCGCGGCGAGCACGAACCACGGCGTCGCCCGGCCGGTGCCGCGCTGGCGCGCATCGTGGTGTGCGTAGACGTCGAGGTCGGCCGCGTTCGCGTGACCGTGATGATGGAATGCCCGCATGACCTGCTCCTCCCGCTGCGCCCGTCCCTGACGCAGCACCGCCTCGAGGGACGGTCACGGGGGATATCGGCCTGTCAAGCAGCTCACTTGACCAGCTGTTGAGCCGGGGCCGACCGGCGCGAAGCAGCGCCGGTGGGGCTACTTGGTGTCGTCGAGCTTGTCGACGAAGTCCTTCGCCTTCTCGGCGGCCTGCTCGACCTTCGCGTCGTGCTGATCGGGGATCTTGCTCTCGACGACGTCGGCCACCTTGTCGATGCCCTGATTGATCTGCTTCTCGCGACCCTTGACGAGACCCTTGACCTTGTCGAACAAACCCATGCGACCACTCCTCGAGACGACAGCCGGAGCTGATGTGAAGGGCAACAGTCTCGCATCCCCGACCCCCACCTGCACGGGGGGTCCGGAAAACGCCACGAGCGACGAGCCCCGGCCCGAAGGCCGACGCCCCGTCGCTCGTGTCGCTCGTCTGTCGGGGTGTGACCCGGATGGGTCGACCCCGATCCGACGATCGGTTCCCGGAGGCAGCTCCTCCGAGGATCAGGCCTCGACGGCCGGCTCCTCGGTGGTGTACGTGCCGTGGATGTTGCTCAGCCAGGCGGCCGGATCCTCGTCGAAGTCGCTCGAGTACGAGGTCATCGGCTGGTACTCCGGCGCTTCGATGTTGAACTGGCGGTAGTGCATCATGCCCGAACCGGCCGGGATGAGCTTGCCGATGATGATGTTCTCCTTGAGGCCCAGGAGGCTGTCGCCGCGGCCGTCGATGGCGGCCTCGGTGAGCACTCGGGTGGTCTCCTGGAACGAGGCAGCCGACAGCCAGCTCTCCGTCGCGAGCGACGCCTTGGTGATGCCCATGATCTCCGGGCGGCCTTCGGCGGGCTTCTGCCCCTCCTCGACCATCCGCTTGTTGGTGTCACGGAACACCTTGGCGTCGGCACGCTCGCCGGGCAGGAAGCCGGTGTCGCCGGGCTCCTGCACACCGATGCGACGGGTCATCTGGCGCACGATCAGCTCGATGTGCTTGTCGGAGATCGACACACCCTGGTCGCGGTACACCTTCTGGACCTCTTCCACGAGGTACAGCTGGGTCTCGCGGATGCCCTTGATCTCCATGATCTCCTTCGGGTCGAAGGGACCGTCGGTGATCGGGTCGCCGGCCTTGACCTCCTGGCCGTCGCTGACGATCGAGCGGCTGCCGGTCGGGAGCACGACCGTGTGCTCCTCACCCTGGTCGTCGACCACGGTGACCGGGATGCCCTTGCCCTCGTCCTCGGAGATGCGCACGACACCGGTCGCACGAGCGAGACGGGCCGAACCACGCGGCGTGCGAGCCTCGAAGAGCTCGACGACGCGGGGCAGACCACCGGCGATGTCCTTGCCCGCCACACCACCGGTGTGGAAGGTACGCATCGTCAGCTGGGTACCGGGCTCACCGATCGACTGGGCGGCGATGACGCCCACGGCCTCACCGAGCTCGATCGACTTGCCGGTGGCCAGCGACCGGCCGTAGCACAGCGCGCACACGCCGAGCTCGGCGTCGCAGGTGAGCACCGAACGCACCCGCATGCGGGTGATGGACGGGTCGTCGCGCAGTGCCGCCATCTCGGGGTCGCCCACGAGGGTGTTGCGCTTCAGCACCGAGCCGTCGCTCAGCGTCATGTCGTTGAGCAGGGCACGACCGAACAACTTGGTCTCGAGGTAGGCACGCTTGTTGGCCGTGTCGGAACCCACGTTCTCGATCCACACACCGAGGTGCGTGCCGCAATCGATCTCGCGGATGATCAGCTCCTGGGCGACGTCGACGAGACGACGCGTGAGGTAGCCCGAGTCGGCCGTACGAAGGGCGGTGTCGACGAGGCCCTTACGTGCGCCAGGCGTGGCGATGAAGTACTCGAGGGTCTCGAGGCCTTCACGGAAGTTCTTCTTGATCGGGCGCGGGATCATGTCACCACGGGGGTTGGCCACGAGGCCGCGCATGCCGGCGATCTGGCGCATCTGGGTCATGTTCCCTCGGGCGCCCGAGCCGACCATCATGTCGATCGGGTTGAACCGCTGGGCCTTGAACTCGAGCTCCATCGCCTTCTGCACCTCGGCGGTGGCATCGGTCCAGATGCGCACCTCCTGCTGACGGCGCTCGCCGTCGGTGATGATGCCTCGCTTGAACTGGGTCTCGACCTTGTCGGCCTGGGCCTCGTGACGGTCGAGGATCTCGCGCTTGGACTTCGGGGTCTTGACGTCGTCGATCGACACGGTCAGACCGCTCTGCGCCGCCCAGCGGTAGCAGACGTTCTTGATCGCATCGAGGGCCGCTGCCACCTCGGACTTCTTGTAGTTGTCGGAGAGGCGCTCGACGATGACGCCCATCTCCTTCTTCTTGATCAGCTCGTTGATGTGGCCGAAGCGCTTCGGGTAGTCGGCCGGGAGGGCCTCTTCGAAGAGCAGGCGACCAGGGGTCGAGTCGAAGATGTCGATGGAGCCGTCCGGCATCGGGCGACGCATGGTGATCTTCTCGTGGATGTTGAGCGCGCCCTCGTCGAGCGCACGCAGCACCTCCCACAGGTGACGGAACACGCGAGGCGCGGTGCCGACGGCGTCGAGCTCCTCGGTGAGGTAGTAGCCACCGATGATGAGGTCCTGGCTCGGGGTCACGATCGGGCGACCCGACGCCGGCGACAGGATGTTGTTCGCGCTCAGCATCAGCACGCGGGCCTCGGCCTGGGCCTCGGCCGACAGCGGCACGTGGATGGCCATCTGGTCACCGTCGAAGTCGGCGTTGAAGGCGGTGCACACCAGCGGGTGGATCTGCAGGGCCTTGCCCTCCACGAGCACGGGCTCGAAGGCCTGGATGCCGAGGCGGTGCAGGGTTGGCGCACGGTTGAGGAGCACCGGGTGCTCCTTGATGACGTCCTCGAGCACGTCCCACACCTGCGGGCGACGACGCTCGACCATGCGCTTCGCGCTCTTGATGTTCTGCGCGAGCTCCTGGTCGACGAGGCGCTTCATGACGAACGGCTTGAACAGCTCGAGCGCCATCAGCTTCGGCAGACCGCACTGGTGCAGCTTCAGCGTCGGGCCGGCCACGATGACCGAACGGCCCGAGTAGTCGACGCGCTTGCCGAGCAGGTTCTGACGGAAGCGACCCTGCTTGCCCTTCAGCATGTCCGACAGCGACTTGAGCGGACGGTTGCCGGGACCCGTGACCGGGCGGCCACGACGGCCGTTGTCGAACAGTGCGTCGACGGCCTCCTGGAGCATGCGCTTTTCGTTGTTCACGATGATCTCGGGGGCACCGAGGTCGAGCAGACGCTTCAGACGGTTGTTGCGGTTGATGACGCGGCGGTACAGGTCGTTGAGGTCGGAGGTCGCGAAGCGGCCACCGTCGAGCTGCACCATCGGGCGCAGTTCCGGCGGGATCACCGGCACCACGTCGAGGATCATCGCCTTCGGGTCGTTGACCCGGCGGCCGTTCTCGTCACGCTTGTTGAACGAGGCGACGATCTTCAGACGCTTGATCGCCTTCTGCTTGCGCTGGGCGCTGAGCGGCTTGCGACCCGACGTGGTCGTGTCGATGGCCTCGCGGAGCTTGCGCTCCTCCTCGTCGAAGTCGATCCGGTCGATGAGAGCCTTGATCGCGTCGGCGCCGGTGCCACCTTCGAAGTAGTCGCCGTAGCGGTCGCGCAGCTCACGCCAGAGCAGCTCGTCGTCGATGATGAGGCGGCCGTGCAGCTTGCGGAACTCGTCCCACGTGCGCTGCAGCAGATCGAGCTCCATCTCGTAGCGATCGCGGATCGCCTGGATCTCCTTCTCGGCCGTGTTCTTCAGCTTGCGGGCGTCGGCGCCCTCGGCCTCGGTCTTGGTGGCCTCGTCCTCGAGCTCCTTGTACCGGCGGTCGATCGCCAGCTCGAGCTCCTTCTGGATGGCATCGCGCTCTTCGAGGTACTCGGCCTCGAGCGTGCTGATGTTCTCGTGGCGGGCGTCCTCGTCGACGAAGGTGACGAGGTTGGCCGCGAAGTAGATGACCTTCTCGAGCTGCTTGGCCTTCAGCTCTTCCTTCGGCTCGATGCCGGCGAGGAGGTAGGCCAGCCAGCTACGGGTACCGCGGAGGTACCAGATGTGCACGACGGGCGCGCTGAGCTCGATGTGGCCCATCCGCTCACGGCGCACCTTCGAGCGGGTGACCTCGACGCCACAGCGCTCGCAGATGATGCCCTTGAAGCGGACGCGCTTGTACTTGCCGCAGTAGCACTCCCAGTCGCGGGTCGGTCCGAAGATCTTCTCGCAGAACAGGCCGTCCTTCTCGGGACGCAGCGTGCGGTAGTTGATCGTCTCGGGCTTCTTCACTTCACCGTGGGACCACGTGCGGATCTGGTCGGCCGTGGCCAACCCGATCTTCAGCTGGTCGAACATGTTCACATCGAGCATCTCGGCGCCTCTTTCGTCTTCGTCTTCGTCGTCTTCGTCGTCGTCAGGTCTGGTCTGATCCGCTGAGGATCAGTAGGCGCGCTCGCGGCGTGCAGCACGCTCGCGGTCGTCGTCGTCGGTGCCGCGCTCGGGGCGGCTGATGTCGATGCCGAGCTCCTCGGCCGCACGGAAGACGTCCTCGTCGATCTCGCGCATCTCGATCTCGGTACCGTCGGCCTGGAGCACCTCGACGTTGAGGCACAGGGCCTGCATCTCCTTCATGAGCACCTTGAAGCTCTCGGGGATGCCGGGTTCCGGGACGTTCTCGCCCTTGACGATCGACTCGTACACCTTCACGCGGCCGAGCACGTCGTCGGACTTGATGGTGAGCAGCTCCTGCAGGCAGTACGCCGCGCCGTAGGCCTCGAGGGCCCACACCTCCATCTCACCGAAGCGCTGACCACCGAACTGCGCCTTACCACCGAGCGGCTGCTGGGTGATCATCGAGTACGGGCCGGTGGAGCGGGCGTGGATCTTGTCGTCGACCAGGTGGGCCAGCTTCAGGATGTACATGTAGCCGATGGTGACCGGGTTGTCGTACGGGTCGCCGGTGCGGCCGTTGAACAACGTGGTCTTGCCGTCGGTGCCGATGAGGCGCACACCGTCGGCCGACTCGGGGTTGAGGTTGTCGAGGATGCTCTGGATGGTCGGGTGCTTGCCCGCCGTCTCCTCCTCGTCCCAGTGGGCGCCGTCGAACACCGGGGTGGCGACGAACGTGGCCGGCTTGGTGTTCGGGCGGGTCTTGGTCTCCGTGCCACGGATCGGGGCGTCGCCCACGACCTTGTCGTTCTTCACGTCGGTCCAGCCCCAGCGAGCCGCGTAGCCCAGGTGCGCTTCGAGCACCTGACCCACGTTCATACGGCTCGGCACACCCAGCGGGTTGAGGATGATGTCGACCGGCATGCCGTCCTTGGTGTACGGCATGTCCTCGATCGGGAGGATCTTGGAGATGACGCCCTTGTTGCCATGACGGCCGGCGAGCTTGTCACCGACGGAGATCTTGCGCTTCTGGGCCACGTACACACGGACCAGCTGGTTCACGCCGGGGGGCAGCTCGTCGCCGTCCTCACGGTTGAACACCTTGACGTCGATGACCTTGCCGTTCTCGCCGTGGGGCACCTTGAGGCTGGTGTCGCGCACCTCGCGGGCCTTCTCACCGAAGATGGCGCGGAGCAGACGCTCCTCGGGGGTGAGCTCGGTCTCGCCCTTGGGCGTGACCTTGCCGACCAGCACGTCGCCGGGACCGACCTCGGCGCCGACGCGGATGATGCCGCGGTCGTCGAGGTCGCGCAGGATGTCGTCGGACAGGTTCGGGATGTCCCGGCTGATCTCTTCCGGGCCGAGCTTGGTGTCGCGGGCATCGACCTCGTGCTCGTGGATGTGGATCGACGTGAGCACGTCGTCCTTCACCAGGCGCTCCGAGAGGATGATCGCGTCCTCGAAGTTGTAGCCCTCCCACGGCATCAGGGCGACGAGCAGGTTCTTGCCGAGCGCCAGCTCACCGTGATCGGTGGACGGACCGTCGGCGAGGATCGTGCCCGTGCTGATCTTCTCGCCCTCCACCACGCGGACGCGGTGGTTGATGCAGGTGTCCTGGTTGGAACGACGGAACTTCGACAGGCGGTAGGTGCGCTTGCCGGCCTCGTCGTACTGGACGGTGATCGCGTCGCCGCTGACCTCGGTGACGACACCCGAGCCGGTGGCCTGGATGAGGTCGGCCGCGTCGCGGGCCGCACGGTCCTCGATGCCGGTGCCGATGTACGGGGCCTCCGCACGCAGCAGGGGCACGGCCTGGCGCTGCATGTTCGCACCCATGAGGGCGCGGTTGGCGTCGTCGTGCTCGAGGAACGGGATGAGCGCGGTGGCGACGGACACGATCTGGCGCGGGCTCACGTCCATGAGCTGCACCTCGTCGGGCGTCACCGAGGCGATGTCGGTGGTGGCACCGAAGAAGCTCTCGGCCTCGAGCATGCGCTTGAGATCCTCGAGGCTCGCGGCCTGCGGGCTGCGACGGCAGAGGATCCGCTCGGTCTTGAAGGTGCCGTCGGCGTTGATCGGCGTGTTGGCCTGGGCGACGACGTACTTCTCCTCCTCGTCGGCGGCCATGTAGCGGATCTCGTCGGTGACCTTGCCGTTCTTGACCACGCGGTACGGCGTCTCGATGAAGCCGAACTCGTTCACGCGGGCGAACGTGGAGAGCGCACCGATGAGGCCGATGTTCGGACCCTCGGGCGTCTCGATCGGGCACATGCGGCCGTAGTGGCTGAAGTGCACGTCACGGACTTCGAAGCCGGCGCGCTCACGGGACAGACCGCCCGGGCCGAGCGCGGACAGACGACGACGGTGGGTGAGGCCCGACAGCGGGTTCACCTGGTCCATGAACTGCGACAGCTGCGAGGTGCCGAAGAACTCCTTGATGGCGGCGACCACCGGGCGGATGTTCACCAAGGTGGTGGGCGTGATCGCCTCCACGTCCTGGGTGGTCATGCGCTCACGGACCACGCGCTCCATGCGGCTGAGGCCGATGCGCACCTGGTTCTGGATCAGCTCGCCGACCGAGCGGATGCGGCGGTTCGCGAAGTGATCCTGGTCGTCGAGGCTGTAGCCCGGCTCCTGCTTCACCAGGTGGAGCATGTAGCTGACGGCGGCCACGACCTCGTTGGGGCGCAGCACCTCATCGCTGAACGCCGGCATCTTGGCCGGGTCGTCGTTGTCGGTCGTGAAGACCTGACCCATCTCGATCGTGCCGGCGCCGAACAGCTCGTCGAGCTTGGCGACCTCGCCGCCGAGCTTGCGGTCGAGCTTGTACCGGCCCACGCGGGACAGGTCGTAGCGACGGTTCTCGAAGAACGCGTTGCGGAAGTAGGCGCGGGCCGACTCGGGGGTCGGCGGCTCACCCGGACGGGCACGCTTGTAGATCTCGACGAGCGACTCGGTCTGGGTGGGAGCGATGTGGCGCTCCTTCTCCCACTGGCCCTCGAGGAAGTCGAAGTGGCTGACGAAGCGGTCGATGAAGCCCGGTGCGTGCTCCTCGTCGTAGCCGAGGGCGCGCAGCAGGATGAAGATGCTCATGCGGCGCTTGCGGGCGATACGGGTGCCGGCGGTGACGTCCTTGCCCGGCTTGTGTTCGACGTCGAACTCCATCCACTCACCGCGGTACGGGTGGACGGTGCCCTTGACGAGCTGGTGCTTGCTCAGGTTGCGCAGGCGGTAGCGCTCACCGGCTTCGAAGATGACGCCGGGCGAACGGACGAGCTGGCTCACGACGACACGCTCGGTGCCGTTGATGATGAACGTGCCCTTCTCGGTCATCATCGGGAAATCACCCATGAAGACCGTCTGTTCCTTGATCTCACCGGTGTTGCGGTTCATGAACCGGGCGCGCACGAAGATCGGCGCGCTGTAGGTCATGTCCTTCTCCTTGCACTCCTCCACCGTGAACTTCGGCGGCGGACGCAGGTCCTCGTCGTCGGGATCGAGTTCGAGCTCGAGCTGCAGCGCTTCGCTGAAGTCCTTGATCGGCGAGATGTCGCGGAACGTCTCGGCGAGGCCCTCGTTCAGGAACCAGTCGAAGCTCTCGCGCTGCACCGCGATGAGATCGGGCAGTTCGAGGGGTTCGGCAAGGTTGGCGAAGGAATAGCGTTCGCGAGACGTGGAGCGTGAAGCCACAGGGTCACTCCTCAAGTGCAATCGGCATGAGTCGGCGTGCTGCCGCATCGGGGGCGCGCAACGTCAACGGCACTCTTGAGGAGGCAGGAGACGAGACACACGGCAACGAACGATCCTATCCACAGGGGACGACGAACGTCAACCGCAGCCGGCGTGTGCCGGACGGCTCGTCAGGACGCAAACGGTAAGCACTCGCCCACCGACAAGTCAAGGCTTTGCGAGGCACTCGGACCGTGAAAGGCGCCGAAAACCGGGCAGAACCCGGGTGTCGAGGCCCTGAAGCGACGCTGTCGCGAAAGGTTCGATCATCCGCACGAGACGGGGACACGAAGGTGCGCCAGCACACTGTCCCCCGAACGGGTGATGTCCGACTGAACGTGATGGACCGTGACGCGTGGTCTGACTTCCACCCCTCGCGCGGGGCCCGTCACTCAGAGGTGTCTCAAGATGGCACCGAAACGCTTGTGTTCACACCGCCGCGCTCCGCATCCTCCAGGCATGTCCCCCCAGCACCCTCTGCGGCAGTCGGCCAGGCAGTCCTCCCGGTTCGCCCGCGTGAAGCGCATCGCCCTCGCCGCCACCATCGTCGCCGGCACCACCGCCCTGTCGACCGGCGCGATCGCCGGCAGTGCCGCCGCGGCGTGCGCCAGCCGCACCACCTTCCAGGCCTTCAGCCAGTGGGGCGACAGCAACCAGTACTTCGTCGCCCCGAACGCCACCTTCGAGTCCGGTACCAGCGGCTGGACGATGTTCGCCGGCGTCGGATCGCCGAGCGTGGTGTCGGACCAGGAGCCGTGGAAGATCAACGGGGCCGGCCACTCGAAGGCGCTGCAACTCCCCGCCTATTCGACCGCGATGCCGCCGAACATCTGCCTCAACTCCAACGAGGAGTGGATGCGGTTCTTCTACAAGGACCCGGCCGTGAGCGGCGCCCAACTGCTGGTGAAGATCGAGGCCTGGAGCAGCGCCGGCCGCACGGTGCAGGAGATCCGGATCAACTCGGGCAGCGCCGGCTGGAAGGTGTCCAACCAGATCGCGATGCCGAACAAGCGCGACGCCGCCGGCGAGCAGACGATCACGCTGACCATCACGCCGGTCGGCACCGCCGCCACGTGGCGGGTCGACGACATCATGATCGACCCCTGGGTGAGCCGGTGATCGACCGGACCCCGATCATCCGGGCGAGCTTGCGCACGGCACAGCCCCATCGCCCCCGCAACGACGCACCACGGCGCGACGTCCACGCCGTCGTGGCGCTCCGTCTGGGAATCGTCAAGATGTCGACGTCGCGCTTGGTCGCGTGGGCCCCCGAGCCGAAGAACTGACCAGAAGAACTGACCAGAAGAACCGACCCGAGGAAACGACCACAGGAGCTGGTCCGGGACGCGCGACCGAACCCCGTCGGGACGGAGCGCACTCCCACCTCGCGGTGCACGACAGGACGGACGACGACGATGCCGACTCGGGCGACGGCACGAGATGCCGAGGCGAACGGCGCACGACGCCATGCTGCCGCGCCCGGAGCGCCCGGAGCGCCCGGAGCGCCCGGAGCGCCTGCAGCGCCCCTTGCGACGGCCTGCGCTGAACCCGCTCCGCTGGACAACGCGTCGTCTCCGGCAGTTCCGCCACCGTCCGCGGCTCCTGCCACGGCCACCGAGGCCCTCGGCACGGTCGACACACTCGATGGCCTCGTCGTCGCCGACGTCGCCCGCGCGGTCGCCGACGCCCGCGCCATGGCCGACGCCCGCGCCGGAGCACCCTCGGATCGCGCCGACCGGGTCAGCGCCGCCCTGCTCGGAGGTGGCTACCTCCTCCTGTGCGCAGCGCTGCTCACGGTGTGGCGCGACCCGACCTGGGCCGACCTCGGTGCGGCGCTCCTGCTCGGCGTCGCCCACGGGATCGCCTCGCGCTTCAGCTTCGAGTCGAAGGGCGGCAGCTCGGTCCCGACAGCGCCGATCTTCGTCGCCTCGCTCTTCCTCGTCCCGTTGCCCCTCGTCCCGACGGTGGTCCTGCTCGGCCTGTTGTCGGGCTCCATCGGCACCGACGCGCCGGGCGGACCGCTCCGGCGGATCCTCGTCCCCGCACTGTCGGGTTGGAACGCGGTCGGGCCCGTCCTCGTCCTCGCCGTGCTCGACGAACCGCCGGACGTGCGCTGGTGGCCGTGGTACCTGCTCGCCTTCGCCAGCCAGTTCGTGACCGACGCGCTCGTGGCGTTCGTGCGCGTCCGCGCCCTCGGCATGTCGTGGCGGGTGCTCCCACGACCCATGGCCTGGACGTACGCGGTCGACGCGATGCTCGCCCCCATCGGACTCACCGCCGTCATCGCGTGCGACGGATCGCTGTGGGCGGTAGTGCTCGCCAGCACCCCGATCGGTGTGCTCGCGCTGCTCGCCCGCGACCGTGCCGAACACCTCGAGCAGGCGGTCGCCATCAGTGAGGCGTTCGAGGCGGCGATCGAGACCGCCCGTCAGGACGCGCTCACCGGCATCGGCAACCGCCGCGCCTGGAACGAGGCCACCACCCGAGCCGCGGTCGAGTTCGCCGCCGACCCGCTGCAGAGCACCGTCACCGTCGTGATGGGCGACCTCGACCGTCTCAAGCAGGTGAACGACACCCACGGCCACGAAGCCGGCGACGACCTGATCCGCGCCGCGGCACAGGTCTTCCTCGACGTCGCACCACCCGGCGCGCTCGTTGCTCGGCTCGGTGGCGACGAGTTCGGCATGCTCGTGGTCGGGACCGGGATCGACGCTTCGGAGCTGATCGGCGCCATTCGTGAGCGGATGCAGGCCGCACCAGCGGTGCACGGCGTGGCGGTCTCGCTGTCGGTCGGCGCCGCGTCGTGTCCGCCGCTCGCCGACGTCGAAGCGATCCTCGCCGCCGCCGATTCCCTCGCCTTCGCCGACAAGGCGGCGCGCCGGATCGGTCGTTGAGTCGCGACGTCGGGGCGCCTCAGACGCTCCCGACCACCGATCGCGTGGCAGCCAGCACCGCCGCTGCTCGCTCCGTCGGATCGGGGAACGCCGACATCAGCGTGCTCGACCGCAACTCCACCGATACGGGCACGTCGGGCACCGCCCGAAGCACCGCCTCGAGCGGCAACACCCCCTCGCCCGGAAGGAGCCGCCCGTACAACGCCTCGTCGCGGAGCCCCGCGAGGTCGGCCGGGGCCGACGCCGACGCATCCGCCAGTTGCAGGTAGGGCAACAGCCGAGCGTCGACCGTCGCGAGATCGGCCGGCACGCCGCCGGACCGGGCGAGGTGCAGCGTGTCGACGAGCACCGCGACCTCGGGGCGATCGACCCGTTCGACGATGCCGACGGCCTGGCCCAACGACGACACCGAGAAGATCGGCAGGAACTCGAGCACGATCCGCACACCGGGGGCGTTCGCACCCGCATACGCGGCCAGCTCGGCGAGCCGGGCCGTCACCCGGTCGTCGTCCGCGCCGCCGCTGGCCATCAGCACGAACGGCACCCCCAGCGTCGCAGCAGCATCGAGCAGCCGCTCGCCGCCGTCGCCCCCGCGACCGAGGATGATCGGTTCGATGTCGAGCGCGACGATGCCGGTCGCGTCGAGACGGCGTCGGACCTCGAGCGTCGTCGCATCGGTCCACGTCGTCGGATCGAACCACAACCCGACCGCAGGCCATCCCGCTGCGGCGGCCACCTCCACGGCATCGGCCGGTCCCACGTCGAGGACGGTGCCGGCGGCCAGCGAGACGAGTCGATCACCCATGGCCGCACCGTACCGGCGACCGTGGGCGCCGCCTGGATCGAGGTCGCGGTCGAGCCCGATGGCGAGGTCGCGGTCGAACCCGGATCGGGCACCCGGGGAACGGCGCCCGGGAACGACGCCCGGGAACGACGAAGGCCCGGGGCTCGCGCCCCGGGCCTTCGATGTCGTTCAGCGATCCCTGGCGGGATCGGTGTCGAGGTGATGATCAGGCCGCTCGGACGAGCGGCCGGGGATCACTTGATCTCGACGCCTGCGCCGGCCTCGACGAGCTTGGCCTTGGCTGCCTCGGCAGCGTCCTTGGTGGCCTTCTCGAGCACGGGCTTCGGGGCGCCGTCGACGAGGTCCTTGGCTTCCTTCAGGCCCAGGCTGGTGAGCTCGCGCACGACCTTGATGACCTGGATCTTCTGGGCGCCGGCGTCGGTGAGGATGACGTCGAACTCGTCCTTCTCCTCTTCGGCGGGGGCAGCAGCGCCACCACCGGCCGCAACGGCGGCAACGGCGACAGGAGCAGCGGCGGTCACGCCGAACTTCTCTTCGAAGGCGGTGAGGAGCTCGCTGAGCTCGATGACGGTGAGGGCGCCGATGGCGTCGAGGATCTCTTCTTTGCTGAGAGCCATGATGATCTATCTCCTTGGATGAGTTCTTGCTTGATGTGGGTGTTCTGGGTGATCAGCGGCTCTCAGGCAGCTGATTCTGACTTCTGATCGATGAGGGCCTTGAGGCCATACGCGAAGTTGCGCGGCATCGCCTGCAGCAGGCCGGCCATCTTGACCATGGGGGCCTGGAGGGCACCGGCGAACTGGGCGAGGAGCACCTCGCGGCTCGGCAGGTCGGCGAGCGCCTCGACGTCCTTGGCCGAGATGACCTTGCCGCCGATGACACCGCCCTTCAGCACGAGCAGCGGGTTCGCCTTCGATGCGTCACGGAGCGCCTTGGCGACCGCGGCGGCATCGCCGTTGATGAACGTGATACCGCTCGGGCCCACGAGCAACTCGGCGAGACCGGGCAGACCGGCGTTCTCGGCGGCGAAACGGGCCAGGGTGTTCTTGTAGACCTTGTACTCGCCACCCGCCGGGCGCAGCTGCCGACGCAGAGCAGCAAGCTGCCCCACGCTCATGCCGCGGTACTCGGTGACGATGACCGCGCTGGCCTCGTTGAGCTTTGCCGTCACCTCTTCGACGACGGCGACCTTCTCCTGTCGGGGATTGTCCATGTGTGTTGTACACCTCCTCTCGCTACGACTCGGGGTGCTCGCAAAAAGCGAACACCGCGAGGAGCAAGAGGTCGTGAACGGACCAGGAGCTACTCGGCAAGCATCCACCTCGGCTGGCGCTGTGCGCATTACCCCTCGAGCACGGCGGACCGTGCCCTCGGGACCAGCTGTCTTCGGCGAGCGACCGAATTCAAATGTCGGGGCAACGCTATCGGTCGATCGACCGAGCGCCACCGTTCGATACCTCCGGGCGCGGGTCGCCCCACACGGCCGAGAACGTCGATGGCCCGGTCGCAGTGCGATCGGGCCATCGTTCGTTCGGAGCGCGCCGCCTCGGCGGCGCAGGGATCAGTCGGTCTCGGGACGGAGACGGTTGGTGTCGACCTTGACGCCGGGGCCCATGGTGGAGCTCACCGTGATCTTGCGCAGATAGCGACCCTTGGCCGACGCCGGCTTCGCACGCTGCAGCTCGTCGAGCACGGCACGGAAGTTGATCTCGAGGGCCGCCGGGTCGAAGCTCACCTTGCCGAGCGGCACGTGCACGTTGCCGTAGCGGTCGGTGCGATACTCGACCTTGCCGCCCTTGAACTCGGTGACGGCGCGGGCGACGTCCTGGGTGACGGTGCCGGTCTTCGGGTTCGGCATGAGACCACGGGGACCGAGCACGCGGCCGAGACGACCGACGAGCGGCATGAGATCGGGCGTCGCGATGGCCACGTCGAAGTTCATGTTGCCCTTCTCGATCTCGGCGGCCAGGTCGTCGGAACCGACGATCTCGGCGCCGGCGGCGCGGGCGGCGTCGGCGGCCTCACCGTTGGCGAACACGGCGACGCGGACGTCCTTGCCGGTACCGCTGGGCAGGGCCACGGTGCCACGGACCATCTGGTCGGCCTTGCGGGGGTCGACGCCGAGGCGCACGGCCATGTCGACGGTCTCGTCGAACTTGGCCGATGCCATGCCCTTCACCAGGCCGAGGGCCTCGGTGGGGGTGAACTGGGCGTCGATGTCGTACTTCTTCGTCGCGTTCGCGAACTTCTTGCCGGACATGTGATGTCTCCCTCGGTGTTGACGCCGCCGGGCGAGGTCGTCCCGGTCGAGCGTGTGTGGTGTTTGCTTGCTGGCTGCCGGCAACCCGTCGGGCCGCCGGCCATGGAACTCAGGCGTTGACCTTGAGCCCCATCGAACGTGCGGTGCCGCGGACCTGCTCCTTGGCGGCCTCGAGGTCGTAGGCGTTGAGGTCGGGCATCTTGATCTTCGCGACCTCTTCGATGTCGGCCTCGGTGACCGCGCCGACCGTCGACTTGCCCGGGGTGCTCGACCCCTTCGGCAGGCCGGCCTTCTGACGCAGCAGCACCGGGGTGGGCGGCGTCTTCAGGATGAAGGTGAACGTGCGGTCCTCGAACACGGTGATCTCGACCGGGATGATCGTGCCCACCTGCGACTCGGTCGCGGCGTTGTACTGCTTGACGAAGTCCATGATGCCGACGCCGTACGGACCGAGCGCGGTACCCACGGGCGGGGCCGGCGTGGCCTTGCCCGCCGGGATCTGGATCTTGATGATCGCAGCGACCTTCTTCTTTGCCATGACTGTTTCCTTGCTTCTGAGAGCTTGCGTCGAAAAATCTGTGTGGGAGCTGGATGTGGTCCGAGCCGGTGATCGCCGTGGATCAGAGCTTCGAGACCTGGCTGAAGTCCATCTCCACGAGGGTCTCGCGACCGAAGATGTTCACCAGCACCTTGAGCTTCATGTGGTCGGCGTTGATCTCGGCGATCGTGCCGGCGAAGTCCGCGAACGGTCCTTCCTTCACGCGCACGCTCTCGCCCACCTCGTACTCGAGCTTGGGCTTCTTGCGCGTGGGCATACCACCCGTGCCGTCGCCCTTGGCGGCGAGGAACGTCTGCACCTCGCGGCGTGACAGCGGCGTGGGCTTCTGGCCGTGACGGCTCTGGCCGACGAAGCCGGTGACGCCCGGGGTGTTGCGGATGCAGTACCAGCTCTCGTCGTCCATCTGGCAGCGGACGAGGATGTAGCCGGGGAAGACCTTCTTCTGCACGGTCTGCTTGCGACCGTTCTTGAACTCCTCGACCTCTTCCATGGGGATGACCACTTCGTAGATGCGGTCTTCCATGTTCATCGACTGGATGCGTGCGCCGAGGTTGGCCGTGACCTTCTTCTCGTACCCGCTCTGGGTGTGCACGACGTACCAGGCGCCCGGACGGGTCCAGGGATCGTCGATGTCGGCCTCGTCCTCGACGTCTTCAGCAGCGTCAGCAGCGTCGGCATCGGTGCCGTCGGCTCCGTCGGCCTCGCCGGTGAGGTCGAACGCGACGTCCACCGCATCGGTGCCGTCGGTGTCGGGCTCGGTGTCCTCAGCCAGGTCGGTCGCAGCCAGGTCGGTCGCAGCCAGGTCGGTGTCGAGTTCGGGGGTGTCAGTCATGTCGTTCATGTCGTCGTTCGCGTCGTCGGTCATCAGTCGTACAGCCAGCCGGAGAGCACACCGAACAGCGAGTCGAGGCCACCGACGTATGCGGTGTAGAGCACCACCGTGACGAACACGATGATCGACATCCGACGCACCTCGGGCCACTTCGGCCACGCGACCTTGCGCATCTCGTCGCGGACCTCGCGGAGATACTGCGCCGGGCCCACGCGCCCGTCGTTGCGACGAGCCTGCGGCTGGGCGCGAGTGGGCATGCCCTGGTCGTTCAGGGCGCCCATCCGCTTCAGTGAGCGCTTCTGCTCACGGTTCAGGTCGTCGAGTGACATCGAATGTGTGCCTTTCTGAGTGTTGCCTGACTTCTGGTGGATACCTGAGTGTCCAGGCCGTTCCGGGCACGTCGGAACAACGCAGGGCAGGAGGGACTCGAACCCCCGACCGTCGGTTTTGGAGACCGATGCTCTACCAACTGAGCTACTGCCCTCTGGGGGCGAGCCAACGCTATCAGCCCGCTCCGAGGGAGCCTCCGCGGACATCGGCCACCCTGACGGGCGGACCGACGGCCGACGGTGCGGCTACCGAGTCTCTTTGTGCGTGGTGTGCCGACGATCGTGCGAGCAGTACTTCTTCATCTCGAGTCGTTCGCGATCGTTGATCTTCGACTTCATCGTGATGTAGTTGCGCCGCTTGCACTCGGTGCACTCGAGGGTGATCTTCACCCGCTTGTCGTTTCTGGCCATGAGGCGCTCCGTTGTTTCGCTGAGAAATGAATCGGGTGGCGGTCAGAAGTGACCGCCACCCGGGATCAGAAGTCGGTCACTTCGTGATCTTGGTGACGCGGCCGGCGCCCACGGTACGGCCACCCTCGCGGATCGCGAAGCGCAGGCCCTCATCCATCGCGATCGGCTTGCCCAACTCGACCGTGATCGCCACGTTGTCACCAGGCATGACCATCTC
>JAPLAA010000094.1 GCA_026393475.1 Actinomycetota bacterium
GGCCGTCGCGAGGATCGGCCCGACGAGCACACAGGCGCTGTCGATGTACCCGACGAACAGGTTCGCGGTCGTGAGCTCGCGTGCGGTCTGGACGAGTCCTGGTGTGAGCACGGCCTGTCCGGGCCGGACGAACGCGATGCCACCGATGGCGACGGCGGCAGGGATCGAGAGCACGACCAGCGGTGCGTCGAGCGCGGCGAGGACGGCGGCGACGGCCAGCGTGAGCCCCTGACCGATGAAGACCGTGCGCAGCACGCCGACGGGGTCCGCTCCGGAGAACGCCCGGCCGGCGAACGGTGCCGCCACCACCAGGGGCACGAGGAGCGCGAGCGCCATCCACCCCGCAGCACTGCTGCCGCTCTGCTCCTGTGCGTAGACGAGGACGGCGAGCCAGACCGCCCACTCGGAGATCGCTGCCCCGGCGTACGCGAGGAGGAGGTGACGCAGCTGCACGTTCCCGAACGCGTCGCGCAGCGCCAGCCGGGGTGCGTGCTCGCTCATGCGTATTCCAGCTGTGCGAGGCGGGTCCATGCGACGCCGTACGACGCCGCGTTGCCGGTGACCGACGCGAGGAACGACGCTCGGTCGATCTCCAACACCTGGGCGCCGGTGCGTGCGACCACCGTCGCGCTGCGCGGCGCATCGGTGAGCAGGGCCACCTCGCCGACCCCGTCGGTCCGTCGGAGGGTGCGCACCGTTCGACCGCCGATCGACACCTCGAGTTCGCCCGACGCGACGACGAAGTACGAGTCGCCCGGCTCGCCCTCGCGGATCAACGTCTCGCCGGGAGCGACGGCCCGTTCGCTCGCGGCGCGAGCGACGATCTCCAACTCGCCGGGCGGCAGCGGCGCCAGCACCCGGTTCGATCGGAGGAGCGCGACGGCAGCGAGCGGCACTTCCGACAGCTGGTCGGACCGCCAGACCGAACCGACGGTGACGGCGAGCAGCAGCGCGAGGACGGCGCCGAGCGCGATCAGTCCTCCGGGGGCATCGGTCACCGCGAGCGCGAGTTGACCGAAGGCGATGCCGAGCGCCGTGCCGACGCCGATGAGGATCTCGAAGATCGAACACAGCGACGCGACGTACTGCGGCGGGGCGGCGCGCATCAGCAGCATCCGAGCGGTCACGTCGAGCAGGCTGCGACCGAATCCGGCCAACGGCAGCGCGAGCAGTGCGACGGACAATTCCGGGAACGCGCCGAGGACGAGCACGGCGCACGTCATCGACGACAGGGCGAGCACCGCTGCGGGGGCGACTCGCCCGTTGCGGACGACGACGGTGACCCCGACCACGCTCACCAGCGCGCCGATGCCGAACGCCGTGTTGAGCACGGCGGCGCCGGAGGTCCCCATGTCGAGGTCCTCGGCCGCGAGCACGACGAACATCAGGCTGAGCACGCCCATCAGGACGTGCACCGCGGCGAGCACCGAGAGCAGGGCGGGCACGTGGCGCCGACGACCGACCGCCCGCACCGCGGCGGCCACCGACGGGCGGGCCGTGCCGTCGTGGGGTGGGCTCACGCGGTCGAACGGCAACAGCCGGACGGCGCCGACGAGGCCGACGATCGCCATGCCGGCGACGGCCACGAGCACCGACGGCGTGCCGTGCCACGACAGCAGCACCGTGGCGAGCAGCGGACCCACGAGCACCGAGGTGCTGTCGCAGTAGCCCCCGACGAGGCTCGACGTGGCGAACTCGCGAGCGCTCGACACGATGCCGGGGCTGATCGCCGTGAAGGCAGGACGGACGAAGGTGATGCCCGCCATCGCGAGCGCTCCCGGGACGAGCACGACCGCCAGGGGCGCATCGGTGGCCATCGCGACCGACGCGACGATCGCGGCGGTCGCCTGCACGGCGTAGACGACGGCGAGCGAGCGGATCGGACGAGCGCCGTCGAACGTCCGCGCCGCGAACGGAGCGCCGAGCAGGGCGGGGGAGAGCAGGCCGAGGGCGACCCAGCCGGCGGCGGCGTTGCCGGCCCGTTGCTGGGTCTCCACGAGGACGGCGAGCAACACGGCCCACTCGGAGATCGTGGCACCTGCGTACCCGACCACCAGCCAGGGCAGCGCGCGTGCATCGCCCTTGCTGCTCATCCGTGCTCCGTGGGTCGTCCGCGTGGTGGGGGTGCGGGTGGGGGTGGGGTGGGGGTGGTGGGGCCGAGGTCGGCGGTCGGCCGGCCCGGATCACAGATCCTTGCAGAGACGGAGCGCGTCGTAGATCGCCGCGTGGATGTTTCTCCCGGCGACGGCGTCACCGATGCGGAAGAGGCGGTATCGACCGTCGGCGTGGCGGATGACGGTCTGCGCACGCCCGTCGAGCAGTGCCTCGTGGTCGATCTCGCCGGCGTTCGTCGAGCCGGGCACCAGCTCGTGGTAGAGCTCGTCGTTGGCGAGCACACCGTGGTCGACCACGACGGCGTCGACGGTGCGCGTCGCGCGGTGGGGGCTGTGGTCGCTGCCGATCTCGACCTCCAGACGACCGTCGACGCGGCGGACCGTGCGGACGCGTTGGTTCAACGTGATGCGCGTGTCGGTCTCGTTGAACGCCCGCGCATACGGGACGAGGTTCATGCCGCCGACGTCGACGCCCATCGTCCGCTCGGGCGTGACGATCTCGAGCCGGGCGCCGGCACGGGCGATCATCTCGGCCGTCGTCATCGCCGAGTGGGTGCCGTCGTCGTCGTAGAGGATGACGTCGCCGTGGAGGCGGGCGTCGCCGCCGACGACGTCCCACGCCTCGACCACGAGGTCGTCGCCGGCTTCGAGCTCGGGGCGCTGGGGCAGGCCGCCGGTCGCGACGATGACGACGTCGGGGGAGAGGCCGTCGACCATCGAGGCATCTGCGTAGGTGTCGTAGTACACCGTCACGCCGAGCCGTTCGAGTTCGGCGACCCGCCAGTCGACGATGCCGAGCAGATCCTTGCGGCGCGGATTGCGGGCGGCGAGCCGAACCTGCCCACCGGCCCACGGCATCGCCTCGAACACCGTGACCACGTGCCCGCGCTCGGCGCACACGCGTGCGGCCTCGAGGCCGCCGGGGCCCGCGCCGATCACCACGACCCGGCGCAGCACCGACGCGGGTTCGATCTCGTGCGGCATCGTCAGCTCACGGCCGGTGGCCGCGTTGTGGATGCACAGTGCCTCGCCGGCCTGGTAGATCCGGTCGAGGCAGTAGGTGGCACCCACACACGGGCGGATCGTGTGTTCGACGCCGAGCCGGATCTTGCGCACGAGGTGCGGATCGGCCATGTGGGCCCGGGTCATGCCGACCATGTCGACCTTGCCCTCGCGAACGGCGTGGCGGGCGGTGGCGACGTCGTCGATCTTGGCCGCGTGGAACACGGCGATGCCGGTCTCGGCGCGCACCATGCCGGCGAAGTCGAGGTGCGGCGCCGAGGCCATCCCGTGGATCGGGATCACGTCGCTCAGCACCGCATCGTTCACGATGTTGCCGCGGATGACGTTGACGACGTCGATGAGCCCCTCGGACGCGATCCGCCGCAGGATCGTGAGCCCGGTCGGCGTGTCGATGCCGTCCTCCATCCGCTCGTCGACCGCCATGCGGATCGAGACGACGAAGTCGGGCCCCACGCGGCGCCGCACCGCGTGCAGCACGGCGAGCGGGAAGCGCATCCGGTTCTCGAACGAACCGCCGTAGGCATCGGTGCGCCGATTGGTGGCCGGCGACCAGAACTGGTCGAACAGGTGGCCGTAGGCCTCGATCTCGATGCCGTCCATCCCGCCGGCCTGCATCCGTTCGGCAGCGTCGGCGTACTGACCGACGATGCGTTCGATGTCCCACTCCTCGGCCGGCTTCGGGTGCGACCGGTGCGCCGGCTCGCGCAGCGGCGACGGGGCGATGACCGGCAGCCAGTCGTCCTGGCCCCACCCGGTCCGACGGCCCAGATGGCTGATCTGGATCATCGCCGCGGCACCGTGTTCGTGGATCTCGTCGGACATCCGCAGCAGCCACGGCACGATCTCGTCGCGGTACGCGAACAGATTGCCGAACGCCGGCGGACTGTCGGGCGACACGACCGCGGTGCCGGCCGTCATCGTGAGCGCGAGGCCCCCCTTGGCCTTCTCGACGTGGTACGCCCGGTAGCGGTCCTTGGGCATGCCGTCCTCGGAGTACGCCGGCTCGTGCGACGTGGACATCACCCGATTGCGCAGGGTGAGGTGCTTCAGCTGGAACGGTTGCAGCAGGGGGTCGTCGTTCATCGAACGGAACTCCTCAGTACCACTGGTCCGGCATCTCGGCCTTGCGGCGAGCGACGAAGTCGAGCAGTTCGGCGTCGACTGCGTCGTCCATCGCCGGAGTCTCGTACGACGCGAGCACGTCCTGGTACATCTGGGCAGCTCGGAACTCGGTGTCGTGCGAGCCGGCGTCACGCCACTGCTCGAAGCTCGAGTTGTCGCTGAGCGACGGGTCGTAGAACGCCGTCTCGTAGTGGCGGAGCGTGTGCTGCGAACCGAAGAAGTGCTTGCCGGGGCCGACTTCGGCGAAGCCGTCGAGCGCGAACTGGTCGTCGCTCAGGTCGATGCCCTTCAGATACGTGTGGGCCGCACCGCACAGGTCGAGGTCCATCATGAACTTCTCGTAGCCCATCGCGAGGCCGCCCTCGAGCCACCCGGCGGAGTGCAGGATGAAGTTCGCTCCGCACAGCAGTGCCGCCATCATCGACACGGCGCTCTCCTGCATCGCCTGGCCGTCGGGCACCTTCGACGACGTGAACGCACCCGAGCACCGCAACGGCAGGCCCACCCGACGGGCGAGCTGACCGACGATCAGCGAGCCGAGCGCCGGCTCCGGCGTCCCGAACGTCGGGCTGCCGCTGCGGAGGGCCATCGACGACAGGAAGTTGCCGTAGATGGCGGGCGAGCCGGGTCGCACGAGCTGGCCGAGCGCGACGCCCACGAGGGTCTCGACGTGCGCCTGGGCGACGGCGCCCGCTGTCGTGACCGGGCCCATCGCCCCTCCGAGGATGAACGGAACGACCACGGGGGCCTGGTTGGCACGGGCGTAGGTCTTCAACGCTCCGGTCATCGTCGCGTCCCACACGAGCGGGGAGTTGACGTTCACGTTGCCGAGGATCACGCAGTGCTGGTCGACGACGTCGGCGCCGAACACGATGCGGGCCATCTCGATCGAGTCGGCCGCACGCTCGGGCGCCGTCACCGATCCCATGAAGCCCTTGTCGCTGTAGCGCAGATGGCTGTACACCATGTCGAGGTGGCGCTTGTTGACCGGCACGTCGGTCGGTTCGCACACGGTGCCGCCCGAGTGGTGCAGCCACGGCGTGGCGTAGGAGAGCATCACGAAGTTCCGGAAGTCCTCGAGCGTGGCGTAGCGGCGCCCTCCCGCCAGGTCGCGGACGAACGGCGATCCGTACGTGGGCGCGAGCACGACGTTGTCGCCGCCGATCTGCACCGACTTCGCCGGGTTGCGGGCCAGCTGGGTGAACTCCCGCGGTGCGGTCGCGCACAGCGATCGGACATGACCGGGATCGAAGTGGACCGTGATGCCGTCGACCGTCGCTCCAGCGTCGCGGAACAGCTGCAGGGCCTCGGCGTCGTCGCGGATCTCGATGCCGACCTCCTTGAGGAGTTGCTCGCCCTTGGACTCGATCAGCGCGAGCCCTTCCTCGCCCAACAGGTCGTAGGTGGGGATCTCACGGCGGATGAACGCAGGGGCGACCGGCTTCGAGCCGGCACCGGTTCGAGCGGCGACCCGCGCTGCACGACCACCGGCGCGCCCACGTGCCGGGGCGGGTTCGACATCGGTCACGGGACGACCTCCTCGACCGAAGCCCCCATGACCTCGATCCCGGAACGAACGTACCAGTCATGGCGTCTGCGCCGGGAGACCGGTGCACACCGCGCCGATTCTGGAACGCTCGTACCACCAATTGTGTTTCCGGACGGTGTGAAACCTTGACCGCGCAGCAGTCCGTGGGTATGGTGCGCCGGCGCGGCGGATCGACCGCTGGCTGCTCACTTCGGGGGAAGTAATGGACCATTCATCACTGGATCGGGCTCGACAGAGCGTCGGGCGTCTCGAGAACGAGCTCATCGACGGGTACGTGTCGGGCGCCGTCTCGCGCCGTTCGTTCCTGGTTCGCGGCTCGGTGCTCGGGCTCAGCGTGGCCGCCATGGGCGGCATCCTCGCCGCCTGCGGCAGCGATGACGAGGGCGACTCGAGCACCGATGGCGGCACCGGCACCACCGAGGCCGGCGGCTCCACCGAGACCACCGGCGCTCCGGCAGCCGGCGGCATCAAGCAGGGCGGCACGCTCAAGGTCGCGTCGCAGAAGCCGGGCAGCCCGCTCGATCCGGTCGCGATGGACAACCTCGGCAGCTACACGCCCGTGACGATCGCGTTCGAATACCTCTGCGGCAAGGGTGAGGGCGCCGCCCTCGCACCGATGCTCGCCGAGAGTTGGACCCCGAACGACGACGGCAGCGTGTGGACCTTCAAGCTCCGCTCCGGCGTCACCTGGCACGACGGCTCGCCGTTCACCTCGGCCGACGTCGTCGCCACCCTCGACCGCCTGGCACCCGGCAACCTCGCCGCCTACATCGTCGAAGGCGCCACCAAGGCCGTCGACGACCTCACCGTCGAGGTCACCCTCAACGCCGCCGACGGCCAGTTCCCGTACCAGGTGTCGCTGTGGAACCCGCAGTCGGTCATCGCTCCCGTCAGCTTCGTCGCCGGCTCCACCCTCGACGGCACGCCCACCGGCACCGGCCCGTTCAAGCTCGACAAGTACGACGTCGCCACGGGCTGCACGTTCGTGCGCAACGACGCATGGTGGGGCGGCACGCCCTACCTCGACGCCGTCGAGCTCGTGTTCTCCGACGACATCGACACCCAGATCACCGGCGTGCTCGGCGGCCAGGCCGACGCCATCGTGCTGTTCGCCGTGGTCGGCGGCGACGCCCTCCTCAACAGCGACGAGGTCGTCGTCGAGTCGATCAAGGGCGCCTCGCACCGCCAGCTGTGGATGAACACCCGTGAGGGCAACTTCACCGACGTCCGCGTCCGTCAGGCAGTGGCCCTCGGCATCAACCGCCAGGAGCTCCTCGACGTCATCCTCCAGGGCAAGGGCACCATCGCCAACGATCACCCGATCGCCCCGTCGTACGAGTTCTTCGACGCCAGCCAGGCACAGCGCGAGCGCGATGTCGAGGCCGCCAAGGCACTCCTCGCCGAGGCCGGCAAGGAAGGCCTCGCGGTCACCCTGCACGCCCCGCAGCTGGTCGAGATCCCGCAGCTCGCGGAGCTCATCCAGACCCAGCTGAAGGACATCGGCATGGACGTCACCCTCAACGTCGAGAGCACCGACACGTTCTACGACCGCTGGTGCAAGGTGTACGACTCCGAGGTCGAGCCCACCGGCTGCGACGGCGGCGAGGAGTTCGGCATCGTCGACTACGGCAACCGCGGTACCCCCGACGTGTACCTGGTGAAGGCGTACGCGACGGGTGAGTGGAACTCGGCGCACTACATCTCCGAGCCCTTCCGTGCGGCGGTCTCCGCCTACCAGGCGGCGCTGACGCTCGAGGACCGCAAGGGCCCGATCAGCGACATCCAGAAGATCGCCAACGAGGACGTCCCGTACGTCATCCCGTACTTCTACGACTCGCTGTTCGCCTACAAGAAGGGCGTCACCGGCATCGTCGCCAGCGGCCTCGGCCACTTCTACCTCGGCGCCGCAGGCTTCACCGAGTAGTCAGCCTCCGCCGGTCCAGCGGTCAGCTGAACCGACCCCGAATTCGGTCTGTGGCGCCACCAGTGGTGGCGCCACAGCCGTATCGGGCCTACATTCCGATCGACACACCGGGCGAACGTCCGATTGATCACGGCGTGGGGCTGGGCGCCCCACAGCCGAGCACAAGGGGGTCTCCATGCGCAGGTTCATCCTGCAACGACTGGCGTCGATCGTCGTCACGCTGTGGCTGCTCGCCACGATCGTGTTCATGCTCGTCAACGTGCTACCGGGAGACGTGGGTCGCCAGATCCTCGGGCCGTTCGCGCCGCAGGTCGAGGTCGACGCGTTCAATGCGCGGCTCGGCACCGACCAGCCGCTCCTCGAGCAGTACTTCCAATCGATCAAGCGCATCTTCACGCTCGACTTCGGCGAC
>JAPLAA010000082.1 GCA_026393475.1 Actinomycetota bacterium
GAGCGGCCCGTGGTCGTGCGGCAACACCACGGTCCTGCGTGACCTCATGTCACCGCCGCCCGCCACGACCTGGACGCCTGGAGTGACGGCTCCCAGCTGGGTGATCAACGTCAGCCAGCCGCTCGATCCCGGCACGATCGACGGCGACCCGCAGGCATCGACGACGACCATCGTGTCCGATCCGAACGCCCCCATCCGCAACGCCCAACGCGTGGTCGTCACGATCAACGGCGGCGGTGACGCGGCCGGTGCCGGCGGTGGTCTGAACACGATCAGCCTCACCGCAGGCGGCACCGAACGCGGTGCCATCGACGCCACCAGTACCCAGGGCACACCCAGCTTCAACGAGGCCCGCACCCGCTGCGGCGGCAACTTCGGCCTGATCATCGACGACTCCGGATCGATCGGCTCGGCGATGGGAACGGTGAACGCCGGCGTCCAGTCGTTCATCGATGCCTTCGCCGGGACGCCGATCAAGATCCAGGTGGTCCGTTTCGACAGCACCGCCAGCGTCATCGGTCAGAGCCCGCGCACCCGCTACTACGACATGCTGAACGACACCGATGTGAGCTCGCTGCGATCTGCGGTGGGCGGACTGGTGGCCAGCGGCGGCACGAACTGGGAGGACGGCCTGCACCGGATGTTCTACACCGACACCGGTGCGGTGCAGCAGGTCTACCCCGAGACCGTCATCTTCTTCACCGACGGCGAGCCGACGTGGAGTCGCATCGACGGCACGTCCACCAGCGCGGCCCCGACGAACCCGCCGGCCCGTCAGCTGGAGATCGCCAACTCGACCGGCGCCTACGACCAGGAGTCGTTCAACCGGGCGAAGTACATCGTCGACGCCTTCCGGTCGAGCGTGAACTTCATCGGCGTCGGTGTCGGACCGGCGTTCTCGAACACGAACAACTGGCTGTCGTACGGCCCGGGCTGGCACTACAACTACTTCCGCGGCTTCCACTACGAGAAGCGCAACACCAGCTCGAGCAGCTGGTACACGGTCGATCTCGCGACCTACAACGCCACGACACCGACCACGAACCGGCGCATCCGGTACACCTCGCCGTACCAGTTCTGGGAGCCGACCACGAAGTCCGTGTACGACGGCCTCGCGTCGTCGGCTCGCCAGCGTGTGAAGGACTACACGCTGCCCTACGACAGCTACGACATCGCGTCCGAGCCGGTGCAGAACAGCACGATCCTCACCCGCCTGATCGCGGGCAACGACTTCGGTGTGCCGGCGGAGTCCGTGAACGGCGTGTACATCAACGCGGCGACAGCGAACATGTACCTGCTGCCGAACTTCAACCAGTTCTCCGGAGCGCTCGAGGCCGTGGCGCTCGCCGAGTGCGGTGGCACGGTGACGCTGCAGACCAAGGTCGGTGCGGCCGCTGCGGCTGATCCGTTCACGTACCAGCACACCGCCACCATCAGTGCAGGCGGGCTGCCGTTGCCGGCGAGCCTGAACACCATCACGACCACGAAGACGTATCAGAGCGGCACGTTCGACTTCGCGATCCCCGACGGTGAGTACGTGACGGTGGAGATCCAGCCCCTCATCTCGTCGGGCCTCCAGTCGTACACACCTGGCAGCTGGAGCTGCAAGGCAGGAGGCGCGGCGAAGACGTTCCAGACCTTCTCGATCGCCGGCTCGCCGTGGACGGGTGTCCGGGTGCAGGTGCGTGCGAACGAGGCGATCTCCTGCATCCAACAGGTGAACCGCGTATGAGCCGCCGCACTCGCCACACGCACCGTCGCCGTTCGGGGGATCATGATGCCTCCGCGTGCAACGCGAGTCGTGACCGGCGTGACGGGCGCGACTCGCGGGACGAGGGGTCGGCGCTGATCATCGCCCTCGCGCTGATCGTGCTGTGCGCATTCGTGATCCTGCCGATCCTCGACTACGCACAGGCGGTCAGCCGCCAGACGCGTGTGCTCCAGACCAAGACGACCCGGGTCGAGGCCGTCAAGGGCGGACTGCGTACCGCGATGTCCGATCCCGTCAACCTGTTCAAGACCTGCGATGCCGCAGGCCTCACCATCCCGGTGACCCTGGGTGGCCCCGGGCTCAACACGGCGGTCGACACCAAGTGCTGGAAGATGGCGTCGACCCTGGCCGAGGACCCCAACACGCTCCGGTACGGCCTCGCGACCACGAAGGCCGGCGCGATGGTGCCGAGCGGCACGGTCGGTACGGCGATGCCCGGCAGCGGCGGCACGCCCGTGAACGCCTGGGTCGCGCAGACCACGACCTCGCCCGCCGACGACAAGATGTGGTTGCCGCAACTGCCGTCGCGTCATCTGAACGTCCGCTCGCCGATCGGCTACTCGATGCCGGCCGGTTACCCCAACTGCCTCGTGTACTTCCCCGGTACCTACGTCGATCCGATCACGATCGACGGGTCGACCCCGGTGTACTTCACGTCGGGCATCTACTACTTCGAGCAGTCGGTCCGGTTCTCGGGCAGCGCCAACGTGGTCGTCGGCGGCGGCGCCGAGGAAGGCTGCACCAACGACCAGGAAGCGGCGTTCTACGCCGTGAACGCGCCGGTCGTCCACAACATCTCCGGCCTCGGTGCGACCTTCGTGTTCGGCTCGCAGGGTCGTCTCGTCGTCGACACCGTCACGGCCGGGACGGGTGCCCGCGTGATCTTCAACAAGCGTTACACCAGCGCCGCCGACGTGTCGTCGTCCAGCTCGGCCGGCGTGTCGATCGTGAGCGTCAATGGCGAGATGAGCGGTGCTTCGTACATCGATCTCGACCGCGCCAACTCGATGTTCGTGCCGAAGTCGATGGTCGCGGGCACCACGCCCGTGCAGGCGACCGACCAGGGGTATCGACCCTCCGCGCTCGTCAACGGTGGCCCTGGCGTCACCGGACGGTATGTACGTGTGCAACTGGCCAGCACCACCGACGCGCTCTCGCTCGCCGAGGTCCTGGTGAACGGCGTGGCCACCAACGGCACGCCCGGCGAGATCGCCCGGTCGAAGACGACCACGCAGTCGAGCACCGAGGGTGCGGCCGCGGCCTCGCGCGCGGTCGACGGCAACACCAATGGCGTCCTCGCCAACGGTTCTGTGTCGTCCACGACGGAGGCCGACGAACCGAACCCGTGGTGGCAGGTCGAGGTGGGACCGAACTCGGTCGTCAACGAGGTGGTCCTCCACAACCGCACCGATGCGTGCTGTGCCGGCCGCCTCACGAACTACACCGTGTTCGTGTCGCAGACCGACATGACCGGGCGCAGCTACGCCGACCTGCTGGCCGACCCGGCCATCGCGAAGGTCACGCAGAGCACGCCCGCAGGGGCAGTCGCGACCATCCCGTTCGTCACCGCCGCGGCGCCACTGCCGATCGTCGACGTCAACCTCACCACGGCTGCAGCCGTGACCCTGCGGATCCCCGGTTACGTTGCCGTCCCACAGGGCCGCCTCGTGGTGAACACCTCCGCAGGAGCGGAGGCGAACAAGACCATCAGCATCGGCGGCGGCATCCTCGCCGGCACGATGGAGGTCTCGGCTGCCCGACCGGCCACGTTCGAGTTCGGCCTGGTCAACCCGGTCGTGCTCCTCACCTTGAAGATCGTCACCACCACCACGGCCGGCACCCCGGTCGTCACCTCCACCGCCGTCGTGCAGGTGAAGGAGAACGGTGCGAACAAGGTGAACAGCTGGCAGATCCAGTGACGCTCGCCGGGCGGTGACGGTGACGGCCCGACCGGCCGCCGGGCCGATCGTTCCTCCACCGAATCCGGCAAGGCGCACCCACGGACCGTGGGAAGTTCCGTTTCGCGTCCACGTGTTCACGGAATCATGACCCAGCTGTGAACCACTCCTGACTCACTCGTGGGCCGAGCGCGCCCGATGCACCAGATACGTCGATCACGCCGAACGACGTGTCAGGGATCGGAGCGGGCAGTGCTGCGAGGGATGCGAAGGAGAAGGCCGGGCGACGAGACCGTCGAGTCCGACGACGGCTACACGCTCGTCGAGGTGCTGGTGTCGCTCGCCCTGATGGGGATGGTGATCTCGAGCATCCTCCCCGCGATGTGGTCGGCGATCCGCGTGTCGCGGTTCAGCGACACGCAGGCGAAGGTCGAGGCCGTCCTCGGCAGCGCCGTCGACCGGGTCTCGAACTACGGCTGGCACCCGTGCCCGGAGACCGACTCCCTGGGCGGCTACGCGGCGAAGGCGAAGAACGCCGCGGCGATCTTCGAATGGCCGGCGAGCACGGTCGAGGTGCTCGACGTGCAGTACTGGGACACGACCACCAAGAACTGGTCGACCACCGACCCGGTGCCGGCGGGCGACTGCGGCCGCACGATCATCTCCATCACCAAGGAGCGCACCCTGCAGCGGGTGACGATCAAGGTCACCAGCCCCGATGGCCAGCAGACCAACCAGCTCGACCTGGTGATGGGCGACATCCGGACCGACGAGGAGCGAGATGCGACCCTTGGCTGAGCTGCGCCGGCGCCGCGCCGCCGAGACCGCCCGCGACGAGCGGGACCCTGGCTTCACACTGCCTGAACTGCTGATCACGATGACGATCTCCGGCGTGATCCTCGCCTCCATCTGCGCGGCGTTCCTCGTGATCCTGAGGACCGCACCTCAGGCCGAGGAGCGCGTGGCGATCTCGAAGGACATCAGCTTCGTGCAGACGTGGCTGCCGGTCGACCTCGCCTCGGCGTCGGAGACCTTCACCGCCCCGCTCTACTCGCCGGCCACGAGCGCTGTGCTCCCCGGCACGAACGCGCTCACGATCAAGCGCTTCGACATCAGCGGCTCGGTCTCGGTCCAGTACTTCGTCGCCTATCGCTACGTGAACGTCGGCGACGAATGGCAGCTCGTGCGCTACGAGATCCGCAACGCAGGCACACCGCAGGAGACGGTGAGCCGCGTCGGTGTCGCGCACGAGCTGCCGGCTCCGCCGCCAGGCTGGACGCCCGACCAGAAGCCCGAGCACGCGCTCGAGGTGAAGTCGCGCAACCAGGTGGTGTTGAAGCCGATCGGCGAGGACGTCATCGTGACGTTCAACAACGGCGATCAGTTCGCGACCGGCGGTGCCGGCCTCTCCGAGGACGAGTTCCTGCCCTCCGACCCCAACCTCGGATTCGTCGACCCGAGCGCTCCGCCGAGCCGCTGCGGCGGCACGATCACGCTGGTGCTCGACACGTCCGGCTCGGTGCCGCAGAACAACGGTGGCGTGCAGCTGGAGAACGCGGCGACGGAGTTCATCGACCTCTTCACCGGTACCCCGGTGCGCATGAACGTGATCGGCTTCGACCGGGCCGCCTATCGCATGTTCCCGACGACAGAAGGCTCGTTCTTCTCGCTGCTGAACGCCTCGAGCGACATCACGGCGGCCCGCAACCGGATCACCGTCATCGACAATCGCGACGGCAACTGGAACCAGAGCATCCCCGACTCGCCACTGGTCGACGGCATCCACTGGGACCAGATCGGCTCCGGCACCAACTGGGAGAGCGGCCTGCACATGCCGTTCTTCAACGTCGCCGGCGTCCCGTACCCGAACACGCCCGACCTGGTGGTGTTCGTCACCGACGGCGAACCGAACCGCAACATCGCCAACGCCGGCGGCTCGAACATCGCCACGGCGACCGCCGTCGCCAGCGCCCAGGCGAAGGCCAACGACGGTCGGCGCACGTCTGCACGCATCATCGGTGTGCTGGTCGGCGCCGACTTCAACAAGGCCTCGGCGATCAGCAACCTGAAGTCGGTCGTGGGCTCGGTCGAGTACGACCCGGCGGCCAACGGGGGAGCGGGCAATGCCTCTGACGCCGACTTCTTCCGTGCTGCGTTCGTGAACACGGCGACTGTGCTCCGGGCGATCATGGCCGCCGAGTGCGGTGGCACGGTGACGCTGCAGAAGAAGGTGGACGTCGGCGGCGTGCTGCAGGACGTGCCGGCAACCAGCAAGTGGAACTTCTCCACCGACATCGGCGATCGGCTCCTCGATCGCAGCGTCACGGCCTCGGTCACCCTCGACTACTCGTTCAACACCGGCCAGGCCAGCAAGACCGTGCGGATCATCGAGGACGGCACGCCGGCAGGGTACGTGTTCGACCGGATCGAGTGTTCGAAAGCAGGTGTTCCCGTGACAGGCAGGGTGACCCAACCCATCACGGATGCCGGGGGGCAGCTGCTGCTCGGCGCCGACATCCTCCTCCAGGCCGACGAGGCGCTGTCGTGCCTCGTGATCTCGAAGCCGGCACCGTGATGAGCACTCCTCGGAATCCCACTGGCACCACTCGTCGCGGGGTCGCCGGAGATCGTGGTTCGATCCTGACGATCACGATGCTGATGGTGATCGTCTGCAGCCTCGTGATCGGCGGTCTGCTCACCTTCACCGCGACGGTGATCCGCGCCCGCCCACCGCTCGAGGAACGCACCCGAGGCATCGAGTCGGCGAAGTCGGCCATGCGCCTCGCGATCATGATGCAGGTCTCGAGGGGGCCGTCGTCGTGCATCAATCAGGGCAGCTACCCGGCGGGCACGTTCGACCTGAACGGCTTCGCCGGCACGATCACCTGCACGCCGCTGGCCTACTACGACACCGGCCGCAACCGGTACGGCGTGATCGCCACGCAGAGCGACCCGACCAGGCCGGCGTTGTCGGGATCGACAGCCGGTCCGTACTCCGGGTCGTACCTGAAGGACATCGACGGCGACGTCTTCCTGAACGGCGGCGACCTCGCGACCACCACCGGCGACATCCTGGTCGCCGGCACGAGCGCGAACCCGTACCTGATCGAGTACTCCAACTCGGTCGATCTCGCGCCCGGTGCACCGGGCGTCCCCGTGCCGGCGGTTGCCGCCCGGTACCGGTTCGGTGCTGCACCGCCGGTGGACTGCGACGCTGCAGCCGTCGGTCCCGACGGGTACCCCGTCGCCATGTCGCAGATCGAGAGCTCGGGTGAGCCGTTCAGCCACGTGCACCAGGCGTGCTCGACCGCGGCGCCGGTCCCGTGGTGGACGCGGGCCGGCGACGACCCGAACGCTGCCGATGGTGTGCAGCAGTGGCAGTACCCGCGGCTGCCGCAGGTGCCCACCTACGACCGCGATGGCAAGTTCGTCGACCTCACGCCGACGTGCCGCATGTACTACCCCGGCCGCTATGAGGACCCGCTCACGATCAGCGGGGCGGGCGGCCGGCAGCACTACTTCGCATCGGGCATCTACCACTTCACCAGCACGGTGACGATCACCGCGTCGGCGAAGGTGGTTTTCGGCGAAGGTCGCGTGGCCGGCTGCGCGGTCGACTCCGACCTCGCGCTCAGCGCCTCGGCGCTCACCAACCACTCGATCACCGGCAAGGGGGCGACGCTGCTCCTCGACGGCACCGCCCGACTCGTGATCCAGAGCTCGTCGGTGATGATCAACCGTCGCGTCTCCACGCCGTCGACCCGCGGCAGCGAGGGCATCTCGATCCGCACGGTCAACCTCGGTGTCGCGACCGCCAACCTGCAGGTCCCTCGCGACATGGTGCAGCAGGGCGAGTACCCGTGCATGCAGTCGTCGCCGGGCGTGTGCGCCACACCGTTCCTGCCGGACGTCACGAACTCCGCGAGCGCCGTCGACGTGCTCGTCCACAAGGTGATGCTGCCCACCGTGCCCACCCAAACGGCGCTCAAGTACACCGGGTCGAGCCTGGCCAGCACGGACCCCGCCGTGCTCGTCGACTTCACCGGCTCGACGAGCCAGGCACAGAGCCAGTTCGAGGCCGAGGGCTACATCTTCACGCCGAACGCCGAATTCGTCCTGCGCACCCCCACCTCCGGCGCCAACCAGCGCGCCTGGCGTTTCGTCGCCAAGAGTGGCGTCGTCGCATCGCGTGTGAAGCTCGACGCCCCACAGCTGCCGACCGATCCCGTGAACAACTGGTTCCTCGGTGTGGAGGCACAGCCCACCCAGCTCCGCGTCGGCCTCGTCGCTCGGGCGACCAGCTCATCCGGCCGTCAGAGCACGTCCCGAGCGATCGTCGAGGTGCGCGCCAACGCCGCCTATGCCGTCAACTCGTGGACCGTCGACCCCGACCAGGGCGGACCGACGACGACCACCCCGCCGGTGACGACCACCACGGTGGCCCCGACCACGACGACGGTCCCGGTGAGCACCACCACGTCGACCACGACCACGACCACCACGACCACTACGACGACGGTGCCCGTCAGCACGACGACCACCACGACGATCCCGGTCACGACGACGACGGTCCCCGGCACGTGTCCGGCGATCAGCGGGTGGAAGGCCGAGTACTTCAACAACACCAGCCTCGGCGGCTCGCCGGCGCTGTGTCGTGACGACAGTTCGATCAACTTCAACTGGGGCAATGGCGCCCCGGCGACCGGACTGCCGTCGAACTCGTTCTCGGTGCGGTGGACCCGCACCCAGACCTTCGCCGCCGGCACCTACACGTTCACCGCCGGGTCCGACGACGGTGTCCGCCTGTTCATCGACGGTGTCAGGGTGATCGACGCCTGGGGTGACCGGGGATACGCGACCAACTCGGTGACGAGGACGCTGACGGCCGGCGCACACACGATCCGGATGGAGTTCTACGAGAACTCCGGCAGCGCCCGGGCCACCCTGGTCTGGAGCTGACCGGGGCGACACGTCATCGGGTCGGAGACCGAACGAGAGGCGACGCGGCCGCACCCCTGTCACACTGGATCACTACGGTGGGTCGGGATGTGCGGCCGTTTCGTCTCCAGCAACACGCCCGATCGGATCGCGTCGTACTTCGGTGCGTCCTTCGACACCGACCCCGATGCGACGGCGGCGACCGGTGTGCCGCCGCTCGAGCCGATCCGACCGCTGCGCGAGAACTACAACGTCGCACCCACCAACGACATCTACGCAGTGGTGGCCGACGCCCACGCCCACCCGGTCGTGCGAGCGTTCCACTGGGGCCTCGTCCCCAGCTGGGCCAAGGACGTCAAGATCGGGTCGAAGATGATCAACGCCCGGGCCGAGACCCTCGCCGAGAAGCCCGCGTTCAAGTCGCTGTTCCGTTCCAAGCGGGTGATCGTCCCGATGGACGGCTTCTACGAGTGGAAGGTCGTCCCCGGACAGAAGACCAAGCAGCCGTACTTCATCCATCGACGTGACGGCGAGCCGCTCGCCGTCGCCGGGCTGTGGGCGGCCTGGCGCGACAAGGCGGCCGGGCCCGACGCTCCGTGGTTGCACAGCTGCACCGTCATCACCACGTCGGCCAACGCCACCATGGCGCCCGTGCACGACCGCATGCCGGTGCTGCTCCCGCCGGCGGTGTGGCCGCAGTGGCTCGACCCCGACCAGCACGATCTCGAGGCGCTGTCGGCGCTGCTCGTCCCGGCGCCCGACGACCTGCTCGTGATGCACCCGGTGTCCACGGCCGTCAACAACGTCCGCAACAAGGGCCCCGAGCTGATCGAGATGATCGACCTCGAACAGGTCGAACTCGCCGACTCCTGAGCCGGCCCCTGATCGGGCCCCGAGCCGGCCTCTGAACCGGCCCCTGAACCGGATCAGCCGGTCTGCACCACCCACGAGTTCACGGCGTGGCCACCGGTCTCGTTCACCTGCACCAGCGCGATCGACGTGACCTTGGGCGTGCCCGACGTGGTCTCGGTGACGATCTTGAACGTCTTCTGCACGACGGGGTTGAGCAGGCCGAGCTGCAGGAACTCCGGGGCGCTCCCCGTCACTCCCATCTGTGCGGCGAGGATGCCGCCGCCGAAGGACAGCCACTTCCCGACGCTCATGCCGGGGGAGACGTTCAGGCTCACCGACCCCTGGGGCACGCTCACGTAGCCCGGGATCTTCACCTGCACGGTCGCAGCGTTGGTGAACTTCAGGTCGACGATCGGGCACGAGGCGGTCACACCCGACAGCGGCAACCCGCACCCGACGGGCGCCGTCGGTGTCGAGACGAGCGTCGACGCCTTGTAGAAGTGGGACCACGGTTCCGGTGAGGTCGCCCCGCCATTGAGCACCGGCGTCACCGGCACGTTCAGCTGACCGGGCAGGTTCAACGCCGTCGTGGCCGTGCCGCTGAACACGCCGTTCACCGACATGATCGACACGTCGTTGAGCACTGCGAGCGGGTCCTCCTTGCCGACGAGGCGCCGGTTCATCACCAGGCTCATCGACGAACCGCTGGTGAGCGTGTCGACCATCAGCCGACCCGTCGCCCCGAATACGAACGTCACGCCCACACCGCTGCTGCTGGCGTCGAACGGGGCGTTGATCGCGTCGGCCACCGCGACCGCGTCGCTCTCGACGCAACCGGGGGTCGATCCCGTGCCGGCCACGACCTGGGCATTGCCCGAGATCCGCAGCGCCTTCTCGAAGTAGTACACACCCGACACGAAGTAGGTCGGCGTGCTGTCGGTGATGACGACGTCGTCGGTGTACTTGCCGGGGAAGTACACCCGGCAGGGGCCGCTGTCGCCCGCCGGCATGAGGTATCCGCCGGCGAACGCGAGGTTGTTCGAGAAGGGCGGGAGCGAGGGGAGGAACACCTTGTTCCCGGTCGACGTGGTCGAGGCGTCGGCCTGCCACGCCGTCGTGACCGCTGCGCCGTTGCTGGGGTACGGCTTACCGCACGGCACCTTGGCCATCGGATCGGCCGACACCATGCTCGTGCACCACGTGGGCGACATCGTGCCCTGGAGGTCGGGGCGAGCCGGCTCCGCGACGTACGTCGGCGGGATCGCTGCCTGGGAACCGACCTGGGTGGTGGCGAGCGCGTACCGCTGGTCGCTCGGGACGTCCTGCAGCGCGTCCTTGGTGGTCGTGCAGGACGACCTGATGCCGAGGCCCGGCGGGACGGCGAGCTGCACCGCGACCGTGCGGCCGGAGTTGACGCACGCCTGGTACAGCGCGACCGGGTCGTAGAGCGCGGTCCGCAGGCCGCCCTTCACGGCCTCGGTCCTGACCGACAGGTTCGTTCGCACCGTGCCGGCGCGCAAGACGCTCATCGTGTACGACATCACCGGGATCACGATCATCGACGCGAGGAGGATCGTGACGAGGGCGAAGATCAGCGAGCTGCCCTCGTCGCGGCCCGACCGGCAACGGCGCGGGGGCCGTGTGCGGAGCCTCACGTGAGCACCACCTGCTGGATGCACGACACGGCCTGGTTCGGGTTGACCGTCAGCCTGATCGCCGTCCACGGCGCGTAGCCGGCCACGGGCACGGTCGTGAACGGGTAGGCGGTCCCGCCGCTCCTGCACGACCATCCAGCGGGTTGGTAGCGCACGAGGTTGGTGAACTGCTGCGGTGAGATGGTCACCGTCGTGGCGGCGCCACCGGGCAGCGCGATGTCGAAGGTGCCGCTGCGGTACGCAGCCGATGTCTGCACGATCGCGTTGGTCGTCGTGTTCTCGTAGGTGAACGGGTCCTGGGCGGCGGTCGACCCGACGCGGGTCTGCATGGTGACGGTGCCGCCGCACTGGCCGAGCGCGACCGACGCCAGCGCCGTCCCGAAGTTCGTGTAGTTGGGCAGCACGAAGAGGTCGGCTGCGGCTGCGTTGGTGTACGGGCCGCCGCGGGGGAGTGCCTCGACGAACCCGCCCTCGACCCCGGAGGTGTTGCCCACGACGATGTTGCCGATGGTGGCGTAGTTCCTCAACGGTGCATTGACGGTGTCGACGAAGAAGTCGTAGGGCGGTTCGAAGGACTGGACCGACCGCCAACCATCGGTGTCGTCACCGATGGTGTTGCTCAGGTCGAACACCGACTTGGACACGCTCGTCCACGACGATGCCGAACCCGACGTCGTCGTCCTCCAGCCGTCGGTGGCGGCCGCCACGGTGTTGTTGGCGTTGTAGGTCGCTTCGGACACGGTGTTCCACCCGCTGATGGAGGTCCGCCAACCGTCGGCGCTGTCGGTGGTGGTGTTGCTGCCGTTGTACCGATCGAGGGTGACCGCGACCCAGGGCGTGCTCGACGATCCGCTGAGCGACGTGCGGAACCCGTCGGACGTGGCGTTGCTCGAGTTCGCCGCGTAGTACTGGGCTTCGGTCATGGTGACCCAGTTGTTGTTGTTGCTGCTGATCGAGCCCGTCGTCCGTGTGCGGAAGTTGTCGGACTCGGTGTTGTTCAGGTTGCCCGCGAGGAACGTCGCACGGCTCACGCTCGACCACGTGCTGCCGACCCGTCGCTCGAACACCAGGTCGCTGTCGGTGCTCACCTGGAACACGACGTTGTTCGCCCGTTCGTAGACGTTCGCGCCCTGCTGGAAGACGACGTTGTTCCCCCTGAAGTAGTCGATGTGGTAACCCGAGCGCGTCACCCACTGCGAGGTGGCGGTGGTGTTGCTGTTCACGTACACACCGATCACGTTGATCGATCCACGGTCGCGCAGCACCCGTTCGGCGCGGTTCCAACCGATCTGGGAGAAGTTGGATCCGTCCGAGGCGGGCAGGCCCGCATCGAGCGAGCTCGCCGTCGCAGCGACCGATGCGGTCGTGCCGTCGAGGCGGCTGAAGGTGGGAATGCCGTCGGTGAAGAACAGGATCGTGTTGGGGAGCTGCGACTGCACGGTGCCGTCGGAGTTCTTCAACATCCGGAAGAAGCCGTCCTCCCAGTTCGTGCCACCGCTGGCCGCCACACCGTCGACCAGCGTCTTCAACGCAGTGACGTCGGTGTCGATCAGCATGTCGTAGTACTTCGTCCACCCCGATCCGGAGCCGAGGGTGGTCGCCGACGTGCTGAACGTCACCACCTGGAGCTTGACCGGCGTACCGGCGAAGGCGTCGATGAACTGCTTGATGCCGTTCCTCACGGCCGGCATGTCGGTGCCGATGGAGCCGGAGCGGTCGACGATCAGGCCGAAGTTGCCACCGCACCGGCTGCGCGCCGCCGTGAAGGTCGGCGCACCGGCCAGGTCGTCGGTGCTCAGGTTGGTCTGGCGGTTCGTCCCACCGGCGCTGAGGCTGATCTGGTTCTGACCGCCGCCGGCGCCGGCGACGTCGCCACCGCCGTTGATGGTGACCACGACGCGTTGAGCGTTCTTGTTGGTGAAGCCTGCGTCGGAGGTGACCGGCTGGGTGGTGATCGGACCGTCGACCGCATCGGCGGCCGAGGCCTGGGTGACGGAGATGATCCAGGTGGGACGGGTGGTGCCGGGGAACCACTCGACGTCCGGTGGGGGGCTGTCGAGGTTGCGCAGCACCGTGCGCGAGGTGCACGTCAGCTCCTCGCCGACGAAACCGTCGCACTCGGTGCGGACCAACCGGAACTCCTGTCCCACCTGGATGACTCGGTACGACACGTTCGTGACCGTGGAGACGATCGAGTTGGTCTCGACGTCGAAGTCCTGACCCGACCAGGTGAGCATCAGCGCGTTCGAACCGCCGAGGTCGACACCCGGCGGGCAGGCCGGCGTCGGTCCACAGGGCACTGCGGCGGCCTGGACGTTCACGGTCTCGGCCGACGACAGGTCGGCGGGCATGTAGAGCCCGACGTTCTGTTCGGATCGGGCGTTGTTCGATCGACCCTCGGTGTTGTCGGCCTGCTGGATGATCACCCGCGTGGCCATCGCCAGGGAGGTGATCATCAACCCCATCACCATCGTCGCGACGAGCACCTCCGTGAGGCTCATCCCGGCATCACGCCGGCGGCGGGTACCGCTCTCGCGGTGCGGTTCAGCCGGGGAACGTTCGGCATCAGACATCGCTCTTCACCACCTTCACGGTTCGTGTGACCTTGCCGGATGCGCTCGTCACCGAGATCGTGATGAGCTGGATCAGCCGGGGCGTACGGGCGTTGCCCGGGCAGGCGCCCGACGCCCAGGTGCCAGGATCGCTGGCCAGCGCGCTGGCTCCCGGCACGTAGTACTGGTACGTGGCCGTCGCCTTGCCGGCCGGCCAGCCCTTCGACAGGGCGGCGGCCTCGACGTAGATCCGGTAGTCGCACAGCGTCGGCGCCCGGTTCACCCGGTCGGCTGCGTTCGACAGCACCGTCTCCACCTCTGCGCTCTCACGTGCGACGGTCGAGGCACGGATCGACGTGAGGGTCGCGTCCATGAGCGGGATCACCGCGATCGACACGAGTGTGATGGTCATCATCACCTCGACGATGCTGAACCCCCGGTCACGACGGGCCTCGGTGTGTCCGTCGCGGTCGATTCGGCCGTCGATGCGGTCGACGCTGTCGATGCGGTCGACGCTGTCGACGCGGCCGAGCCCGTTGTCGTTGCTGCCGTGTCGGGCGCGTCGCTGCGTGCGCCACCCGGCCGAGATGCTGCCCATCGTCCCTCGCCTCGCGATCGTCTCGATCGGTCATCGGCGGTGCCCCGTGGGCACTTGACGCTGCGGGACGCGATCCCCCTGATCAGGGGTGGTGCGACCCGAGGTCGGGGGCGTTCAGGAGGCGATCTGGTTGCGGATCGCCTCGGCCGCTTCCTCGAGCTCCTCGCGCGACACCGATGCGGCGGCGTTCGCGAAGTCGAGCTGGCCCATGTGCGTCGTCGGGATGAGATGGATGTGGGCGTGCGGCACCTCGTAGCCGGCGATGATCATGCCGACCTTGTCGCACGGGAACGCGGCCCGCTGGGCCTGGGCGATCTGGTGCGCCACCGTGAACAGGTGCTGCGACTCGTCGATCTTGAGATCGACCCAGTGATCGACCTCACGGGTGGGCACGATGAGGCAGTGGCCGGTCGCGAGCGGGTTGATCGACATGAAGACGGCACAGCGTTCGTCGCGGTGCACGAACGTGCCGGGCAGATCGCCCTCGATGATGCGGGTGAACACGGTGGCCATCAGACGAACCCTCCAGACGCGGCGAAGACGTCGCCATTGCAGTAGCTACTGTCCGGCCCGGCGAGGAATCGCACGAGTTCGGCCAACTCGCCGGCGGTCGCCATCCGACCTCGCGGGATCTGCATCACGATGCCGGCCATCAGCATCGGATCCATCGGGGCGAGCAGCGGCGTGTCGACCCAGCCCGGGCACACGGCGTTCACCCGCACCCCGAACGGTGCGACCTCCTGCCCGACGCTCTTGGTGAGGGCGATGATGCCCGCTTTCGCCGTCGCATAGTGCAACGCCCCGGCCATCGGGCGCAGGCCGAGCACCGAGGAGATGTTGACGATCGAGCCCGAACGCGCCGGCGTCATGTGCCGCAGCGCCGCACGCGTTCCGTAGAACGTGCCGTACAGGTGGATGCGCATCATCCGGTCCCAGTCGGCGTCGCTCAGCCCCACGGTCGAGTCGGGGGGCACCATCTCGTCGAGCTTGCCCTCCATCCGCTTCATCTGGTTCTCGATCGAGCGCTGGGTCCGCTCCGGGTCGGGCGGGGGAGCGATGCCGGCGTTGTTGATCATGATGTCGAGGCGCCCGTGCCGCTCGACCGCCTTGTCGACCTCGGCGTCGAAGGCGGCCGAGTCGCCGACGTCGAACACGGCCGTGTCGCCGTTCAACTCGATGGCGACCGCAGACGCTGCGTCCGCGCTGATGTCGTTGACGACGATGGTGGCACCGTCGGCCGCGAGACGCCGCGCGAACGCGGCGCCGAGGCCCGAGCCACCACCAGTGATGAAGGCCACCTGGCCCGTGAGATCCCCATGAGACATGTTCGGGACTGTAGGTCCTGCCGTGGTCGCGACCGGCCTTGTACGCTCCGGATCGTGACCGATACCGAGACGACCCAGTTGTCGACACATCGGTTCCTCACCGCTCCCAACCTGTTCACCCTGCTGCGGTTGTGCTGCATCCCGATCTTCGTCTGGCTGCTGTTCGGCAAGGACGATCAGGTCGCCGCCGCCTGGCTGCTCGGTGGCCTCGGCGCGACCGACTGGGTCGACGGGTGGCTTGCCCGTCGGTTCAATCAGGTGAGCGAGTTCGGCAAGATCTTCGATCCCACCGCCGACCGGCTCCTGTTCATCGTCGCGATCGGCAGCATCATCTCCTACGGCATCCCGCCGACCTGGGTGCTGTGGGCGATCGTCATCCGTGAGGTCGTCGTGGGCGCGACCATGGCGATCGCCACGGTCGCGTTCTCGATGGAGCGCTTCGACGTCACCTACTGGGGCAAGCTCGCCACGTTCCTGCTGATGTTCGCCATCCCCGGGTTCATGCTCGGCGATCCCGACTCGGGCTCCTTCGGCCAACAGGGCTTCCTCCTCGCCTCGTGGATCCTGGTGATCCCCGGACTGGCGCTCAGTTACTGGACCGCGGTGCAGTACGTACCGAAGGTCCGCGCCGGCATCGCCGCCGGGCGCGCGAAGCGGACCGGCGAGCCGGCCGCGCACCCGGCCGCCGGCCGTCAGAGCCCGGGGAACGAGCACACGTCGTGAAGGCCGTGATCATGGCCGGCGGCGAGGGCACCCGCCTGCGGCCGCTCACGTCGAACGCCCCGAAGCCGATGCTGCCGGTGGCGAACCGCCCGATGATGGAGCACATCATCCATCTGTTGAAAGAGCACGGCTTCGACGAGATCGTCGTCACCGTGGCCTTCCTCGCGAACCACATCAAGACCTACTTCGGTGACGGCGCCGAGTTCGGCGTCACGATGCGCTACGCCGACGAACCGGTGCCGCTCGGCACGGCCGGCAGCGTCGGCAACGCTCGAGCGTTCCTCGACGACACCTTCCTGGTCATCTCCGGCGACGTGCTCACCGACATCGACCTCACGAAGGTGCTCGAGTACCACCGCGAGAAGGGCGCCGTCGCGACGATCGGGCTCACGCCCGTCGAGAACCCGCTCGAGTTCGGCATCGTCATCACCCGCGAGGACGGCTCGATCGAACGGTTCCTCGAGAAGCCGACGTGGGGTCAGGTCTTCAGCGACACGATCAACACCGGCATCTACGTCTTCGAGCCGGAGGTCTTCGACTTCATCCCCGAGGGTCGCAGCGTCGACTTCTCCGGCGAGGTGTTCCCGGCCCTGCTCGCCGCCGGCAAGCCGCTCTTCGGTGCGGTCGTCGAGGGCTACTGGGAGGACGTCGGCACGCTCGAGGCCTACCTGTCGTCGCACAAGGACGTCCTCGACGGCAAGGTGCGCGCCAGCGTGCCGGGCTTCCTCGTCAACGACGGGGTGTGGCTGGGCGAAGGAGCCGAGATCAGCCCCGACGCCCAGGTGATCGGCCCCTGCGTCATCGGACCGGGCTGCAAGATCGAGGCCGGATGCCGAGTGGGGGAGTACAGCGTGCTCGGCTCGAACGTGCGCCTCCTCGGTGACGTGCAGGTCGAACGATCCGTGCTCCACGACAACGTGTACGTGGGCCAGGGCGCGCGCATGCGCGGCGCGGTCATCGGCCGCAGCAGCAGCATCCGCAACGCGGTGCGCATCGACGAGGGCGTGGTGATCGGCGACGAGGTCTTCGTCGGCAACGAGGCCGTCATCTCGAGCGACGTCAAGATCTACCCGTTCAAGACGATCGAGGACGGCGCCGTCGTCAACTCGAGCATCGTCTGGGAGAGCAAGGGCGCGCGCAGCCTGTTCGGCCGCGACGGCGTGAAGGGCCTCGCCAACGTCGACGTCACGCCCGAGTTGGCCGTTCGTGTCGCCATGGCCTACGGCACCGCGCTCCGCAAGGGCACCACCGTCGTGACGTCGCGCGACTCCAGCCGCGCGGCGCGCATGTTGAAGCGGGCGATGATGGCCGGCCTCAACGCCGCCGGCATCGACGTGCTCGACCTCGAGGTGGCGAGCGTGCCGGTCACCCGGTTCCTCGTCCGCTCGCCCCGGGCGTTCGGAGGGCTGACGGTGCGGCTCGACCACAACGACCCCGACCGGGTGATCGTCCGGTTCTTCGACTCGGCCGGCACCGACATCACCGAGGACGCACAACGCAAGATCGAACGGCTCTTCCAGCGCGAGGACAGCCGCCGCGCGCTGGCCGAGGAGATCGGCGACATCCAGTTCCCGCCTCGTGCGCTCGAGGAGTACACCGTCGCCCTCGAGGCCACCGTCGAACCCGCCTCGATCCGTGCCCATCGGTTCAAGCTCGTGGTCGACTACAGCTACGGCGCTGCGAGCACCGTCATGCCCACGTTGCTCGGCAAGCTCGGCGCCGACGTCCTCGCGGTGAACCCGTACGTCTCGACCGCCGGCCGTGTCGGCTTCGACACCGAGCAGGCCTTGTCACGCGTCGCCGGCCTCGTGCGCGCGTCTGGCGCTCACCTCGGTGCGGTGATCGATGCCGACGGTGAACGCCTGCGACTGGTCGACGACCAGGGCCGCGTCCTCACCGACACCGAGGCGCTGCTGGCGTTCGTCGAGCTCGTCTCCGACCACCTGCTCGGCGACACGATCGCCCTGCCGGTGAACATCACCCGCTGTGCCGGCGAGATCGCCGCCGCGCACGGCGTGCAGGTCGTGCCCACCAAGCTGTCCACACCTGCGCTCATGTCCGCCGCGAACGACCCGGCCGTGGGCTTCGCCGCGGACGGTGCAGGCGGCTACATCCTGCCGGGCTTCCTCCCGGCGTTCGACGGCGCCGCGGCCCTGCTGAAGATGCTCGACCTCCTCGCTCGTTCCGGCCGCTCGCTGAGCGACGTGGTCGACGGCCTGCCGAAGGTCCACCTCGTGCACGAGACCGTCGTGACACCGTGGGAGCAGAAGGGCATGGTGATGCGCTCGCTCATGGAGATGGGCTCGCGCGACGTCGAGCTCGTCGACGGCGTGAAGATCAACCACGCCACCGGCTGGATGCTCGCGCTGCCCGATCCGGAGGACCCGGTCACCCACATCTGGGCCGAGGCGAGCACCGACAGCGAGGCGCGCCAACTGGCCCAGGAGTACGCCCGCCGCATCCGTCAGCTCGTCCGCTGAGCACCCTCGCGCCCGGGCCGCGTCCGGAGCCGCAACAGTTCCAGGCGAGCACTCCGCGTGAGGTAGGTTCTTCCCTCATGTCCATCCCCGACGCGCTCAGGTACTCAAGTGATCACGAATGGATCAGCGTCGAGGGTTCGAAGATCCGGATGGGGATCACCGACTACGCCCAGGATGCACTCGGCGACGTCGTCTACGTCCAGGTACCGACCGTCGGTGCCTCGGTCTCGGCCGGCGACACGATGAGCGAGGTCGAGAGCACCAAGTCGGTCAGCGACATCTACGCCCCGGTCACCGGCACCATCGTCGCGGTCAACGATGCGTTGGCCGACCAGCCCGAGACCATCAACAGCGACCCCTACGGCGCCGGCTGGATCTGCGAGATCGAACTCGCCGATCCGACGCAGCTCGACGGCCTGCTCGACGCGAGCGGGTACCGCGCCCTCGTCGAGGGCTAGAGTCGCGTTCCTCATGGCGTACGTGTTCTGCAACCAGTGCGGGCATCGCAACACCAGCGACGCCGTGTTCTGCTCGTCGTGTGGTGCGTTGCTCGACCGACCCGCCGATCAGACCATCACGCTCGCGAAGGTCGATCCGCTCCAGGACGCCCCCGGCGCCGCCGACGACACGGTGGTCCAGCTCGACCAGTTGCCGTCCGGCGTGCCGTCGCTCGTGGTCCGCAGCGGCCCCCAGGCCGGTGCCACGTTCGCGCTGCGCGGGTCGCTCACCAGGCTCGGCCGGCACCCCGACAGCGAGATCATCCTCGACGACATCACCGTGTCGCGCCGCCATGCCGACATCAGCCGCAGCGGCGACCAGTACGTCGTGCGCGACGCCGGCTCGCTCAACGGCACCTACGTGAATGCCGAACGGGTCGACGAGGCAGTGCTGCACCAGGGCGACGAACTCCAGGTGGGCAAGTTCCGCCTCGTGTTCTTCGAGATCGGCACGGGCCCGGCGTGACGAGCGGGATCAACGAACGCCCCTACCTCTCGATCGGCGAAGTGCTCGGACTCCTCCTCGAGGAGTTCCCCGACGTCACGATCTCCAAGATCCGCTTCCTCGAGAGCCAGGGTCTGATCGAGCCGGAGCGCACCGCGAGCGGCTACCGCAAGTTCTTCGACGCCGACATCGAACGGTTGAAGGTCATCCTGCGCGAGCAGCGCGAGAACTTCCTGCCGCTGCGCGTGATCCGCGACCGGCTCGAGACCGGCGCGATCGACGACAGCGGCGGCATCGCGATGCCGTCGCTCGCGGGCACCGACGCCACGGCCGGCATCCCCGTCCCCACGAGTGCTCCTGCTGCGACGACGGCAGCTGCGGCCAACGGAAGCGGCAACGGGAACGGCAACGTGAGCCAACTGCACCAGCCCCGCGGCATCCGCAACGTGCGCATCGGCGCCGAGGCGGGTCGCACCGGTGCGCTCGACCTCGACGACACCGGGCCGATGGGCCGCGGTGGCGACGACACCAGCGGCTACCTGCTCGACGACCCCACCGGCACGATCAGCCCGCACGCCGACCAGGTGAACACCAACCGTCACCCGGCTGCCCAGGGGCGGCCGGCAGCGGCAGCTGAATCGTCCGGCGACCACACCACCTCGATGCGCCTGCTCGCCGCGGTCGGTCCGAGCGACGTGTACGACCGCAGCGAGCTGTGCTCGCTCGCGGGCATCACGCAACCGCAGCTGGCCGAGCTCGAGTCCTACGGCCTGGTCACCGGACGCGGCACCGGCAGTTCGGCCACCTTCACCGAGGGCGATCTCGCCGTCGTCCGCGCCGCGGCCGGCTTCCTCGCCCGTGGCATCGACGCCCGCCATCTGCGGTCGTGGCGCCAGAGCGCCGAGCGCGAGGCCGGCCTGTTCGAGCAGCGCATCCTGCCGCTGCTGCGCCAGCGCAACCCGCAGGCACGCCAGGAGGCGGTCCAGCTGCTCGGCGAACTCGCCGACCTCGGCGCCGAGCTGCGTGAGGCCCTGGTCGTATCGATGCTGAAACATCACCTCGACAGCTGACGACAGCTGACGACGGCTGACGACGGCTGACGACGGCTGACGACAGCTGACCCGGACCATCACCCGGGTGCCCTCGGCGGCCACCCAGCGTCACCGAAAATCACTCACCCTGATGGGGACGGGGTGCGACGGGGACGGCTATCGTCGGCGGCGTGGTCCCCATGGAACTCGTCGGAGTGCGGGTCGAAGTACCTGCCAACACACCCGTGGTGATCCTCCGCGAGCAGACCGGTACGCAGCGACTGTTGCCCATCGTGATCGGTACGCCCGAGGCGTCGTCGATCCACGCCGCGCTCGAGGGCATCGAGTCGCCCCGCCCCCTCACCCACGACCTGCTCGTGCAGATCCTCGAGCAGCTCTCGACCACCCTCGAGCGGATCGTCGTGACCGAGGTCCGCGAGCACATCTTCTTCGCCGAACTCCACCTGGTCACCTCGGGTCGCGAGCTCGTGGTGTCGTGCCGTCCGAGCGATGCGATCGCGATCGCCGTGCGCACCGGGAGCCCGATCTTCGCCACCGAGGGCCTGCTGCTGCAGGCGGGTCAGCACCCGGTGGAGATCGCCGAGGAGCACGACGAGGAAGCGATCATCGACGAGTTCCGAGATTTCCTCGACGACCTCGACCCCGACGACTTCAAGGGCGAGTAGCCCGCCCGGATCGCGCGTCCCGCGCGAATGTTCGCGCGAAGAGTGCTTGAATCCATCGAATCGGGTGACTAGCGTGCAGCCGTGACATGGGCGTAGTTACGCCGATGTCACCAGGCGCTGGCCTGACGATCGCCGTGCACCGCGGCCGGAGAAGGAACGCATGACCTCGACCCCCACCGCTCCCGCCACCGACGCCGGGTCCTCGATGGTCCCGACGGACACCATGATCCCGGTGACCCCCGCTACCCCCGCTACCCCCGCGACCCCCGCGATCCCGGAGGCCGGCTACAGCGGCACCAAGGCCGCGAAGATCGTCGGCATCTCGTACCGGCAGCTCGACTACTGGGCCCGCACCGGCCTCGTGCGTCCGTCGCTCGCCGACGCCAAGGGCAGCGGCAGCCGCCGGGAGTACTCCTACCGAGACCTGCTCGAACTGCGCGTGATCAAGAGCCTGCTCGATGCCGGGATCAAGCTCGAGTCGGTGCGGGTCGCCTTCGAGTACCTGCGCGAGCACGTCGACACCGACATCGCTGCCGCGCATCTGGTGATCAGCGGCAGCGACGTGGTGCTGTGCGAGGGCGACCAACTCATCGACGTCATGCGCAACGCCGGTCAGGGCGTGCTCAACATCCTCGCGATCGGCGGGGTGAAGGACCACCTCGACGCCGCGCTCGTGCCCGAGCGGTCCGAGGCGACGGCAGGACCGCACACCGGTTCGCCCGCCCGCGTGGCCCTCTGAGCGGTCCGACCGGAACCGACCCAGACCTGATGGACGCCGACCAGATCGACCAGCCCAACGAACTCAGCCCGCTCGACGCGGCCCATCGCCGCCTCGGGGCGAAGGTGGTCCCGTTCGGCGGGTGGGAGATGCCCCTGTCGTACGAGGCCGGCACGATCGATGAACACCTCGCGTGTCGCAACGACGCCGTCGTGTTCGACGTCTCGCATCTCGGCACCGTCCGGGTCGAGGGTGCCGACGCCGATGAACGACTGCAGTGGGCACTCACCAACGATCTCGCCAAGGTGAGCCCGGGTCGGGCGCAGTACACGCATCTCCTCGACGAGGTCGATGGTTCGGTGCTCGACGACATCATCGTGTGGTGGATCGACGACGAGGTCTTCGACGTCATGCCGAACGCGTCCAACACCGACCGGGTCCGCGCTGCGATCGGCGGCACCGAGACGACGCACGGTCGCGCCGTGCTCGCGGTACAGGGCCCGAAGGCATTGGATCGCTTGGCGCCGGTGTTCCCCGACGCCGCAGCCGTCGGCCGCTTCCGTGTCGCGCGGTGCACCTGGGAAGGCGTCGAGTGCACGGTGGCCGGCACGGGCTACACCGGTGAGCGTGGCGTCGAGATCGCCGTGCCCGCCGCGGCGGCCGACGACCTCTGGACGGCGATCGTCGCGGCGGGCATCACACCTGCCGGGCTCGGCGCTCGCGACACCCTTCGGCTCGAGGCCGGACTGCCGTTGCACGGCCACGAACTCGGTGCCGGCATCACGCCGCTGCAGGCAGGTCTCGGGTGGGTCGTGGCCTTCGGCAAGGACGAGTTCCGTGGCCGCGAGGCGCTGATCGCCGAGCGCGATCGTGGCGTGGCCCGTCTGCTGAAAGGCATCGCGACCGAGGGTCGTCGCCCGCCACGAGCTGATTGCAGCGTGCTCGTCGACGGAGTGGCGGTCGGCGTGGTCACCAGCGGCAACTTCTCACCGGTGCTCGAGCACGGCATCGCGCTGGCGTTCCTGCCGCCCGATCTGGCGACCGGTACCGAGGTCGCGATCGACGTGCGTGGCAGTGCGCTCCCCGGTCGCATCGTCGACCTCCCCTTCGTCGCCAAGCACTGACCCGTCCAACGTGAGCCGGATGCGCTGATGCAGCGCACTCCGCTCACGAACCAGTCTCCTTCGTGAGCCGGATGCGCTCATGCAGCGCATTCCGCTCACGGATCAACGTTGCTTGGGAGCAGCTTTCTTCGCTGCGGTCTTCTTGGCCGGGGACTTCTTCGCAGCGGTCTTCTCGGCTGCGGTCTTCTTGGCCGGGGACTTCTTCGCCGGGGACTTCTTCGCAGCGGTCTTCTCGGCTGCGGTCTTCTCGGCCGGGGATTGCTTCGGCGGTGCGGGGTCGTCGGCCGGCGGCGGGATCACCGGCTTGGTGGCGGCACCTCCCGAACGCAGCGAGGTGAGCGAACGCAGCCCGAACAGACCGCCGGCCGACTCCGCCAGTTGGCCGAGCGGCTGCAGGCGCTTGGCCAGGTCGCCGAGGACGCCGACGAAGTCGCCGAGCTGGGTCGGCAGCTGGGTGAACTGCGGGGACTGCAGGGTGTCGGCCAAGCGGGCGAGCCCGGGGGCCACCCGCTCGATGGGCGCGCTCATCTGCTCGACGAGCTGATCGGCGGTCTTGATCGTCCGCGTGATCTGCGGCAGCAGGGCCCGCACCGGCGGCTCGACGTCGTCGAGCAGACGGTTCACCCGCGCGGTGATGGTGTTGAGCTGCTCCATCGTCTGGTTGAAGTTCTCGACGGCGTGCAGGAAGTCGCCGACGCCGCGCTGGAACTGGGCGATCGACTTGGAGATGCCGGCGAGCGGGTTCGAGGTGCCGAGCAACCCGAGCAGGTCACCGAGGCCCGGAGGAACGGAGGAGTCAGCCATGGACCTGCAACCTAGTCGTCATGCCTGGTCATGCCTGATCGGCGGGGTCGACGTGTCCCTCGGACGACCGCTGCGCAGCGTGCGCGTACGCCTCCAACGGTTCGCAGCTGCACACGAGGTGACGGTCGCCGTAGGCCGAGTCGATGCGCGACACGGGCGGGAAGTACTTGTCCTCCCCGCGAACGCCGCCGGGGAACGCGCCGAGCTCTCGCGAGTAGGGCCGCGACCAGTCGCCCAGGAGATCGGCGGCGGTGTGCGGCGCATGGCGCAGCGGGCTGTCGGCCAGGGCCCACGTCCCGGCGGCGACCTCGTCGATCTCCCGGCGGATCGCCCACATCGCATCGCAGAACCGCTCGATCTCGCGGAGGTTCTCGCTCTCGGTCGGTTCGATCATCAGCGTCCCGGACACGGGGAAGCTCATCGTGGGGGCGTGGAACCCATGGTCCATCAGTCGCTTGGCGACGTCGTCGACCGTGACGCCGGTGGCCTTCGTGATCGCGCGCAGGTCGACGATGCACTCGTGGGCCACGCGGCCGCGCTCGTTCGTGTACAGCACGGGGAACGCATCGTGGAGCCGTGCGGCCACGTAGTTGGCGCTGAGGATCGCAGCACCGGTCGCGGCACGGAGTCCCTCGGCGCCCATGAGCGCGATGTACACCCACGAGATCGGCAGGACGCCCGCGGATCCGAACGGTGCTGCCGACACCGGGCCGACGCCGCCCGGCGCCCCTTCGGCGAGCGGATGACCGGGGAGGAACGGCGTGAGGTGCGACCGCACCCCGATCGGGCCGACGCCCGGACCGCCACCGCCATGAGGGATGCAGAACGTCTTGTGCAGGTTGAGGTGGCTGACGTCGGCACCGAACTTGCCCGGACGTGCCAGTCCGACGAGCGCGTTGAGGTTGGCGCCGTCGACGTAGACCTGGCCGCCCGCCTCGTGCACGAGTTCACAGATCTCGCGGATGCGCTCCTCGAACACGCCATGGGTGCTCGGGTAGGTGACCATGATCGCGGCCACGTGATCGCTGTGGTCGGAGAGGGCGCGACGGAGGTCGTCGAGGTCGACGTTGCCGCGGTCGTCACAGGCGACGACCACCACCTGCATGCCGGCCATCACCGCGCTGGCGGCGTTGGTGCCGTGTGCGCTCGACGGGATGAGGCACACGGTGCGGTGCTCGTCGCCACGGCTGCGGTGGTACGCCCTGATCGCGAGCAGCCCGGCGTACTCGCCCTGGCTGCCGGCGTTGGGCTGCAGGCTCACCGCGTCGTAACCGGTGATGTCGACGAGCATCGACTCCAACTGGCCGATGAGCGCCCGGTAGCCGACGGTCTCGTCCTCGGGGGCGAAGGGGTGCACGTCGGCGAACTCGGGCCACGTGATCGGCATCATCTCCGCCGTCGCGTTGAGCTTCATGGTGCACGACCCGAGCGGGATCATCGTCCGGTCGAGCGCGAGGTCGCGGTCGGCCAGGCGGCGGAGGTACCGGAGCATCTCGTGCTCGCTGTGGTAGCGGTTGAACGCGTCGTGGTGCAGGATCGCATCGGTGCGGCGGCGGGGGAGCGCATCCATGTCGCCCGCGATCTGATCGACGTCAACGCCGTGCACCGGCACGTCGAGGATCGCGAGCACGTCGTGCACGGTGTGCAGATCTGAGGTCTCGTCGAAGGCGATGCCGACGACCGTGGGGGAGACGGGCCGAAGGTCGTAACCGCCTTCGCGCCCCCGCTCGAGGACCAGTTCGGCGTTGGGGACCTGCACCTGGACCGTGTCGAACCAGGTGTCGTTGACGAGTTGCAGTCCGCCGGCCTGTGCGGCGCGAGCGACCACGCTGGTGAGGCGATGGGTGCGCTCGGCGATGCGGCGCAGACCAACGGGGCCGTGCCAGCTGGCGTACAGACCGGCGATGTTCGCGAGGAGCACCTGGGCGGTGCAGATGTTGGAGGTCGCCTTCTCGCGGCGGATGTGCTGCTCGCGGGTCTGGAGCGCGAGGCGCAGTGCCGGGCGGCCGGCCGTGTCGGTGCTGACCCCGACGATGCGGCCGGGCAGGGCACGGGCGACGGAGTCGTCGGCGGCGATGAACGCTGCGTGCGGACCGCCGAAGCCCATCGGCACCCCGAAACGCTGGGCGGACCCGATCGCGATGTCGGCCCCCATCGACGCCGGTGTGGCCATGAGCACGCAGGCGAGCAGATCGGTGGCGACGACGGTGAGGCCGCCTTGCGCCTTCACCCGTGTGATCGCGTCGGTCCAGTCGGGCACGGCCCCGCTGGAGGTGGGCAGGCTGAACAGCGCGCCGAAGCAGCCGGCGTTGCCGTCTGCGTCGGTGCCGTCGAGGTCGTCGACATCGCCGACGACGAGCTCGATGCCGACCGGCTCGGCCCGTGTGGCGAGGACGGCGATGGTCTGCGGGTGCGTGTCGCGGTGCACGAGGAAGCGGTCGCTCTGCTGCTTCGACAACCGGCGGGCCATCGTCATCGCCTCGGCCGCCGCGGTGCCCTCGTCGAGCAGCGATGCGTTCGCCATCGCGAAGCCGGTGAGGTCGGCGACCATGGTCTGGAAGTTGAGGATCGCCTCGAGCCGACCCTGGCTGATCTCGGGCTGGTACGGCGTGTACGCCGTGTACCAGGCCGGGTTCTCGAGCACGTTGCGCTGGATGACCGGCGGGGTGCGGGTGCCCGAGTAGCCCATCCCGATGAGGCTGGTGCGGGCGGCGTTCATCGACGCGATGTGGCGCAGCTCGCCGAGCACGTCGTCGACCGTGCGGGGCGCGGGCAACGGCAGGGTGCCGTCGGCGATCGGGCCGGGCACCGTCTCCGCGAGCAGTTCGTCGAGACTGCCCGCGCCCACGAGCGCGAGCATCAGGCGCTGCTCGTCGGCGGTGGGTCCGATGTGGCGGCCGACGAAGTCGTCGGTGCCGAAGAGCTCACGGTCGACCAGCTCGGCGAGCGGAGAGGACGGGTGCGATGGATCGGTCATGGGAAGCCTCCGTGTGGGCCGGACGCAGGGCGCCCGGTCGGTGTGCTTCCCCCGCTGTCATCGATGCCTGAGAGCTTCGAGCACCGCCGTGGTCGGCGATGCCCTTTCCCCGTCGGCGAACCGAGTCCGTGGCGTGCCACGGCCGGATGCTTTCCAGCGGCGCCTGCTCGGTCGGTCCGTTCGCCTGAGAGATTCCGGGGAGGTTGCTCCTTCGGCGCCCCGACGCTGGCCGCGTCGTGACTCTCCCGGCCGAGGTGGTCGGCGCACCGCCGAGGGTAGCAGCGACCTCAGCCGGCGAGGGGTGACTGCAGCCGTCGACGCACCGCGGTGCGGATCTGCTCGTCGAAGCTGCGGATGTGCGCCTCGGTGAGGGCGGCCGCCTGCTCGCTGTCGCCCGCCTCGAGGGCCTCGAGGATCTGGGTGTGCTCGTCGACCGCGTGCTCCATGTCGTCGACGTCGGCCAGGTACATGTGCCACAGGCGATCGCTCTGGGCGTAGAGCATGTCGAGGGTGTCGGTGAGGAACCGGTTGTCGGCCGCCTCCCAGACGATCTCGTGGCACTCGCGGTCGTGTTCGATGAGGGTGCCACCGGGGATGCCGGGCACGTGGGCGGCGTCGAGCACGGTGCGCATGCGCTGCCAGTGGGCAGCGGTGCCGCGCACGCAGGCGAGGCGTGCTGCATACGGCTCGATGATCGCCCGCGTCTCGTACAGCGTGGCGAGCTCGCCCACGTCGATGTTCGACACGTACATCCCGCGACGGGGAATGACGGTGACGAACTGGTCGCGCACGAGGCGTTGAAGTGCCTCGCGAATGGGGGTGCGGCCGAGGCCGAGTCGGTCCTGCAGTTCGTCCTCGCGGATCACGGCGCCGGGCGCGAGATCGAGCCGCACGATCATGCGGCGGATCTCGACGTGAGCACGCTGGCTCAACGATGTGGGCGGGGTGGACGCTGTGATATCGTGAAGATATATCAAGCAGCCCGCAGGCACAACGCCCTGCGCAGGACTCCCGGGGAGACCAGAACATGAGCGAACAGACGGCCCCGACGCGTGAGGTGCCCACGACCGCCAAGGTGGTCGTCATCGGTGCCGGCATCGTCGGCAACTGCCTCGTCGGACACCTCAGCCGCCTCGGCTGGACCGACATGGTGCTCCTCGACAAGGGCCCGCTGCCCAACCCCGGTGGCTCCACCGGCCACGCCTCGAACTTCATCTTCCCCACGGATCACAACAAGGAGATGGCGTTCCTCACGGTCGACAGCCAGAACCAGTACATCGATCACGGCCTGAACAACACCTGCGGCGGCATCGAGGTCGCCCGCGAGCCCCAGCGCCTCGAGGAGTTCAAGCGGCGCATGACGTCGGCGAAGGCATGGGACATCGACGCCCGCCTCGTCACCCCGGCCGAGATCAAGGAGATGGTGCCGTTCATCAACGAGGAGATCCTCCTCGGCGGCTACTACACCCCGAGCGTCTCGGTGGTCGACTCGCTCGCCACCGGCACCCGGATGCGTGAAGAAGCCGTCGCCGCCGGCGCGCTCAGCGTGTTCGCCAACACCGAAGTGCTCTCGCTCGAGACCGAACTGCTGCCCAGCGGCTTCCAGAAGATCACCGCCGTCGTCACCGACCGCGGCCGCATCGAGGCCGAGCACGTCGTCATCGCCTGTGGCGTGTGGAGCCCCCGCATCGCAGCGATGGCCGGTGCCAACATCCCGCTCACCCCGGCCGTGCACCAGATGGCCGACGTCGGCCCGATCGACGTCCTCGTCGAGAGCAACAAGGAACTCGCGTACCCGATCGTCCGCGACATGGACACGTTCTGCTACGAGCGCCAGTCGGCCGGCTCGATGGAGGTCGGCAGCTACGCCCACCGCCCCATCCTCATGCGCCCGGACGACATCCCGAGCAACCAGGCCTCGGCGCTCACGCCCACCGAGCTGCCCCTCACCTACGACGACTTCGAGCCGCAGATGGAGCAGGCGATCGAGCTGATGGAGATGCTCGGCGACGCCGAGATCAAGTACGCCATCAACGGCCTGCTCAGCCTCACCCCCGACGCCAACCCGGTGCTCGGCGAGACCGTCGAGGTGCGCAACCTGTGGAGCGCCGCAGCGGTGTGGATCAAGGAAGGCCCCGGCATCGCCCAGCTCGTCGCCGAGTGGATGACCTACGGCTACCCGCACATGTGCGACCCGCACGGCAGCGACATCAGCCGCTTCTACCCGCACGAGAAGACCGAGTGGCACATCAACGCCCGGTGCAACGAGCACTTCAACAAGACCTACGGCATCGTCCACCCGCGTGAGCAGTGGGCCAGCCAGCGCGGCATGCGCCGCAGCCCGTTCTACGCCCGCGAGGAAGCCCTCGGCGCCACGTTCTTCGACGCCCGCGGATGGGAGCGCCCGCAGTGGTACTCGAGCAACGAGAAGCTGCAGTCGAAGTTCCCCGACGCGTTCACGCCCCGCACCCACGAGTGGGACGGCCGCTGGTGGAACCCGGTCACCAACGCCGAGCACCTGCAGATGCGCGAGAGCGTCGGCATGGTCGACCTCACCGCGTTCAACGAGTTCGACTTCGAGGGCCCCGGCGCCTGCGCGTTCCTCGACTACGTGTGTGTCAACAAGGTCGACGTGGCCGTCGGTCGCAGCGTCTATACGCCGCTGCTCACCCCGCACGGTGGCTTCCGTGGCGACCTCACGATCCAGCGCCTCGGCGAGCACCACTTCCGCGTCATCACCGGCGCCTTCGACGGTGGTCGCGACAACTACTGGTTCAACAAGCACCTCGAGCAGTGGAACGCCGATCACGCCGACGCCCAGGCCACCTTCACCGACCGTTCGCAGGGCATCTGCACCGTCGGCGTGTGGGGCCCGAACGCGGCCAAGACCCTCGCCAAGGTCACCACCGATCACACCACCGCCTCGTACGACCTGAGCCAGGACGGCTTCCCCTACGGCGCCGTCCAGGACGTGCTCATCGACGGCGTGCCCTGCACGATGTTCCGCATCAGCTACGTCGGCGAGAACGGCTGGGAGATCTACACCCGCATGGAGCACGGCCTCAAGGTGTGGGACGCGATCTGGGACGCCGGCCAGGAGTTCGAGATCATCCCCGTCGGCATCGGCGTGTACGCCGTCACCGGCCGCATCGAGAAGGGCTACCGCCTCATGGGCGCCGAGCTCGAGAGCGAGTACACCCCGGTCGAGGCAGGCCTCGCCCGCCCGAAGGTGAAGGCCGCCGACTTCATCGGCAAGGCCGCCTACCTGAAGGCCCGCGAAGAGGGCCCCGCAGCGATCATGTGCACCCTGTCGATGGACAGCCAGCAGTGCGCCGACGGCTACGACCGCTTCCCGACCGGTGGCAACGAGCCGATCCTCACCCTGTCGGGCGATCGCATCGTCGATGCCAAGGGCCGCGTCTCACGCGTCACCACCGCCGGTGCCGGCCCCTCGGTGGGCAAGTACCTGCTGCTCGCGTACCTGCCGCCCGAGCACGCCGTCGAGGGCACCAAGCTCCAGGTCATGTACATGAACGAGCTGTACCCGGTCACCGTCGAGCGAGCGAGCGCCACGCCGCTGTTCGACCCCACCGACGCCCGCATGAAGAGCTGAGGAACCCGTGCGCGTTCTCGTCTGCGTGAAGCGGGTGCCCGCACCCGGCGCCAAGATCAACATCACCGCCGACGGCCAGGCCGTCGACACGGCCTACCTCGCGTTCACCACCAGCCCGCACGAGGAGTGCGCAGTGGAGGAGGCGGTGCAGCTCGTGGAGCGCCACGGGGGAGAGGCGACCGTCCTCACCCTCGGGCCGGCCGAGGCCGACGAGCAGCTGCGCTACGCGGCCAGCCTCGGCGTGGCCAAGGCGGTGCTGTTGCCGATCACCGAGGCCGACTGGGATCCCCAGCGCACCGCGGCGGCGATCGCCGGCGCGATCCGCGACCTCGAGGCGGCCGAGGGCGCGTTCGACATCATCCTGTTCGGCAACGAGTCGGCCGACTCGGGCGGGTTCCAGGTGGGCGTCCGCGTGGCGCGTGCACTGGCCCGCCCGATCGTGAACGGCATCAAGGGCATCGAGGTCGGCGACGGTTCGGTCCGCGCCCGCCGCGAGGCTGAGGCCGGCGTCGAGGTCTACACGATCCCGATGCCGGTCGTGCTCGGCGTGAAGGAGGGCATCAACCTCCCGCGCTATCCCACGATGAAGGGCCGGCTCAACGCCAAGAAGGTCGCGGTCGCACAGGTGGCGCCGGTGGCCGAACCCGGTGGCCAGCAGATGGTCACCCTGCTGCAGGCTGCGGAGAAGTCGAGCAACACCGTGATCCTCGGCAAGGGCCCAGAGGCCGCTGCCGCCGTCGTCGACGTCCTCGAGGAACTGGGGGTGCTGAAGTGAGCACGTTGGTCATCATCGAACACGACCGCGGCACGCTGTCGTCGGCCTCGCTCGAGGCACTGGCCGCGGCCCGCACCCTCGGTGGCGACGTGCACGCCGTCACCCTCGGTGCGAACGCCAACGGCCTCGCCGCCACCCTCGCCGCGCACGGCGCGTCGGTGGTGCACCAGGCGCACCACGACCTCCTCGGCGACTACGGCCCGGAGGCGTGGGGCGACAGCGTCGCGCAGCTGGTGTCAGCCGTCGGTTCCTCTGCGGTGATCGCGTGCGGCACCGACCGGGGCAACGAGGTGATGGCACACGTGGCCGCGATCCTCGACCAGCCGATGGTCGCCAACTGCACCGAGATCACCCCCGGCGACAGTTGGCAGATCGTCCGGGTCCGCTGGGGCGGGTCGCTGCTCGAGCGCTGCACACTCGTCGCGTCCACCAAGCTCGTCACGGTCGCGCACCACACGTTCGAGGCCGCCGAGGCCCCGGTCGCGTCGAACGCCCAGCCGTTCGTTCCCGAGCTCGATCCGGTGCTCGCCCGCAGCGTCGTCGGCGAACGCGTCGAACGCGCCGCCGGCGTCACGCTCGCCACCGCTCCGGTCGTCGTGGGTGGCGGACGCGGCGTCGGTTCGCCCGAGGCGTTCGCGCCGCTCGAGGAACTCGCCGGGCTGCTGGGTGGTGTCGTCGGGTGCTCGCGTGCGGTCACCAACAACGGCTGGCGCAACCACACCGATCAGGTCGGCCAGACCGGCACCCGCATCGCGCCGGACATCTACTTCGCGTGCGGCATCTCCGGTGCCATCCAGCACTGGGTGGGTGCGATGGCGTCGAAGAAGATCCTCGCGATCAACACCGATGCCGAGGCGAACATGGTCACCAAGGCCGACTACGCGGTCATCGGCGACCTGCACCAGGTGATCCCCGCGATCAGCGCCGAGATCAAGCGCCGCCGCGGCGCCTGATCCAGCGCACACCTGCTGTCATCTCCGGGCCACCGGTCCACATCCCGTTCACCGGCGCCTCGTAACGTGATCCGGTGACCTACGAGGCCCACCACGTCGATGCGGGACCGGCGCTCAGCCGCGATCTCGCGTTGGCCACGTGGGGCCTCTTCGTCGGCCTCGCGCTCCTCCTGCTCGCGGGCGGCCTGTTCGGCACTCTGCTCGGCGTCCGCTCCGAGACCGCCGGCCTGCCCACCGCGATCACGGGTCTCATCGCCGCGTCGTACTACCTCGGCTTCGTCGTCGGCTCACGGCTCACCCTGCGCGCCCTCGGTGCGGTCGGCCACATCCGCGTCTACGCCGCGCTCGCCGCGCTGCTCACCACGGCGATGCTCGGGGTCGGGCTCACCGACAGCTGGGTGCCCTGGGCGTTGCTCCGCCTGGTGACCGGCCTCTGCTTCGCCGGCCAGTACGTGGTGGCCGAGTCGTGGCTGAACGACCTCGCCACCAACGCCAACCGGGGCCGGCTGCTCGCGATCTACAACGTCATCTCCACCGGCGCGTTCGCCGTCGGCCAGGCGGTCGTGTTCGCGTTCGACGCCGAAGTCGTCACCGGGTTCGCCCTGTGTGCGATCGCCGCCTCGCTCGCCGTCATCCCGGTGACCCTCTCGGAGGAGGCCGTCGCGCCGAAGATCGAAGAGAGTGAGCACATCACCCTCAAGCAGCTCGCCGAGGTGGTGCCGACCGGGCTGGGGGCGTGTTTCCTCGTCGGCATCGCGCACGGCGCGATCGGCGGTCTGCCCGCGGTGTACGCAACCCGTGTCGGCATGCCCGCCGGATGGGTCGGCCTGTTCGCCGCCGCACCGAGCCTGGGCGGCGTGTTGTTGCAGTGGCCGATCTCCGCGGCGTCCGACGACCTCGACCGACGTGTCGTGGGCTTCGCCGGTGCCGTCGGGGCGATGGGCACCGCCGCGCTCCTGGTGCTCACACCGGAGACGCACTGGATGGTGCTGGTCTGGTTCGCCCTGCTGGGCGGTCTCAGCTACCCGCTGTACTCGATCGCCGGCGCCTACACGAACGACTGGATCGAGCCCGAGCACCTGAATGCCGCTGCGTCGCAGCTCGTCACCCTGTACGGCGTCGGTGCGGTGCTCGGCCCGTTCGTCGCGGCCGGTCTGATGATCGGCGTCGGACCGGGCGGGTTCTTCTGGGCGCTGATCATCCTGCACGGCATGATCGCCGCGTTCCTGGCGTACCGCATCAAGGCGTGGCGCAGCCCGCTCACGAAACGGCCGTGGGACGAGGTGTCGCTGCCGGCCCGAGCGTTCTACGTGCCGGCGACGATCGTGGCCGCCGGACGGCGCCGCCGCCGTCGCCCCGACGCCGAGTCCTGACCCTCACCGCGCACCCCCTGGCTAGGTTGCTCGCATGGATCCGATGTCGCCGCCCACCTTCCACGACCAGCCCGGTCTCGACGACTGGCGGGTGCTGCTCCGGGCGGCCGAGGCGGTGTTCGTGGCCGACGGATTCGCCGAGGCGGCCAGGTTCGTCGGCGCTGTCGCGCATCGGTGCGAGGCCCTCGGACACCTGCCCGACATCGACCTCCGGCCCGACGGCAGCGTCCGGATCCGCCTGGTGTCGTACGACCAGCGGGGGCTCAGCACCACCGACGTCGAGGTCGCCCGCATCATCTCGGCCATCGCGGCCACGCACGGGGTTCGTCCTCGGCCGCTGCCGATGTCGCGGTTGGAGATCGCGATCGACGCCATCGACATCGATGCGGTCCTGCCGTTCTGGCGGGAGCTGCTCGCCTACGTCGACGAGCCGACGCCTCCTGGCGAGCAGGTGACGGCGTTGCTCGATCCGGTACGCGTGAGCCCGGCGTTCTGGTTCCAGCAGATGGACGAGGCCCGGCCGCAGCGCAACCGGATCCACATCGACGTGACGGTGCCCCACGACGAGGCCGACGCGCGCATCGCCGCCGCGCTGGCTGCGGGCGGCCAGATGGTCAGCGACGCGTCGGCTCGCGCCTTCTGGGTGCTCGCCGACGCCGAAGGCAACGAAGCCTGCATCACCACCTGGCAGGACCGCGACTGACTCCCGTTACTCGACCCGTCATTTCGGCGTCGTCGTGACTCTTCATGAAGTGATGTCCGACAGCGACGACTTCGAGGCGTGGTACTCGGCAGCACGTCCGAGGGTGCTCGCCACGGTCACGCTCGTCTGCGGCGACGCCGACATGGCAGCAGAGGCGACGGACGAGGCGTTCGTCCGTTCGTTGGCCAAGTGGTCGATGCTACGCGGCGTCGACCAGCCGACGGGCTGGGCCGTTCGGGTGGCGATCAACGTCGCGAGACGCAGGGTTCGCCGCCAGGCGATCGAGCAGCGCCTCCTGCGTCGCGAGGTGCCCCGCTTGCCGGTGCCTGCCGCGGCGGGCGAGATCTGGTCGTTGGTGCGCAACCTCCCGGCGCGCCAGCGAGAGGTGATCGTCCTCCGCTACGTGGCCGACCTCCCCGAGGCATCGATCGCCATGGCACTGGGCATCTCGCGCAGCGCCGCCTCGAGCGCCCTCACCGACGCCCGTCGCCGCCTCGCCACCGCCCTGTCCGATGAACGGTCAGAGGATCAGCCAGAAGAGCCGGAGGAAGCACACCATGGATGATCGCCTCGCATCGGCCGCCGACGAACTGGTCCGGAAGGTGCCGCCGGGTCCGTCCGTCGGTCAACTCCGCGCCCGCCTCCAGTCGCGTCGCAGGCATCGACTGGGCGTCGTCGCCGCGATGACCCTGCTCGTCGTGGTGAACGGCCTGGTCGTCCTCGCGGACCGCGAACCGGAAGGGTACGTGCCCGTCTCCGCGGCCGAGGAGGGCGGTTCGACCAGTTCGACGTCATCATCGACCAGTTCGACGTCGTCACCGACCAGTTCGACGTCGTCACCAACCTCGTCGACTGCGTCGACCGTCGCTCCGACGCGTCCACCGGAGGCCAATGACGACCTCGGGGCAACCGTCGTGAACCAGTTGATCTCCCTCCAGGTGCTGGCCAACGACGTCGACCCGGACGGCGGCGTGCTGCGCGTCGACAGCGTCCAGGCGCCAACGGTCGGGACAGTAGCCCTCACCGATGGCATCGTCACCTTCGCCCCTCCAACCGACTTCGTCGGGATTGCGACCTTCACCTATGCCGTGGCGGACGACACCGAACTCACGTCGACGGGCACGGTCACGATCATCGTGACCGACGCGCCCGAGACCTGAATCAGCCTGAATCAGCCGAGCTTGGCGAGTTGCTTCTGCTGCCAGGCGGCGGTGGCGTCGACGTTGTTGAACGTGAACAGGTGCAGGCCCTCGATGTTCAGGTCGCGGGCGACCTTGCTCATCGGGTTGATCAGCTTCGACGGGTCGTAGCCCGACGGCGAGAAGAGCTTGAAGATCGTGCTCGAGTTCTTCTTCACGAACCGCATCGACGAGCCGATGCCGAGTCGGGCGCCCATCGTGAGCAGCTTGGCGCGATCGATCACGCCCGGCACGCCCAGGTGCAGCGGCAGGGTGAACCCGGCGGCGCGCTCGGCGGCCGCCCACTTCTTCCACTGGTCGATGTCGAAGCACATCTGCGTGCTCGCGAAACCGGCCACGCCGGCCTCGGCGAGCAACGCCTGCTTGGCGTGCAGCGCCTCGTGCACGACGGCCTGGTCGATGAGGGCGTGCCCGTCGGGATAGGCGGTGATGCCGATGCGCTGCAGTCCGTGGTCGGTGTCGAGGAAGTCGCGCAGGAAGGCGACGACGCCGTCGTAGGCGCCGACCGGCTCGGGCGCGTCACCGGCGACGAGGAACACCTCGGTGAGCCCGTGACTGCGGCAGAACTCGGCGAGGCGCTGGACGTGGGCCTTGTCCTCGGTGAGGCGGGCCGAGAAGTGCGGCACGGCCACATGGCCCTGGTCGAGGATCTTCGCGGTGAGGTCGAGCGTGGCCTGCAGCCCCTTGGCCGGCGAGCAGGTGACCGACACCGAGCTCCCCGCAGGAACGAAGGCGATCTGCGCATCGACGTTCTTCAACGGGATGAGCTCGTAGCGAGCGTCGGCGATCAGCTGACGCTGCAGCGCAGGCGTGGACTGGGGCAAGGAGGAGGCAGACATCGTTGTCCTGGTTTCGTGACGGATCTGGTCGAAGGTTTCGGTGCGGAGAAGCGGATGGTTCAGGCGAACTCGTCGGGGAGTTCGACCTTGCGACGGGCGACGAACTCGAGGAGTTCGGCGTCGATCGCGTCGTCGAGCGCGGGTGCCTCGTACTCGGCGAGGCGGCGCTTCCAGAGAGCGTTGGCGCGCTGGGCGGCGTCGAGGCCGCCTTCTTCGGTCCACTGCTCGAAGCTCGAGTTGTCGCTCGTGTCGCTGCGGTAGAACGCGGTCTCGAAGTTGGCGAGCGTGTGCGCCGTGCCGAGGAAGTGGTTGCCCGGCGGGTTCTCACGGATGGCGTCGAGCGCCAGGCCGTTGGTGGAGGTGTCGAGGCCCTTCACGAACGTGGCCATCATCCCGAGCTGATCGCAGTCGAGGACGAACTTCTCGTACCCGATCGCGAGGCCGCCCTCGAGCCAGCCGGCGGCGTGGAGCACGAAGTTCACGCCACCGAGCACGGTGGGCTGGAGCGTGTTCGCGCTCTCGTAGGCCGCCTGGGCGTCGGGCAGCTTCGAGGCGGTGAGGGATCCACCCGAGCGGAACGGCACACCGAGACGGCGGGCGAGCGCAGCGACGGTGTAGAGCACCATCGCCGGCTCGGGCGTGCCGAACGTCGGCGCGCCGGTCTGCATGCTCATCGAGCTCGCGAACGACCCGAGGATCACCGGCGCACCCTTGCGGCACAGCTGGACGAACGTCATGCCGGCGAGGGCCTCGGCGAGGGTCTGGGCGGCGACACCGGCGCTCGTCGACGGCGCCATCGCACCGGCGAGGATGAACGGGGTGATGATCGTGGCCTGGTTGTTCTCGGCGTAGCACTGGGCGGCGGCGAGCATCGTGCCGTCCCACACGAGCGGCGACGACGCGTTGATCAGCGACGTCATGACCGTGCGGTCCTGCAGGTCGCCGCCGAACGCGATGCGGGCCATGTCGACACTGTCCTGGGCGCGCGAGCCGGCGGTGACCGACCCCATGAAACCCTTGTCGCTGTATTTGATGTGGCTGTACACCATGTCGAGGTGGCGCTTGCTGACGGGCACGTCGACGGGTTCGCACACGGTGCCGCCCGAGTGGTGCAGCCACGGCGTCATGTAGGCGAGCTTCACGAAGTTCTGGAAGTCGGCGAGGGTGGCGTAGCGGCGGCCGTGATCGAGGTCGTGCACGAACGGCGAGCCGTAGTTCGGGGCGAACACCGTGTGCTTGCCGCCGATCTCGACCGAGTTCATCGGGTTGCGGGCGTGCTGGGTGTACTGCGCCGGCGCCTGCGAGACGATCTCGCGGCACATGCCACGGGGGAAGCGAACGCGGGTGCCGTCGACGTGGGCACCGGCCGCGGCGTAGATCGGCAACGCTTCGGGATAGTCGCGGACCTCGATGCCCACCTCTTCGAGGATCGTCTCGGCGGTGTGCTCGATGATCGACAGGCCTTCGTCGTCGACGATCTCGAACGGCTTCATCGTGCGGGTGAGGTACGGCACCCGTTCGATCACGTGCGAGGCGCGGAGCGCGGCGCGGCCGGCTCGCCCACCGGAGCGACGGCCGCCACCACCACTTCCACCCGGTTCAGCAGCAGGTGCGTGTTCGGTCGTGTCGGTCATGACGGTTCCCCTTCTGCGGTGGCAGCTCTGACGGCATCATCGGCGCCACGGTTCCTCCGACGGCGGCCGGCTCGACCGCCCTCGCTGGTCGATGCGGTGCGCTCGGGCAGCGTCACCACGGTGGACAGGTGCGGTGACGGTGCGGTGGCGTGGGGGAACGCCATCGCAGCGACGAACTCGGCCTGGAAGGTCGGCTCGGTCGCGGTCTCGATCTTCTCGACGCCGCGCACGGCGGCTTCCATCTCGCGTCGTGCGGCGACCGAGAGGAGCGCACGGACGGCTCCGCCGCCGGCTGCGTTCCCGACGCTGCGCACGTGCTCGACCGGGCAGTCGGGCACGAGGCCGAGCACCAGTGCGTACACCGGGTCGATGTGCGAGCCGAACGCGCCCGCGAGACGGATGTCGTCGACGCCGGTGACACCGGCATGGCGGAACAGCAGCTCGATCCCGGCGCGCAGCGCGGCCTTCGCCAGCTGGATGGCGCGCACGTCGTTCTGGGTGATGGTGAGGCGGACGCCGTCGGCCTCGTGGACGAGGTAGCTGAACGTGCGGCCGTTCTCGACGATGCGGCTGCTGCGCTCGGCGAGCGAGCCCTGCACCACGCCGTCCTGGTCGATGATGCCGGCGAGGTACATCTCGCCGATCACCTCGATGATGCCCGAGCCGCAGATGCCGGAGATGTCGAGATCGGCGGTCGCCTCGGCGAAGCCCGCCTCGTCGCTCCACAGGTCGCTGCCGATCACCTTGAACCGGGATTCGAGGGTCGCGGGATCGATGCGCACCCGTTCGATGGCACCGGCGGTCGCGCGCTGACCGCAGCTCAGCTGCGCGCCTTCGAACGCGGGGCCGGTGGGGCTCGACGCGGCGAACTGGCGGTGCTCGTCGCCGACGACGATCTCGGCGTTGGTGCCGACGTCGACGAGCAGCTGCATGGTGGGGGAGCGGTGCGGTCCTTCGGACAGGATCACGGCCGCGGTGTCGGCGCCGACGTGGCCGGCGATGCACGGGGCGAGGTACACCTGCGCGTTGCGGAAGGGCAGCTCGATCGCCGCGGCGTCCATCTCGAGCGCCTCGGCGGTGGCGAGCGTGAAGGGCGCCTGCCCGAGCGGGGTCGGGTCGATGCCGGCGACGATGTGGTGCATGATCGGGTTGCCGACCAGCACGATCTCGAGCACGGTGTCGGTGCCCACCCCGGCATCGGTGCACAGCTGATCGATCAACTCCTGCAGCGCCTCGCGGACCGCGACGGTGAGGTTGCGGTCGCCGCCCGGGTTCATCATCACGTACGACACCCGGCTCATGAGATCCTCGCCGAAGCGGATCTGCGGGTTCATCCGGCCGGCCGACGACAGCACCTCGCCGGTGGCGAGGTCGCACAGGTGTCCGGCGATCGTGGTGCTGCCGATGTCGATGGCCGCACCGACGATCCGGTCGACGAAGCCGGGCCACACCGCGACCACCGCATCGCCTCGAACGGCGACGGTGGCGGCGCGATCGATGTTCGAGAACGCCTGGTGCACCTGCTGAAGGACCGGCAGGGTGAGGTGCGTGACCGCCATCTGCATGCGCGTGCGCAGTTCGTTCAGCACGAGGTCGGTCATCGACTCGGCGTCGCCGAGCACCGACGGCGGCAGCTCGATGTAGGCGATGTGCACGTTGGGATCGAGCACCACGTCGGTGAGGTCGAGGCTCTTGCGTACGACCGGTCGGTGGACCTGGCTCTCGGCCGGCACGTCGACCACCAGATCGTGCTGCACGATCGCACAGCAGCCGAGACGACGGTCGGGCTTCAGGCCCTTGCGGTCGGTGTAGGTCTGCTCGGTGTCGGTCCACGGCGACAGCGCGGTCGCGTCGATCTCCATCGCCCACTTCGGATAGGAGCCGGGGTGGAACTCCACCTGGCACCGCCCGCAGATCCCGCGACCACCGCACACCGAGTCGAGGTCGACACCCAGCTCGCGGGCAGCGTCGAGCACGCTCGCGCCGGGCGCGACGTCGCCGACGAGGCCGGACGGGGTGAAGACGATGCGGGGCATGGTGGTGACGGGTTCCGATTCAGTTCGTTCGGTTCAGTTCGCGTGGCTCACTCGGCGCGACGGCGACGGCCGCCACCGGCGCGGCCCTCGCGGGCCCCGCCCGCTGCGTTCGGGTCGCGGTTGTCGCGGATCCACGCCATGCAGTCCTTGTCGTTGCCGGCGAGGACGTCGGCGGCCATGATCGCCTGCTTCACCTCGGGATGCATCGGGTTCATGATCGCCGAGCTCATCCCGTTGGAGATCGCCATCGTGAGGAAGGTGCCGGTGATCGCGTTGCGGTTCGGCAGGCCGAAGCTCACGTTCGAGGCGCCGCACGTGGTGTTCACCTTCAGCTCGCTCACGAGGCGGCGGAGGAGCTTGAACACCTGCTGTCCGGCGGTGCCCATCGCGCCGATCGGCATCACGAGCGGGTCGACGACGATGTCGCTGGCAGGGATGCCGTAGTCGCTCGCGCGGTTGACGATCTTGCGGGCCACCTCGAAGCGGACGTCGGGATCTTCGCTGATGCCGGTCTCGTCGTTGGAGATCGCCACGACCGCTGCGCCGTACTTCGCGACGAGCGGGAGGACGCGCTCCATCTGCTCGTCCTCACCGGTGACCGAATTGACGAGCGGCTTGCCCTGGTACACCGCGAGGCCCGCCTCGAGCGCCTCGACGATGGAGGAGTCGATCGACAGCGGCACGTCGGTGATCGACTGCACCAGCTGGATCGCACGGGCGAGCAGGGCGGGTTCATCTGCGAGCGGGATGCCGGCGTTGACGTCGAGCATGTGCGCGCCGGCGGCCACCTGGGCGAGGGCGTCGGCCTCGACGCGGCTGAAGTCGCCGTTCTTCATCTCCTCGGCGAGGAGCTTGCGGCCGGTGGGGTTGATGCGCTCACCGATCATGACGAAGGGGCGGTCGAAACCGATCACCACTTCCTTGGTGGCCGAGCTGATGACGGTGTGGGTCATGACGTGGGTCCCTCTGGGTCTTCGGTCTGTTGTTCGTTCTGCGGTGAGTTCTGTGGCGAGCTCTGATCGGGCGCCGGATCCTGGTCGGAGTCGTCGCCGACGCTGAGGTCGTCGGTGGCGATCGGGGCGGGGGCGGTGCCCGGGTGCTCCGGCGACGCCGGATCCCAGCCGCCGTTGGCGACGAGGACGTGCAGGCGTTCGTTGGTGAACTCCAGCTCGATCGACGCGGCGGTCGCGTCGACGGTGGTGACGAGTTCGCCGACGAGCGGGTGCTGGGTGCGGCGCCACTCACCGACGTAGTCCTGGGCGGTCTTCTTGCCGGCCACCATCGCGGCGCGGTCGATCGCCTTCTGGAAACGGTGGGGGAGCATCACCTGGTGGCGCTCGTCGCCCGCCTTGCCGTTGATCTGGGCCGGAATGTCGCGCCACATGATCACGACGACCTCTGCGGCGGATCGACTCCGTCGTCCTGCTTCTCGTGCCATCAGGCAGTCCTCTCGATCGGCGGCGCTGTTGGGGATGCCGGGTGAGCGATCGCGCCCACGGCTCGTTCGGCCGGGCGCAGGTGCACGGTGACCGCGTCGGCGAAGTGGTCGAGGCCGACGTGGCGGTGCTCGAACGCGAGCCCGAGGCGCTCGGCGCCCGCTCGGCCGGCATCGACCACAGCGGGATCGATCGACTGGCTGAACAGCACGACCCGCGTGTAGTTGCCGAAGTAGGCGTCGCGCAGCTCGGGATGGCGGTCGAGACCGAGGGCCTGCCACACGAGCGCATCGAAGTGCTTGGCGAGGAAGTCGGTGAGGTAGAAGGTGCCCGGCTCGGCGTCGTGGAGCGACGTGAACAGCTCGGTGCCCGCGAAGAACTCGTAGCAGTGCGAACCCGGCAGCCGCTGGACGTTGGGCAGCTCGGCCATGTAGGCGTCGAGGAGGCCGCCGGTGCCGCAGTCGGCGTACCCGAACAGGATCGGCCGATCGGGATCGTCGGCCGTGTGTTGTGCGACCGCGTCACGCATCGTGGGGACGATGCGCTCGGGCCGGTTGTGCAGGTTGGCCGGCAGGTAGGCCACGTCGACCGCTTCGAGCAGCGAGTTGGCCGCGAGGACGGCGCGCAGTTCGCTCACGAGTGCGCCACAGGCGATCACGACGGGCCGTGTCATCGGGGGAACCTGCGACCGGGTGCCGTGGGACGGAGAAGTTCGGGTACGGACCGGGTCAGACGGACGGGCCGGGGGGCTCGGCCATGCCGCGACGGGCGATCACGAGGGCCTTGGCCGTCTCCGACGCGACGGCCGCGTCGCGGCAGTAGGCGTCGGCGCCGATCGCGCTACCGAACTCCTCGTTCAGCGGTGCACCGCCGACCAGCACGATGAACTTGTCGCGCAGGCCACGCTCCTGGAGCGTGTCGATGACGACCTTCATGTACGGCATGGTGGTGGTGAGCAGCGCCGACATGCCGAGGATGTCGGGCTTGTGCTCGTCGAGCGCCGCGAGGAACTTGTCGGCATCGGTGTTGATACCGAGGTCGATCACCTCGAAGCCGGCGCCCTCGAGCATCATCGCGACGAGGTTCTTGCCGATGTCGTGGATGTCGCCCTTGACGGTGCCGATGACGACCTTGCCGATCGACTCTGCGCCGGTCTCGGCGAGGAGCGGGCGGAGGATCTCCATGCCGGCCTTCATCGCGTTGGCCGACAGCAGCACCTCGGGGACGAACAGGATGCCGTCGCGGAAGTCGATGCCGACGATGCGCATGCCTTCGACGAGGGCGTCGTTGAGCACCCGGTCGGGGCCCCAGCCGCGGTCGAGGAGGATCAGGGTGCCCTCCGCGATCTCGGCGGCCATGCCGTCGTAGAGGTCTTCGTGCATCTGGGTGACGAGCTCGTCGTCGGGAAGGGCCGCCAGATCCAGATCGTCGTCGCTCATGTCATCCCCGGGGAGTTGATGCGTTTCACCGCTACTAGTTTCACCGCTACGTGTTTCACGATGCGGACCAGGTCCGCATTGCGGAACTCTAGCAGATCAACCGGCCGAAACGGCGTCCAACGCAGCGGCGTACCCAGGGGACTCCATCAGGGTACGACAGCGCTCGAACCTGCCGGTGGCATACGCCCAGAAGTCGTCGGCCGGATTGCCGTTGGCGTGTTGGATCACGCCCCACAAGGTCCACAGCAGGTCGCACATCGCCTTGTAGGCGACCATCCGGCCCGCCTCGTGCGCCGGTGGCTCGCCGTCGAAGTATGCGCGTAACAGCACGGCGTCCTGCTCGGGGCCGAAGCCGCCCTCGACGGACAGGTCGCCGAGGTCCCACATCGGGTCGTTGTTGCCCGAGTACTCGTAGTCGATGACGTACATCCGCTCGCCGGTGTCGAGGAAGTTCTCGCACAGCGGGTCGCAGTGCGACGGCACCAGCGGCCGGGCCGTCGCCTCGAGGGCGCGACGGGTGGCATCCGCGCTGGACTGGAGCTGGTCGTAGCCGTCGGGCAACGTGGCCCCCTTCGCCGCGAGCAGCGCCTTGTACTCGTCGATCATCGGGAACAGCACGAAGTCGGTCGCGAACGGTTGGGCGGTCGTGTGCAGGCGGCGGAACGCCCGGCCGGCACGGGCGACGGCGTCGAGGTCGGCGAACCGTTCGGCGTTCATCGTCGCCGCACCGTCGACGAAACGGGTGACCATCAGCCC
>JAPLAA010000127.1 GCA_026393475.1 Actinomycetota bacterium
CTGGAGGTAGCCGACGACCACGTCGTCGATCGTGGCGACCCACACGCGATGCACACCGTCGGTGAGCAACGGCGCCCAGTCGACGACGGCGGGTTGCTCGGCCAGCAGTGCCGCTCCCCCGCGGGCATCGACCAGGGCGGCTCGGGCCTCGATCTCGAGCGCGGTGAGTTGCGTCGAGTCGGAGGCGCCGGCCGGTCGGACGGCCCACCCCTCGGGGAACACCGAGCGTTCGGGGTCGGTCATCGGCCCTGCAACTGATCGATCTTGGCGAGGATGGTGCGACGCGACCGGTTGGCGACCTCGAACCGGCGGATCAGCTCGATCTCGTCGGACGACATGCTGCGCAACCGCTCGACCACGTGGATCGCCGCGAGGCTCTCGTAGTCGCTGATGGGCAACATGTCGGCCGCCGGCGGCTCGACCGCTTCGACCGATGGTTCGGCCGCGACGAGATCGTGGTCGACCTCTCCGGCCGGCGTGTCATCAGGCGTGTCATCCGGCGTGTCATCAGGTGCCGACGCTGGCTCGGCCACCTGCTCGGCCATCTGCTCGGCCTTGGCGGCGCGCTGCTCCTCGATCCGCTTGGCGAGCTCGCGCTGGCCCATCTGCACGGCCATCTGGCCGATGAACCGGGCGAGCTGCACCCGGTTCTCCATCGCCTGGCGCCCCTGACGGATGTGCCTGGGCAGCTGCTCGCGCAGGGTGATGGCAGCACCCACCGGCGCGTAGAGCGCCAGATCGAGCACTCGCTCGATCGGAGGGCGCTCGTCGTCCATGCGGGGAGCCGGTCGGATCAGGCGTGCGTCAGCTGAACAGCGGGCAGTCGTCGTCACCGACGGGGCACATCGGTGCGCTCTGGCGGACCAGGAGGAAACAGGTCGAGCAGAGACGCTCGTCGGCCCGCTTGGGCTGCAGCCGGTCGGCGGCCTCGCCGCGCTCCTCGGGCTCTTCCTCGTCCTCGTTGGTCTCGTCCTCGGTGGCGACCAGGCGGTCCTTGAGGATCGTGTCGAGGTCGGCTTCGACGTCGTCGGGGGCGAGCATGTCGTCGTCCTCGTCCTCGTCCTCGCTCGCCACCGAGCGGCGCACGGGACCGGCCTTGGCGGCCGCGTCGTCGTCCTCTTCCTCTTCGGCCAGTTCGAGGTCGTCGTCGATGACACCGAACTCGTCGTCGGCCTCTTCGAGCTCGCCCTCGAGTTCCTCCTCGTCGAGTTCGGCCACATCGAGGTCGGGCCCGTCGAGCTCTTCGGCCTCGTCGATCTCGATCTCCTCGTCGGGTTCCATCATCTCGTCGTCGTCGGCAGCCATCAGGGGAACCCTCTCGGTCTCAGTCGGTCTCGTCACGTCCCACGCGGGTGTTCCGGCGTGCCGCACCGCGCACGCACACAACCCCCGTGGGCCGCGGATGATACGAGGGCAACCCCCTGCGTGGTCCCACTGAAGCAGTGACAACCGTCACATGTGTCGAGGAACCCGCATCCCTCCTGGGACTCGGTTCCAAAACGTGACAGTTGACACAGCGGGCCCGTGATCGACCCGTCCCATGGACGGGTCGACGGCGAACGGCCACGCCACCGACGCGGTCGTCGCGGCCGTCGGAGCCCGTCAGCCGTTGCGTCGGCTCTCGGCGCGTCGCTCGGCCTCGAGCCGCTCGAGTTCGGGGGCGGCCGTCGTGATGTGCGTCATCGCGTCGGCGATGGCGGTGTGGCCGGCCTGCTCGCCGATCAACCGGTGCATCTCCAGCGCCACCCGTCGGTACGCCGGATGGCCCTGTGGCGACGAGCGCAGCTCGAGCATGTGGATCGCCTCGCGGGCGTTGAACTGCATCGAGTACCGCAACCGGTAGGCCATCGACACCGCGTAGCTCGCCTGCTCGGGGAACTCGTCCTTCAACGCGTCGTACAGCGCCGCCGAGCGTGCCATCGCGTCGTCGAACACGTCGGCCATGCCCGCCTCGTCGACCAGTTCGGGCCGCACGTAGCCGTGGTTGGGCGTGAGCCGCTGCCAATCGATCGTCAGCATGCGATGGCGCTGCATGTCGCGGAACGCGCCGTAGTCGCTCAACACGTCGAAGCGGTAGTCGACCCGCTCGAACGCACGGCCCGGCTTGTGGCGGCGATTCTCCCGCTCCCCCACGTACGCCTGGATGAGCGCCAGCCGTTCGGCCTGACCCATCCGGCTCACGCGCTCGGCGATCTGGTGCTCGGGCAGGTTGGTGAACGGGTAGCAGATCGCCGTGAGGAGCTTCTCCTCCGCACCGGGATCGAAGTCGACGAGCTCGACGAAATCGGCCTGGTCGACCGGCGTCTCGCCGAACATCGACCGGACGAGTTCGCTGGAGCGATCGCGGGTCGACCCCAGGTAGTCGACCCAGCGGCCGCCGCGGTCGGGCAGGTCGACCCGGCGCAGGAAGCTCGGGATCACCTTGCGGAGCTCGTGCAGCATGAGGTCGGCGTAGTGCTGCGCCTCGGGCAACGGATGCGCCTTCATGCGCAGCAGCAGCGCCTCGAACGCCTGGCCCGTGCCGTAGATGCCGACGTTCGACAGCGACGACGCCGGCAGCACGCCGCGCACGGCATCGAGCGCCTTGGCCCGGGTGGCCTGCCGGAACACGAAGTCGCTGTCGTTCGGATCGCGCTGGACGGTGTCGCGGACATGGTCGGTGACCTTGGTGAGCAGCAGGCTGTACGCGTCGAACATGCGGTCCATGTCGCCCACGTAGCGGGTGCCGAACCGGCTCGACAGCAGCGCGGGATCACGGAAGTACCGGTACCGACCGCCGAGGCGCGAGTCGTAGGAGATGTAGCGGGTGCTCTGCTCGAGGTAGCTCATGAGCCGGCCCCACTCGAGGATCTTCGTGAGCAGGTTGGAGGCCTGCTCGCAGGCGAGGTGCACGCCGCCGAGTTGGGCGACGGAGTCGTCGCCGTACTCGAAGAACACCTTCTCGTACAGCTCCTCGGCCCGCTCGAGGCCCATCGTGGCGTCGACCGTCTGGTCGCCCTCGATGTCGAGGTCGCCGACGAACTCGTCGAGGAACAGCCGCCGCAGGCTCTTCGGGCTCCGGCTGTACCGGGCGAACAGGGCGCCCTTCACTACCTCGGGGAGGTTGACCAACGCGAAAACGGGGCCGTCCAGGTTGGTGAAGTACCGCCGCAGGATGTCTGCTTCGGTCGGGGTGAACTCCTCGGGGACGTAGACCGTCACGACACGGCAGCCTAGAAGACGGCCTCGGTCGGGGCAGGGATGCGTCCTGCCACAACGAACCGGCGATTCGTCAGAGGACGGACACGGTGTCGGGGCGCTGCTCGAACGCCGCGGCGACCGAATCGCGCATGGCAGACGAGGCCCACAGGTCGATGACGGTCATGGCCATCGCCTTCGCGCCGTCGAGCACGGCGAGGTCGCCCGACTCGCTGCGGGCCCACTCGGCGAACGCCTGGGTGTGGATCGGCACGCCATCCTCGGCCACCTTGATCATCGGGTGGATCGACGGCACGAGGTAGCTGATGTTGCCCATGTCGGTCGACCCGACGACCGGGTGGCCGATGGCCCGCGGGTCCTGCACGGTGCGGCCGAGGCGGGCGGCGTTGGCGACGTAGGAGGCCACCATCGGGCCGTTGTCGATCATGTCGGCGTAGGTGACGCCCTGCCAGCGGGTGTTGCACGTACAGCCCGTCGCGGCGGCGGACGCCTCGAGGCAGGCGAGCACGCGGTCCTTCAGCGGCTGCAGCGACGAGATCGTGGGCGACCGCACCATCCAGGTCATCGACGTCTCGGCGGGCACGATGTTCGCCTTGTCACCGGCCTTGTCGAAGATGCCGTGGATGCGCTCGGTGGGCAGGATGTGCTGGCGCAGCGCGGCGACGTTCATGTAGCCGAGCACCGCCGCGTCGAGGGCGTTGCGGCCCTCCTGCGGCGCTGCGGCGGCATGCGCGGCCTTGCCGTGGTAGTCGATGTACATCTCCTGCACGGCGATGCAGTCCATCCGGATCAGGTCGGCGTCGGCCGGGTGCACCATCATCGCCGCGGCCAGACCGTCGAATGCTCCCTGGCGCGCCATGAGGATCTTGCCGCCACCGCCCTCCTCGGCCGGGGTGCCCATGATGCGGATGCGGCCGCCCGCCTCGTCGGCCAGCACGGCGGCGGCGAGACCGGCGCCGAGGCCGGCCGTGGCGATCACGTTGTGGCCGCACGCGTGGCCGATGCCGGGCAGGGCGTCGTACTCGCAGAGCACCGCGATCTCGGGCCCGGCAGCCCCGACGCTCGCCTCGAAGGCGGTGTCGACGCCGTAGGCGTGGCGCACCGGTGCGTGGCCGAGGTCGTCGAGGATGTTCGTGAGCAGGTCGTGGGCGAACACCTCCTGGTAGTTGAGCTCGGGGTGCGCGTGGATCTGGTGGCTCGCGTCGATCAGCCGGTCGGCGAGACGATCGACCTCGGCACACACGCGGGTCTTGAGTTCGTCGATGCGGGGATCGGTCTGCGCGGCGTCGGTCACGGACGAGACGCTACACACAGACCACGAGGGCATCGGGTTCGACCGTGAGCCGCAGCGAACGGGCCGACCCCATCGGCACGCCGTCGACCCACACCCGGATCGGCCGTTCGAAGGTGCGCTCCACCGACGGCGTCTGACGAACGCTGATGGCCGGATGCGGGAGATGGGTGCCGGCCGCGAGCCGACCTCTGGCGCGGAGCCGGTCGCGTACCGACATCGCCGCCGACACCTCGAGCAGGTCGACCCGTCCGTCGTTCGGATGCCCTCGCGGCGTCACGTCCCACGCGCCGAGGAACTCGGCGTTCATCGCGGCGAGGATCGAGCCGCGCCACCAGCCTCGCCGGGCGATCACGTGCGCGGCCGACCAGGTGGTGGTCGCGTCGAACTCCACCCTGACGAGGTCGACGGGCAGGACCGCGACCTCGCCGGCGAGCCGTCGTTCGTCTCCGGTGCCGCCCACGGCTCGCATCAGCGCACCACCGAGCAGCGCGAGCGGTGGCAGCGATCGGCCCGCCGAACGGGACTCGTGGACCAGGCGGTGGAGTTCGCCGTCGGAGCGCACGATCACGGCGCCGTCGGGCAGCGGGCCGACGGCACCCCACGCCTCACCCTTGCGGATCGTCACCGTCGGCCCCGTCGGCCTCATCGGTCCCGTCGGTCCCGTCGGTCCCGTCGGCCCCGTCGGCCCCGTCGGTCGTCCCCGTCGCAGCAGCGGGTTCGGGCGAGATCTC
>JAPLAA010000025.1:0-18004 GCA_026393475.1 Actinomycetota bacterium
CGCCGACGTCGTCGAGGTGGAGAACCGTTCGGTCTCCGCATTCAGCGCTGGTGGCTTCGGATATCGGGGCAGCTGGGCATTGGGCGGGAGGGTGGTGGTATCACTCGGCGGGCGCCAAGGGGTCTACGTGCGGACAGCGAAGGGGAAGCGCCTCCACGTGTCACTCGGGTCCGCGGACGAGGTCGTGCGGGTGCTCCGGGTGGGGATGGGATCTCCCGCGACGCCGACCTGATCGCAGCGACCTCGTCCGGCGGGATGGCATCGAAACAGAGGCGACCAGGGGCGCCCACGCACCACTTGGCTCTCACGGTAACTCTCTTCTGGCACCTGGCCGGAGGGCGTGAATAGGCTGAGCTGGGGTGATGCATTCGTGGGCGGAGGCCCGTCCACCTCCGCCACGTGCTCACCTCGTCCTGCCCGTGCGCCTCGACAGCGATCCATCCTGACGACGCGGCGGTGCAGTCATCACGCTGTCGAGTTGCTCACACCGAACACCGGAACGTTCGAGATCAATGGTCGGAGTTCGATGAAGACGCTGGCGGCGGCATCCGCGCTGTCAACCGTTTCGTCGAAGGCGATGACCACATGGTGCATCACCGTGCCCGCCTGGAAGAAGACCTGCAACTGGCGACGGCTCGGGTACCAGACGCCCAGATCGGCGACCACGTAGTCGGGCAGGCGCTCAGCGACTCCGGCCGGCAGATCGTCGGCGATCGCCTCTCGGAACCCAGCTCGATCCCACACGGGGTCCGATTCGAGGGCACTGAAGATGGAGACGGCGGGCGGGTCGGTTGCCCCAGCGGGCCCGGCCGAGGTTCTGTATTGACACAGGCCGAACGTCCCGTCGGCGACCATCCGGAGCGCGGTCGATGTGCCGACCAGGGACGACACCTGCTCAGGAGATGGACACGCCTGTACCAAGGCGGTCGGAACCGAGCTGGGTGAGCACGATGTCGCCGCAGTGGCGAGGCTGGTCGCGATGGTGAAGCGGGTCAACACCCGCATTCGACGGAGGTTCGATCGTGGCCGTGACGAACCACGAGCCCGTGGTGCTCGGCTCGGCTTACGGCAGGTGTCGAACACCGGTGAGATCGTATCTCAGAAGCGGGTCACGGTCCTCGTAGTTCGCTGCCCGCCCGATGGGCTCAGAGCACTTCGCGGGCGAAGGGCTCGCGGTGAGCGAAACGTTCGAACTCGTCGACGAAGAACCCGGTCGCACGGCGCAGGGTCGACGCGGTGCTGCCCGACGAGTGAGGCGTGACGATCACGTTCGGCAGCGCCCACAGCGGGCTGTCGACCGGCAGCGGCTCCACCTCGGTGACATCGAGCGAGGCGGCGCCGACCTGGCCGCTGCGCAGCGCGTCGATCAACGCGGCCTCGTCGATGAGTTCACCGCGACCGACGTTCACCAGGTGCGCCCCGGCCGGCAGGAGTGTGAGCTCGCGGGCACCGATGAGGTGCCGGGTCTCCAGGGTGAGCGGCAGGGCGAGCACGAGTGCATCGAGCTGCGGCAGCAGTTCGTGCAGCCGGTCGAGCGTCCAGGTCTCGCACGGCTCGTCACCTGCGACCGTGCGGCGCATCCCGACGACACGCATGCCGAACTCGGCGGCGAGCCGGGCCGACTCGGTACCGATCGGGCCCATGCCGAGCACGCCGACCGTCGTGCCCTCCAGATCGCCGACGTCGCGCGTGCGCCACTGGCCGGCCGCCTGGTCGCGCATGAAGCCCGGCAGATCGCGCCGGAGCGCGAGCAGGCTCATCACCACGTGGTGGGCGATCGACCGGCCCGAGGCACCGGACGAGTTGGTGAGCCGCACGCCTCGGTCGATGAGCATGCGGAACACGGGGTGGTCGACGCCTGCGCTGCCGGAGTGCAACCAGCGCAGGTCGGGCGCCTCGAGGCACACCTTCATGTACGAGGGCGTCGAGTGCGGCCACATGTCCATCGACAAGAACGCGACGTGCACACGGGCCATGTCGTCGTCGCTCACGTGCTCGCCGGGCACGAAACGGACGCGATCGAGGTCCGGCATCGCCGCCGTCAAGCGGTCTCCGACCGCGTCCCACACCACGTCCGACACGAACACTCCGACCATCGGGCCACGGTAGGCGGCGCGACCGGTGGGCGCACGGACGAGCGTGCAGCGCTCGTCGAGCAGGGGATCAGTGGGCGAGCTTGGGGTCCACCCGGCACTCGACGTGACGATCGGTGCCCACCTCGTAGCAGTGGATGTCGTTCGGGTTGCCTGCGTGGATCGCGAGCGGATCGACGACGTCGACGTGGCGGTCGGGCGACGAACACGGCACCTCGACCGTGCCACCGACGGTCCACGGCGCGGGGCACGGCTCACCGTGCAACGACGCCACCGCGCGGGCGATGTAGTCGGCGGCACCGTACGCACCCCGGATCGTGAAGTGCACGCCGTCGGCGGTGAACCAGTCGGTGCGGTTCGCCGTGTACGCGTTCCAGTCGAGCAGCACCACGTCGGGGTATGCACCCGAGGCGATCTTGTCGCGGATCGTCTGATTCTGGATCGCGAAGCCCTCGGCCTGCGACGTGCCGCCCGTCGGGTTCGCGTACGTCGAACGCTCCCGGTAGGTGAGCCACACGATCTGATGTGCGCCCTTCGCCCGGGCAGCGGCGACCGTCCGGTCGAACGCGTTCGGGAAGTCGGTGTACCAGTCGTTGTAGCCGGTCATCACCACGAGCACGTCGAACGGGGCGTGGTTGCCGATCGCATCGACGGCGTTCGGGGGGCGGCGGCCTTCCCTGCCGCGGCAGCTCGAGCCCACCAGGCGCCGGCACGACTCGGCATCGAGTACGAAGGTCGAGCCGCTGAGGACGTGCTGAGAATTGGTGTACCAGCGGACCCCGGCGAGGGTGGAGTCGCCCATGAGGAGCACGCGCCTGGCGGCGTCGGCGACCGGCGTGTTGGGCGGCCGGACGGCGGTCGTCGTGGCGAGCGGGGTGCCCGTGAACCAGCCGGTGACGTCGACCACGAGTTGGGTGCCGTTGCTGGCGTACGCGGCGAGGCCCGCCGAGGAGGTGGCGGTGATGCCGAACTGGGCGACGTCCTGGTTGCGTCGGTCGGCGTTCGCCGTCGACGCCAGCGGTCGCTCCGTGCGGGCCGGGTGCACGGTGAGGAAGCCGCCGCGCCAGGTGCGGGTGAGCGTCCAGTTCGCGGCGATCGCTGCGACCGGTCCACCCGTGATCGCGGTGGGATCGAGCTCGATCGTGCCGTTCGGGAACACGGCCGAGGCGGTGCGCGTGTCGACCAGCCTCGTCGGGGTGGTCGGCACGAACAACCCGGCGTCGGACCACGGAGCCGAGGGCCCGGTGAACCAACCGGTCATGTCGACGATGAGGTGGTCGCCCGCCTGGCTGAACACGGTGAAGCCGCCCTGGTTCACCGGGACGAGCTGACCGGTCGCGCGCACCTGGCCGCGACCGTCGGTGTTGAGCGAGCTCGACAGCGGGCGTTCGGAACCCGTCGGATAGGCCGTGAAGAAGCCGGCGCCCACCGATTCGCTGGTGGCGATGGTGACGGCGACAGCGGTTGCGTCGGCCGGGACCCCCGCGGGCAGTGGGATCGTGATCGCCCCGCCGACGGCGAGTCGTCCCGCCCGGTCCCGGGTGTCGAGCAGTCGGATGGGCGTGGTGGCGACGAAGCGACCGGCGGTCGCGCCGGCAGCCGCCACGAATGCCCCGGTGACGTCGACGACGACGTGGGCCGACGCGCTCGAGCTGACGGCGAGCGTGCCGTCGGCGCCAGTCGCGATGATCGCCCCGTTCGCCCGCGTCTCGCCCGCCGCGTAGTTGACGGTGGAGGTGCCCGGCCGAGCGACGTCGCCCGGCCACACGCTGGCGAACCCGGCGGCGAGCGGCTGGGTGACGGTCACGGTCAGCGCCAGTGCGGTGGTGCCGGCCGGAATGTCGCAGCGTCCGACGGTGGGCACGACGACGGCCGCATGTTCGCCGATGCGCGCACCGGCGGACCTCGTGTCGTACAAGCGGCACGGTTCGAGCGGCTGGAATGCCGACGTCGCCCCGGGCGCCGGCGCGGCCGCGACCGGTGCGGCCGCCTGCGGCGCGACGATCACCGCGGCGAGCGACGCGAGGCACGCGGCCATCGCGGTCACGACGGTGAGTGCACCCGCGCCGCGTCGGCGGACGGTGTGCGCCCTCACGTGACGCGTTGTCCGTCCTGGTAGTGCAGTTCGTGACGGAGGGTGCCGTCCGCTCGCCACTTGCGCACGGCGGCTTCGCCGCGCTGGCCGTCGTGGCGTCGTCCGCCGCGATAGCGCTCCTCGTAGTGGATGCCGCCGCCGGCGTAGTACCCGCGCACGGCCGGCGTGCGCGCATCGGGGTCCTGCAGCACGCCAGCGGTGTAGTGCATCTCGTACTTCACCTGGCCGTCGGCACGGTGCACGCGGTAGGCCGGGTAGCCCTTCGTCGGGTCGTCGAGGTGACCGGCGGTGTACCAGGCCACGTACTTCTGCTCGCTCGGGAAGGTGCGGCGCACGCGACCGGTGAACTCGGGCGGGATCTCACCGTCGTCGTCGACGTCGAGGGTCGCGATCACCCGGAACGACATCGAGTTGGGGAGCAGCTCCATCACCAGCCCCCTGTACCCGGAGCGCGACCGTCGAACACCACGGAGGAGTCATCGGCGCAGAACCGGGGGTGCTTGAGCGTCGGGTGCCGGGCGGGGTGCTCGACGGGTCGATCAGCCGAGTCGGTCGGGGTGCGGGTCGAGGCCGGAGTCGAACTCCACCTGGAGCCGGTCGCGCAGGCGCCCGGCGTCGCCGAAGCCCTTCACCTTCCACTCCCGGCGGTCGCCGGCACCGTCCACGGCCTCGACCGACCACGGCCGGCCCAACACGAAACGGCCGAGCGCGCCGGCGACGAAGACGACGACGAACCAGACGAGGTCGATGCCGATCAGCAGCACCGGCCCGCCGAACACGAACAGCACCACGGCGAGCACCACACCGACGACGAGGAGCAACGCGACCAAGCCGTCGAACGGATCGATGCAGCCGCCCGGGTCGACGAAGTCGTACCAGCGGGTGCGCTCGTCGGTACTGCCATCAGCGCGTCGCTTGGACGCCCGCCGACGTCGATGTGCATCGAAGCGAGCACGGACGCCACGGCCCTCGGCATGGGGCAACCAACGACGCCGGACACGCCATGACGGCGCGCGCGGCGGGTGGGGAGCGGGAGGTGTGCTCAGACGGCGAGGAGGTCGCGAGCACCGGTGTCGGAGCTCGGGTGACGCAGCTTGCTCATCGCGCGCGCTTCGATCTGGCGGATGCGCTCACGGGTGAGGTTGAAGTGCTCGCCCACCTCTTCGAGCGTGCGCGGCTCGCCGCGGTCGAGGCCGAAGCGGAGCTTCAGGATCTCGCGCTCGCGCTCGTCGAGCGGTGCCAGCAGTCGGGCGATCTCCTCGGGGAGCAGCGCGGTGGCAGCCACTTCGAACGGGCTCTCCGCGGAGCGGTCCTCGACGACGTCGCCGAGCTCGGCGTCGCCGTCTTCGCGCAGCGGCTCGCTGAGCGACAGGGGCTCGGCGGCGAAGCGCAGCGCCTCGGTCACCTTGTCCTCGGGCATCTCGACTTCCTTCGAGAGCTCGGCGAGCGTGGCGGGACGGCCGTACTTCAGCTCGAGTCGGCTGCGCGCCTTCTGCAGCCGGGCGAGGGTGTCGCCGGCGTGCACTGGCAGGCGGATCGTGCGACCCGTGTTGGCGATGCCGCGCGTGATGGCCTGACGGATCCACCAGGTGGCATACGTGGAGAACTTGAAGCCCTTGCGCCAGTCGAACTTCTCGACGGCGTGCATGAGGCCGAGGTTGCCCTCCTGGATCAGGTCGAGCAGCGGCAGGCCGGAGGCCTGGTACTTCTTCGCGATCGACACGACGAGGCGGAGGTTCGACTGCACGAATGCTCGTTCGGCATCCTCACCCTCACGGGCGAGGCGACGGAGCTCGCGCTTCTTGGTGGCTGACAGTTCCTTGCCCGCGGCATCGAGTTCGGCGAGCGCCTGCTTGCCGGCTTCGATCTGCTTGGCGAGGCGAACCTCGTCGTCCTTGGTGAGGAGCGTGTACTGGCCGATGTCGGACAGGTACAGCCGGACGAGGTCCTCTTCATCGCGCTCGACGCGATCTTTCGCCACAGAAGTCCTCCGGTCGCTCGGTCGGGTCAGGTCGGCCGTGTGAGAGGTGCACGATACCGACGGCCATCACTCCACCACACCAGTCAAGGGGAAACCGCGGCCGCATCAGGAATCATGATCCGCGGTCGGTGGGTATCGCTGGAATCGTTGCCCCAGCGTGTGGGGTGTGTCGACGGGCCGGCCAGCCGCGATCCGATCTGGATGACGACCGTGTTGCGAATCCGTCCGGGCCGGCGCGCCGAGCCGGCTGCCAGGTCAACGCGGCTGGGTGAGCGCGATGTCGAGCGCGCTGAAGAGGAACTCGCGATGTCCGGGTTCGGGCGCGACGCCGGCGATGCCCGATGCGATCGCGCTGAACACCTGTCCGCGCGTCAGGTCGACCCAGACGCGGACGACCCCTTCGGTGGCGGTGCCGTCGGCGTTGGGCGCCGTGAACGCGGCGTCGTAGGAGACCACGCTGCCCGTCTCTCTCGAGGCGACGAACGGGCTCATCGCCGCGCCGGGCCACACCGTCTGGAGATCGACGAACGCGGCGTCCTGCGCGGCCAAGGGGTCGCTGGTGTCGGCCAGACGGGCCGCGACGAAACGCTCGCCGCGCGGGTGCGCCATGACGACACGGCCGAACCCTGGGAGCTCGACGACCCACCCGACCGGCGGCGTCACCGCCACCACCCCGTCGAGGATCGCCGACGGGTGCACCGACGTCAGTCGCGCGACCTGCAGCGCACCGAGTTCGGCCACCGGTCCGACCGACGGCGTCTGGAGGAACGACGAGTAGAGCTCGTCGGCCACGCGCTGGGGCAGCACCGATCCCGACGCGTCGGCGAGCGGGGTGTAGAGGTCGGTGAGCGAGACGAGACCGTCGGCGCGTCGCGTCGCGTCGATGACGCCCTTGTAGCCCGTGCCGTCAGCGGCCATCACGCGGTAGTAGACGATGTAGCCGTCGACCGCCGCGGCGCCCGACGTGTCGAGCGGTTCCGGGATCGCCTGGGAGTACGAGGCCGAGGCGTAGAGAGCATCGAAGCCGTTCACGTACTCCTGCAGCACCACGAGCGGGTCCTCGCCGGCGGGTCGGTTCCCCACCTGGGCGTAGAAGCGCAGCGTGCCGTCGGTGATCTCCACGCCCGGTCCGACCGCGCTCTGGGTGAACCCGTCGGGCAACGTGTAGCGGACGGCCTGACCCACTTCCACCACGCCTGGCGTCGCGGCGCTGTTCGACGGCGGCGGGACGACCTCGGTGGCCGCGGGCTCGGTGCTCACCGCCGCCGGTGCGGTCGACGGCGTCGCCGCACCTTCGACCGTGACCGGGGTGGTGTCGGCGCCGGTGTCCGCGCTCGCGTCGTCCCCGCCGTCGCCTCCGTCGCCTCCGTCGTCGGAGGTGGCCCACACCGCGAACGCTCCGGCTGCCACGACCAGCACGAGCGACACGGCGGCGGCGATCCACACGTTGCGTCGGCCGCCGCGCTGCTGCCGTCCCCCTGATCCCGCGGATCCGCCGGATCGCTCGGAGGCGCTGCGTCGTCCGGAGCGGGGCGAGGAGAGCACCACGGGCCGCTCGGTCGGCGCGACGGTCGGGCCCGGTGCGGCGCCCGGCGTCAGGTCGGGCCCGGAGGAGGGCGTGGCGTCGAACGGCGGTGGGGGAAGGTTCGACATCGACGGCACGGTACCGCAGGCGACAGTACGCTCGGCGGTCGTGTCCGACGGTCACCACCACGCCCCACCGCCCGCCGACGACCTCGTCGCAGACGTGGTGGCGGAGGCCGCGACACCCGAGATCGAGCTCGCGATCGTGACGATGCGCTTCGATGCCGCGGACCCCGGTGCCCTGCTCGCGATCCTGTCGAAGTACGTGGTGCTCACCCGGATGCAGCCCGGATGCCGCAACATCGACCTGTGCGCGTCCGTCACCCGGCCGGGCCGGTATCTGCTGATCCAGAAGTGGGAGTCGGCCGAGGCGCAGCGGGTGCACTTCGACAGCCCGGTCATGGTGGAGATGGCACAGGCCTGCGCCGGCATCCTCACGGTGGCACCGGACATCGATCTGTGGGACGGTCCGAGCGCTCACGACCTGGCCTGACGGGTCGTCGGACGACGACGTCGCTCTGATTCTTCGGCCGCTCCGCCACAGCACGCACCGCCGGATGGCCGCTAGCCTCGCCGGTGGGAGCCGTGCTCACGGGTCCCGCTCTCGACCCCAGGAGCGAGCCATGTCCAACCCGTTTCTCAACGACAAGGCGATCGCGGCCGCCTCACAGGCCGGCTGGGCCGCCCCCGAACCCTCCACCCAGGTCCTGGGTCCCGCACGGACCCCCATCGACGACGGCCCGATCTCCTCGTGGCGTCCCCAGGTGATGACCGTCAGCGGCACCATCACCGCTACCGGCGCCCTGCTGGTGCTCCTGCTCGCATCGGCCACCGTCGGCTGGATGCAGACCGAAGAGATCGGCAACGGCCAGGTGTCGTTGCCCGGGCTGGCGATCGCCGGCATCCTCGTCGGCTTCGTGTGTGCGATCGCTGTGCACTTCAAGCCGCTGATGGCGCGGATCCTGGCCCCCATCTACGCAATCGCCCAGGGTTTCTTCCTCGGTGCGATCTCGAAGGCCTACAACGAGATGCAGGACGGGATCGTCGTCCAGGCCGTCGGCGCCACGCTCGGTGTGTTCTTCGTGATGCTGGTGCTCTACCGCACGGGTGCGATCAAGGTCACCGACAAGTTCCGCCGCACGGTCATCATGGCGACGCTCGGTCTGATGGCGTTCTACCTCGTGTCGTTCGTCATCAGCCTCTTCGGGGGGAGTGTCCCCTTCCTGGAGTCGGCCAGCCTGCTCGGCATCGGCTTCAGCATCTTCGCCGCCACGCTCGCCGCGCTGAACCTCGCACTCGACTTCGACTTCATCGAAAAGGGTGCCAAGGCCGGCCTGCCGAAGGGCATGGAGTGGTTCGCCGCCTTTGGTCTGCTCATCACCCTCGTGTGGCTGTACCTCGAACTGCTGCGCCTGCTGAGCAAGCTCAACCAGCGCTGACCGCTGCTCATCTCGACGTCGGCAACGGGCCGCGGCGCTTCGGCGCCGCGGCCCGTTCCGCGTCTCCCAGCCGGTGCCGTCAGAGCGTGGCGAGGTAACCGAGCAGCGCGGCGTTGAAGGCGGCGGGTGACTCCTGCTGCACCCAGTGGCCGGCGCCGGGCACGATCGTGTAGCCGCGGAAGTCGGGGAGCATCGTCTGCATCCGCTCGATGCCGGTCGGGTCCATCAGGTTCACGCCGTCGAGTTCACCGGTGATGAAGTAGCTCGGCATCGCCAGCCGCTCCGGACCGAGGTCCTTCACGACCTGGTAGTTGGCGTCGAGGTTGCGGTAGTAGCTCACCGGTCCGAAGAAGCCCGAGTTCGCGAACTCGGCGGCGTACACGTCGAGGTCGGCCTCCAGCAGCCACGGACCCTCGGGCCCGGGGTATGGCACGGCCGGCGGTTCCTTGCCCATCACGTCGAGGAAGCCGGTGCCCTCCATCGGCGGCAGCTCGGTCGGCATCTCGCGGTTCACCATCGCCGCGCCCGACGCGCTGTACAGGAAGCTCGCCATCGAGTGCCGGGGGTCGGCCTCGAGCTCGCGCTCGGGCGGGCCCACCTGCTGGAAGTAGAGGATGTAGAAGAACCGGTCGGTGTAGACCATCTTCATCAGCTCGGTGGGCGGTCCGGGCCAGCTCACGAACGGCACGCTCACCCCCACCACCGAGCGCACGCGCTCGGGGTGCAGCCGGGCCGTCTCCCACACGATCAGCGATCCCCAGTCGTGGCCGACGAACACCGCCTGATCCTTGCCGGTGCGGTCGAGCAGTGCGATCAGGTCGCCGGTGAGGTGCTGCACGCCGTACGCGTCGACGTCCTTCGGTGCCGACGAGTGGCCGTAGCCGCGCTGGTCGGGGGCGATCACGTGGTAGCCGGCGTCGGCGAGCGCCGGAAGCTGGTGGCGCCACGAGTGCGCCAGTTCGGGGAAGCCGTGGCTCAGGATCACCGTCGGGTTGGCGGGGTCGCCCGCCTCGTGGACCCGCAGGGTCACACCGTTCACCTCGACATCGTGGACGCAGATCTCGCTCATGGGGAGCGAGTCTCGCGTGCCGAAAACGCGCAACGGGCACCGGAGCCGCAGCCCCGGTGCCCGTTCGGAACGAATCGCGAGGGTCAGGCGTAGAAGCCCATCACATCGACGATGAAGTCGGCCGTGCCGCCACCGCCGATGGTGACGTCGATCGTCGCGCCGGCGCCGGCGCCGACCGTGACGCCGTTGGCGACGACCGCACCATTGGCGGTCCAGTTCAACGTGGACGTCCCGGAGAAGCCGCTCGCGCCGGGTGACACCGAGAGGTACCCGTTGACGGACCCCGCGATGGCGGTCACGTTCAGCACGAGCCCGGTTGCGCCCGCGGGGACACCGCTCGACCCCTGCTTGCAGTCGATCGTCCGGGTACCTGCCGACAGCGGAGTCTTCGGGCCGACCGCGACGGGCTCGTCAGCGGCGCGCGAGCTGTAGACGCGCTTCGGAGCCGCCAGCAGTTGGAGCGAGCCCGCAGTCGAGGGTCCGGCGAGCTTGCGCCAGGTGCCCGGGGTACCGGCAGCGACGCAGAACCACAGGTCGCCATCCACATCGTTGATGATGTCGCCCTTCAGATAGGCGATCGTGCGTGTGGGTGCCGCAGTGCCCGCGGACGTCAGCTGCATGTTCGACCGAGAACCACGAGCGAGGACGCCGCTCGACGAACCTTCACCGGAACCGACCACACCGAAGCCGCCATTGTTCGTGTACCCGTAGACGCCGTGAGGCAGGTTGGAGCCACCGGTCCCCGACCACCCGGCGAGGGCGCAGTCGAAGGCCGCGGCGCCGTTCGCGAACTGGCTGCCGGCCTGGAACAGGAAGGCAGCCTGCGCCACGTTTCCTGTGTAGTCGTTCCGCACGGCGAGTGTGGGGTCGGCGATGTTGATGCCGTTCGTGGCGGCGGCCGGGAGTGCGCCCGTTGCCGCAGCGGCTGCCGCACCCACGGCTGCAGCGCCTGCCAGCTTGAGCATGCCGCGTCGGCTCGAACGGGTTGGTTCTGCCTCTTCGGTGATCGATGCAGCCACGACGTTCGGCGTACGAGCCGAGGCCATCTGCTCGACGAGTGCGGTGAGCTCCTCGACCTTCGCCTCGAGTTCCTGGATCTTCGTTTCGCTGTTCAAGATGTCCCTCCCAAAATGGACGTGAGTGCGCTCAGCGCGCAATTCACCACATGATTGGTCACCCTAGGAACGATGTCGAGGATGGTCGTGAGTAATCGGTACTCAAATCCGGAGAACGGCCACGCACCGCGGCCGAATCGTCAAGACGCAGAGGCGCTGCGACTGATCTCGTCGAGTTCGCCCCAGGTGAGGCCGTCGCTCGTCCAGAGCCGATCGAAGGCGAGGTCGGCGACGTCGTTGAACCCGTGGCGGTTGCGGAAGTTGTACTTCCACCGCTGCCGGTTGACGGGCAGGCCGATCCGCTCGAGCCGTCCGACGCAGTAGGTCTCCCACGCGGCGACCTGGGCGAGTGACAGGTCGTCGTCGGCCGGGGCCTCGCCGAACCCGCCGCGCAGGCGGTCGCGCGATCGGAGGAGCACCCGGCCGAGGGCTGCCGCCGTGGCGTCCTCGCTCTGGTGGCGCGGACGCCGGGTGTCCTCGAACGCTCCGCTCTCGGCGCGGATGGTGACGGTGTCGCCCAACTCGACAGCGATGCGTGCCAGCGGTGTGGTCTCGTCCACCTCGATCGCCACGGGGCGGTCGAGGCCGAGCGCCGCGGTGAGGCTCTCCGCAACCCGTTGGATGAGCGCGGCGTCGAAGTGGACGAACTGGAACGTCTGTGGGGTGACGGTGACGGTCATGCGGTGCCGATCGGGAGCAAGGCGCGCACGATCACGAAGCTGCGAACTCGCGGGCGGTCGCCTGCATGCGGGCCACCGACGCCTTGCGCTCCTCGAGCGCGGCGAGGCTGACCTCGGCGATGTCCTCCACCTCGTCGTCGGTGAAGCCCGCCAGTTCGCGGAAACGGCGGGCGAGGCCGATCGGCGACTCCTGGCTGTCGGAGCGGGTGCCGCCGTAGCTGAACAGCTTGTCGACCACGCTCTGGAACTCGAGCGCCTTCTTCCGACGGTCGGGGTCGTGCTCGGTGACGCGACGCAACCAGTCGCTGCCCATCTTCACGTGGGTCACCTCGTCGGCGAGCATCCAGTCCTCGCAGAACTCGAGGTAGGGGTCGCCCGCCAGATCGCCGAACTCCTTCATCGTGGTGAACACGTCGATCGCGAGCCCTTCGAGGGCGCGGTTGACGCCGGCGAGCCGGAGGATGGGGTCGGTGCTGCACGCCGCCTGGAACAGCACGGTGTTCTCGGCGAACTCGCCGATCTCGCTGCCCATCCAGTCGCTGAGCTTCACGCTGATCTCGACGTGTCGCGCCTCGTCCCACGCCTGGCGAGCCATGTCGAGCTTCAGCGCGAACGGCACGGTGTCGGCGAAGGAGTCCTCGCCGTGGGAGTCGTCCTGGGCGCGGCGGGCGCTGTCGCCGGCCGTCCGGAAGTCGTGGCAGGTGCGGCCGGCGCCCTCGAGCGCCTGGATCTCGCCGACGAAGATGCCGTGCATCAGCCCGCGCGCAGCGGCGCTGGCGTCGGGACGACTCGGGACGAGCCGGTTCGACTTCTGGCGGGGCTCGTCCTTCACGAGCGCGCTGCGCGGGTCGGCCATGCGATCCCGCATGGTCACCTGGTTGAAGCGGCTGTCGCGAGCCAGCTCCTCGACCGGGAAGAACTTCCTCATGCTGCACCCCCTGCACCGGCGCCGCCGATGCTGCCCGGGCCGGCGATGCCACCGGCCTCCACCATCAACTTCTCCAACCGCGCCTGATGCGCCGAGGCGCGGTCGATCTCCTCCGGCGTCTCGATCAACGACTGGATGAGCATCTCGCCGTCGCACCAGTCGTCGAACTCGTCCTGGAGGATGAACTGCAGCGACCGGATCGTGGGGGCGTCGGTGATCTGGCTCGTGTTGTTCTTGTGGAAGGTGTATGCCGCGATGAAGTGCGGGATGAACACGCGGTACACACCGACGAGCTTCTCGATCGTCTGCTCCGGCGCTTCCGGCTCGGTCATCGCCTCGACGAAGCGGACCATCGCGTCGTTGGCCGGCTGCGTGAGTCGCTCGGGGTTCATCTCGCGCAGCTCGGGCAGCCGCTTGTGCCACAGCTCGGCGTGCCACGCGTGCTTGTAGCAGTGGGTGCCGAGGCGCATCTTCACGTCGAGCTCGGGCACGGTGGCGACCCAGCCACCGAGCGCCTCGAACAGCTTCATCTCGGCCCACTTGTAGTTGCCGATCCGACGTGCCGATTCCTCGACGTCGAACAGCCCGGGCAGTTCGCGCCGGTCCCACGGCGCGAACGGCGCTCTCGGCTTGTACGGATCAGCCACAATCCCCCCCAGGTGTGGACGAGCGCCCGGTGCAGAGCACGTCGTCGGATGTCCACGGCGACACTACCCGTCGCTGCGCCACCGGTTCGCCCCGCAACTGTCGGCCGGTGCCGGGCGGTGTCGGGCACGGCTCGGAGCCGAGGACTCAGCGACGAATCGAGATCGCCTCGTGGGAGGCGAGCAGTACCTGCATCTCCTCGAACGTCACCGTCGCACCGACGAAGTCGCCCTGCACCTGGTTGGTGCCGAGTTCGACCAGCCACTGGAACTCCTCGCGCGTGTCGGCCCCGTCAGCAGCGACGAGCACGCCGAAGCTCTGGCAGGCGGCGATCATCGCCGACATCAGCTCGCTGCCGATCGGCTTCAGGTCGGCGAGGCCCTGGCGATCGAGCTTGAGCGCGTTCGCACGGGACCGCCTGAGGACCGACAGCGACGTGATCGCCGATCCGAAGTGATCGATCGTCACCCAGATGCCGGCTGCCGAGAACTGCCGGACGGACTCGAGGCTGATGCCCCGTCCGAGCATGAGGTGCTCTTCGGCGATCTCGATGCCGATCGCGTTGGGTGGCACGTCGGCCCGCTGCACGAACTCGATGATCCGCGCGACGAGCGCCGTGTCATGGACGGTCGCGCCGTTCACGTTGATCGACACCGGCACGGCGTGGCCCGCCCGCCGCCACGCCGTGTAGTGCGCCACGGCCTCCTGGAGCGAGTGCATGACGATGTCGGCGTGGAGATTGCTGATGTCGACCATCTCGGTCAGCTCCTGGGTCGTCAACAGACCGAGCGACGGATGGCGCCACACGAGCTTGCTCTCGACCGAGGAGATCCGGCCCGTCGCGGTGTCGACCGCCGGCTGGTGATGCAGTTCCAGCTCGCCGCTCGTCAGGGCCCTCCGCAGCTCGCCGAGCAGCATCATGCGGTGTGGCGCCGACGTGTCGGAACGGGCGTCGTACACCTCGTGTGAGTTGCGGAACCGCTTGGCGTGGTTGAGCGCGACGTCGGCCTGGCGCAGCAGCTCGTCGGCAGGCATGTCGACCTTGGTCTTGGTCGCGATGCCCATGCTCGCCGAGGCCTGCAGGGTCAGGCCGTTCGGCAGCATGACGGGGCGCGTGAGCGCGTGGAAGATGCGCGCGACCAGATCGTCCCGCGCCCCGATGCCGGGCGGGGTGAGGATGGCGAACTCGTCGCCGCCGAGGCGGGCGACCGTGACACCTTCCGGAGCGTCCGCCAACAGCCGGGCGACCTCGACGATCATCTCGTCGCCGCAGCCGTGACCGAACGCCTCGTTGACATCGGTGAACCGATCGAGGTCCATCGCGAACAGCATCGAACCGACGGGTGCCTCGGCGATCACCGCGCGGAGCCGGGCGCGATTGGGCATGCCGGTGAGCGGATCGACGAACGCGACCCGCTCGAGCTCGCCCCGGGCCGACAACAGTTCGGTCACGTCCTGCATCACGACCGCGCAGTGCAGATCGGGCAGGGGGCTGCACACGAGCGAGAACAGGCGGTCCTGGCCTTCGAGACGGATGTGCGCGTCGGGCACGCGGAACGTGGCGCCACCCGCGGCGACCTCGGCCATCCGGAAGCCGATCCCCCGGTGCTGTTCGACGTCGAAGGTGTACCGGTTGAAGTCGATCAATCGCTGTCCGACGTGGCTGCCGCGGTCGACCTGCTGCGCCTTCTGGTTCTCCCACTCGACCGTGAGCGAGGTGGGATCGGCCGGGTCGGCGAGCCGCAGGACCGAGATGCTGATGTCGATCGTGTCGGCCATCAGGTCGAGCCGCGTCAGTTGGCTCTCGGTCTCGACCCACGCACTGACGTCGCGCGTCATGCCGTACACCTTCACGCGGTCGCCGTCGCGCTCGACGCGCCCGATCTCCTCGATCCATCGATACGTGCCCGTGGGCGCGAGCTGCCGGTAGCGCTCGCGGTAGTCGCGCACGGCAGCGACCGCTGCGTCGATGCGGTCGCTCGCGCCGCGGTCGTCGGGATGGAGGATGTCGAGCCAGCCCTGCTCGCTGATGCTGGGTCCGAAGTCGCGGTGGGCGCCGGCGTAGAGGTGGAACATGCTCGAGGGCTCGCCGGGCACGCCGCTGCTCTCGAACATGGAGATGTCGAGGTTGTCGGCGATGCTCCCGTTGAACGCCAACGATCGGTGGATCGTCTCGGCCGAGAGCCTGACCGGAAGGGTGACCGCGAGGATGGCCATCGGGAAGACGATCGCACTCACGACCGACATCTCCGAGGCGTTCACGATCGCAGCGATCGTCATGCCGACGGCTGCCCCGATCGAGAGTACGAGCGTGGTCCGACGCTCCACGGTGAGACAGTTGAACGACAGGATCGCGAGGCACGCCATCATCGCCACGACCAGGTAGTCGGGGACGAGTGCGGCGAACACCGACATGCTGACGATGTCGCGAGCCCACACGTGGGGAGCGAGGACGCCGGAGTGCCGGTACATGAGCCAGGTGACGGCGATGCCGGGGTACATCCACAGCGCGACGGCCGCGAGCACGACGGGCGACGACTCCCGGAACGACCAGAGGAGCACGGTGCCGAGCACGCCGATCGCGATCGATCGGGCGATCGTCGCCATCTCGAAGTACCGGCGCTTGTCGCGGTCGGTCAACGGCAGCAGAGAGTCGACGGACAACGGCCTCCACATCCGCTGCACGACCGCTCCCACTGCCCACCTTCTCCCCCCGCGACTGCGGGACCGACAAACCGAACGTTACTACGGGTTCAATGGCCGACGGATGGATGGGACGGCCCACGAGACGTGCACAGTCGACCACGGCGCGGTCATCGCCCGGTCAGCGCCCAGCCTCCGATGCCCCGGCCGCGGCGCCAGGCGAGCTCGGCCACGCCCAGCTCGGTGGCCGGGGGCCCGTCGGCCCGGTACTCGAGCAGCATCGCCCGCCACGGTGCCTCGAGCTCGAGCTTTCCGAGCAGCGCGCTCACGCCCCACACGACACGGTCGAGCATCACGAACGACGGTGGCATGTCGATCTGTTCGATGACGGCCGCATGCGGCCCGTTCAGGTCGGCGATGCGCTGCACCGTGTCGCGCATGAACTCGCGGGTGAAGGTGAACCGGTCGGTGAGGTACGGACGGTACGGACTGCTGACGTAGTCGTACACGGCCTGCGGGTCGAGGCCGTGCTGCTCGCGGAGGAAACCGGAGGCCTCCATGGCGGTCACCAGCAGTGCCGGATCGCGATCGACGATGATCGCGTCCATGCACGGCGCGAGCCGCTCCCACTCGCCCGGAGCCCAGCGCTTCACCATCCCGAAGTCGAGGAAGGTGACGTCGCCCTCGGGACCGAACCGGTAGTTCCCCGGGTGAGGATCGCCGTTGAACACGCCGAGCCGGAAGATCGCGTGCTGTGCGAAGCGCCAGATGCTCTCGCCGGCCCGACGCCTCGCCTCGGGCGAGGCCTGCGCGAGGAATTCGTTCCAGGACAGACCGTCGACCCATTCGGTGGTGATCACCGTGCCGCCCGAGGTCGCGGGCACGACGGCGGGGATCGACACGAACGGGTGGCCGTCGAACGCGGCGCGCAACTCGTCGACGTTGGCCGCTTCGATGCGGTAGTCGAGCTCGTCGCGCATGCGTGTGCGCAGCTCGTCGACCAGGGCGCGGGTGTCGAGTCCCTTGAGGGTGAACGAGCTCACCAGCCGGTACAGCAGGTCGGCATTGGCCAGGTCGGCCTCGATCGCCCGCCCGACACCGGGGTACTGCACCTTGACCGCCACGTCGCGACCGTCACGGGTGACCGCCCGGTGCACCTGACCGATGCTCGCCGCCGCGACCGGCTCGCGCTGCCAGTCGAGGAACAGGTGCTCGGGGTCGCGTCCGAACTCGCCGCGCACGACCGAGGCGGCCAACGCCGAAGTCATCGGCGGGGCGTCGCTGTAGAGCTGTGACAGCGCCTGCTGGGCGGGCTCGGGGAGGGCCTCGACGACGAAGCTGATCAGCTGCCCCGCCTTCATCAGCGCGCCCTTCATGTTGCCGAGCTCGCGGGCGACGTCGTCGGCGGTGCGCATCGAGAAGGCGTCGTCGAGGGCCGGTCGATCGTCGGCCCCGGTGAACCGACGGCGCACGCGGTGGACCACGAAGCGGATGCCGTTGCGCCCCGTGAGGCGCCACACGCGAGCGGTCCGCCGGAGGCGGTCGACCCGAGCAGACGACCGCGAGATGCGGGTCACCGATCGGCGAGCCGTCGGGCGGTGGGGTGCTCGGCGAGATGCTCGTCGGGGATGGGCGCGCCGGTCACCTCGTCGGTCCAGTACTCGCCGCTGTCGAGCCGAGCGAGGGCGACCTCGACGTCGGCGAGGTCGCGTTCGATGCCGTCGAGGTCGAG
>JAPLAA010000025.1:18039-24182 GCA_026393475.1 Actinomycetota bacterium
GGCTCGATGGTCGCCCCCGGCTCGGCAGCCGGGGTCTCGCCGGCAGAGGTCTCGGCGGGATCGGTCGGGTCGAGCGGGTCGGACATGGTGCCCGAGGCTACCGACCGCCCGCGAGGGTGACCAGCCGGCCGAGATCCGGTTCCGTCCCCACGGCGATCACGACGTCGCCTGCATGGATCGTGGTGTCGGGGTCGGGGTTCGAACGGAAGACACCACCCTCGCCGCGCACGGCGAGCACCAGCACCCCCGCCTGCTGGCGCAGGTCGAGCTCGCGGAGCGTGCGATCGGCGAGCGACGACCCGGCCGGCACCACCACCTCCTGCATCCGGAACTCCATGCTCCGCTCGTGCATCACGACGTCGATGAACTCGGCCACGTGCGGCCTCACGACGAAGCTCGCCATGCGGGCGGCGCCCAGCTCCTGCGGGTTGACCACGCGGTCCGCGCCGGCGCGGGCGAGCTTGCCGATGCTGTCCTCCTGACGGGCGCGGGCGACGATGAACAACGCAGGGTTCAGGGTCCGGCCCGACAGTGTGACGAACAGGTTGGCGGCGTCGTCGGCCAGTGCTGCGACGAGGGTGCCGGCCCGATCGATGCCGGCGGCGCGCAGCGTGGCGTCGAGCGTCGCATCGCCGACCACCGTGGGATACGGCACGCCCTCCACGCGCGATGCGTCGCTGTCGACCACGACCACCTGCTTGCCCGCCTGGGCGAGGTCGCCCGCGACCGCGCGGCCCACCCGACCCCATCCGCACAGCACCACGTGACCCGCCATGTCGGCGATCTTCCGATCCATCCGTCGCCTCCCCACGATCTCGCGCAACTGACCCTCGACCACCACCTGCACCACGAGCGTGAAGGTGTAGAGCACCAACCCCACGCCGACCACGATCAGGAACATCGTGAACACCTGCTCGCCGGCACCGAACTCGCCGAGCTCGCGGAACCCCACCGTGGTCACCGTGGTGACGGTCTGGTACAGCGCGTCGAGCAGCGACAGGCCGAACGCCACGTAGCCGATCGTGCCGACCACGATGACGAGCCCGACACCGAGCGCCGCGAGGCGGAGCCTGGCGAGTGGGCTGGTCATGGCGCGAACGCTAGCCACGGCCGCGGGGTGGCCCGACGCCTCGATCGCGCCCGCCCGATGAACCGCCGATGAACGTGACCACCGGCCCTGGGGCGGAGCCGTTCGGATGTCCTACTGTGCGGCTGTGGCCGCGGTACGACTCAGCTCACTCACGAAGGTCTTCGACGGGGTGGCCGCGGTCGACGACGTAAGTCTCGACATCGCCGATCACGACTTCATGATCCTGCTGGGGCCGTCCGGCTGCGGGAAGAGCACGCTGCTCCGCATGATCGCCGGACTCGAGGATCCGACGAGCGGTGACGTGGCGATCGGCGACGTGCGCGTGAACGACATCGAGCCCAAGCAGCGCGACGTCGCGATGGTGTTCCAGAGCTACGCCCTCTACCCGCACAAGACGGTGCAGGCGAACATCGAGTTCCCCCTGAAGGTGCGCGGCGTGTCGAAGACCGAGCGGGCCGAGCAGGCGCGCCAGGCGGCGGCCACGCTCGGACTCACCGAGTACCTCGACCGCAAGCCCGGCCAGCTGAGTGGCGGCCAGCGCCAACGCGTCGCGCTCGCACGGGCGATCGTGCGTCGGCCGGCGGTGTTCTGCATGGACGAGCCGCTGTCGAACCTCGACGCGAAGCTCCGCGGCGAGACGCGCGCCGAGCTCGTCGCGCTGCACGCTCGTCTCGCGAGCACGTTCGTGTACGTCACCCACGACCAGGTCGAGGCGATGACGATGGGCACGCACGTCGCCGTCATGAGTCGCGGCCGTCTCGAACAGGTCGGTACGCCCCAGGAGGTGTACGCCCGCCCGGCGTCGGTGTTCGTCGCCCAGTTCATCGGCACGCCGCCGATGAACGTGCTGCCGGTCGGCGTGGTCATCGATCGCCCGGTGCTCGTCGGCATCCGGCCCGAGCACCTCGAGCTCGACCCGACGTCGCAGGTGCGCACCACGGTGACCCTCGTCGAGCATCTGGGTCACGAGACACTCGTCCACGCGCGGGTGGGGGAGACGCCGGTCGTCGTGCGCCTCGACGCGATCGAGGACGCGCCCTCGGTCGGTGACGACGTCGGGCTGTCGTTCCCCGAGCGGCACCTGCACCTGTTCGACCCGGCCACCAGCCGGAGGGTCGACGCATGACCCGCGACGCAGCGTCGCGACGACGTTGGCGCGATGCACCGCTCGCCCTGGCGATGTTGGCGCCGTCGCTGGTCGTCCTCGGCGCGTTCGTGCTGTACCCGCTCGCCCGAGCGTTCTGGCTCGGGCACCAGCGGTGCGATCCCACCGGGGCGAACTGCCAGAGCAACGGCTGGGATCAGTACATCGACGTGTTCCGCAGCAAGGAGTTCCAGCAGGCGTTCGGCGTCACGTTCCGGTTCGCGCTCCTCACCGTGCCGGTCGGCCTCGCGCTCGGGATCGGCCTCGCCGTGCTCGCCGACAAGCAACTGCGTGGCATGGGGTTCTTCCGCACGGTCTTCTCGTCGACCGTCGCGACCAGTGTCGCTGTCGCTTCGCTCATGTGGTTCTTCCTCCTCAACCCGAGCGTGGGAGTGCTCGCCGACTGGATCGGGGGCGTGGCGAAGAATCCGGGTCTGCTCCAGGACGAGGGCACCGCGCTGTGGGCCGTCGCGGTCAGCAGCATCTGGGCGAACCTCGGCTTCACGTTCATCGTCGTCACGGCCGGCCTGCAGAGCATTCCTGCCGACCTCTACGAGAGCGCGTACGTCGACGGCGCCGGCGGATGGATGCGGTTCAGCAACGTGACGCTGCCGATGCTCGGACCCACCCTGCTGTTCGCCGGCGTCGTGCTCACCAGCCGGGCGTTCCAGAGCTACGGCGAGTTCGACCTGCTCACCGGTGGCGGGCCCAACGGCTCCACCACGTCGCTCACATACCTCATCTACGGCAACAACTCGATCATCAAGAACAACAGCGGTCTGCAGGCGGCGGTGGCGGTCCTGCTGTTCGCAGTGCTCCTCGTACTGTCGCTGCTGCAGATCCGGGGCGTGGAACGGCGGGTGCACTATGGCAACTAGCACCATGCCGCGCGGGTGGCGTCTCGCCGGGCGCTACACCCTGCTGATCGCACTCGCGATCGTCGTGCTGTTCCCGATCTGGGTGATGCTCGTCGGTGCGTTCAAGCCGGGCAACAAGGTGTTGCAGAACCCGCTCCTGCCCACGCACGTCACCCTCGACACGCTCCGCGAGGCATGGCGTGACGGCAACCTCGGCCGAGCCCTCGTCAACTCCACGATCGTCGCCCTCATCGTCACGGTGGCCCAGGTGGTCACCGCGGTGTTGTCGGCCTATGCGTTCGCCTTCTTGCGGTTCCCCGGGCGCACGTTCGTGTTCGGAGTCTTCCTCGCCACGCTGCTGGTGCCGTTCGAGGCGACGGTCGTCGTCAACCGTTCCACCGTGCAGGACCTCGGGTGGCTCAACAGCTACCAGGGTCTCGCGGTGCCGTTCCTCGCGACGGCGTTCGGCACGTTCCTCGTGCGACAGGTGTTCCTCACCCTGCCGAAGGACCTGCGCGAAGCGGCCCGCATGGACGGCCTCGGCCACCTCGGCTTCCTCCGCGAGGTGGCGGTGCCGCTCGCCCGCCCCACATTGGGAGCGCTCGCGCTGTTCGGCTTCCTCAGCACCTGGAACCAGTACCTGTGGCCCACGACGATCAGCACCGACGACGACTGGAACACGGTGCAGAGCGGCCTGCGTGCGCTCGCCCAGGCCCAGATCGACAAGCCCAACCTGGTCATCGCCGGCACGGTCATCGTGGCGTTGCCGATCTTCGTGATCCTGCTCGTCTTCCAACGCCAGCTGGTGCGCGGCCTCACCGCGGGTGCGGTGAAGGGGTGAGCTGCAAGGTCCGCCCGGCGCTGGCCGGCGCAACGCTCGGATGTCTGCTGCTCGCCGCCTGCGGTTCGGGCAAGAGCATCCTCGAAGCCGGCAACGAGCCGCGGCCCACGACGGCTCCGGTGACGACGCTGCCCGGCCAGACGACGGTGCCGGGACAGACGACGGTGCCGACGGCCCCACCCACCACCGAGCCGCGGCCGATCGACTCCCTGCCCCCGTGCGACATCGCCGCGCTCGACGAGGCGGCGGCCGACGGTCCGGTGGAGATCCTGTTCTGGCACGGCATGTCGAACGAGCTCGGACGTGAGCTCGAACGCATCGTCGGGCAGTTCAACGCCGCGCAGGACCGGGTCGAGGTGCGTCTCGAGTTCCAGGGCGGGTACGAGCAGACGATCGACAAGTACCTCCAGAGCGACACCGACAACCGTCCCGATCTCGTGCAGATGCCCGAGTACACGGTGCAGCTGATGGTCGACACGCAGAGCAACGTGCCCGTGCAGGCCTGCATGGAGGACGCCGGCTACGACGCGTCGGGCATCCTGCCGACGGCACTCGACGCGTATGCCACCGAGAGCATCCAGTGGGCCATGCCGTTCAACGTCAGCAACCCGGTCCTGTACTACAACAAGAAGATCTTCCGCGACGCCGGCCTCGATCCCGAGGCGCCGCCGCTCACCCTCGAGCAGCTCGGCGAGTACGGCCGCGCGATCCAGTCGACGGGCGCGGCCACGTACGGCGTCGCGTTCGACAGCGCGCCCGACGGCGGCGGCGGGTGGTTCCTCGAGCAGTGGCTCGCCAAGGAGGGCGAGTTCTACAGCGACAACGACAACGGGCGCAGCGCCCCGTCGACCCGCGTGTTGTTCGACGGACCCACCGGTGTCGAGTTGCTGACCGGGCTCCAGGACGTCGTGGCGACCGGCGGCGGGGTGTACGTGGGCGAGAACCCGAGCGGCACCGACGCCTTCCTCAAGTTGGCCGACGCGTCGACGCCCGCGTCGATGACGATCTCCACGTCGGCCGCGCTCGGCTCGGTGCTGCAGTTCGTGGAGGGCGGGATCATCCCGGGCATCGGGGTCGAGGACCTCGGGGTCGGGCCGATGCCGGGCCCGAGCGGTGCGCCGGGGACGCTGATCGGCGGCGCCTCGCTGTGGATCACCGCCGGCCGTGGCGACGCCGAAGCGGCCGCCGCGTTCGAGTTCATCAGCTACCTCGTCAGCCCGGAGATCCAGTCCGAATGGGCCGCTGCCACCGGGTACGTGCCGGTGAACGCAGGTGCGGTCGAGCTCGATCCGCTGCGCTCGGTCTACACGGCCGACCCGAGGTTCCGGGTCGCCTACGACCAGGTCGCCCAGACGCCGGACGTCCCGACATCGAACGGTCCGGTGCTCGGACCGCTGCGCGAGGTCCGCGTGACCGCGGCCTCGGCGATGGCGCAGATCATGAACGGCGCCGATCCGCAGGCCGCGCTCAGCGACGCCGCCGCCCTGGCCAATGCCCTGATCGCCGACTACAACAGCCGCCGCGGCTGAGTCGCCCGCGGGGCCGTCGGACCGGAGATGTGGGCGAGGCCGCGCCACACCCCGCGGATAGCCTCGGCGCCATGGCCACTCCCTTCCCCGCCCTCGATGGTTCCGCGCCCACGCAGCAGCAGTTCAAGGAGGCGCCCGAGCTCGGGATCGACACCTCCAAGCGCTACACGGCCACCATGGAGACCACGCTCGGCACGATCGTGATCGCTCTCGACGCGATCAACGCACCGAAGACGGTGAACAACTTCGTGTTCCTCGCCGCGCACCACTACTACGACGGCGTCATCTTCCACCGCATCATCAACGGCTTCATGTGCCAGGGCGGCGATCCCACCGGCACCGGCCGCGGTGGCCCGGGCTACCGCTTCGACGACGAGCCCGTGAAGCAGCGCTACCAGATCGGCTCGGTCGCGATGGCCAACGCCGGCCCCAACACCAACGGCAGCCAGTTCTTCCTCATCAGCGGCCAGAGCGGTGTGCAGCTGCCGCCGCAGTACAACCACTTCGGTCAGATCGTGAAGGGACTCGAGGTCCTCGACGCGATGCAGCGCGTCGACACCGATCGTGGCGACCGTCCCCGCGAGGACGTGGTGATCAGCTCGGTCACCATCACCGTCGCCGACTGATCGCCGACCGATCGCCGACTCACCGGTTCCGCCTCGACGGCAGCAGGTTCCATGAC
>JAPLAA010000083.1 GCA_026393475.1 Actinomycetota bacterium
ACTGATGCTCGAGGAGATCGTGCGCCGCGGTGTCCGTTTCGGCCCGGCGGGCGAGCCGGTGCGGGTGGCCAGCAACTTCGTCCACGGCATGCTCCACCTCCCGGCGACGGTCACCGCCGTCTGAGGGGCGCCGGCGCGCCCACCCGTAGGTGGAGCTCTGCGGGCACCGTTCATCCGTCAGGTGGATGACGCCGGCAGGGTCGATCGCGACACTGCTGGGCATGCCTCCCACCTTCCCACCGACCCGCCGCCGGCGAGCGGCCGTCCTCCTCCCGGTCGCCCTCCTCGCGACCCTCGCCGCGTGCAGCTCCGACGACGACCCGGCGGACGCCGAGCCCGCCGCCTCGACCGAACCCGCCGCCTCGACCGACACGACGGAACCGACCGGTGCAACGGCGATGACTCCGGCGACGGACGCGACCGAGCCGACGGACGCGACCGAGCCGGGCGATGCGGACGCCGCCGCGGTGGCGGCGACCCGGGCGATGTTCGCCCCGATCACCGCCGACATGCCCGGCTGCACCGTCGCCGCCTCACGCAGCGGCGAGGTGGTGTTCGCCGATGCCGTCGGCGCAGCACGACTCGACCCTGCGGTGCCGATGACCGTGGAGACCGTGGTCGACATCGGATCGACCTCGAAGCAGTTCACGGCGACGGCCGTCCTCCTGCTCGCCGAACGAGGCGAACTCGACCTCGACGCCCCGTTGTCGTCGGTGCTCGGCGACCTCCCCGCGTGGGCCGACGAGCCGTCGATCCGTCAGCTGATGCACCACGAGTCGGGCATCCCCGACTACATCAGCCTGCTCGCCGACCGTGGCTTCTCGCTCGGCGAGGTCACGACCGACGGCGATGCCCTCGACGCGCTCGCCGACGTGACCGAACTCGACTTCGAGCCCGGCACCTCGTGGGCCTACTCGAACTCCAACTACTTCCTCATGGGCCAGGTGGTGCTCGCGGTGACCGGTGACGATCTCGGCACGTTCCTCGCCGACGAGGTCTTCGGGCCGCTCGGCCTCGACATGGTGATGGACCCCACCGCCGTGATCGCCGAGAAGGCGACCTCCTACGAGGGTGACGGTGACCAGCGCGTCGTCGCCGACAGCCCGTGGCAACAGCTGGGGGACGGTGCGATCCAGACCACGCCCTCGCAGCTCGTGCGATGGGCGTCGGAGTACTGGTCGCCGGAACTCGAACTGACGATCGACGATCGCCTCGACCGAGCGTCCCTTGCCGTCGGCCTGCCCGGTGACGGCGTCTACGGCGCCGGCATCTTCGCGCTCGACGACGACGAACTCGGTCGGGTGCTGCGCCACAGCGGTGGATGGGGCGGCTTCGTGACCGTGTTCGCGGTGGCCCCCGAGTGGGAGGTCGCGATCGCCGCCACGTGCACCAGCCCCGAATCGGGCGCAGCGCTCGCCAGCGCCGGCGACCCGGAGCTCGAACTGCTCCGGATCTGGGCGAACACCGCCACCTGACGGCGCCGACACCTCGTCGTCGAGCGGGATGGGTCGAAGGACCCAACCTCGTCCACGCGCTGGAAGCCTCCCCCGGGTCGGTGCTTACCATGGCGGGTATGAGCCAGATGTTGGAACGCGTCCGTACCGGTGCCGGTTTCATCGCCGCACTCGACCAGAGCGGTGGCAGCACCCCGAAAGCCCTCCGCCTCTACGGCATCTCCGAGAGCGAGTACTCCGGCGAGGAGCAGATGTTCGATCTCATGCACGCCATGCGGTCGCGCATCGTGACGAGCCCGGCGTTCACCGGTGAGCGCGTGCTCGGGGCGATCCTGTTCGAGATGACGATGGACCGTCGGATCGAAGGCATGGGCTCGGCCGAGTACCTGTGGCAGGTGAAGCAGGTCGTGCCGTTCCTGAAGGTCGACAAGGGCCTGGCCGACGAGGCCGACGGCGTGCAATTGATGAAGCCGATGCCGCAGCTCGACGCACTGTGCGAGCGGGCCGTCGCGGCCGGCGTGTTCGGCACCAAGATGCGCTCGGTGATCCTGCACGCGAACGCTGCCGGCATCGAGGCAATCGTCGCTCAGCAGTTCGAGGTCGGCAAGCAGATCCTCGGCAACGGTCTCGTGCCGATCATCGAACCCGAGGTCGACATCAACAGCACCACCAAGGCCGAGGCCGAGGCCCTGCTGCAGCAGTCGATCCTCGCCCACCTCGACGCCCTCGGCGACGACCAGCACGTGATGTTGAAGCTCACCCTGCCCGAGCAGGACGACTTCTACCTGCCGCTCGTGCAGCACCCGAAGGTGCTGAAGGTGGTGGCGCTGTCGGGCGGGTACTCCCGCGACGACGCGAACGCGAAGCTCGCCCGCAACCACGGCATCATCGCCAGCTTCTCGCGTGCCCTCACCGAGGGCCTCACCGCGCAGATGACCGACGCCGAGTTCGATGCCGCGCTCGACGTCGCGATCGCGAGCATCGCCGCCGCCTCGAACACCTGATCCGGCCGTCGATCCGGTTCGGCCGAACCCGTTCCCGCGCACGTTCGTGCAGGATCCGTCGTCCACGACGGATGCTGCGCAAGCGTCGCCGTCTTCCCGGTCCGACGACCGGGTTCCTACCATCGACATTCGTACGACCGAGGCGGGCACCGGTGTGCCCGGAAGGCAGGACCGTCATGTTCCAATGGAGTGATGAGCACCAGATGATCCGCGACGCGGTGAAGCGCTTCGTCGACGACGAGGTGCGCCCGCACGTCGAGGAGCTCGAGCACGGCGACATGCCGCCCTACGACATCCTCCGCAAGATGTTCGCCACGTTCGGGATGGACGCCATGGCGCGCGACCGGTTCAAGAAGCAGATCGAGCGCGAGCGAGCCGCTGCGGAGGCGATCGCCCGTGGCGAGGAGCCGCCGGCGCGCAAGGAGTCGGCGGGCGGCGAGGGCGGCCTGTCGCTCATCCCGATCATCGAGCTCTGCCGTGTGTGTCCCGGCATGGTGACCGCGATGGGCGTGAGCATGGGCCTCACGTCGGCGTCGATCATGTCGAAGGGCACGATCGCCCAGAAGGAGCGGTGGGCGCTCGACCTGCTCACCATGGACAAGGTCGGCGCGTGGGCGATCACCGAGCCGGGCTCGGGCAGCGACGCCTTCGGCTCGATGAAGTCGACCGCCCGTCGCGACGGCGACCAGTACGTGCTCAACGGTTCGAAGACGTTCATCACCAACGGCCCGTACGCCGACACGATCGTGTTCATCTGCAAGCTCGACGAGGGCAACCCGCCCGCCGAGCGCAAGGTGCTGAGCTTCGTGCTCGACCGCGGCATGCCCGGCCTCGTCCAGTCCAAGCCGCTGCGCAAGATGGGCATGCACTCCTCCCCCACCGGCGAGTTGTTCCTCGACGACGTGCGCGTCGGCATCGACCGCCTGATCGGCGAGACCGAGGACCTCCCGGCCGGTGGACGCGACCCGGCCGGTGGACGCGACGGTGCGAAGGCGACGTTCCAGCAGGAGCGGGCCGGCGTCGCCGCGATGGCGCTCGGCATCATCGAGGAGTGCCTGCAGCTGAGCGTGCAGTACGCGAAGGACCGGGTGCAGTTCGGCAAGCCGATCGGCGAGTTCCAGCTCATCCAGGACAAGCTCGCCCGGATGGAGGTGGCCCGGATGAACGTGCAGAACCTCGTGTTCCGCACGATGGAGATGGGCGCCGCCGGCGTGTCGATGAGCCTCGCCGAGGCGAGCGCGATGAAGCTCTACTCCGCCCGTGCCGCCACCGAGGTGGCGCTCGAAGCGGTGCAACTCTTCGGCGGCAACGGCTACATGAGCGAGTTCCGTGTGGAGCAGCTCGCCCGCGACGCCAAGGTGCTGCAGATCTACGCGGGCACCGACGAGATCCAGATCACCCACATCGCGAAGGACCTCCTCCGCGGCTGATCCTGGCTGACCGCGGATCGGCCGCCGGGTGACCGACTCGGTCACGCCGGGGCGGCGACCGCCTCCACGCGGTTGCGTCCACCCGACTTGGCCGCGTAGAGCGCACCGTCCGCAGCGCGCACCATCGCCGCACCGTCTGCCGGCGGGGTGACGCTCACGCCCACCGACACGGTCACCGGTCGCACGGTCTCGGGCGCCATGCCGGGCAGCGGACTCGCCGCGATCGCGGCGCGCACCCGCTCCACGACCTCGATGGCGTCGTCGAGGTCGGCACCGGGCAGCAGCACGGCGAACTCCTCACCGCCGTAGCGGTACACGAGGTCGCCGCTGCGCACGTTGGCGCTGATGACCATGGCGACGTGGCGCAGCACGGCGTCGCCGGTCTGGTGGCCGTGGGTGTCGTTGAAGCGCTTGAAGTGGTCGACGTCCACCATCGCGAGTGCCACCGGCAGGCCCCGATCGCTGTCGATACCGACGAATCGTTCGAGGTCGCGATCGAAGCGGCGTCGGTTCCCGACCCCGGTGAGCCCGTCGTCGAACGCGAGGTGCTCGTGCTCGAGCCTGCTGCGCACGCCCTGCAGCGCCGCGCCGACGAGGGGTGCGAAGGCGCCGAGCGTCTCCTCGGTCGCCGGCATGGTCGACCAGGCGACCATCACCCCGACCACGTGGCCGTGGGCCACCACCGGCACGACCGTGGCGCCGTCGTCGGCGACCGATCGTCCCGTCGCCATGGCCCGGTCGAGCACTGCGGCACCCGGGAGTTCGCGTCCGGCGGGCACCCATGAGCGGCCGTCGACGATCACCGCTCCCTCGGCGCCGACGAGCCGCCCGACCTGTTCGGCGACCGACCCGAGGAATCCGTCGAGGTCGACGGCGGCCATGATCGACCGGCCGGCGTCGAGCACCGCGTCACCGGCCACGCCGGTGCTGCCCGTCCGGCCGCGGCGACGACGGGCGATCACGAACGCCCCGAGCGCGGCGAGCGCGAGCACGAGCACGAGTCCACCGCCGATGACCATCCACGAGGTGGAGGTCGGCGTCGTCCGACCCGAACCTGCAGCGACGTCGGACGCTGGTTCGTCGACCATCGCATCGGTGGCTCCGTCGGCCGGCACGACCGGGTCCGGTGACTGCTGGCGTGACTCGGCCCCGGCCACCTGCGGCACGGTCTGGAACGCCGGCTCAGCGGTGCCCGCGTCGGCGCCACCGGCTCCGGATCTGGCGTCACTCGGGGTGGACGCATCGAGTCCCATCAGGTCGGACCATGGTCCGAGCAGCTGGTCGTAGGCCATGAGGTACGGCGCCGCATCGATCTGCGGGAGCAGTCCCGGCTCGAACACCAGGTTGGTCGACAGCGTCGACCGCACCTGTCCGGACAACACCTCACCGAGTTCCACGAGCCGATCGATGGCGTCCGGGCCGCGCTGTTCGTCGAGGTACCTCAGTGCGTCGAGCATCGCCGAGGTGTCCATCCGCTCGATGCCGATGGCCGCGGGCATCGACCGGGCACCGGCCGGCACCGGCGACTCGATCCAGCCGAGCAGCACCAGGTACGACAGTTCCTGTGTCAGTGCGACGAGCGCCTCGTCGTAGGCGGCCAAGCGATCGACGTCGTGGTCGGACATCGGCGCGCTCGTCGGCACGGGGGTCGGGGACCCGACAGGCGGTGCCTCGGCGATTGCGACGCCGGGCCCCAGGGCGAGCACGAACGCGAGCGCGCCGCTCCACCTGAGCATCGTTGTCCGAGCCGACCGCACCTGGACGATCGTCCGGTGCGAGGGTTCGGATGCACGTCAGACGAGGCCGGCGACCACGTTGATCGTGAAGGCGATCGTGGCGATGCTGAACACGTAGGCGAGCAGTGCGTGGCGCAGCACGGTCTGACGGAAGACCGGGTCGTCGATGGTGGTGTCCGACACCTGGAACGTCATCCCGACGGTGAACGCCAGGTACATGAAGTCGCGGTAGTCCGGTGCGGCACCGCCCGGCACGTTCATCCCGCCGACCGCCTCACCGCCGTAGTACAGGTGCGCGTACCGCAGCACGAACACGGTGTTCACGATCAACCACGACGCCACGACGCTCGAGAGCGCGAGCGCGGTGAGCGCCACCTCCATCGCCGTCGTCGCGGTCGACGCCCGGTGGAGGGCGCTCACGATCGCGGCGAGGCTCACCACGCTCGACACGAGGAGCACGACCCGCATCGCCGCGCGGCTGTCGTCCTCACGGGTGGCGACCTTCGCGGTGGTGGCGGCGTCGAGGCGGCCGATCTCGCTCCAGACCCAGATCAACAGCGACACCGCCATCACGATCCACCCGACCAGCACCGACAGCTCCCACACGCAGCGCCACGCGCCGCCGTTCCGAACTCGCCGACCACGTCATGACGTGACCGTGCCGGCGGGAGCGGTGGTCATCCGACGCCAACCCAGCGCGTCATCCACTCGACGAGGGCCGCGTCGTGGGCGAACCGCCCGGCGGGCGGCCCGTAGGTGCTGCCCTCGTGGGACGACCCCGGCAGCACCAGCACTTCGCTCGGTGTCCCGACCGATACGAGCACGCGATGCATCGCCCACGCCTGGGCGGGCGGGCAGCGCCGGTCGACCTCGCCCACCACGAACAGTGACGGTGTGGCGCTGCGATGGGCCTGGTGGAGGGGCGACTGCGCGACGTAGACCTCCATCCGGTCGCGCGGTGGCCCGCCGAACTGAGCGGCGAAGAAGCCAAGGCCGATATCGCTGGTGCCCCACATGCTGACGAGATCGGTCACGGGGTTCTCGATGACGGCCGCACGGAACCGATCGGTGGTGGCGGAGAGCCAGGCGGACAGGTAGCCGCCGTAGGAGTTGCCAGTCACCCCGAGGCGCGCCCCGTCGACCCATCCCTCGGCGATGGCGTGGTCGACGACGGCGAGCACGTCCTGCGTCGGGCCGTCGGCCCAGTCGCTGTGCACCGCATGGGCGAACGCGTCGCCCCACCCCGTCGACCCACGCGGGTTCGTGTACAACACGCCGAAGCCCGCGGCACAGAGCGCGTGGACGTCGAGGTTGAACGACTCGCCGTACGCGAACTGGGGACCGCCGTGGACGACGAGCACGGTCGGGAGCGGCCCGTCGCCTGCATCGACGTCGCGGAGGAACCAGGCGTCGAGTTCGAAGCCCGCCGCAGCCTGCCGTTCGTTCGAGAGCGACGGGTCTGCGACCACGAAGCGGCGGCCGACCACGCTGGTCGGGCTGCCGGCCGAACACGACGTGAGCTGCCGCTCGCTGCGGTCTCCGACGAGCGGCACGGCGGCAAGCTCGACCGGCCGTTCGCACGACTGGGTGGTGAAGACGAGGAGGTCCCCGGTCGCCGCAATCGGCGACGCGCATCGGTCACCGTCGACGAGCACCTCGACCGCTCCCGAGTCGACGTCGAGTCGGGCGATGCCCATGCGACCGCGTGACCCGGTGCGCACGATCACCGACGATCCGCTGACGGGGAGCACCACCGTCTCATAACTGTCGGCGAGCTCGGCCGGGTTGTCGCCGTACACGTCCCCGAGCAATCGGACGCCGCCTTGCAGCGGGACGACCCCGACGTCGTCACCGTCGATCACCACGATCCGCGCCTCGGTCCCACTCGGCCGATCGCGGGGTTCACCGATCAGCACCACGAGGCGACCGTCGGCGAGCCAGGTGGCGACGAGCGTGCGACCACCCGGCACGTCGGGCGCGTGGGGTTCGTCGCTCGACCCGGCCGGATCCACATCGATGATCCGGAGGAACTGCCCGACCTGCCGACCGGTCGGATCGAGCGATGCGACGGCCGCGAGTCGCGTCCCGTCGGGGCTCCAGCGCGGCATGCCCCAACGCCAGCCGTCGTCGGTGACCCAACGGCCCCGACCGGTGGCGACGTCGACGAGGCGGATCTGGGGCGGATCCTCCAGCGGGCCGAGGCCGTCGAAGACAGGGATCGGCCGGGTCCAGCGGTAGGGGCGGCTGCGGTCGATCACCTCGCCGCGTCGGCACGGCACCGCGATCGTGCACCCGTCCGGGGACCACACGGGCGGACCGACGACGTGCGCCGCCCCGGACAACAGCCGTGCCCCGGCTCCCGACGCGTCGCCAGAGGGGACGACGGACAGCGCCATCGTCCCCTCTCGTTCGGTGAGCACCGCGAGCGTGCAGCCGTCCGGCGACCACACACCGATCCGGTCGTCGGCACCCGCGCCCGGCACCGCGCGTTCGTCGCCCGTGGCGACGTCGACCAGCGTGAACGCGACCGTCTCGACCTCCGTGCCCGCCGCGATCGACGAGGTGGTCAACGCCAGCAGCCCGCCGTCGGGCGAGAGGCTCGCGTGCAACGGGGCGCGACGTGCCAGCAGGAGCTGGGTCGCGGTGAGCGAGGGCGTGGCCTTCTGCGCTGCTCGCGTGTCGTCACTCATCGGCGTAGGCCACCACCGTCAGCAGCGTGGCCGACCCCTCGAGCGCTCGGTAGGCGTGCTGCAGACCGGCGGAGAACCGCACCGCATCGCCGGCGGCGAGCTCGATCGGGCGGTCGACGATCGTGAGCGTGACCTCTCCCGACACGACGTAGCCGTATTCCACCGAGCCGCGGCCGTGGTCGCTGAAGACGCCCTGCTGCGACGGCAGCAGGATCCCTTCGGACAGGTCGAACCGGCGCCGATCCATCATCGTGAACAACAGGCGAGCACCGGACACCTCACCCGCTCCGCCGGTGCTGCGGATCACCAGCGGCTCCGCCGACGACGAGCGCGTGAGTTCGGAGAACGTGAGGTCGAGCGCCTGGGCGATCCGCGTCAGCGCGGCGACGGTGGGGTTGGCGACCTCACGTTCGATCTGGGAGAGGAGGGCCTTGCTGAGACCCGTCTGGGAGGCCATCTCGCGGAGGCTGAGTCCCCGCGCCAACCGCGCCCGACGCATGTTCTCCGCGACAGCGAGGCGGACGAGCGCCACCTCGTCGAGCGACGACGTACCGAGTGCTCCGCCGATGTCAGCTGCTTCGGTCATCGGCCCCTCCTGCCGTCGCGCCCTGATCCCCTCGACGACCGGGCACCGATGCGAACAGTGCCCGAGTGTATGCATGCGACGGTGCCGTCAGCAGTGCCTCCGTCTCGCCCGATTCGACCACTCGCCCGTCCCGCATCACGTACACACGACGTGCCACTTGGCGGACGACGGCGAGGTCGTGGGTGATGAACAGCAAGGCGAGACCGAGCTCGTCGAGCAGGTCGGCCAGGAGGTTCAGGATCTGGGCCTGCACCGACACGTCGAGCGACGACACCGCCTCATCACAGATGAGCAACTGAGGCGCCGGGGCGAGGGCGCGGGCGATCGCCACGCGCTGCTGCTCGCCACCGGACAGCGATGCCGGTCGACGGCGCGTGTAGGACAGCGGGAGCCCCACGAGCGCCAGCAGGTCGGCGACGCTGCGGGCCTCGTGCTGGCCGCCCGCCCGAAGTGCTTCGGACAACGCCGCGCCGATCGTCATCGACGGGTTCAGCGCCGACGTCGGATCCTGGAAGACGATCTGGGCACGCCGTGCCGTGGGCAGTGAACTGGTCCAGTCGATCGTGCCGGCGTCAGCACGCTCGAGGCCGACGAGGCACCGCGCCAGCGTGGTCTTGCCCGATCCCGACTCACCGACGATTCCGACCGACTCGCCGGCGCCCACCGTGATCGAGACGTCGTCGAGCGCCGGTGGCGCGTCCGACGAGAACCGCTTGGTGAGCCCCGTGATCGAGAGCAACGGCATCGGTGCCTGCTGGTCGCGTGCCGCCGCGGCCACGACCACGGTCACCGCTGTCGCCGGGTCGAGCGGCCGCCAGCACGCGACGAGTGTGGGATGGTCCGGGACGGTCGGGTTCGCGCCGACCGATGGCGATCCGACCGATGGCGACTCGAGCGGCGGCGCCTCGTGTCGGCAGCGGTCGTCGGCGAACGCGCATCGCGGCGCGAAGGCGCACCCGGCGACGACCTCCCACGGCCTCGGCACCGAACCCGGTACGGCCGAGAGCCGGTCGACGCGACGGTCGAGCGGCGGATCGCTGTCGCGCAGGCCCGCCGTGTACGGATGGCGCGGCGATGTGAGGATCGCATCTCCGGCACCGCTCTCCACCAGTCGGCCGGCGTACATCACCAGGATCCGGTCGGCCCGCTCACGAGCGACCCCCAGGTCGTGGGTGATGAGCAACAGCGCCATCCCGCGTTCTCGTTGTATCCGAGCGAGCAGGTCGAGGACCTCGCGCTGTGTCGTCACGTCGAGCGCGGTCGTCGGCTCGTCGCCGATCAGCACCTCGGGATCGCTCGCAAGGCTCGCGGCGAGCGCCACTCGCTGGCGCATCCCGCCCGACAGTTCGAACGGGTACTGCCTCGCGACCCGGGCCGGGAGGTCGACCTCCTCGAGGCGCCGAGCGACCTCGGCATCGGATCGACGGAGTTCGACCGGTAACGCTGCCGCGATCTGCCGCCCGCAGCGGTGCACCGGGCTGAGGCTGGTGAACGGGTTCTGGAGGAGCAGGCTGATCCGTCGGCCGCGTAGGCCGGTGAGTGCGGCGGGCCCACCGGCGAGCTCGACCGTCGTGTCGCCGAGACCCAACGTGCCGGCGGCGACGACCCCTCGGGGCAGCAAGCCCGTCACGGCCTTGGCGGTCATCGACTTCCCCGAACCCGATTCACCGACGAGCGCGACCGTCTCGCCCGCACCGACGTCGAGGTCCATCTGCGACACGATCGTTCCGGCCGGGCCGTTCACTCGGAGGTCGGTCACTCGGAGAAGCTGGCTCACCGTCGCCCCGCCCGTTCGACGGAACGCTCCTGCAGCCAGTCGCCGAGGAGGTTGATGGCCGCGGCGGTCACGATGATCAGCACGCCTGGCACGATCACGGCCGCCGCGTTGCGGCCGAGCAGATCCCGACCGTCGCTGAGCTGACGGCCCCAGTCGGGCTCGCCGGGCCCCACGCCGAGGCCGAGGAAGGACAGCGCCGACATGGCCACGAGCGCGAACGCCACGTTGAGCAGCATCGTGGCCAGCGCCACCGGCAACACGTTGGGCAGGATGTGGCGGAACATGATCCGCAGTCGGCCGAGGCCGAGCACGCGCGCCGACTCGATGTACGGACGGGCCGCCTGTGTCATGACCGCGCCGCGGACGAGGCGGATGTCGGTCGGCGAGAACAACACCACGAGCACCAGCACGGTCACCCAGTACCCGCCGTCCACCAATCCCGCCACCACCAACGCGATCAGGGTCGTCGGCAGTGCGAGCAGGAGGTCTGCGTACTTGGTGAGCGCGAGGTCGGCCCAACCACCGAAGTAGCCGGCGAAGGTGCCGAGCACCACGCCGATCAACATCGATCCCAGCGCGATGCACACGGGCCCGACGACCGCCGAGCGAGCGCCGGCGATGCTCAGTTGGAGGATGTCACGACCGAGTTGGTCGGTGCCGAACAGGTGACCGCTCGTGCCGGCAGGCACGACGCCGAGCAGCACGTCCTGTTCGGTCGCGTCGGGCGCAAGCCAGTGCGCGCCGATGGCGCAGACGACGACCACCGTGAGGGGCACGGCGCAGAGGATCGGTGTGAGCGGCGGGCGCTTCATGTCGTCGCACGCTTCCGCACTCGCGGGTCGGCGGCGAAGGAGAACAGATCGACCGCCAACGCCGTCAACGCGATCACCGCCGCGGTCAGCAAGGTGATCGCCTGGACGACCGGGATGTCCTTGAACGTCACGGAGCCGGCCAGGAGCGACCCGATGCCCTGCAACGCGAACGTCACCTCGACGAGGATCGTGCCGCCGAACAGGAAGCCGAACACCAACCCGAGGCTCGTCACCACCGGCACCATCGCGTTGCGCAACACCAGCGCCCGCACCTGCCGCGTCGACAGACCTCGACTGCGCGCGAACGCCACGTAGTCCTGGTCGAGCTCACCCAGGACGGCGGTTCGGGTGAGCTTGAACACCAGTGCACCGAGACCGCTGGCGAGCGTGACGGCCGGGAGCACCAGATGCCACCATCGGTCGAGTCCACCCTCGCCCGCCCCGTACACCGGGAAGACGTCGAGGTTCACACCGAAGACGTAGAGCAGCAGGAGCCCGACGGCGTAGGTGGGGGCACCGACGCCGACGATCGCCGCGACGCTGACGCCGCGATCGATCACCGACCCGGCACGCGACGCCGCCGCGATGCCGAGCGGCACCGCCGCGAGGACGGTGATCGCGAAGGCGAACGACGCCAGTTGGAGGGTGAGCGTCACCCGATCGGCGAGCAGCGTGGTCACGGGCTCGTCGCTGCGGATCGACTGACCCAGGTCGCCGCGGACGACCCCACCCAGCCATCGCAGGTACTGGCTGATGAAGGGATCGTCGAGGTGGTACTGCGCGCGGATCGCGGCCAGCGCCTCGGGGCTCGACGGCCTCGGCCCCAAGAGGTTGCGCGCGGGATCGCCCGGTGCGAGATGCAGCAGCGCGAACACGACGAACGACACGGCCAGCAGCAACACCACGGTCGCTGCCAGCCGGCCGAGGGCGAATCGGAGCATCGATCCGCGCGCGAGCACCGGGTCAGCCCTTGGTGAGGATGCGAGACGTCCAGGGCGACACGAGCGTGTACGAGCCGAAGTCCTCGATGGTGTAGTCGTCGGACACCGCGGTGGCAGCCACGCCCCACCACAGCGGGACGTACGGCACGTCGAGCATCGCGACCCGCTGCGCCTCGATCAGCAACTCGACGCGCTTGGCCGGATCGGTCTCCTCTCGCACCTGCCCCATGAGCGTGGTGACCTCGTCGTTCGCGTACGAGGCGGGGTTGCCCTCACCGAGGAACCACGACGACATCTCGGCGGGGTCGCCGGTGGTGCTCGTGTAGCTCATGTAGGCGAGGCCCCAGTCGGGCGAGCCGATGGTGTCGAACCACTGCTCCACCGGCATCTCCTCGATCTCGATGACGATGCCGAGCGGTTCCACCGCTGCCTTGAGCACCTGGAACGCGGCGCTCACCTGCGGGGCGCTCGACGAGATGCCGACCTTCGTGGTGAAGCCGTCGGGCACCTTCGACTTGGCCAGTTCCGCCTTCGCGGCCTCGAGGTCGTACGGCAGATCGAGCACGACCTTCAGCGCCTCGCGAGCGCCGTCGGCGCCGAGGACGCCTTCGATCTGCTCGGGCGTGGTGAGGGCGGTCGCTGCCTCGCCCCGACCGCCGAGCAGCTGGCTCACGTAGGAGGCGCGGTCGGCCGCGTGGGCGATGGCCGTGCGGACGTGCACGTCGTCGAACGGCTCGACGGCGGTGTTGAAGTCGATGCCCACGTAGCTGCGGTCGGCGGCGTACAGCACCGAGGTGTTCTCGGTGTCCTCCCACTGCTGGGCCTGGTCGAGGGAGATGTTGATCGCGATGTCGATGTCGCCGGACTGGCGGGCCAACAGGCGGGTGGTCTCCTCCGGGATGAAGTCGAACCGGACTGTCTTCACCGGCGGGGTGCCACCCCACCAGGTGTCGACGCGCTCGAGCTCGACCATCGAGTCCGGCACGAACTTGGTGACCTTGTAGGGGCCGGTGCCGTACAACAGCGAGGTCGGCGTCCCGATGTCGCCACCGTTGTCCTCCACGTACTTCTGCGACACGATCCACAGCGCGTTCGCCGCGCATGGACCCCATTCGAACGCGACGTCGGGCGAGCCGAGTGTGATCGTCACCTGGTTGTCGGCAGTCTTTTCGACCGAGGTGGTGTTGGCCCAGTAGTAGGCGACGTTCGGGGAGATGGTCTCGTCCTTCGCGATGCCGATCGAGTACACGACGTCGTCGGCCGTGACCGGCGTGCCATCGTGGAACGTCGCACCGGAGCGCAAGGTGTACACGTAGGTGGTCGGCGACGTCTGCTCCCACGACTCGGCGAGCGCGGGCTGCAGCTTGCCCGTGCCGTCGGGGGCCACGAGGCCCTCGGCGACGAGCGCCGCCACGTAGTAGTTCAAGATGCCGGCTTCCTTGCCGGGGTACAGGTTCGACAGCGACGCCGGGAACCCGATCGTCAGGAGGTCGATCTCCTTCGCCGTGCCGGAGCCTCCACCGGCGGACGAGTCGCCGGTGGCATCTCCCGCGTCGGTGTCGTCGCCGCCGCAGGCGGCGAGCAGGGCGAGGAGCGCACTGGCGCCCATCCCCTGCAGCACGAGCCGGCGACTGATCTGGAACGGGCGCTGGGACTGGTCGGACATGCGGATCTCCTGTGTGCTCGGCGGGCGGACGCCACCACACCTGGGTGTGGGTGTAGCCAAACTGGCCAACTGAGCCGACACACTAGACGCGCAGGATGATCGGAACGACCATCGCTCGCGGGCGATCATCGGCGCACGGGTGTCGCAGCACATTGACGCCGACCCACCGCGACGCCGACAGGTCAGGACGTGGCGAGTTGGAGTTCGGCCGGGGCTGCCACGCCGTCGATCGCGGCGCGCCAGTTGCGCGCCCTGAGGGTGAGCAACCAGAAGCCGGACACGCCGATCACCGCGCCCGTCGCGAACGCGACGTGGAGGTTGATCAGGTCGCCGATCGCACCGATGAACAGCAGCCCCACGCCGTAGGTGATGCCGAAGGTCGCTTGCATGAGCGACATGACCCGGCCGCGGCTGGCGGGCGGCGCATCGCGCTGGACGACGGCCGACAGCGTGATGAACAGGCTCGACCAGGCACCGCCGAGGACGAAGATGACGGCCACGAGGACCGGCAGCGAAGGTGCGGCCGCGTAGGCGATGAGCAGGGTGCTCGCGGTCGCGACGGTGCCGACCACGAGGGTGGACCGGTCGTAGCGCTGGGCGAGGAACGAGATGGCGATGCCACCGATGATCGCGCCGACCCCCTGGGCCGACGCGACGAGACCCACCATGCCGGTGCCGCCGTCGTAGCTGCCCTGCACGTAGATCGGCACGAGGCCCATGAACGGCACCATCATGCAGTTGAGCAGCGCCAGCATCACCAGGGCGTGCCAGCAGCCGGGCGTGGTGCGCATCGCCCGTGCGCCGGCGGTGAGGCGTTCGCGCACCGATCCTGCGTCGCCGTGCGGCCGGAACGATCGTCGGACCGCGACCACGGCGCCCGCCATCACGACGAACGAGAACGCGTTGAACGCGATCGTCCAGGCCGGACCGACGGCGAGCATCAACAGCGACCCGAGGATGGGGCCGCGTTGAACGCGATCGTCCAGGCCGGACCGACGGCGAGCATCAACAGCGACCCGAGGATGGGGCCGAGCACTCGACCGCTGTTCCACGAGTACACGCCGAGCGACACCATCTGCATCAGTTCGTTCGGCGGCACCAGGTCGGGCTGCATCGCGGCATACGACGGCGCACCGGTCGCGCCGGCGGCGCTGCCCACCAGGATCAGCACGGTCAGCACCCACGGCGTGCGCACCCCGGCACCCAGGACCACCGCCAACACGGAGGTGACCGTCGCCTGCGCGATCAGTGCGGTCGCGAACACCCGGCGTCGATCGAACCGGTCGGCCAGCAGGCCGCCGATCGGCGAGGCGATGCCCTGGGGCATGAAGGTGGCCAACGCCACCAGACCCGTCTGGATCGCACTGCCGGTGCCCGAGGCGACCAGGCTGCCCACGACGATGAGCTGCACCCAGGTGCCGATGTCGCTGATGACCGCCGCACCCCACAGCAGGCGCACCGCACGGTGGCGCAGGGGGACGAACGGATGGTTGCTCACGACGGACCGACGATACCGACGCCACCCCCCGCTGATCGGGTCGATTGCCCGGCGTCACACCTGACGGGTCGCATCGACCGCCGGTGCCGGGCCGAGCGACGATCCCGGGCACCCACGGGTGCGTTCAGGGCGTGCCGCTCACCACCAACACCTGGCCGGTGACCCACGACGCGGCCTCCGACACCAGGTACACCGCGGCACCGGCGAAGTCCTCGTCACGCCCCAGCCGACCGAGCGGCTGCTTCGACGCGAGCTTCTCGAACTTGGCGTCGTCGAATCCGGAGGCCCGGTAGTAGTCCGCCGTGGGCGTGTGGCCCGGCGCGATCGCATTGACACGGATGCGTCTCGGCGCGCATTCGAGCGCCAGGGTCTGGGTGAGATGGTTGACCGCCGTCTTCGCTGCCGAGTAGACGCCGTGCCCGGGAGCGCCCTTGGTCAGGCCGCCGGTGGACGACACGTTGATGATCGAACCACCGTCGATGAGGACCCGCTGAGCCGCGACGCTCGCCAGCCAGACGGACGTGAGGTTCCGATCCATGATCGTGTGCCACGACGCCTCGGTGACGGTGGTGAGGTTGCCCATCGGTTCACCTTGCAGACCGCCGGCGTTGTTCACCCAGATCGAGATCGGACCCAACTCCTCGGTCGTCCGCCGACCCAGGCGCTCGAGGTCCTCGGCGCTGGTGACGTCGGTCGGGACGGCGACGGCGCGACGGCCGAGCGCGACGATCTCGTCACGGACGGCCTCCAACGGTTCGAGTCGTCGTCCGGCGAGCGCCACGTCGGCGCCCGCTCCGGCGAGACCGAGGGCGATACCACGGCCGATGCCGGTGCCTCCGCCCGTGACCACGGCGACCCGGCCGTCCAACCGGAACAGTTCCAGCACATCCATGCCCGGAGTGTCCCACGGCCCCTCCGGCGTCGACGATGCGGATCGCTGCGGGCCGGGCGTGGCCGCTGCGGATCAGGCGTGGCCGGCGCGGCCGGCGTGGCCGGCGCGGCCGGCGTGGCCGGCGGTGGCCGATCCGCCGCGGGCGGCCTGCACACGGGCCACGATGGACACGACCACGAACCCGACCGCGAGGCCCACCACGGCGGAGGCAGCGGTGTTCACCAGCCAGCCGAGCACCCCGCCGATGCCGGCGATGTCGCTCACCTGGCCTTCCAACGAGTGCACCAGGTCGTACGGTCCGCTCCATCCGAGCTCGTCGGCGCCGACGATCAGGATGTGGCCGCCGACCCAGACCATGGCTGCGGTGCCGACGACCGACAGCAGGGAGAGCAGCTTCGGCATGCCGTTCACCAACCCGCGCCCGACCTTCACCGCCGACGGCCTGCCGGACTGCGCCATCCGCAGGCCGACGTCGTCCATCTTCACGATGAGTGCGACCACGCCGTAGACGGCGACGGTGATGAGCACCGCGACCACCACGAGGATGACGGCACGGGACACGAACCCCTCGTCGAGCACGTCCTTCAGGGCGATGACCATGATCTCGGCCGAGAGGATGAAGTCGGTGCGGATCGCACTCTTGATCGTCCGTTCCTCGTGGTCGGCATCGACCGCGACGGCCGGCAGCTCCTCGTCACCGTGGCCGCCGTGTTCGCCGTGGCCGCCCTGGCCGCCCTGGCCGCCGGTCGCGCCGTCTGCGTCGGTTCCCGCGTGGCTGCCCCGATGGGCCAACCGGTGGTGGATCTTGTGGGCGCCCTCGTAGGCGAGGAACGTGCCGCCGCACATGAGGATGATCTCGACCAACACCGGCACGAACTCGCTGAGCACCAGGGCCGCGGGCAGGATGAAGAGCACCTTGTTCTTCAGCGACCCGATCGCGATGCGCTTGATGATCGGCAGCTCCCGATCGGCGGCGAGCCCGTGCACGTAGGCAGGGGTGACGGCCGTGTCGTCGACGACCACGCCCGCGGCCTTCACGCTGGCGCGACCGGCGGCCGCCCCCACGTCGTCGATCGATGCCGCGGCCAGCTTGGCGAGTGCGGCGACGTCGTCCAACAGGCCAACGAGGCCACCAGCCATTCCGATCTCCTCAATTGTCGTGTGGGTCGTGTGGGTCGCCCGTGTCGGGGGTCCGAGCGCCCGAGGCTACCCGTCACCGCCGCCCGTCGCCGGGGGCGTCACCGTGGGCGTTCCACCCCTGCCGACGCCGGCTGTGCTCAACTCTTGGCCTGGTTCCGGTGGCGCGGGCTCGATGTCACACCGGTGATGCAGCATCGCGGGCGATCACCCCTGACAACCTGGCCACCAGCTCGCCCCGTCCCACTCACCGTCACATCGTCCCTTCGAGGAAGTGCATGTCCACCGTCACTGCGACCACCGCGTACGACGCGTCGTCCATCCAGGCCCTCAGCGGTCTCGCCCACGTGCGCCACCGCCCGCTCATGTACCTCGGCTCCGCCGGCATGGGCGTCGCCGGGCTGCACCACCTCATCTGGGAGATCGTCGACAACTCCGTCGACGAGGCGATGGGCGGCCACGGCGACCGGATCGTGGTGGTGCTCCACCCCGACGGCTCCGTCGAAGTGCGCGACTCGGGCCGCGGTATCCCGGTCGACCCGTTCAAGGAGGGCCCGCACGCGGGCCGGTCGGCGCTCGAGGTGGTGCTCACCGAGACCAACGCCGGCGGCAAGTTCGACGGTGGGTCGTACAAGGTGTCCGGCGGGCTGCACGGCGTGGGCGCGTCGGTGGTCACCGGCCTCTCCACCCGGCTCGACGCCGAGGTGTGGCGCGGCGGTCGCCGCCACGCCCTGTCGCTGCGGCTGGTGAAGGGGCGAAATGGGGCACACACCCCCGGCGTCCCGGTCGAGCCGCTGCGCGACGTGGGCCCTGCCAAGTCCAAGGCCACCACCGGCACCATCATCCGCTTCTGGCCCGACCTGTCGTTGTTCAGCGACGAGCACGGGGTGCCGTTCGCCAAGCCGCAGTGGTCCACCCGTCTCATCGGCGAACGGTTCCGGCACAAGAGCTTCGTGCACCCCGGCCTGGCCTTCGAGCTGCGCGACGAACGCGACCGGGCCAACCCGCAGGTCACCGAGTGGTGCTCGCAGGGCGGTGTGGCCGACCTGGTCGCCGAGCTCACCTCCGAGTCCGACGCCGTCTCGCCGGTGCTCAGCTTCGTGGGCGAGGTCGACGACACCACGATCCACGCCGCAATGGCCTGGACCGTCGACGGACGCGACACCTCCATCGGCTACGCGAACGGCGTGTCCACCCCCGAGGGCGGCATGCACATCGCCGGCTACCGCACGGCGATCACCGAGGCCGTGCAGCGCTTCATCACCGACCGCGGCCTGCTGAAGGACAAGGAGCAGGTGCCCACCACGCGCGACATCTTCGGTGCCGCGATGACCGTGGTGTCGATCATGATCCCGGGCCCGCAGTTCGCCGGCAACTCCAAGTCGAAGCTGATGAACACCGAGGCGAGCGCCCGCACGCGGGCGATCGTGCTGCCGATCATGAGCCGCTGGCTCGAGGAGAACCCGGCCGACGCCAAGCGCGTGGCCGATCTCGCCACCTCGGCGATGCGATCGCGCACCAAGTCCAACGCCGAGCAGCAGGCCGCGCGGGCGCTGCTGTCGAAGGGCTCGAAGAGCCGCAACGGCCTCCCGCCGAAGCTGCGCGACTGCACCGGCAAGAGCAGCCGACCGAAGGAACTGCTCCTGGTCGAGGGCGACTCGGCCGGCGGCACCGCACTCGATGCGCGCGACCCCTCGTTCCAGGCCATCCTGCCGCTGCGCGGCAAGCCGCTCAACACCTACAAGGAGACCGTCGACCGGGTGGTCAAGTCGCTGGCCGACCTCATCCTGTCCATGGGTTGCGGCATCGGCGACGACTTCGACCTCGACAAGTTCCGCTACGACCGCATCGTCTGCGTGGCCGACGCCGACAACGACGGGCTCCACATCCGGTCGCTCATCGAGGCGTTCCTGTACACGTGGTGCCCGGGCTTCATCGAGTCCGGTCGGCTCTTCTACGCACTGCCGCCGCTGTGGTCCACCATGCTCCGCGGCGAGCGCATCTATCTCGCCGACGACGCAGCGCTGGCGGCGTTCCGGGCCGAGCACCCCGACCACCGTGCCCACGTCAGCCGCATGAAGGGTCTCGGTGAGATGGACCACCAGGAGCTCCGGCTCGTGATCGGCTCCGGCCGCACGATCGGGCGCGTCGTGGTCGACGACCCGGCCGGGTTGGCCAAGCTCACCGAGCGCCTGTTCGGCCCGAGGAGCGAGGGCCGCAAGGCCTGGTTCCTCGAGCGCACGGGCGAGACCTTGAACATCGCACCGTCGGCACCGACGCGTCCCAGCGCTCGTCCACCGGCCCCGGTCGACGAGGTGCCCGAGCCACCGGCGGATGCCGCTCCCACACCAGCACCCACACCAGCATCCGAGATCGAGTCGCCGGTCGAGCCCGCACCGCCGGCCGTCGCCACACAACTCACGTTCGAGGAGGGCAACTGATGGCCGCGAGCAAGAGCAAGGCAGGCGGCGCCAAGGGCAAGAGCCGGGTGGTCGCCGAGGCCGACTTCGAGGAGATCATCGTCGACCTGCCCGCCGTCGAGCAGCTCGACAAGGACTACTTCGCGTACGGCCAGCAGGTCATCGAGGACCGCGCCGTCCCGTCGGCGGCCGACGGGCTCAAGCCGGTGCACCGCCGGATCCTGTGGGACATGCACATCCAGCGCCTGTTCCCCGACCGGCCGTTCGTGAAGACCGCCCGCGTGGTCGGCGACACGATGGCGCTGTTCCACCCCCACGGCGACCAGTCGATCGCCGATGCCCTCACCCGCCTGGCCCAGCCGTTCGCCAACCTGGTGCCGCTGCTCGACTTCCACGGCAACTACGGCAGCCCCGACTTCTCGCCAGCGGCGGCCCGCTACACCGAGACCCGCCTCGGCTTCGCCGGCATGCTGCTGCTCGACGACATCGACCAGCGCACGGTGCCGATGGTCGAGAACTACGAGGGCTCCACCGAGGAGCCCGTCGTGCTGCCCGCGGCGTTCCCGCACCTGTTGGTGAACGGGGCGAACGGCATCGCCGTCGGTCTGTCGTCGTACCTACCGCCCCACGACCCGCGCGAGGTGTGTGCCGCCACCCTGCACCTCATCGCCAACCCGAAGGCCACGGTCGACGAGCTGATGGAGTTCCTGCCGGGGCCGTCGTTCCCGCAGGAGTGCACGATCACCAACGGCGACGAGATGACCGACATCTACCGCGCCGGCGTCGGCCGGGTGGTGGTGCGCGGTGCGTGGAACGTCGAGGAGTTGGGCCGCGGCCGTCAGCAGCTCGTCGTCACCTCGCTGCCCTACGCCGACACCACCACGGGCTCGACCGAGAAGTTCATCGCCGCGGTCGGCGACGCGATCGACGAGGGCAACCTCGCCGGCATCGTCGACTACAACGACGAGTCCTCCGACGGCGCCACGAGGCTCACCCTCGGGCTGGCCAACGGCATCACCGCCGAGCAGGTCATCCCGGCGCTGCTGCGCTGGACCAACCTGCAGGTCACCAACAAGGTGCAGATGCACTTCCTCGACGAGCACAGCTCGGTGCGCCTCTACAACCTGCGCTCGTGCATCCAGGCCTGGATCGACCACCGCGTGCGAGTGATCATCCGCCGGTCCGAGCACCGGCTCGAGAAGATCGAGGATCGCCTGCACCGACTGCGCGGCTTCCTCGCCGTGCTGCTCGACATCGATCGCACCATCGCGATCGTGCGCAGCTCGAAGACCCGGGCGATCGCCCGCGCGTCCCTCATGGCCGAGTTCGACATCGACGAGGGCCAGGCCAACGCGGTGCTCGACCTCAACCTCGGTCAGCTCACCGAGGACGCGGTCATCGAGTTCAAGAAGGAGGCCATCGAGCTCGAGAAGGAGGCGGCCAAGCTGCGCCGGCTCCTCGGTTCGCCCACGGCGCTGCGGCGCCAGGTCGGCACCGAGCTCGAAGCGGTCATCCCCCAGTTCGACGGTGTCGCCCCTCGCGTCACCACCATCACCACCGAGGTGGTCCAGCGCGTGTCGAAGGCGGCGATGGTGCTCGACGAGCCCGTCACCGTGTTGGTCGACGCGAACGGTTACGTGCAGGCGCAGCGATCGGGGTCGAAGGCCAAGCCGAAGCTCGAGCCGCTGCGCTCGTTCGACACCTCCACCGCGCAGAACCTGGTCGTGATCACCGCGTCGGGTCAGCTGCACCGGGCGCTGGCGGCCACCATCCCCGCCGACAAGCCGACGGCGGCGGTGAACGTGTTCGCCGGACTCGATCCCACCGATCGGATCCTCGGCTGGTGGGCCGACCAGACGTTCCCCACCGATCTGCTGCTCGTCACCTCCGACGGCCAGGTGAAGCGCATCGAGGGCGACGACCTCGCCGGCGGCGACCGCAAGGGCGGCATCTCGCTGGTGAAGGTCGCGACCGGCGCCCGGGTGGTGCAGGTGCTCGTGTTCGACGGTGCCCAGCCGGTGCTGCTGGTCACCCAGGGCGGCCAGGCGGTGCGGTTCCTGCCCGACGACGTGCGGCCGATGGGCCGCTCGGCCTCGGGCGTGCGCGGCGTCAAGCTCGTGCCGGGCGACGCCGTGGTGGGCGCTGCCCATCCCGCGGCCGACGACGATCGATTGCTCGTCGTGCAGGCCAAGGGTGCGGCCAAGCGGGTGATGATGTCCGAGATCCCGGTACAGGGTCGCGGCACGAAGGGCGTGAAGTGCGCCGTGGTCACACCGCGGTCGGGTCAGGTGAGCGCCGTGTGCGGCACCACCGACGCGAGCACGGTCCTCGTTCGCGATGCCGAGGGCGCGATCGCAGAGGTGAGCGTCGGTGCGTTCACCGCTGCAGCGCGCGATGCGTCGGGTGGCAAGGTCCGCGGCTTCGACGGCGTCATCACCGGCTTCGAGACGATCTGACCCGGCGTGGCGCGTGCCGGTCGGTCCCGCTCGTCCACCGCGGCGAACCGTTCCTAGGCTCATGCCCCATGGCGGCGGAGGCGATCCCCGAGATGCTCGGCACCGTCACGGTGCCGCCCGAGCAGGTCGACGAGTTCGACGCCCTCGGGCACACGGTGGTGCGCGGGCTCGCATCGCCCGACGAGATCGCGGCGTTCCGTCCTGCGATCGAGGACGCGGTACGCCGGGCCACCACGCGCGCACGTCCGCTCGACGAGCGCGACACCTACGGCAAGGCGTTCCTGCAGGTGCCGAACCTGTGTGCGAGCGACCCCGTGGTGCGTGCGTTCACCTTCGCGGCCCGCTTCGCACGTGTGGCCGCCGAGCTGCTCCGTGTGGACGGCGTGCGGCTCTATCACGACCAGGCACTGTTCAAGGAGCCCGGTGGCGGGCACACACCGTGGCACCAGGACCAGGTGTACTGGCCGCTCGACAGCGACCGCAGCATCACGATGTGGATGCCGCTCGTCGACGTGCCGGCCGACGTGGGCAGCATGACGTTCGTCGACGGCAGCCACCGTCACGGCGACCTCGGCAGCTGGGTGATCGGCGACGAGTCGGAGGCGGGGTTCGACGAACTGATCCGCGACCGCGGGTTCGTCACCAGCACCCACGGTGCCATGCGTGCGGGCGACGCCACGTTCCACACCGGTTGGACGCTGCACCGGGCAGGCGCCAACGAGACCGACCTGCTCCGGTCGGTGATGACCGTCATCTACGTCGCCGACGGCATCCGGGTGGGTCCGGTCGATTCACCGGCACGACAGCTCGATCAGATGTTCTGGCTCGGCGGGGCCGCGCCCGGGTCGCTCGTCGACGGCCCCGGCAACCCGCTGCTGTGGCCGGCGTCGTGACCCACGGGGGCGGCGCCACCACGGTCGATCCCGCACACAGCCGCGCGCTCGTCGATCGCCATGCACGCAGACGGCCCTCGCTCGGTGCCGAGTGGCGCGACGGCACACCGCTCGGCAACGGCCGCGTGGGCGCGGTGGTCTGGGGCGGCGAGCCGGCGGTGATGCTCACCGTCGATCACGCCGAGTTCTGGGATCGCACGGCGGAGTTCCCCATCGAGGAGCATCGGCCGTTCACCGAGTTCATCGCTGCACTCGAACACCGCGACTCGTCGTGGCCTGCAGCGTGGCCGGTGCACACCCCGGCGTTCGGCGTGGTGACGCCGACACGCCTGCCGCCGAGCCGGTTCGAGCTGCGCGGCCTCGGTCGGGTCGTTCACAGCCACCACGACCTCGCGATGGGGTACCTCCACGTCATCACCGACGACACGGAGTTCTCGATCCGTGCCCTCGCCGGGCACGACGCGATCCTCGTGCGCGGGGCGGGTCGGCCACCCGCCATCACCTTCCACTGGGCGGGCGATGCTGCCGCCTGGGACGGCCGCCCCGGCGGACAACCGCCGATGACCCCGCACCCGGCAGCGTTGTTCGACCGGCACTCCGCCCCCGTACGCACACCGATCGTCGACGGTGAGCGACTCGGCCATGCGGTGCCCGACGGGAGCGCATGCGGTGTGGCGTGGCAATCGACGCGATGGACGAGCCCGGACAGCCCGTTCGACATCTGGTCGGTGGTCATCGGGCTCGCTCATCTGCGCCACGGGAGTGCCGACCAGGTGGCCACCGTCGCCGAGGCGATCGTCGCCGCCGTGGGCGACGACCTGGAAACACCGGAAGCACTGGAAACACTGGTGGCAGCGCACGACGAGCACTGGCTCGACTTCCACTCGCGCTCGTGGATCTCGGTGCCCGACCGGGCGATCGAGTCACTCTGGTACGCCGAGATGGCCAAGCTCGGCAGCGCCGTGCGCGCCGACGGACCGCCGCTCGGGCTGCAGGGCCCGTGGTCGCCCGACGGTCGGTTGCCCCCGTGGGGTGGCGACCTGCACCACAACGTGAACGTGCAGTTGTCGTACGCACCGATGGCGATCACCAACCATGCCGAGCTCATCGACTCGTTGGCGCGCTACGTCACGACGGCCCGTCCGCACTGGCACGAACTCGCGACGTCCGTGTTCGGCACCGACGGCGTGTTCGTGCCATCGGCCACCGACGACGAGGGTCGGTGCCGCCACGAGTGGGCGACCGTGAATCTCGCGTTCTCGTCCGGACCCTGGTTGGCCCAGGTGCTGCACACGCAGTGGCGACACACGGGTGACGAGGCGCTGCTCGACGAGGTGCTCCGACCGTTCCTGCACGATCTGGCCGAACCGCTGCTCGCCCAGCTGCGCGAACACGACGACGGCCGTCTCCACCTGCCGTACGGCTACTCGCCCGAGCTGATCGGCCCGAGCGGCGCCTGGGGCGCCGATGCCTCGTGCGATCTTGCGCTGTTCGCCTGGTTGCTCGACGCGCTGATCGAGGTCGACGAGCTCGCCGGTGCCGACACGTCACGCTGGCGCGATCTGGCAGCGCGACTCGCGCCACTGCCGACCGATGCGGACATGGGGGTGATCGGCGGTGTGCTGTCGGGCCGCTCCGGTGGCCTGCGCGTGCGCGCCGACCTCGCGCTCGAGCGCAGTCACCGGCATCATTCGCACCTGCTGGCGATCCATCCGCTGCGCACGATGACGCACGACCACGTCGAGCCGGCGGTGCGCAGCGCGGTGCAGGCATCGATGCGCAACCTGGTGCTCGCCGGCCCGGGCGAGTGGGTGGGCTTCTCGGTGGCGTGGGCCGCGTCGATCGCCGCCCACTGCGGTGCACCGGATCTGGCGCTCGGGTACCTGCGCGACTACGCAGAACGTTGGGTCGGCCCGTCGACGTTCCACCTGCAGACGAGCCGTCGCGGCGAGGCGGCCACGATCTGGAACGAGCTCGGCGGCTTCGTCGGCGACGACGCCTTGAGCCTCGAGGCCGGCTTCGCCTTCGCCGCGGCGGTGGCCGAGCTGTTCATGCAGGACCACGGCGACATCGTCCGGGTGTTCCCTGCGCTGCCCAGTTCGTGGCCGATGGCATCGTTCGCCGGTCTGCGTGCAGCCGGCGGCTGGGAACTGGCCGCTCGTGCCGACGGCGGACGGGTCGTCGCGCTGCGGGTGCTCGCACATCGCGACGGCGTGCTCCACCTTCGATATCCGGGGGGCGACGGCACGGTCGACGTGCACCGTGAGATGGCGGCCGGCGACGAGCTCACCATCGTCGAGGCGGGCTGGTCGCTCGACGACATCGCCCCGACCTCGTTGCCCACACCACTGGAGGAAGCGTGACGGTCCCACACGAGTTCACCCCGTCGTCGATCGCCGACGCGTCGGACGACGAGACCATCCCGTACGCCGCGTTCCTCGGCAGCGGCGAGCCGTACGCGTCGATCTTCGTCAACAACATGTGGCTGTTGCCGCCGAAGGCGGGCGCCGAACTCGAGTGGGGCGCCGGCTGGTACTACGACACGACGGTCGCTCGGAAACACGAGTACTGGCGCGACATCGACCTGCCGACGGCCACCAAGGACCTCCGACAGTTGCGTCGCGACCTGCACGAGTGGGGCTTCTGCCTCATCGAGGACGGCCTGTCGGCCGAGCAGTGCGCACGCATCCGTGACCGTGTCGAGGACCAGGCAGCGGCCGAGCGCGCGCTGGGCATCGCATACATGGTCGAGTCGCAGCAGCACGTGTGGTCGCTGATCAACAAGGGGTCCGACTTCGTCGGTCTGCTCGAGCACGATCCTGCGGCCGTGCAGGCCGGGCCGATGATCGAGCGCCTGCTGGACGAGACGTTGGGCAAGGGCTGGAACCACTTCAGCCTGCTGGCCAACATCTCGTACCCCGGCTGCCACCCGCAGCCCATGCACCAGGACCAGACGTGGATCGCCCCGATCCACACGCACGAGGCGCCCGTGCTGGTGAACAGCATGTACGTGCTGCAGGACGTCGACGAGCACAACGGCGGCACCCTGTTGGTGCCCGGCTCGCACCGGGCGAACGGCACCGCGGAGACCGGTCTCTACGGACCGCTCCCCCGGCCCATCAACCTCGAGGCCCGGGCAGGCACGGTGCTGATGTTCGACGGCCGGATGCTGCACGGAGGGGCCGTCAACCACACCGACCGGTTCCGGTACGTGCTCACCAACTCGTGCGTGAAGCCGTGGGCACGGCAGCAGGAGAACTTCCTGCTCGGGACCAGGCCCGAGGTGCTCGAAGCGGCGAGCCCCAAGCTGCTGTCGCGGCTGGGCCTGCAGGCGAGCATCGCGTCGAGCCTCGTCGAGGGCTTCGGCTACCGGGGCACGGGACGCGCCGGCGACACCAACGGACACCTGGCCGCGATCCGGCACGAGTACGACCACGGCGGGTACCGACACGTCGGAGAGCTGTCGATGCAGGAGCTGGACGCCCTCGACGTCGACGCACTGTCGCTCGCCAAGGTGCAGCGCGAGTTCGAGGAGCACCGCGATCAGGCCGCGCTCGAGACGATGATGGCGCTGAACGACCTGCTCCCGTCGCGTTCCGATCCGACGTCTGACGTCTGACGCCGGCGCTCGGCCCGACGCGTCAGGCGCGACGCGGCAGCCCCGACACGACGGCCCACGCCGCG
>JAPLAA010000130.1 GCA_026393475.1 Actinomycetota bacterium
CTTCGCGGTGTTCGGCCCGGGTGACATCGCACCGGGTTCGTACAAGATCGGCTATTCGTGCACGAAGGCGCCGGCGTTGGGTCAGCCGGCCCAGACCGAGCGGTTCTGGCAGGTCGAGATCGCCGTGACGCAGAGCGCGACGGGCGGCCCCGCCCAGATCGCGTGGACCAGCGGCACTGCGCCGACGACCACCACCACGACCACCACGACCACGCCGGTCGGCGGCACCACGACGACGACGACCACGCCGGTCGGCGGCTCCACGACGACGACGACCACGCCGGTCGGCGGCTCCACGACGACGACCACGCCGGTCGGCGGCTCCACGACCACGACGACCACGCCGGTCGACGGCACCACGACGACGACGCTCGTCGACGGCACCACGAGCACCACGACGGCGCCCACGACCACCGTGGCCGCCACCACGACCACGACCGCTGCGACGACCACGACCGTTGCCGCCACGACGACGACGGTCCGGCCGGCGGTCACGACGACGACGGTGCGGCCGGCGGCCACCACGACGACGGCGGCCGCCACCACGACCACGTCGACGACGATCGTCGCGTCCGCCGGTGTCACCACGACCGCGGCTCCTCAGCCGGCGGCCACGCTGCCGTTCAACAGCGGTGCGACGACGCTGCCGCGGACGGGATCGGACGGCATCGCCGGGACCGTGTTCTGGGCGTTGCTCGTCCTGCTCTTCGGACGGGCGGCGTTGCTGTTGTCCCGCCCCAGCGTGTCGACGACGCCCAAGCGTCGCTGACCGTCGCTGGTCTGCACTGGAGCCCCTCCCGCATCTGGGGGGTTCGTCAGCAAACGGCTCGTGCCACGTCAAGTGTTCGTCCGGTTCGGCCGAACACCCTTGCGATATGCAGGCGGACAACCCACACAACCGGCGGCGGATGGACATGGCCGACGTCAGCCGACGACGGTCGGGAGGAGCACTCGGAGCTGAGCGACGCGGCGCGTTCGCTGGTCGAGGGCCGCAACGTGTTGGTCACGGGAGCGGCAGGCTCGATCGGCAGCGAGATCGTGCGGCAGCTCACACCACTCGGCGGGCACGTCACCCTGCTCGACCATGATGAGTCGAGGTTGCACGCGCTGCATCTCGAGCTCACCGGGAGCGGGCTGCTCGACTGCGACACGGTCGTGCTCGCCGACATCCGTGACCGACGTCGGCTCCACCGTGTGTTCGCCGACCTGTCACCCGATGTGGTCTTCCATGCCGCGGCGCACAAGCACCTCCAGCTGCTCGAGCGCGCACCGGCCGAGGCCGTCAAGACGAACGTGTACGGCACCCAGAACGTCGTCGACGCTTCGCTCGCGGCGGGCGTCGAGCGCTTCGTGCTGATCTCCACCGACAAGGCCGCCGCACCGAGCTCGGTGCTCGGCGCGTCGAAGCTGCTGTCGGAGTACGTGCTGCAGGGCATCGCCCACCACGGCATGCGCGTCGCTTCGGTGCGATTCGGCAACGTGCTCGGCAGCCGGGGTTCGTTGCTCGACACCCTGCGCTGGCAGCTCGCCAACGGGCTTCCCGTCACGATCACCCACCCGGAGGTCACCCGCTACTTCATGTCGATCCCCGAGGCCGTCGGCCTGGTGCTCGAAGCGGGACTGCTGGCCGATTGCGGCGAGACCTACGTGCTCGACATGGGTGAACCGATCCGCATCGTCGACATCGTGGAACGGTTCAGCGACCTCACCGGCTGGCCGATCACGTCGTACCGTTTCAGCGGTCTCCGGCCCGGGGAGAAGCTGCACGAGGTGCTGGCCGGCTCGCACGAGTCGACGTTCCCCACCGGCCACCCGCGCATCAGCGTGATCCCGCCCAACCTGTCGGGACGACGACTCGACGTGTTCTTCGATCTCCTCATGCCGCTGTTCCGGGCCGCGCTGCACGACCGCGACGACGTCGTCCGCGACCTGCTCGTCGACGGCGTCGCCTCGATGCGCATTGCCGGCGACACCGCCGACACATCCGACATCGCTGTCGCCGGCGACATCGCTGTCGCCGAGGCCGCTCCGGCGTCGCCGGTCGCCCCGGTGGCGGCGGCGGATGCGTCGGTCGGGCCCGTCGAGGTGCTGTTGCCCGCCTGATGGTGACCTGATGTCCGCGCTCGAGTGGCTCACGATGCTGGTGCTCTTCGCCCCGGCGGTGCTGCTCGCGCTCTCGGAGATGTCGCCCAACCTGCGAGCGTCACGGCACGCCAGGTTGAAGGTCGACCGCAACAGCCGTCGGGTCGAGAACTTCACGGTGATCGTGCCGATCTACGGACACATCAAGTACCTGACGAACGTCGACTATCTCCGCCAGTACGGCGAGCGGGTGCTGATCACCACGACCACGGCCGAGACCGACGAATTCAACGCGGCGATCGAGGAGGTGTGCGCCCGCGAGGGGTTCCGGCTCTTCCGGGGTCACGTGCCCGGGCGCTCCGTCGGTGGGACGGGCGGGAAGAAGTCGACCGGTGGGGTGGTGCGCGAGATCATCGTGCGCGACGCGCTGGCGGTGGTCGAGCACCCGTACGTGGTGTGCATCGACGCCGACACCGAGACCGAGCTGCCGCTGTCGCTGTTGGTCGGGGGACTGGAGGCCGGATCGTTCGACGTCGCGTCGGTACGGCTGCAGGCGCAGAACCAGAACAACATGATCGAACGGCTCCAGGGCCACGAGTACCGCACCGCGATGCGGCTCCGGGTGTTGATGCCGTGGCTGGTGTCGGGCGCGTGCCATGTGCTGCGCACCCGCGTGCACCGCGAGATCATGCATGCGCACTCGACGTTCTTCCAGGGCAACGACGTCGAGGTGGGCGTGCTCGGCGACGCCCTGAAGTACCGCGTGGGCCACGTGCCGTTCGTCGTGCCGACGATCGTGCCGAGCACGTTCCGGGCGTGGTTCCGTCAGCGGCTGGCGTGGTCGGGTGGCGAGGCCCGGCTGTTCGTCGTGAACCTCTATCTCGTGCGTTGGCACCCGACGTTGTTCCTGTACGGGTTCCTGTCGCTCGTCACCACGCCGCTGCGGTGGTACTACCTCATCAACCCCACGTGGCCGGTGGCGGCGGCGGTCGCCACGTATCTGCTCACGATGGCATGGGTGAACCGACGCGACTTCGACGGGGCGCTGTTGCTGATGCCGGTGTACCTGTTGTTCATCAGCCTCGTCGTGGTGCCGCTCGGCGTGTACACCTACGTGAAGATGGCGTGGGCCGATCGCAAGATGGGGGTGATCCGGCGGATGCGCGGGCAGGAGCCACCCCGAGGTGCCGCGCCCGGGTCGGCGCACGATGGTGACCGAGTCGATCGCCGGTGGCTGGAACCGACCGATCTGAGGTCGTCGGCCGACCCGTCGGGTCGGAGGGACCGACTCAGGCGCCGGCGACGGCGGCCAGGGTGTCGACGATGCGGCCGACCTGGTCGTCGGTGATCACCAGCGGCGGGCAGAACGTGAGCGTGTCGGTGTTGATCGCCCGGCAGATGACCCCGCGGCGCAGCATCTCGTCGCGGATCGCCATCGCGTTCTGATCGGGACGGAGGCCGGCCGCCCACATGGCGCCCTCGCCGCGGGTGTGGTCGATCACGCCGTCGGCCGCGAGCGACCGGAGGCCACCGCTGAGCTGTGCGCCCACGTGCAGGGCCCGCTCGACCAGGCCCTCGCGGCGCATGATCGCGAGGTTGGTGAGTGCTGCGACGCAGGCGACCGGGTGCCCGGAGTAGGTGAAGCCGTGGCGCAGGAAGAAGTCGGGGTCGCGTTCGAGCGCCGCACGCGGGCCGGGGCCGACGAAGACGCCACCGAGCGGCTGGTACCCGGACGTGACGCCCTTCGCGAACGTGACGAGGTCGGGGCGGACCCCGAAGTGGTGCGCGGCGAACCAGCTGCCGAGGCGGCCGTAGCCGGTGATCACCTCGTCGAAGATGAGATAGGCGCCGTGCTGGTCGCACAGCTTGCGCAGCGACTGGAGGTAGCCCTCCTCCGGCGGGTAGATGCCCGCAGCGCCCTGCACCGGCTCGGTGAGCACGGCGGCGATGGTGTCGCTGTGCTGGGCCATCAGCGATGCCAGACCCTCGACGTCGTCGGCCGGCACCTGCACCACGTCGGCCACGAACGGACCGAAGTTCTCGCGGTTCGGGGCGATGCCCTGTGCGCTGGTGCCGCCGTAGTTCACGCCGTGGTAGCCGCGGGTGCGCGAGATGATGAGCTTGCGCTGCGGCTGGCCCGCCTGCACGTGGGCGATGCGCGCCAGCTTCATCGCGGTGTCGACCGCCTCGGAGCCGGAGCAGCAGAGGAACACGCGGCTGTCGTCCATCGGGGCGATGCCGTGCAGTTCGGTCGCGAGCTGTTCGGCCGGATCGTTCGTGAACGGGTCGAAACAGCTGTACGCGGCGATGACGCGTGCCTGCGCCGAGATGGCGTCGGCGATCTCGTCGCGCCCGTGGCCGACGGCGCAGTACCAGAGGCTCGCCATGCCGTCGACGAGCTCGTTGCCGTCGCTGTCCCAGACGAGTGCCCCCTCACCCCGCACGATGCGGACGAACGACTCTCGGGTGGGCTTGGCGAAGGGATGCAAGAAGGCTGACGGCACGGCCCGCGACCGTAGCAAGCGGCGCCTACACTTCCGCGGGTGGCGACCCTCACGCGTTCGACGGGCAGGTTCGCGGGCTCGGCGGCCACGTGGATCCGACAGACCGTCGCACTCCGCTCGGCCGACTCGCCCACCAAGCTGCGCCTGGCCATGGCCTTCACCGTGCTCGCCGCGCTGCTGCTGTCGATCGCCGGCTGGTACTCGATCGATCGGCGCGACACGGCCATCGACGACGCGGCCCGTGCCGCCGAGCAGCTGATCCAGGTGCAGGACGTGCGGGTGCAGGTCGTACAGGCCGACTCGATCGCCTCGAATGCCTACCTCGTGGGTGGACAGGAGTCGCCCGACCAGCGGGCCGAGTACGACTCGCGCATCGCCGCTGCGGCTGCCGGTCTGCTGGTGGCGGTCCAGGGTGCGTCGAGCCTCGACGCCACCGAACTCGAGTCGGTCAACCAGCGCCTCGCCGTCTACGTCGGTCTCGTCGAGCAGGCTCGGGCGAACAACCGGCAGGGTTTCCCGGTGGGCGCCGCCTACCAGCGTCAGGCACGGGCTGTCGCCTCGGTGCTGGTCGACTCGTTGCGGACCGTCGAGCAGAGCACCCGCCAACGAGTCGACGACAGCATGGCTCGGGCGCATCGGTCGAGCTGGTCGTTGATCGCATCCGCTCTGCTCGTGCTCATCGCCCTGGTCGTCGGTTCGTGGTGGGTGGCAGTGCGGTGGCGGCGTCTCGTCAACGTGCCGCTCGCCATCGCTGCGGTGATCGTCGTCCTCGTGCTCACCGTCGGGCTCGGCGTGAACGGTCGAGCCGTGTCGAAGGCCGGCGATGCCGTGCGCGGCCCGCTGTCGGCGGCCGACCTCGTGGCGCAGGCGCGGGCTGCGGCCTTCGACGCTCGATCGAGCGAGGCGCTCACCCTCATCAACCGTGGCAATGGCGCGGCGTACGAGACCGAGTGGCAGCTGTCGTCGAGCATCGTGGCCGAGGCACTCGCCGAGTCGTGCACCACCTTCGGCGTCGGCTGTGGCGCGCTGCTCTCGTACGAGGCGTACGCCGACAGCCATGCCCTGGTGCGTTCGCTCGACGATGCCGGCGACTGGGACCAGGCCGTCGAGCTCGCCACGGCCGGCACCCTGAACACCGTCGTGCAGTCGTCGGGCTCGAACCCGCCGGCCGACTTCGAGGCGTTCGCGGTCGCATCGAGCGACGAGCTCGTCGAGCAGTCGACCACGGCAGCGCGCAGCTTCGAGGAGGCCGATGCACCGCTGGTCGTGTTGCGCTGGTCGGTCGCGGCGGCAGGCCTGGTGATCGCCGGTCTCGCGTTCAGCGGGTACGGACGACGACTGCGGGAGTACCGATGAACACGCATCCCCGACGACTTCGGGTCGGCAGACGATGGATCGCGGTGTGCTGCGCCGCCGGCGCGCTCGTCGGCGCGGCGTGCGCCGGTGACGCGACCCTGCCCGACGAGGTCGTGGGCTCGATCGCCGAGGCGACCACCACGCCGACCACCGCACCGAAGGCGTGTCCCGATCCGTCGGCGTATGCGTCGATGACCTACCCGGCGCTCACCGAGCTGCCCGCTCCGGGAGCGATGCCCGACGGCACCAGGATGGCCGAGATCCAGGCTCGCGGCCAGCTCGTGGTCGGCGTCTCGGCCGACACGTTGCTGTTCGGTTCGCGCAACACGCTCTCCGGCAACATCGAGGGCTTCGACATCGACGTCCTGAAGACCATCGCCCGGGCGATCTTCGGCGCCGACGGCGAGGACCGCATCGTCTACAAGGTGATCACCTACGCCCAGCGCCTCCCGTCGCTCGAGGCGGGCGCCGTCGACATCGTGGCGCACACGATGACGATCAACTGCAACCGTTGGTTGCGCATCGCGTTCTCGTCGGTGTACTACCAGGCCGGTCAGAAGGTGCTGGTGAAGGACAAGGAGCGGTTCCCCGACGTGTTCGCCCTGCGCGATGCCGGCGCCCGCGTGTGTGCGCCCGAGGGCAGCACCAACATCGACGAGATCAGCAAGCCGCTGTACGCCGGCATCATCGTCGTGCCCAAGCCCGACATCAGCGACTGCCTGGTCGCGATGCAGCAGGGCCAGGCAGAGGCCACCACCGGCGACGACACGGTGCTGGCCGGCTTCGCTGCGCAGGACCCGAGCACCGAACTCGTCGGCGAGGCCTTCACCGAGGAGCCGTACGGCCTCGGAATGAACCGGAACGACGTCGACCTCGTGCAGTTCGTCAACGCCGTGCTCGACCAGGCCCGCACCGACGGCACGCTCGAGGACATCGCGAAGACGTGGCTGGTCGACACGGGAGCGCTCGATGCCGGGGACGTGCCGCCGGTGCCCGAGCCCGACTTCACGAGGGAGTTGCCGTGAGCGGCCGTCGCGGTGCCCGCGCCGACCTGCCCGCCGTCCTGGCCCAGTGGGACGAGTGGCTGTCCACGGCCACCGACCGGCTCATGAGCCTCGACGAGCGCGTCACGGCCGCAGGCGACGATCTGCCCGATCCTGCCCAGGCCGCGCTCGACGTCGCGGCCGCGTTCTTGTGCCGAAAGGCGATCGGCGCCCGGGTCGAGGCGATCCGCGCCGATCCGGCGCAGGCGGTGGCACTGAGCGCCCGGCCGGTCACCGACGATCACGGGGCGCCGGTCGCTGCCGACCTGAGTACCGCGGCGGCGCTCCTCGGGGGTGTGCTCGATCGGGTCGAGGCGGCCGTCGCCGGCGCCGAGTCGGTACACGCGACCCTCGCCATCGATCGCACCGCGGCCACCGCCGATCTGGCGATCGCCGAACGTCTGGCCGGCGAGTTGGGGCACTACGTCCAGCGTTGCGCGGCGGCGCGAGGCCGTGCCGGTGCCGCCGGCCGTTCGCCGGTGGAGTGGCGTGCCCTCGCCGTCGAGGCGGCTGCGTTGCGCGTCGAGCTCGAACGCATCGACGGGGTGCGTCGCACCTCGTTCGAGCGGTGGCGCTCGCTGTCGTCGACGCTCGACTCCCTGCGTGCTCGCGAGGCCGAGGTGCGCGACACGGTCGAGAGCGTCCGTTCCAAGGTCGAACCCGTACCGGTGCTGGCGGTGCCGTCGGTCGACGCGCTGGGCGCGGTCCGGCCGATCGAGGAACTCGAGGCGATGCCGTGGCCGGCGGCGCGTGTCGCGATGGAGCCGTTCCTGTTGCGCGTCGATCGGCTCGGGGCCGCCTTCGACGAGGTCGCCGCCCGCTTCACCGCCGTCCTCGAACGGCGCAACGAACTCCGCGGTCTCCTGCATGCGTTCCGCGACAAGGCGGGTGGCTCCGGTCTCGCCGAGGACGCATCGCTCGAACCGCTCCTGCGTGCCGCCGAGCAGCAGCTGTGGTCGGCACCGTGCGACGTCGACGTCGCGGCCCAGTTGGTGCGCGACTACACCGAGGCGGTGAACGCGGCGATCGCCGCGCGCACCCCCGCCGCCGGGGCGTCGGGGTCGTCGAGCGGATTCGGTCGACTCCGCGAGGGACGCGAACCGCGTGACGCTCGTGACGCACGCGTCGGTCGCGACGGCAGAGGGGGAGGACGCTGATGCGCTGTGCCCAGCCGGGTTGCACCGGCACCGTCGTCGACGGGTACTGCGACGTGTGCGGGATGGCGGCGGCGAGCCCCGCCGCCCCGCCCTCGACGCTCCCAGCGCCCGGCGCCGCTCCGGTGTCGTCCACGACTGCCGGCGCGCCGGCGTCGACGCGTTCGGGCGCGGCGTCGGCACGCGTCAGCACGGTCACCAACCGACTCGGCCAGGTGCCGCTCGGCTCGGCACGCAGTGTCAGCGGCAGCCGACCCACGCGTCGTCTCGGCACCCGAGCCGGTGCGTCACGCCTCGGTGCCGGCCTCATCGAGATCCCGTCGGTGCCGATCCTCGATCCGCGTCAGGCGCTCATGGACCCGCCGGCCGTCTCCGAGGAGAAGCGGTTCTGTTCGGTGTGCCAGGCCCCGGTGGGCCGTGCCCGCGACGGGTCGCCCGGCCGCTCGAAGGGGTTCTGCCCGAAGTGCCGCACCCCGTTCGACTTCGACCCGAAGCTGTCGCCCGGCACCCTGCTCGGCGGTCAGTACGAGATCGTCGGCTGCCTCGCGCACGGCGGGATGGGCTGGATCTACCTCGCCCGCTACCGCAACGTGAACGATCGTTGGGTCGTGGTGCAGGGCCTGCTGAACGCCGGCGACCCGGATGCGTTCCGTGCCGCGGTGGCGGAGAAGCAGTTCCTGGCCGAGGTCGAGCACCCGATCATCGTCGAGATCTACAACTTCGTCGCCGCTCCCGACGGCGCCTCGTACATCATCATGGAGTACGTCGGCGGCCAGTCGCTCAACAACCTGTTGAAGAGCCGGATGAAGGAGCAGGGCGGTCGCTTCTCGCCGATCCCGGTCGACCAGGCGCTCGCCTACGCGATCGAGGTGCTGCCGGCGTTCTCGTACCTGCACGGCCTCGGGCTGCTGTACTGCGACTTCAAGCCCGCCAACGTGATCCAGGTGGGCGACGGCATCAAGCTGATCGACCTCGGCGGCGTGCGACGCATCGACGACGACGTGACGCCGATCTACGGCACCGTGGGGTTCCAGGCGCCCGAGGTGCCCTCGGCCGGCACGTCGATCCCGAGCGACATCTACACGATCGCACGCACCATCGCGGTCCTGGTGTTCGAGTTCCGCGGCTACCAGAACCAGTTCGCCGACGCGCTGCCGTCGCCCGACGACGTGCCGTTGTTCGCCGAGCACGACTCGTTGTACCGGTTGCTGTTGCGGGCCACCGCGCCCCGGCCGGAGGACCGGTTCCAGAGCGCCGAGGAGATGCGGCTGCAGCTGTTGGGCGTGCTGCGCGAGGTGACGGCGGCGACCGCGGGTGCGGTCACCCGGAGCATCCCGTCGACGGTGTTCGCGACGCCGACGGTGGCGGGGGACCGGCTCGACTGGAACGATCTGCCCCGGCTGCTGCCCGATCCCGACGACGCCAACGCGGCCTGGCTGCAGGCGATCACCACCGACGATCCGCTGCAGCGTCGCGACCTGCTCGCCGGGGCGCCGACATCGTCGCCGATGGTGTCGCTCGAGCGGGGCTACGCGTCGCTCGCGCTCGGCGATGCCGCCACGGCGTGGGCCGCGGCCGACGAGGTGCTCGCGGCCGATCCGTGGGACTGGCGTGGTGTGTGGATGCAGGGTCTGGTGGCGCTGTACAACGGGCACCCGGGCGACGCGGTCGGGGCGTTCAACACCGTCTACGGCACGCTGCCGGGCGAACTGGCGCCCAAGCTCGCGCTCGCCCGTGCGTGCGAACTGTCGAGCGACCTCGACGTGGCCGACCGCTTGTACGGCGTGTGCGCCCGCACCGACGCCGCCTATGTGGCGCCGGCGCTGTTCGGCCGGGCTCGCGTCGCATCGGCGGCCGAGCGCACCACCGATGCGCTCGCCGCGCTCGATCAGATCCCGACCACCAGCCGAGCCTTCGGCGAGTCGCGGCGCAAGCGGGCGATGCTGCTCGCGGCAGTGCCCGACGAACGCCGCACCCTGCAGACCCTCGACGCCGCGGCCGGCGAACTCGCCCAGGCGACGATCGAGCCGCGTGAACGAGCGGCGCTGCGCATCGACATCCTCGCCGCGGCGCTCGCCGAGGTGCTCGAGGGCGGTGCGGTGCCCGGCGCGTCGGTCGGCGGCGT
>JAPLAA010000105.1 GCA_026393475.1 Actinomycetota bacterium
GGCATGGCCGTCGCCGCGGCGATCGACGTCGCCAAGCAGGCGGGTCCCGACGACATCATCGTGGTGCTCAACCCCGACTCGGGTCGCGGCTACCTGTCGAAGGTGTTCAACGACGACTGGATGGCGAACTTCGGGTTCGTCCGTGAGTGCGACGAGTGCGTCGCTGCAGTGCTCGATGCCCGCGGCTCCACGCCGGCGCTGCTGTACGTCAACCCGACGCACACCGTGCGCGAGGCGATCGAGGTCATGCGGGCCAACGGCATCAGCCAGCTGCCGGTCTGCAAGAACACGCCGCCGTTCGCCGCCGCCGAGGTGGCCGGCTCGGTCGACGAGCTCGAGCTGATGGAGGCCGTCTACCGCGATCCGGCGGTGATGAGCATGCCGGTCGAACACGTGATGGGCGCGAAGCTGCCGACGATCGGCGTGGGCCAGAAGATGTCGCTCGCGGTCGACATGCTCGACAGCTCGCCGGCGCTGCTGGTGCTGTCCGGCGGTCGGCCGCTCAGCGTGCTCACGCGCACCGACCTCCTCTCGTACTTCGAAGTGATCGCAGGAGCAGAACATGGGTGACGAAGCGCAACAGCAGGGGTGGGGATTCGAGACCCGCGCCGTCCACGTCGGCCAGGCGCCCGACGCCGCCTCGGGCGCGGTGGTCACGCCGATCACGTTGTCGACCACCTTCGCCCAGGACGGCGTCGGCAACCACAAGGGCTTCGAGTACTCGCGCAGCGGCAACCCCACGCGCGCCGCGCTCGAGTCGTGCGTCGCGTCGCTCGAGGGAGCGAGGCACGGCATGGCGTTCGCATCGGGTCTCGCCGCCGAGGACAACGTCCTCCGGCTGCTCTCCCCTGGTGACCGTGTGTTGCTCGGCAACGACGCCTACGGCGGCACGTTCCGGTTGATCTCCAAGGTCTGGGCGCCGCTCGGCATCTCGTGGACCGCGGTCGACCTCACCGACGTCGACGCGCTCGCCGCGAACTGGCCGGCCGACACTCGCATGGTGTGGCTCGAGACGCCCACCAACCCGTTGCTCACGTGTGTCGACATCGAAGCCGTCGCAGCTGTGGCGCACGCGCACGGCGCGATCGTGGTGGTCGACAACACCTTTGCCACGCCGTTCCTGCAGACGCCGCTCGCGCTCGGCGCCGACGTCGTGGTGCACTCGGCCACGAAGTACCTCGGCGGCCACAGCGACGTCGTCGGTGGCTTCCTCGCGCTCGACGACGACGAGCTCGCCGACCGCATCCGCTTCACCCAGAACGCGGCGGGCGCCGTGCCCGCACCGTTCGACTGCTACCTGGTGCTGCGCGGCGTGAAGACGCTCGGCGTGCGGATGGAGCGCCACTGCTCGAACGCCCGAGCGGTCGTCGACATGCTCGTCGGGCACCCCGCCGTCGAGCGTGTGCTGTACCCGCAGCTGCCCGACCATCCCGGCCATGCGGCCGCGGCCAAGCAGATGCGCGACTTCGGCGGCATGGTGAGCTTCACCCTCGCAGGCGGCCTGCCGGCCGCGCTCGAGGTGGTTCGTCACACCAAGGTGTTCACCCTGGCCGAGTCGCTCGGCGCGGTGGAGAGCCTGATCGAGCACCCGGGCCAGATGACGCATGCGTCCGCCGCCGGATCACCGTTGCAGGTGCCGGATTCGCTCGTGCGACTGAGCGTCGGCATCGAGTCGGCCGCCGACCTGGTCGCCGACCTCGAACAGGCCCTCGACCACATCTGACGTCGACCCGCCCCGGGTCAGGTGGCGACGAACTCGCGGAGGATCGCGTACGCCTTGTCGGCCTCGTCGCGGAACACACCGTGGCCGCTGTGGGCGAAGCGTTCGAACTGCACGTGCTCGACAGGCAGGTGTGCGGCGATCTCCTCGGAGCCGACGATCGGGCACACGGGGTCGTGTTCGCCACCGAGCACCAGCACCGGGCACTGTGCCCTGGCCAGGTCGTCACGGAGGTCGAACGTCGGGTGCTCGTTGGTGTTCCAGTGGGCGAACAGATCGTTGTTGCGCACCATCTCGACCGACTCGAAAAGGTTGCCCGGCGTCTGGGTGTACAGCGGCCCGCACACGCGCAGGTACGCCTCGCGGTTGGCCGAGTTCGGCTCCGCCCAGAACGCTGCCGCGATGCTTCGTGCCTCTGCTCCCCCGAGCCGTTCGAACTGGTCGAGCACGGCGTCGAGGTTCCAGCGAGCGACGGTGGAGCTGAGCACCACCTTGCCCGGGTGCTCCGGATGGCGACCGAGGTAACGCTGGGCGACGAAGCCGCCGAAGGAGTTGCCGAGCACGATCGGCCGTTCGATCTCGAGCGCGTCGCACAGACGCACCACGTCGTCGGCCCACGTGTCGAGGTTCCACTCGTCGGGGGTGCGCCGGTCGCTGCGGCCCTGCCCGCGGTGGTCGTACATCACCACCTGCGCCACGTCGCGCATGAGGTGCATGCCGAGTTTGTACGTCGCATGGTCCATGCCCGGGCCGCCGTGCAGCAACAGCAGCGTCGGCCGCTGCACCATCTTCCCGTCGACCGGCACGAGCCCGAGCCCGTCGACGTCCACATAGATCCTGACCCCACCACCGATGTCGACGCGCATGTCGCTCCTTAACTCTCGTTGTCGTTGTGTGTCCGGCGGATCGCTGCCGCCACCAGTTCTGCCCTGTTGCTCACACCCAGCTTCGCGAAGACGTGCAGCAGGTGCGTCTTCACCGTCGCCCGCCCCATCAACAACCGCTCGGCGATCTGCGGGTTGGTGAGACCGGCCGTCACCTGCTCGACGACGGCGATTTCAGTCGGCGTCAGGCTCCCCCACCCCACCGTCGACCGCACGCGTTCGCCGCGCATCCGTCGGGCGAGGTCGACCGCCACGGGCAGGGTCAGCCCGGCACCCTCGTTCCAACCCTCGTCGTCACCGGCGATCGCCGCCGCCTCAGCCACGTAACGGGCCCGATGGGCGAAGCGATGCACGTAGCCCATCGAGTCGCGGCCGGCCTGCGCGGCAGCGAGCAGCCGCGCCCCATCGCGTACCCGGCCGCCGGCGATCACCATCGCCCCGATCCCCTCCAACGAATCGACCGCGCTCGGCCACAACCCGTATTCCGCTGCCCGGACCAACGATCGATGTGCACTCGCAAGTGCCCCCTCCAGATCGTCCGGCCAGTCGCACTCCGCGAGCACGAGATCGACGACTGCGTCGATGAACGGCGCGTCGATCCCCTCGCACCGAGCCCGCAGCTCGAGCGCATCCGTGCGAGCCGCCACCGGGTCGTCGAGCGCGAGGTCGAGCTGAGGCAGGTAGGAGCGACCCCGAACCGCTGAGAACAAGTCCATCGTCGTCGCGGCCATACGGCGTCGCGCCTCGTCGAGATCACCATCGATCAGGCGCACGAGCGAGTCGGCGAGGAGTCGCGTCGTACGGAACGAGGCGGGCAGAGAGTCGACCGCGATCCGGAACGACGCCGAGCCATCGGGGGGCATCTCGGCGAAGAGGTGGTGCCATCCGGTCGAGAGCACGAGGGAACCGAGGCGGAACTGCAGCAGGCCGGCGTTACCGATCGGCGACACCGGCCCGATCGCATCCGCCGCACGACGCAATCGTTCTGCGGCGCTCGCGTACGCCCCCACCGTCATGTCGGAACCGCTCTGGATGAGCAAGAGCCGGGGGTGATCGAACCCGTCGATCAGCGATCTCGACTCCTCGACGCGCCCGACCAGCGACAGGTACAGGGCGGCGAGCTGCGACGTGTTCCATGCCGTGTACCACTCACCGATCACTCCCGCCGCTGCCGTAGTCGACACCAACTTCGACAGGATCGGCTCGCGCGGACCATCCGTCAGCAGATCGGACAGTCTCCGGAGTCCGTCGAGCCGCATCTCCGCGCGAGGCTCACCCAGGTGACGCGCGCGTTCCAACGCGTGCACCCTGAGCGCCTCGTATCGGTCGTCCAGATCGTTCGTCCGCGCGCCATGAAGCGCGACGTAGGCGTGCAACCACTCCGGCGTCGAGTCGTCGCCAGCGAGCAGCGCCGTCATGCCATGGCGATCCGACTCGTCCGACAACCGGAGGACGGTCCAGAACTCGCCGAGCCCGGCCACGATCCGGAGTGATGTCGGGCTCCCGCTCGGCAGCCAATCGAGCGCCGCTGTGCAATTGGCGTGGTCGCGCTCGATGGCAGAGAACGCGACGACACGCCGCTGCCACCAATCGGTGATCGACACCGCCGCCTGGACGGATCGGTCGTGCACGGTCAGCCAGTCCGCACACCAGCTCGCGTGTGCATCGCGGGCACGTGCCGTCTCGCTTCGTTCCAACAGGCGTTGCAGTGCGTACGACCGCACCGTCTCGAGCAGCGCGTAGCGGTCGTGGACCTCGTCGACCTGGAGGAGGCTCTTGTCGGCCAGGCGGGCGACCACGTCGGCAACCTCGTACGGGTCGACGTCACCGAACGCACCGGCCACCGCTTCGGCGGCTTCGACGGTGAAGCCGCCGACGAACACACCCAGCCGGGCGAACACCGTGCGCTCGTTCGCGTCGAGCAGTTCCTCGCTCCACGCGATCGAGGCCTGCAGTGTCTGCTGGCGTGGCAGCGCGGTGCGCGGGCCGCCCGACAACAGCCGGAACCGATCGTCGAGCTGGGCGGCGATGCGCTCGGGCGGCATCGTTCGCACGCGCGCCGCAGCCAGTTCGATCGCCAACGGCACCCCGTCGAGACGGCTGCAGATCTGCGCCACCGCGGGCGCGTTGTCATCGGTGACCGCGAACCCTCGGCGAGCGCGACGTGCGCGGTCGATGAACAACTGCACCGCCTCGAACTGGCCGAGCACATCGAGTGCGATCGGCCCCCGTTCGGGCGCCGGTGCCGTCAGCGACGGCACCCGCCAGACCACCTCGCCCGGCACGCCCAACGGTTCGCGGCTGGTCGTGACCACCCGCACTTGTGACGCCCGCGCCCCGATCGCGGCCACGACGTCGGCGACACCTGTCAGGAGGTGCTCTGCATTGTCGAGCACCAGCAGCGAGGCCGGCCGAAGTGAGAGCACGTCGACCACCCGGTCGAGCGGTGACCGTGCCGATCCCCCGGAGACGCCGAGCAACGAGGCGACGACGCCGAGCACCGACTCGATGTCGCCGCACGGACCGAGCTCCACCCACGTGGCCCCACCAGGGAACCGATCGATCACACGTGCCGCGAGCTCGCAGGCGAGCCGCGTCTTGCCACACCCACCCGAACCGGTGAGGGTGAGCACCCGCTCGTGCGCCAGCAGATCGGCCAACTCGTGCAGCTCACGCTCACGACCCACCAGCGGTGTCATCTGCACCGGCAGGTTGTGCCGGAACGTGTCGAGCGACGCCAACGGCGCGAACTCCGGCTGCAACCCATCGGCCGTCACCTGCCACACCTGCTCGGGCTGTTGCAGATCCTTCAACCGATGCCGACCCAGATCGACCAGGGTCACCCCGTCGCCCAGGTGATCACGCACCAGGTCGGCAGCCGTCTGCGACAACAACACCTGACCACCCCACCCACACGACCGCAGCCGTGCACACCGGATGATTGCCTGCCCGAAGTAGTTGCCCTCGTCGCGCAGCTGCGCCTCACCCGTGTGCACCGCCATCCGCACCCCGAGCTCGGCACCCGCCGGCCATACCTCGGCCCCCAACGCTCGCTGCGCGGCGATCGCCGCGGCCACCGCGTCGCTCGCCCGCGAGAACGCCGCCACCACCGAATCACCCTCACCCTGCTCCACCGGACGCACACCGCCTGCATCACTGATCGCACGGTCGAGGATCTCGTAGTGCCGGGCAATGGCCGTCGCCATCGCCTCCGGATCGGCCTCCCACCGCTTCGTCGAACCCTCGACGTCGGTGAGCAGGAACGTGACGGTGCCCGTCGGCAACGCGAACGGTCGACCCGCGCCTCCAGTCACGACGTCACCATCGTCGCCCAACAGCAACGGCGGGGCGATCGAACGCAGCGGGGAGGGCGATTCCATGCGATGGATCATCTTCTCCCACCGAGTCGAGAACATCCACCAGGTGGTGGATGGAAGTCGACATACAACGGAATCGTTGATTGCTACAGTGACGCCATGAACGGTGCCAGGTACAAGACGGCAGTGATGAAGATTTCGCGCAACGGACAGATCTCGATCCCTGCCGACGTCCGCAAGCGGTGGAACACCGACCGCGTGATCGTGATGGACACCTCCGACGGCCTCATCGTCAGGCCCTTCGATCCCGAGGCCGTCACGAAGTTGATGGGGAAGTACCAGCACCTCGTCACCGAGACGAGCGACGAGATGCGTCGAGCGGTCCGGGAAGAACAGGCAGAACGGGAGGACGAGCGTGATCGTGCTCGACGCGTTCGCCGTTGAGGCGTTCTTCACCGGCGAGGTAGCGGCGCCGATCGTGCGCGATGTCCTCGTGGGCGGCGAGCAGGTCGTCGTCTCGGCGATCAACCTCGCCGAGGTCGCCGACCGGATGATGCGTGTCCACGGCCTCACGCGACTCGACCTCGAACAGGATCTGCTCACCCTCGGCGTGACCATCTCGGACGTCGACGCACCGACCGCGCTCGACGCTGCCGCGCTGCGTGCCCAGCACTACCACCGTGCCCGACGGGCGATCAGCATCGCCGACTGTTGTGCCGCCGCGGTGACCCTCGATCGCGATGCCGTGCTCGCCACCAGTGATCCGGCGTTGTTGGCGATGGTGCACGCCGAGGGCGGCCGCTGGATCGCTCTCCCCGACAGCAGCGGCGAGACCTGGTCGCCCGGCTGACCCCTTCCGGTGGCACTCATCTCTCACCACGGTGTCGGTCAGCTGTAGGTTCGGCGCATGGTTGGATCGATCCTCGGAACACGTGTGGTGCGGACGGAAGATCCCGAGCTGCTGCTCGGTGAGGTGCGCTACGTCGACGATCTGTCGGCCCCCGGCGGGCCGCTCGAGGGTGCGCTGCACCTGGTGTTCGTGCGGTCCGAACTCGCCCATGCGCGCATCACCGGCATCGACACGAGCGAGGCGCTGACCGCGCCTGGCGTCGTGGCCGTGCTCACCGCGGCCGACCTCGGGCTGCGGCCGATGCACGGCATGGCCAAGGTGCACGACGACTTCGCCCGGCCCCCGCTCGCCGTCGACAAGGTGCGCTTCGTCGGCGAGGCCATCGCCGTCGTGGTCGCCGAGACAGCCGTGCAGGCCAAGGACGCTGCCGACATGGTGCTGGTCGACTACGAGGCGCTGCCGTCGGTGGTCGATCCCGAGCTCGCGTTCGACGACCCGTCGCTGATCTTCGAGGTGCACGGCGACAACGTGGCCGTCGCCACCACCGACACCGCCCAGCCCGACATCTTCGCCACGGCCGACGTGGTGGTGCGCGGCCGCTATGTCAACCAGCGCGTGGCCGTCGCCCCGATGGAGCCCCACGGCGCGGCGGCGTACATCGCCGACGACGGCCGGCTCGTGTTCTACGGCAGCACGCAGATGCCGCACCTGCTGTACGGGCTGCTGTCGCGGGCGCTCGGCGTGAAGCCCGACGAGTTGCGGATCATCACGCCGAACGTGGGTGGCGGCTTCGGCGGCAAGGCCGGCCTCTACCCCGAGCAGACGGTGGTCGCTGCCGTCACCAAGCTCCTCGGCCGGGCGTGCACGTGGATGTCGACCCGCAGCGAGGACATGCTGGCGCTCGCCCACAGCCGTGCCCAGGTGCAGTACGTCGAGCTCGGCTGCACCACCGACGGCACGTTCACCGGTCTGCGTGTCCACCTCGTCGGCGACGGCGGGGCGTACCCCGGCCTCGGCGCCTTCCTGCCCGCCGGCACTCGCCGCATGAGCAACGGCACCTACCGGTTCCCCGCCATCCAGTTCGACATCGCGGTCGCCGCCACCAACACCACGCCCACGGGCGCGTACCGCGGTGCCGGTCGTCCCGAGGCGACCGCGCTGTTGGAGCGCGCGGTCGACCAGGCATCGCTCGAGTTGGGCATCGACCCGATCGAGCTGCGCAAGCGCAACCTGCTCACCGACGACGTGTTCCCGTTCACCACGCTCACGGGCGTCACCTACGACACAGGCGAGTACACCACCCCGCTCGACGCGGCTGCCCGTCACGCCGGCTACGACGACCTGCGTCGCGAGCAGGCCGCCCGCCGCGCACGTGGCGACCGCACGCTGCTCGGCATCGGTGTCGCCTCCTACGTCGAGGTCACCGCAGGCGGTGGCAGCAGCGAGTACGGCGCGGTCGAGATCCATCCCGACGGCACGGCCACGATCAAGGCGGGCACGTCCGCTCACGGCCAGGGCCACCAGACGGCGTTCGCGATGATCGTCAGCAGCCTCACCGGCATCGACGTCGACAAGATGACGCTCATCGCGGTCGACACCGATCTGGTCCGCTCCGGTGGCGGCACCGGCGGGTCGCGCTCGTTGCAGCTCGGCGGTTCCGCGGTGATGAAGGCCACCGAGGCGATGGTCGACAAGGCCAAGAAGCTGGCCGCCCGCCTGCTCGAGGCCGACGAGGCCGACATCGTCGTCGACACCACCACCGGCACGGTCGGTGTGGTTGGCGCGCCGGCGACGGCGCTCGACTGGGCAGCCCTTGCTGCCGCTGCCGTCGAGGCCGCGGGCAACGACGACGATCCGGTCGACCACGACGACGGCACCCTCGGCCTCGCCGCACAGCTCGACTTCGACCAGGGCGAGGCCACGTTCCCGTTCGGTGCGCACATCGCCGTCGTCGAGGTCGACCAGGACACCGGCAAGGTCACCCTGGTTCGCCACATCGCGGTCGACGACTGCGGCACCGTGCTCAACCCGCTGCTCGTCGAGGGCCAGCAGCACGGGGGCGTCGCCTCGGGCGTCAGCCAGGCGCTCTACGAGCAGGTGCACTACGACACCGACGGCAACCCGCTCACCGGCAACTTCATGGACTACGCGATGCCGTCGGCCGCGGAGTTCCCGAGCTTCGAGGTGCACAGCACCGAGACGCCGACCCCGCTCAACCCGCTGGGTGCCAAGGGCATCGGAGAGGCCAGCACGATCGGCAGCACGCCGGCGGTGCAGAACGCCGTGATCGATGCAGTCGCCCACCTCGGGGTGCGCCACATCGACATGCCATGCACGAGCGAGCGGGTGTGGCGCACGATCCGCGACGCCGAGGCAGGCACGCTGCCCGACCCGTGGCGCGACCCGCCGGCGATCTTCGCCCGCCTGGCCGCCGGTCAAGCGGTCGACGAGGCCGGCCTCAGCGCCGCCGAAGGCATCTGACCAGTCCACGAGATCGACGAGCGACGCCATGACACCTGACCTCTCGGACCCTTCGCCGAAGCACCCCACGACGTGGGCTTCGACCACCTGGTCGACGGTGTTCTCCGGTGTCGTCGGCGGGCTGTTCGGTGGCCTGCTCGGCGCGGCGTTCGCGGTGGCGGTCACGGACGTGATCAAGCGCATGCTCGCGGTCGTCAGCCGCCAAGACACCTGGATCATCATCACGACCCCACTCGTCGGACTGGCGTTGGCGGTGGCCGTGCTGCACAGGCTCTCCCATGGTGAAGCAGCACAGGAGCTCGACGTCACACCGTCGCCGCGCCGGCCGCCCCGATACCTCCGCACGTGGCGAGCCTTTCCCGCCGATGTCTCCCGGGCCGATCTCACGGCCGACGTGGTGGCCAACTCCGGCCACGAGGAGCGGTTCCCGTGGCGTCTCGCACCGGTACGAGGGTTGGCCGTCATCGCCACCGTCGGCCTCGGCGCGCCGATGGGCACCGAGGCACCCGCCGCCCATTTCGGTGTCGCCGCGGGGGCGTTCCTCGGCGAGCGGGCTCGGTGGATGCGGCGACATGCACGCCCCGCATCGCTCGCCGGTGGCGCCGCAGCCGTGTCGGCGCTGATGGGGATCCCGCTCGTCGGCGCCGTGTTCATGCTCGAACTGGGGCGTCGACGGCGGACGCCGGTCGATCTCGCTCGCGTGGTGCCGGCGCTCGTGGGCGGCGTCGTCGGTTGGGCGATCAACGTCACCTTCGACCTGTCGTTGATCAGACTCGCCGTGCCTCGGGTCGCGCCCGAGGATCTGATCCACGTCCTGGGCACCGTGGTGGTCGTGGGTGCCGTGTCGGGCGCCCTCGCGTCACTCACCGGAGCCGCGATCTATCGGGCCCGGGCCTGGACGGCATCGCCCGCGACCCGCCTGGTGATCGGCGGCCTCGCGGCCGGAGCGACAGCCGTCGCCCTGACGATCGTGGCGTCACCCGCGGCAGCGATCGGCCCCGGATCCGGCGCAGTCGCATGGTCCGACACCACCGAGACGGCCTGGTTGACGTTGATCACGGTGGCCGTCCTGCGCGCGGTGGCGACCACCGCAGCCGTCGCCGCCGGCGGATGCGGCGGTGTGTTCGTGCCCTTCCTCGCAATCGGGGATGTGGCCGGCCGAGCGTTCGCGCCGGCGCTCGGCATCTCCAGTGACCTCGCCGGTGCCGCAGGAGCGGCAGGGGGCATCGCCGGCGGCTATCGGCTGCCGTGGACCGCGGTCGCGATGGTCATCGGTGTGGGTGGACCGTCGGCGGCGACCATCACCTGCCTCGCGACGGTCGGCGTCGCTGCGTTCTCGGGTGTCGGGACCGGGCTCGCCCTCGACCGGTTCACCGGTCGACGGCCTGTTCCCGAGCCGGAGGCTTCGTGATCAACCGGGCGTGATCATCCGGGCGAGGTCGTCGGCCGCAGGAGCGAAGTAGTAGGCGCCCGAGACGGTCCGGCTGAAGTCGATGATGCGATCGTGGACGCCATCGGGCGTCCTGCCGTACATGCTGGCGAGCATCCGATCGATCTTCGAGAGATCGTCGGTGAAGCTGAGGAAGTACAGGCCCGCTTCGGCCGCGGTGCCGTAGGGAACCGAGCGCCGGTAGATCTTGATCTCCTCGCCGGCGTCGTCGTCGACCGACGAACGCCTCACGTGCGAGTCGGGAGCGAGCACCTCGAGTTGCACACTGTCGGGCTTGGTCCGTCCGACGATCTGCTCCTGCTCGGTCACCGCGAGGCCGGCGAAACCGTCGAGGTCGTGCACCCAGCGCTGGGTCAACACGAACGACCCGCCAGCGCCCGGTCGGCCATCGCCGATCACCGCCAACGAACGGGCCGCGTCGGCGTCGGGATTCTCCGTCCCGTCGATGAACCCGGTCAGGTCACGAGAATCGCGGTACACGAACGACGGGGTCTCACGAGCCAACGACGCACACCCGGCGAACGCGCGTCGGGCCGCCGAGGCGACCTCGAAGTTGCGGTCGTGCCGATCGCTGTGGAGCCACACGAAGACGTCCTCCTGGGTGGCGACGGCGACGTGACCGACGGGCCCGACGATCTCGGTGAACGGTCGGAAGCCGTCCGGCACCCCCGTCGGATCGAGGCGGGACAGCAGGTCCGGGCCGAATCCGATCACGAGGTTGACCGTCTCCGACGGCGGACCCGACGACGCCGAGTCACGAACCGCCCTCAGGGCCGCAGTGACGTCGGCGATCGGCGTCCCGGCGGGACCGCGATCGATGAGACGGAAGTGCAGGAACCAGTGGAACGAGGTGCCCTCGTGGAACACCGACGCTTGGGGAGATGCCATGGCCCGAAATGTAGAACACGTGCCGGACGGCAGGCACGAGATCCTGCGCCACGTCATCGACCCCAGATGTCGACCGCTGGATTCGCCGCAGTCGATCCGCTCGATCATCGCCCTAGGGTGGGCGCATGATCCGACGGCGAAGCAACGACGTGTGCTGGTGCGGGTCGAAGCGGAAGTTCAAGAAGTGCCACGGCGAGTTCGTGGCACCGCTCGAACCGCTGCGGCCCGGACGGGTCGCTCCCCCGCGCTCGGTTCCCGACGACATCGAGCGACCCTGGTACGTGCGCGACGGCGACACCCGACCCGACCGGGCGTCGGTGCAGATCATCGACGACCCGGACGAGTTCGCCCGCCTGCAGCACGCCTGTCGCGTGGCCGCCGAGGTGCGCGACGCGGTCGGTGCGGCCGTCCGCCCGGGCATCACCACCGACGACCTCGATGAGATCGCCCACCACGCCTACATCGAGCGTGGCGCCTACCCGAGCACCCTCCACTACCAGCACTTCGCCAAGTCGATCTGCACGTCGGTGAACGAGGTCGTGTGCCACGGCATCGGCGACGATCGGGCCCTGCGCGAGGGCGACATCGTCAACGTCGACATCACGGCCTACATCGGCGGCATGCACGGCGACTGCTCGGCCACGTACACCGTCGGCGAGGTGTCGATGCCGGTCGCGTCGCTCGTCGAGACCACCCGCGAGGCCATGCTGCGCGGCATCGACGCGATTCGCACCCGCGAGCCGCTCGCCGTCATCGGTCGCGCGATCCAGCCGTTCGCCTACTCGCGCGGGCTGGGGGTCGTCGCCGACTACGGCGGCCACGGCATCGGCCGGCATTTCCACGCCGCGCCGCACATCGACCACGTCATCCGGCCCGTCACCCATGTGGCGGTCGAGGGCATGACCTTCACGGTCGAGCCGATGCTCACCGCCGGCACCCCTGAGCACCACGAGTGGGACGACGGCTGGACCGTGGTCACCAACGACCTGCTCCCCACCGCGCAGTTCGAACACACCGTCATCGTCCGCGACGGCCGCGCCCTCATCCTCACCGCCTGAGTTCCGTGAGCCGAACGCCGCGTCTCGCGGCGTCTCGCGCACGGACATCGGGGTTCCGTGAGCCGAACGCCGCGTGTGGCGGCGTCTCGCTCACGGAGGTCAGGTTCTCAGGGTGTCGAGGAACAGGGTGAGCGCGGCGGCGGCGAAGGCGACCATGTTGGGCTCGCGCTCGTCGACACCCGTGAGCAGATGGCGGGTCGACTCGGTCGGGCCGGCGACGGCGAGCCAGCAGTGGCCGGCGGGATCGCCGTAGGGGTTGGGTGGACCCGCTGCGCCTGCCTCGCCGATACCCCACGTCGCCTCGAGCTTCACGCGGCACGACCGGGCCAGATACTGCGCGAACACCTCGGTGGCGCCGCGCATCTTGTGCGGCGTCTCGATCGCCCCGTACATCCAGGCCATGCTCGCCTGCCGGGTGTAGACGACCGCCCCGCCGAGGTAGTACGCCGACGCGCCGGGCACCGACAACAGCGCCGCGGAGATCAACCCGCCGGCCGACCCCTCGGCGACGGCCACCGTCTCACCACGCTCACTACGACCCGCCGTCCCGGCCGAGCGGCCCAGCCGGGCGACTCGTGTGGTCACGCCCCGGCGGCGGCGAGGATGGTGCGCGCGGCTCGGGCGCCGCTGCGCAGGGCGCCCTCCATGTAGCCGCACCACTCGTCGGTGTGCTCGCCGGCGAGCACCATGCGACCGTGAGGCCGACGCAGCAACGGCCAGGCCGGCAGGAGCTGTCCGAGGCCGAACGTGACGTAGGCGCCGAGGGCGAACTCGTCGTCGGTCCAGTCGGTGATCACCCGGTCGCGAGCGAGCCCCTTGGAACCCGGGAAGATCCGCTCGATCTCGGCCACGACGCGATCACCGATGTCGGGCAGCGACATCAACGCGGCGCCGTCGTTCGACGACAGCAGCGCGGTCATGACCCCGGCGTCGCCCGCCTGACCGTCGGTGGTCTCCCACAGTTCACCCCACGCCCGCTCGGTGCGCACCGAGCCGTCGCGGCCGTCGTCGAGCCACACGCGTCGACCGAACTGCACGCTCACCTTGCCGCCGATGCCGTAGCCGGGGCGGCTCAGCTCGGGCGGAATGTCGTTCCACATCCGTCCGAGCACGGGCAACGGCACCGTGGCCACGAGATGGTCGGCAGTCAGCCGTTCGCCCGACCTCAGCACCACTGCCCCGTCGTCGGGTTCGACGATCGCGACGGCGGTGTCGAGCCGAACCCGATCGCCGAGTCGCGCGGCCAGACCGGTCGCGAGTTGGTCGTTACCACCGACGATGCGATGGCCCTCGAACCCCTCCTCGGAGCGGAGATGCAGCGCCGTCATCCACGCAGCCATCAGCTGACTGATCTCGTCGGGGCCGAGCATGTACTCGGTGCGGATGTCACGCCCCACCACCACCCGGGCCACGAGCGACAGACCGAGCGACTCCACCAGCGCGCTCAACGGGCGATCGTCGAGCGCTGCCGAGCGGGGACCGGCAGGGTCGTCGATGTCGACGAGCGCGGCCAGCTCGGCCATCGCCGCGTCGAACCGGGCGAGGTCGGGTGCGAGGGTGTGGTGCAGCGCGAACGGAGCGGAACGGCCGCCCATGTCGAGCAGACGCCTGCCGTCGTCGCGTCCGCTCGGCACGTCGCACAGCTCGAGCCCGAGCGCTGCCGCGAGGGCGAGCACTTCCCGGTGGGCGCGGTCGACGAACTCGGCGCCGCGTTCTGCCCACTGGCCGTCGGCGAACCGGTGGCTCCACACCCGGCCGCCCACACGCGGCCGCGCCTCGAGCACGAGCGGCTCGCGCCCGGCGGTCACCAGGTCGTCCGCGCAGCGCAGACCGGCGAGGCCCGCGCCGATCACGATCACGTCGCGGTGGCTCATCTCACGCCCTTCATCGGAACAGCGTCCCCTGTTCGTGCTTCACCAGCCGCGGCGTCCCCGTCCACGGCACGTAGTTGTCCATGAACACCCACGACCGCCGATGGATGGCCGACGGGCCGTAGCCCTGCAGCGCCGCCTTGTGCACCGGGCACGGGTAGCCCTTGTTGGTGTCGAAGCTCCAGTGCGGGTAGTTCGTCGACTCCTCGCGCATGAGGCGGTCGCGGGTCACCTTGGCGAGGATGCTCGCCGCTGCCACCGACAGGCAGTACAGATCGGCCTTCACCCGCATCTCCACGTTCGGCACGTGCGGGGCGACGAAGTTCCACTTCCCGTCCACCACGGCAACGTCGGGCCGGACGGTGAGTTGCTCGATCGCGCGTCGGGCGGCGAGCTTCTGTGCCGCCGCCATGCCGAGATCGTCGCACTCGTCCTGGCTCGCTGCGCCGACCGCCCAGGTGATGCACCACTCGGCGATCCGGTCGAACAGGAACTCACGGTTGGCCTCCGTGAGCATCTTGGAGTCGCGCACCCCGTTGACCCGCTTGTCGCGCGGCAGCACGGCCGCGCCGACCATCAGCGGACCGGCCCAGGCACCACGGCCCACCTCGTCGATGCCGACCACCACCTCGTGGCCGCGCGCCCACATCTCCTTCTCGATCGTGCGAGTGGGGGCGCGTCCGGCCATCGGCTGCAGTCTGTCCCGCTGGTGTCGGCAGGGCGCGATTCAGCGCAGCACGAGGCGGGCGGGCCCGGCGGCGATCTCGCCGACGCGCCACCACGACGTGCCGGTGTCGCCGAGCAGCAGCCGGTCGGCGAGCGCCGGATCGACCGCGGCGAGCAGCCCGCCCGAGGTCTGCGGATCCATGCACAACGCTTCGCCGGCGTCCGACGCCGAGCTGTCCATGTTGCCGGTGACGTACTCGCGGTTGCGCGGGTCGCCGCCGGTGCGCACGCCGCGCTCGGCGGCCTCGCGTGCGCCGGGGTAGGCGACGATCGAATCGGTGTCGACCACCACCTGCACGCCGCCGCGCTCGGCCATCTCCCACCCGTGGCCGGCGAGCCCGTAGCCGGTGACGTCGGTGACGGCGTGCACGGCGTCGCCGAGTTCCTGCAGGTCTTCGCTCGCACCGCGGTTGATGCGGCGCATGCCGGCGATCGCCGTGGCCTTGTCGTCGGGCGAGCCGCCGGCAAGGGCGAGAGCAGTGCCGATCGGCTTCGACAGCACCAGCACGTCGCCGGGCTTGGCGCCGCCCTTGCGGAACACCCGGTCGGGGTGCACCACGCCCTGCACCGCAAGGCCGAAGATCGGCTCGGGGTTACGGATGGTGTGCCCGCCGGCGATGGTGCCGCCCGCCTCGGCGACGACTGCGGCAGCGGCGTCGAAGATCGCAACGATGGCCTCGCGCGGGAAGTGCTCGGGGAACGCGGCCACGTTCACCGCGATCGCCACCCGACCGCCCATCGCGAACACATCGCTGCACGCGTTCGCCGCGGCGATCGCGCCGAAGTCGGACGGGTGATCGACGAGCGGCGGGAAGAAGTCGGTGGTGCTCACCAGGGCGACGTCGGGAGCGACCTGGTAGATCGCGGCGTCGTCGAACGGGGCGAGCCCCACGAGCAGCGACGGGTCGGCGCCCATCGGCATGTCGCGGACGAGGTCGGTGAGCAGCGACGCACCCCACTTGGCGGCGCACCCACCACACGACGTCCACTCCGTGAGGCGGAGGTCGGCGAACGGATCGGCGGGCTCGGTGGCCGGCGCGGCATCGGTGGCGGTCATGCGCTATAGCCTACGAGCGCCCGACGGGCGTCGGTCCCGCCGCCCCGGCCAGGCCGCTCACGCGTACGATCGACGCCCATGCATCGCTTCGGCCCGTACGAGTTCACCGACACCGATGTGGCACGCACGATCGCGAACCTCCCGGGCATCTGGGACGAGATGGTGCTCGGTCGCGACGCCTCGACGGTCGCTCACCTGGTGCCCGACCTCGATGGCGAACCGGCCGATGTGCTGCCCCGCGTGTGGCAGGCGATGCTGGCGGTCGGCCCCGCCCTCGCTGCGGCCGGGCAACTGCCCGCCCGCGCCGAAGGTGTCGTCGCCCAGCTCAACCGCAGCGACGGCGGGGTGCCGAAGACCCCGGTCGACCGGGTCGACGTCGGCTGGCGGGGTGTGCAGGGAGACCGGCAACGAAGCCGCCAGCACCACGGACGGCCGTGGCAGGCGCTGTGCATCTGGTCGACGGAGGTCATCGACGCGTTCGCGGCCGAGGGCCACCCGATCGCCCCCGGCTCGGCCGGCGAGAACGTCACGCTGTGCGGCCTCGACTGGTCGACCGTCCGCCCGGGTGTACGACTCCGACTCGGCACGGTGCTGTGCGAGGTGAGCGCATGGGCGCTGCCGTGCAAGCACAACCGAGCCTGGTTCAGCGACGGTGACTTCAACCGCATGCACCACGACCGCGGGCCGGTGAGCCGCGCGTACGCGACCGTCCTCGAGCCGGGCGTGATCGCGACCGGGGATCCGGCCATACTCAGCCCATGACCAATTCGGCCACTGGCTACTCGGCCATCGCCTTCTCCGGCAGTCTGCGCGCCGCCTCCTCGAACACCGGCCTCGTCCGCCTCGCGCAGCGGATCGCGCCGGACGAGCTCTCGATCGAGGTCGATGCCGCGCAGGCGGCCATCCAGGCGCTGCCGTTCTACAACGAGGACCTCGAGGCCGAGCCGCCCGCGTCGGTGGTGGCCTGGCGGCAGCTCGTCGCCGACGCCGATGCGGTGATCATCGGGATGCCCGAGCACAACTTCAGCCCGTCCGCCGTCGCGAAGAACGCGATCGACTGGCTCACCCGTCCGCCCGGCCAGCACACGCTGAAGGGCAAGGTCATCGCGATGATGACGAGCGGCGGCATGGGCGGCGGCTCCCGCGTGCAGGCACCGCTCGCGCTGATCCTCGGCTACCTCGGCAACGTCATCGTCGAGGAACCCGCCGTCAACGTGAAGATGGGCCAGACCCGCATCGCTGCCGACGGCACCACCGACGACGAGATCACCGACCTCGTCCGCCAGAAGCTCGCCAACGTCGTCGAGGCCCTGCACGCCCAGCGGGCGCCGCAGCCGCCGACGGCCGACTGAGGCCGCAGGTCCGCTCATGCGTGCCGTGCTGTTCGAGACCTTCGGCGGAACGCTCGACATCGTCGAGGTCCCCGACCCCACACCTCCCGCCGACGGCGTCGTGCTGCGCGTCGAGGCCAACGGCGTGTGCCGCAGCGACTGGCACGCGTGGCAGGGTCACGACCCCGACATCGTCGTGCCGCACATCCCCGGTCACGAGCTCGCGGGTGTGATCGAGGCGATCGGCCCCGACGTCCGCCGTTGGAAGGTGGGCGACCGGGTGACGGTCCCGTTCGTGCTCGGCTGCGGCGCCTGCCCGCGCTGCATCGCCGGCCAGCAGCAGGTGTGCGACCGCCAGTACCAGCCCGGCTTCACCGGTTGGGGGTCGATGGCCGAGTACGTCGCCCTGCCCCGGGCCGACATGAATCTCGTCGCACTCCCCGAAGCGCTCGGCTTCGCCGACGCGGCGAGCCTCGGCTGCCGGTTCGCCACCTCGTTCCGGGCCGTCGCCCATCAGGCCCGGGTCGCGCCCGGCCAGTGGTTGGCGGTGCACGGCTGCGGCGGCGTGGGCCTCTCGGCGATCATGATCGCCACCGCGCTCGGGGTGCGCACCGTCGCGGTCGACGTCGACGCGGAGGCGCTCGCCATGGCCGCCGACTTCGGTGCCACCCACACCGTCGACGCCCGCACCACCGACGCCGCAGCAGCGATCGTCGAGCTCACCGGGGGCGGCGCGCACTCGTCGATGGATGCCGTCGGCACCACCGCCACGTGCTTGGCCTCCATCCACTCGCTGCGCACGCAGGGGCGCCACGTCCAGGTGGGTCTGATGGTGGGCGACGACTCGCTGCCCCCGATCCCGATGAGCCTGCTGCACGGCCGCGAGATCGAGCTCACCGGCAGCCATGGCATGGCCGCGCACGCCTATCCGCGGATGCTGGCGATGGTCGCGAGCGGCAAGCTCGACCCGGCGCGCCTCGTCACGAGTCGGCTGAGCCTGTCGGCCGGGATGGATCACCTGTCGCGCATGCACGAGTTCCCCGGCGCCGGCATGGCCGTCGTGACCGACATGGCCCACTGACCGGCGAGCCCACCGACCGCCGTCCCCTCGGGACAGCAGGGATCAGGCGAGCAGTTCGAACGGCTCGCCGACGCGCACCTCGACGTAGTCGTGTCGGCACGGGTGCCCCAGCAGCACCCAGGCGATCGACGAGCCGTCGGGCCGGAGCTCGGCGATCATCGACGCCGTCGTGTCCTCCACGGCGACGCCCGCGTCGTCGGTCGCGTGCATGCACACGCTCCACCCGTCGAGTGCGCACGAGTCGTGCGAGCGCAGGTGGTCGGCGAGCGTTTCGACCGTGACCGGTCGGCGGGCGAGCACCTCCTGCGACGCCAGCAGCCGAGGGTCGACGAGCTGGGCGACGGGCTGCCGTGGGTGGCGGTGCTCGGCGTCGAAGGCTGCGATCGTGGTGCGGTTCGAGATCGCCCGCGTGTCGGTCACCTGCTCGGCCGCCCACTTCCGGCCGGAGGTCTCCAGCACGAACGCCTCGGTGGCGTCGGCGACCAGGAAGCTGCTCCAGTACGCCTTGGCGCCGGTGCGCCCCGCGGGATCGTGCCCGGTGCCGCCCTGTCCGTGTCGCTCGAGCAGCCCGGTCATCACGTCGAGCGACTCACGCGCCGACGCTGCCCGCTCGAGGCCGAGCCGTACGAGGTCCATGCCCATCAGCGCCGGCGGCACCGTGCGCGGGTCGAGCGTGGTGTAGATCGCCTCGTTGCCGATCGCCACGCCCGCGTCGTTCACCCCGTGCTCGGCACCCCAGCACCATCGAGGCACCGACAGCAGACAACCTCGCGTCGGCCGATCGAGCGCGGGTACTTCGATGTGGGTGGCGCGGGTGACGCCATGATCGAGGCGGGGTGCGAACCAGCGCACGTCCTGGGCCTCGTCGGGCGGACGGTCGCTGTTCTTCGCGAAGAGTGTGGCACCCGACGCCGTCGCGACCGGGAGCGCCACCAGCGTGTCGCACATCAGCTGAACGAGACGCCGTCCGTCGGCGGTGCGCTGCGATCGTCGGTCAGGGGTTCGATGGCCGACGGAACGGCGCCCGTGGGTACGGGCCACAACACGTCGCCCGTGCGGTCGGTGGTGCGCCACTCCGGTGCAGCGCCCGACGAGGTGAGCGTCACCGCGTCGCCCGTGCACTCCCAGAGCACCGCGGGCCGCTCGCCGTGCCACCGGAGGGCGAACGACACCTCCGACGCCGGGCCGGTGGGCACGCCGTAGACCTCGAAGTTCTGACCGAGCCACGCCGCCGGCACGCCGGCCGGGAACAGGTCGGTGCCGTTGGCGATGGCCCGCTCGAGCTGGGCGATGCCACGCACCCCGTCGATCGTCGACGGCACGATGGCGACCTGTGAGACGACCGACGGGGCGGCGAGCACCCGGCCGCGCACCTTGCGGAGGTCCTTCGCCGCCCTGCGTTCGTCGGCCGCCAGGCACACACGCTCGGCGGCGTCGAAGGCGGCGGCGAGCAGCGGGTCGGAGCCATGGCCGGGCAGCGCGGCGACGGCGTCGACCACCTCGGGCATCCACGGCTCGGCGATGCTGCCCATGCGGACCAGGTCGGCGACACCGAGCAGGAACCCCACCGGATCCTCGGCCGCGGCGGCAGGTCCGTCGAGCATCAGCTGGCATCGGTCGCGCACCACGCACGCCGCCATCGTGGCGTCGGGCACCAGCAGCCGGCTCGCCCGCTCGGCGGCGGCCAACCACCCGCGCACCACCTGGGTGCTCGGGGGCAACGACGGGGGCAGCAGACCGGAACGGGCCCCGGCCGACGTGGGATCGTGCGGGATCGCCACCGCGATCGTGGAGCGATGGCCGATCGGGAAGGCGACCGCACCGGCCGGCAGGTCGATGCCGCGGATGGGCATGTCGGTGGGCGGCCGCAGCGACAGCACCGTGACGCCGGAGAAGGCGACGGCGATCGGCATCGACGAGTCGTTCTCCACCTCGACGATCGTGAGGCCGCCGTGGTCGGCCACGGTGTACACGCGGTGGACGGCGTCGCCGTTGGGGATGCGGACCCGCGTCTCGACGATCGGGGTGCCTTCCACCAACGTCTGGCGCACGGTCGGCTCGTCGGCGGGGACGTACCAACGGTCGTCGGCGGCGATGGACCAGTCGAGGGTGCCGAGGCCGTCCCACTGCTGCACGGCGCCCCAGGGCGCCACCGTCGCCCGCCAGGTACCGCCCAGCACACCGATCGTGGGCGGCTGAGCCACCGGCGCGCCGAAGGCGCTCGTCGCAGCGGTCACGATCGGTCGGCCTCGGTCCAGGGCATGGGCCACACGGTAGCGACGGGCACCCTCGGTCGAGACATGCGCCAGAGTGCGGCCGCTCGATGCGGTCGTCAGGCGTCGTCGACGCGGCAGCTGCAGGGCGGCCGATCCCCGACGGGCTGCGTACCATGGCGCCGTGACCGTGGAGCACCCCTCGACCGGCGCCTCCGCGACCGACCTTCCTGCGTACGAGGTTCGGGCGACCGAGGTCCCTGCGACCGACGCGGTCGTGCTCGTGCCGATCAAGGCGTTCCACCTGGCGAAGGGCCGGCTCGAACCCGCCCTCGACGCGGCGAGCCGTGAACGGCTGGCGCGCTGGACCGCCGAGCGTGTGTTGGCCGCCGCCGGCGACGGGCCCGTCGCGGTCGCCTGCGACGACCACACCGTCGCCGACTGGGCCCGCGAGCACGGCGCGATCGTGCTGTGGCAGGAGGGCCTCGGGCTGAACGGGGCCGTCGACCGGGCGGTCGAACAACTGCACGACGCCGGGCACCGCCACGTCACCGTCGCCCACGGCGACCTCCCGCGCCCCTCGCGGCTCGCCCCGTTCGCCCGACGCGACACGATCGTCGTCGTGCCCGATCGCCGTCTCGACGGCACGAACGTGCTCTCGTTCCCCACCGCGGCCGCGCTCGCTGGCCTGCGCGCCGCATACGGGGGCGGATCGTTCCGGCGGCACCTCGCCGCCGCGCTCGCGACCGGGCTCGCGGTCGAGGTGGTGCGCGACCCGTTCCTCGCACTCGACATCGACCTGCCCACCGATCTCACCCATCCACTCGTGAAGGACGTCCTGCCCGCATGGCTGCGAACGAACCCGGTCAACCGGTCCCCGATCCACTGACGCCGACGTTCAGCCGTGACCTCGAGGTCCCCACGGTGGCGCTCGCGATCGGCGCGCACCCCGACGACGTGGAGTTCGGCGCCGGCGGAACGCTCGCCAAGTGGGCGGCCGCCGGGTGCGTCGTCCATCACCTCGTCTGCACCGACGGTTCGAAGGGCACCTGGGACGTCTCGGCCGACACCACTGCGCTCGTCCGCCGTCGTCAGGACGAGCAGCGCGAGGCGGCACGTCGCCTCGCTGGCGGTGCGGCCGGTGAGGTCGTGTTCCTCGGCGAGGTCGACGGCGAACTCGACAGCACGCTCGCCCTCCGCGGCGCGGTGGCCAAGGTGATCCGGCAGCTCCGGCCGCAGGTCGTGCTCGGCCACGATCCGTGGAAGCGCTATCGGTTGCATCCCGATCACCGGCACGCCGGCCTGCTCGCGTGCGATGCCGTCGTGGCCGCGCGCGATCCCCACTTCTTCAAAGAGCACGGGATCGCCCATCACCGGCCGGACACCATGTTGCTGTGGGAGGCCGATGTGGCCGACCACGTCGAGGACGTCAGCGCGTTCGTCGACACGAAGCTCCGTGCGCTCGAGGCGCACGAGTCGCAGTTCGAGAGCACGATGAAGGCCACCGACGAGGCAGAGATCGAAGCGTTCCGCTCGCGCATCAGGTCGCGGCTCGGCGGGCTCGGCGCCGCTCACGGGTTGGGCGCGGCCGAGGTGTTCAAGCGGATCGGCGACCTCTAGGAGACTGCTGAGCAAATCTTGGTGAGGTGCTCGCGTTGAGCGCCTGGATCGAAAAGAATGGTGGGTGTGCAGGGCTCATCGGATCCGAATCGGGAACTCCTCGACGCGCAGGCGTTGGTTGGTCATCTGGTGCCGG
>JAPLAA010000067.1 GCA_026393475.1 Actinomycetota bacterium
GTCGAGCTGATCGACCGGCGGGGCGAGGACCCGTGGAAGCGGTCGTTGCTCACGAGCCGGCTCATCCAGGCGTTGCGCGATCCCGACCTGCGGGTCGTCTGTGTGCACAACACGCCCGGGCGGGCCCGGTTGCTCGCCTGCCGATCGTGCCGGTCGCTGCTGCAGTGCGAACGGTGCGACGCGTCGGTGCAGCAGCGCGACGACAACACGCTGCACTGCCACCGCTGTGGCACCGACCGTCCACCCGTCTGCCAGCACTGTGGTTCGTCGGCGCTCGCGAACGTCCGGCCGGGCGTGTCGCGGCTGCGCGAAGAGTTGGAGGCCGCTGCGGCCCGACCTGCGGTCGCGGTGACGGGCGCGGACGACGAGGCCGTACCCGAGGCAGGCGTGTACGTCGGCACCGAGGCGGTGCTGCATCGGGTGCGCGACGCCGATGTGGTGGCGTTCCTCGACATCGACGCCGAACTCCTCGCGCCGCGCTATCGCGCCGCCGAGCAGGCGATGGCGTTGCTGGTACGCGGCGCTCGTCTGGCCGGTCCACGACGCGACGGCGGCAGGATCCTGGTGCAGACCTTCCGACCCGAACACGAGGTGCTGCAGGCGGCGCTACTGGTCGACCCGGGCAGGTTGGTGAAGGTCGAGGCCCGCCGTCGCCGCGAGCTCGGGCTCCCCCCGTTCAGTGCGCTCGCTCGCGTGAGCGGCGAGGGCGCCGCCGAGTTCGTCGAAGGTCTCACCGCGCCCGCCGCGAACGACGGCGACGGGTTCCTGGTCCGCGCCGCCGACTGGGACGAACTCGGCGATGTGCTGGAAGAGGCGCCGCGCCCGAAGGGCCTGCGGCTTCGCATCGAGGTCGACCCGCCGCGGCGATAGCCCGACCAGCGGCCGTCAGCTCACGTCGTCGGGGGCACGCACGCGCAACACGCGGAACCCTGCGCCCGTGGCGATCCGATCGGTGGGGTGGCCGTGCTCGGTCAACCATCGCAGCAGCGAATCCGCGCCGAGATGTTTCTGCACGACGAGATGCGCGTCGGCCCCTGGAGCGAGGCGGCCGAGCCAGCGCAGGAGCAGCTCGTGCAGCGCTGTCTTGCCGATGCGGATCGGCGGGTTGCTCCAGATCGCGGCGAAGCGAACCGCATCGGGCACGTCGTCGGGTGCGACCACGCGCACGTTGCCGAGGCCGGCTCGCGCGGCGTTGGCCGCGCAGAGTTCGCGGGCGCGCCGGTTCACGTCGATCGCCCAGACGGTGGCAGCGGGGGAGCGGCGGGCCATCGTCAGCGCGATCGCCCCCGTGCCGCAACCGATGTCGAGGAGGTCGCCGGTGGTCGGCGGTGCGTCGAGGGTGACGAGCAGGAGCTTGGTGCCCGTGTCGATCTGGCCGTGGCCGAAAACACCGCGGTCGGTCGTCAGCACGAGCGGCCCGTCGGGCAACGACCAGGTGACATCCACCGGGTCCGACGCCACCGTCGGGTCGTCGTCGAAGTACTGCCCCATCGGTGTCGCTGCTCCTGTTCGTCCGGTTCGCCCGGTGCCGTGCCGGTCGAGGCCGGTCATGCCGGTCATCGCCGGTCGTCGCGTGCCGATGTGTGCCCCTGCAGGGCATCCGGTCGGTGAGCGCTTCGGTAGCCTTGCACGCATGGCGTACACGATCCGCACCTTCGGCGATCCCGTGCTGAAGGCCCAGGCCGCGAGGGTCACCGACATCGACGGCAAGATCGCTCGCCTGGTCGACGACATGTTCGACACGCTCTACACGAGCGACTCCGGCATCGGTCTCGCGGCGCCGCAGATCGGCGTCCAGAAGCAGATCTTCGTGTGGGACATGGACGACGAACCGATGGTCATCTTCAACCCCGAGATCGTCGAGAGCAGTGGCGAGTGGGTGTACGACGAGGGCTGCCTGAGCATCCCGGGCCTGTACGTCGAGATGCTGCGTCCCAACGAGGTGCTGATGCGCGGCGTCGACATCGACGGCAACACCATCGAGATCGAGGCGAGCGAGCTCGCGGGCCGACTGTTCCAGCACGAGATCGACCACCTCAACGGGGTGCTCATGTTCGACCGGATGACGCCCGAGCAGCGCAAGGAGGCGTTGGCCGAGTATCGACGCCTCGTCGACCAGACCCCCGCACCTGCTGCGAAGCGTCGCCTGCGTCTGAAGTGACATCCTCCACCTGACGTGACCACCACCGAATCCGCCGCAACGCCCGCCGCCGGGCTGCCGCCGCTGCCCGATCGGCCTCGCCGACTCGTGTACCTCGGCACGCCGGCGATGGCCGTGCCGTCGCTCGATGCGCTCGTGGTCGCCGGCTTCGAGGTCGCGCTCGTGGTCACCCGTGCCGACACACGTCGAGGCCGTGGCGGCGACATGTCGCCGAGCCCGGTGAAGGCCGCAGCGACGCGGCTCGGGATCCCGGTGTCGCACGAGGTCGATGCCGTGCTCGACGTCGGCGCCGATCTCGGGGTCGTCGTCGCGTTCGGTCGCCTGATCCGGCCGAACGTCCTGGCCGAGCTGCCGTTCGTGAACCTCCACTTCTCGCTCCTGCCGCGTTGGCGTGGCGCCGCACCGGTCGAGCGTGCGTTGCTGGCGGGCGACCCGGTGACCGGGGTCTGCCTCATGCGTCTCGAGGCGGGGCTCGACACGGGCCCGGTGCACGCGCGTGTGGAGGTCCCGATCGGACCCGACGCCACCGGTGACTCGCTGCGTCGCCGACTCGTCGAGGTCGGCACCGAGCTCCTCGTCGAACAATTGGTCGGTGGCATCGGCCCGGCGAGACCGCAGACCGGCGAGCCCTCGTATGCGGCCAAGCTCACGCCCGACGATCTCCGGCTCGACTGGTCGCGTCGCGCTGCCGAACTCGATCGCCAGGTGCGCCTGGGTGGTGCCTGGACGACGTTCCACGGCAAGCGGCTCAAACTGCACGCCGCCGAGCTGCTGCACCCCGACGACATCGGTGCCGAGATCCGGCCCGACGGCACGGTGGGCGGGCTGCGCTTGACGACCGTGCAGCCCGAGGGACGGGGCGCGATGGCCTGGCGAGACTTCGCCAACGGCGCGCGACTCGTCCTTCCCGACATCTTGGGAACCTGACAGGATGTCGGCGACGTCTCAGTCATGAGCACGCGTGCCATCGGCACGCGATCGCGACGACGAAGGGAGCCGACGTGACGACGGGGATCGCACCTGACGGATTCGGGGCAGACGAGGGATCGGGCACGAACGGGGGAGGCCGGCACCAGGCGTCGACGGTGGAGGTGGCGGTGACCGCGAGCCCGCCAGTACGCGGACGGCTCGTCGCGATCACCGGCGCGATCGCCGTCCTCGCGGCAGCCGGCGGCTTCCTCGTCGGCCGCGCCTCGGCCCCCGACGGCGGCCCGCGCGTCGCCTCGGCACCATCGGCGACGTCGGCAACGTCGGCACCATCGGAGACGTCGCCGTCAGCATCTTCGGCATCACCGGGTGAGATCGCCGAGGCGCCGGTAGCCACCGAGGCACCTGCGTCGTCGGCGGACGAGTCGACGGCCGCCACCGTCGCAGCGGCCGACGGGGTGGGCGGAGGCGGTGGCATCGGCAGTTGGTCGCCGAACGCTTACCCCGAGCCCGCGCAGACGGTCGTGTTCGAACGCACCCTCGACGACGGCACCGTCATCCGGGTGCACGGCCAGTGGTTCGACGGCGACATGTACGGCGGTTGGCCCGGGTTCGAGGACTGGGAACCGGCTGCGTGGTGCCAACCGACCGGCAACCTCCGCGTTGCGATCGCGGCGCCAGACTCCATCAACGTGTCGTGGGCGCCCTGGTACCGCGAGGCGAAGGACGGCCTTGCCGTGAGCACGTTCGCCACCGGCTACGTCGAGAGCGCGCCTCGCTTCGGCGTGGTGGCGCAGGTCGGCGCCGACGTCACCTCGGTCACCCTCACGACGCCCACCGGTACCGACACGGCGGTACCGGTGTCCTCCGAAGCGGGCCCGGTCGTGGTCCTGCTCGTTCCGGGACCGATCACCGATGACCTCCAGCTCGAACTCGAGCGTTCGAGCGGCACCCAGACGGCGACACCATCCGACCTCATGGAGAGCTGGAACTCGCCGGAGTTCCGCGACGCGTGCCAGCCGCCACCGCCGGCGCTGCCCGAGCCGGGCGAGCAGCCTGCCGATGCCGCTGCCGCCGAAGCAGCGGTGCGCGACAGCTTCGACACCATCCGGGCCGAGGACATCGGCGCACGCCTCGAGGTGATCGACGACGGCACGGGGATCGAGGCCGCATGGGCTGCGATCGCAGCAGGCCAGTACGCCGAGGCGGCCGCCGGCGCGACGTTCACGATCCGCGAGTTCGTGTTCTCGAGCCCGACCGAGGCGTGGTTCCGGTACGACATCGAGTCGTCGGCCGGAACCTTCACCGATCGCTATGGCCGCGCTGTGCTCGGTGGCGACGGCACCTGGCTCCTCACTCGCGACACCGTCTGTCAGGACCTGGCGCTCGCCCTGGCGCCGTGTGAGCCGCCGGGATCGGCCGTGCTGCCACCGAGTGCGGAGAACGACCCCCGCTATGGGGCGGTGCCGTTCGAGGGCGAGGCTCCGGTCGCGACGACGATCGTCGACGGCATCGAGTTCTCTCTCTGACGGCCGGTCGCTCCTCGGTCGCTCCGCGGTCGCTCCGCAGCCAACCGGCGGCATGCTGTTCGGCGTGATCGGCACCCGAGCGCTCGCGCTCCAGCTCCTGCAGCGCATCGAGAACGACGGCGCGTACGCCAACCTCGTCGTTCCGGCGGCGTTGTCGTCGTCGGGTCTCGAGCCCCGGGATCGTGCCTTCGTGACCGAGTTGGTCTACGGGTCCACCCGGATGCGCCGTGCGTGCGACTCGGTGATCGACCGGTACGTGCTCAGCGAGCCCGACGCGGCCACGCGGAGCGTGCTGCGGCTCGGCGCGTACCAGTTGGTCTTCGCAGGGGTCCCTCCGCATGCTGCGGTGGGGGAGACCGTGTCGCTCGCCCCGAAACGCACGCGCGGCTTCGTCAACGCGGTGCTGCGCAAGGTGTCGCGGCTGCAGGTCACCTGGCCCGACGAGGCCACCGAGCTGAGCTACCCCGACTGGATCGTCGATCGCCTGCACGCCGAACTCGGTGACGAGGCCCGCGCGGCGCTCGCCCGAATGAACGAGGCGCCGCCGGTGTCGGTCCGCGACGACGGCTACACGCAGGATCGCTCGTCGCAGTGGGTCGCCGCTGCCGTGGGAGCCCTGCCGGGGGAGCGCGTGTTCGACATGTGTGCCGCACCCGGGGGCAAGGCCACCGCGATGGCGACGAGGTCCGTCACCCCCGGCGCGTTCGTGGTGGCTGCCGACGTGTCGCCGGTGCGCAGCGGGCTCATCCGCGACAACATCGCCCGGGTGGGAGCCGACGCGGTCGCGGTGTGTGCCGACGGCACCCGGCCGCCGTTCGCCGTCGGCAGCTTCGACCGGGTGCTGCTCGACGCACCGTGCTCCGGGCTCGGCGCGATGCGACGCCGAGCCGACTCGCGGTGGCGCATCACACCGGACACGATCGACGAGCTCGCCGCGTTGCAGACCCGTCTGCTGGCGAGCGCCGCCCTGCTCGTGCGGCCCGGTGGCACGCTCGTGTACAGCGTGTGCACGCTCACTGCCGCCGAGTCGATCGACCACCCCGTCCCCGCCGGGTTCACGGTCGACACGATCCCTCCGGAGGGCACCTGGCGGCCGTATGCCCACGGGTGGCGTGTGCTGCCCCACGACGACGACACCGACGGCATGGTGCTGATTCGGTACCGTCGCGTGTCATGAGTGATGGCGCAGCGAAGCTGCTCGCGAAGGTCCTGACCGTCAGCGACGGGGTGGTGCACGGCACCCGCGACGATGCCAGCGGTCGCGGCCTCGTGGCCCAGCTCACCGATGCAGGCTTCGACGTGGTCGACCACCGCGTCACCGCCGACGGCACCGAGGCCGTCGCACAGGTGCTCAGCGAGATGTGCGAGGGGTTCGCCGGACTGATCGTCAGCACCGGCGGCACCGGGTTCGCACCGCGTGACCAGACGCCCGAGGGCACGCGGCTCGTGATCGAGCGCGAGGCGCCCGGCCTGGCGGAGGCGATGCGCCTCGTGAGCCCGCTCGGCCGGCTGTCGCGCGGGATCGCCGGCATCCGCGGCAACGCGATCATCTGCAACACGCCCGGGTCGCCCAAGGGATGTGTGGAGCAACTGGGCGCGATCCTCGACGTGCTCCCGCACGCGCTGCGCCTGTTGCACGCGGCTCCGACCGACCACTGAGCGCCGTCCTGGAGCCAGCCGCGGCGCGGCGTGGCCACCGAAATCGTTTCCTCGCCGCGCGGACCGCACCGATAGCGTCAGGCGGGTGCTGCGACTCGTCCTCCCCAAGGGTTCGCTCGAGAAGGCGACGCTCGACCTGTTCGATGCGGCCGACCTCCCGGTGCTCCGCTCCTCCTCGGTCGACTACAAGGCCACCATCGACGACCCCCGGATCGCCGAGGTGCGCATCCTGCGGCCGCAGGAGATCCCGACCTATGTGGCCGAGGGGCTGTTCGACATCGGCATCACCGGTCGCGAC
>JAPLAA010000042.1 GCA_026393475.1 Actinomycetota bacterium
CCACCTGAACAACCACGGCCACGGCCACGCCCGCACGAGCAACGAGCCACGCCGATTCCGACTGTCACGGCCAACTCGACTCACGCCGCGACGACCACGACGAGACGCCACGAACAACCCGATTGCTCAGCAGTCTCCTAGACAGCCCGGCGTCGCTCGATCGATCGTCGGTCGGTCGGCGGTCGGTCGTCGGTCGGTCGTCAGTCGGCGTCGCCCTCGCCGGCCTTCGCGATCAGGTAGCCGATCGCCCGTTCCGACCTGGGGTAGCGGTGCGCGAGCTCCCAGAAGTCGGGCCCGTGGCCGCCGACGTGGAGGTGTGCGAGTTCGTGCACGATCACGTAGTCGACGACCCAGTCGGGGAAGGCGGCGATGCGGTCGGAGATGCGGATCGTGCCGGTGTCGGGTGTGCACGACCCCCAGCGGGTGGTCATGTCGCCGGCCCAGCGGATCTCGGTCGGTCGATGCAGGCCGTACCGCTTCGCCAGCGAGGCGGCGCGGGCCGTGAGGTCGATCCGGTCGCTCGACATCTTGCGGGCGAACCGGCGTGACATCTCCGCCACCCAGTGCGCCTCCTCGGCGCGGCTCATCCACGACGGGATCGCCACGCGCAGCGTGTCGCCGACCAGCTGCGCGCCCACCGACCGCTTGCGCTGCTTCGACCGGGTGACCTCCACCCGGAACGGGGGATCGGCCGGTGCGGGTGCCGGACCAGGCGTCGGAGCCGGCCGTGGCCGATCGGCGCCAGGGATCGCGTCGGGGAGCGCGTCTGCGGCCGCGTCTGGGGTCGCGTCTGGGGTCGCGTCGCCGGGGCCGAACGTGAACGGGAGCTGGTCGCCGTTCACAACGCCTCGTGTGCGGTGTGCTCCCCTGCCAGCAGGTGCACGGCCTCGCCGGGGGACAGCACGCCGTCGCGGGCGAGGAACCACGACCCCGACAGGTTCGGCAGCTTCGGCATCTTCCACCCGATCGCCCGCTGCGCCGCGCGGATGACGCCGCCGTGACTCACGATCAGCACCTCGCCGCCGGGGTACTGGCGCGCGATGTCGACGAGCGCGGCGAGCAGCCGTGCCGCGGACTCCTCGTACGGTTCGAACCCCTCCGGTCGGCGGCGCACGTCGAGATAGCCCGGCCAGCCGGCCTCGACCTCGTCGTGGGTGAGGCCCTCCCACGGACCCACGTGGGTCTCGCGCAACCGCTCGTCGGTGTGCACCGGGCCGACGCCGAGGAGCTCGGCGATGATCTGCGCGGTGCGATGCGCCCGGGCCAAGTCGCTCGACCAGATGGCATCGAACTGGCCCAGCACCTCCGACGCCTCCACCGCCTGCAGCTCACCCCGACGGGTGAGCGCCACGTCCGCGTGTCCCTGCCACCGACCCGATGCGTTCCACTCGCTCTCGCCGTGGCGCACGACCAGCAGCCGGGTGGCACCACCCGACGCCGGGTCGGAGGGACGTTCGGGTCGTTGCCCGGGGGACACGAACGGCCGGTCCGGTCGGGCCGCGCCCCGGTCGGTTCCCCGGTCGATTCCCCGGCCGGTTCCCCGGTCGGTTCCCCGGCCGGTTCCGTGGTCAGGAGGAGATGCCTGCGACCCCATGTCCATCGAGGGTATCCGCGCGCCGCACGGGTACGATCGGGCAGATGGCAGTGCTCCGGTTGTTCGCGTCGGCCCGTGAGGCCGCCGGAACGGGCTCGGACGTGGTCGACGGGACCACGGTCGGCGAGGTCCTCGACCTCGCCGTCGACCGCTATGGTGCCGCGTTCGCCCGGGTGCTCGGCACCTGTCGAGTCTGGGTGAACGGCGATGCGGCCGATCGGTCCGCGGCCGTCGCGCCGACGGACGAAGTGGCGGTGCTGCCGCCCGTGAGTGGAGGATGCCAGTGACCGATCTCGACCCGACCCTGCTGCCGCTCGACGAGCTGCGGTCCCTGCGGGCGTCCTTGCAGCACGACGACGACGCCGTGTCCTACGTCCGCCGGCTGGCCCAGGCCCGCCTCGACCTGCTCGACGCGGAGATCCGTCGCCGCGACCGGCACGCCGACCCCGCCGTCATCACGAGCGAGCTGCCGGTCATCCTCGGCAACCACCTCACCGGCGGCCCGGCCCGTCCGCCCCGTCCTGCCGAGGACGCGAGCGATCATCCGCTCGCCCTCCAGCTCGAGGACATGTGGAACGAGCACGGCGGCAGCGATCTGCCCTCGCTCGACGACGACGAGTTGATCGCGCTGCGCAGCGAGCTGCGGATCTTCGAGCAGAGCCGCTCGAAGGAGCGCAAGGAGCTGTTCGGTCGCATCGATGCACTCAGCGCCGAGCTGGTGCGTCGGTATCGGGAGGGCGAGGCCGACATCGAAGGGCTGCTCGCCGACGAGTGATCGATCGGCCTGCGCAGAAGGTCCCGCACATGCCCTCCATGCCGCCGATCCACTCGCCCCTCGACGACCTCGACAAGCGGATCGCCGACGTCGGCGAGTTCATCAAGTCCCAGCGCGAGACCGCTCGTATGAGCGTGCGCCGCCTCGCCGACCTGGCCGGGGTGAGCAACCCCTACCTGTCGCAGATCGAGCGGGGGCTGCGCAAGCCCAGCGCCGAGATCCTCCAGCAGATCGCCAAGGCGCTCCAGATCAGCGCCGAGACCCTGTACGTGCGCGCCGGTTTCCTCAGCGACGACGCCGACAGCGGCGACAACGCCGTGCGCGATGCCGTCGCCCGCGACCCGAAGCTCACGCCCGAACAGCGGCACGCGCTGCTCAACGTGTACGAGAGCTTCGTCGCGAGCACCCGCGACGCCGAGTGACCCGCCGCCGGCGGGCGATCCCGGCGTCCTCGGGGCCCTGGTCGGGGTCTCGGACCGGGCCTGACAGGGAATGGTGACGAGGTCGCTAGGGTTTCCCTTCTCCGTGCAACGTGTGGCCGTCATCTCACTCCACACCTCCCCCCTGGCGCAGCCGGGGTCGGGGGACAGTGGTGGCATGAACGTCTACGTGCGCGAACTCGTGTCGTCGCTCGCCCAGGGTGGCAACGACTGCACCACCTACACCCGTGCCGACCGTCCCGGTCTGCCCGAGGTGGTGCAGATCGAACCGGGTCACCGGGTCGTGCACGTGCACGCCGGCCCGTACGACCTCCGCAAGGAGGATCTGCCGAGCGTGATCGACGAGTTCACCGACGGTGTGCGCCGTCATCTCGACGGCGAGTTCCCGGCCGACGTGCTGCACGCGAACTACTTCCTGAGCGGCCTCGTGGCGCATCGGCTCAAGCACGAGCGCGACCTGCCGTTCGCCACCACGTTCCACACCCTCGCCCGGGTGAAGGCAGAGGGCGGCGATCTCGAGCCGGCCTGGCGCGAGCGGGCCGAGACCGAGATCATCGGCTGCGCGGACGTCATCTGTGTCAACTGCGACGAGGAGGAGCGGCAGTTCCGCCGCCTCTACGGTGACCCGCCCGGTCGCATCGAGGTGATCGCTCCTGCGGTCGAGCACGCCTTCTTCGCACCGGGCGAGCGGGCCGGTGCCCGTCGTGCCCTCGAACTGCCCGACGACGTCCCGGTCGTGTTGTTCGTCGGACGCATCCAGCCGCTCAAGGGGCCCGACGTGGCGGTGCGTGCGCTGGCGGCGATGGCCCGACGTGACGCGATGCTGCTCGTCGTCGGCGGCGCGAGCGGACAGGAGGGCGACGGCGAGGTGCAGCGCCTCCACGCGCTCATCGACGAGTTGGGCGTACGCGACCGGGTGCGCTTCGTGCCACCCCAGCCGCACCACATCCTCTCGACCTACTACCGCGCCGCCGATGCCGTCGTGGTGCCGAGCCGCAGCGAGAGCTTCGGACTCGTCGCCCTCGAGGCCTCGGCCTGCGGCGTGCCGGTGGTGGCGAGCGCGGTGGGTGGCCTGCTCACCCTCGTCGACCATGGCGAGTCCGGCTTCCTCGTGCCCGACCGCGACCCCGTCGAATTCGCCCGGTACCTCGACGCGCTGCTCGACGACCCGGCGCTGGCCGCCCGGCTCGGTCGGCGGGGCTACGAGCGTTCGCTGCGGTACACCTGGGGCCTCGCCGCCGCCAGGTTGCGACGCGTGTACGCCGACCTCACGATCCGCGAGCTGGTGGCCTGCGGATGACCGACGTCTTCGGCGACGACCAGCTCGCGCTGCTCGAACGGCGGATCGACGAGTGGTTCGCCGGGTTCCGGGCCGACAACCCGGCGATCGCCGCGGTCGACCGTGGTGAGGGCGACGAGCTTCGCTGGTACGTGCGCATGCACGGCGAGGCCAAGGAGTACATCACCCTGTGGTTCACGCTCGGCCAGCGCACCCTGCGCTACGAGGCGTACGTGATGCCGGCGCCGTTGGAGAACGCCGCGCTGGTGTACGAGCAGGCCCTGCGCCGCAACGAGAAGCTCGTCGGCGTGCACTTCGCGATCGGGATCGAGGACGCCCTGTTCCTCCGCGGTGAGCTGCCGCTCGCCGCGTTGTCGGAGGCCGAGCTCGACCGGGTGGTCGGCTCGATGTACGCGACGGTCGAGCAGGCCTTCCCGTCGCTGATCCGGCTCGGCTACGCCAGCCACTTCGCCGACGAGTCCTGACCCCGTCCGTCCGGCTGGCGGACCTCCCGTCGCATCCGAGTCACCCGTTTTCCGATCGTCGCCGGTCGCTGTCCTCTGTGGGGGTGCGCAGGTGAGCGGCACGATCGGGGAACGCCGTGCCGCTCACCTGCTCGCCCATCAGGCGGCGCAACTCACCGAGGGCGCAGTCGTCGAACCGCCACCGCTCGAACCGGAAAGGGTCGCGATCGCTGGATGTCGGTGCTCGTAGGCTCGCGACATGACAGCTCGGGTGGTCCTCGTCGGTGGCGGCAACATGGGGGCCGCCCTGCTCGGCGGCATGATCGCCGGCGGGTGGGCCCCGCCCGAGCAGCTCGCCGTCGTGGAGGTGCTCGCCCCGCGCCGGGCGGTGCTCGAGGGGCTCTTCCCGGGTGTCGCCGTCCGAGCGCTCGTCGAGGACGCGCCGGCCGACGGTGCCGTCATCGCGGTGAAGCCGAACGACGTCGCTGCTGCCGTCACCGCTGCGGTCGTCGCCGGGGCGCGCCGCGTGCTGAGCATCGCCGCCGGGGTGTCGATCGCGACGCTCGAGGCCGCCGCGTCGGCAGCGACGGCGGAACCCGTCGCGGTGGTGCGGGCGATGCCGAACACGCCGGCGTTGGTGGGCGAGGGCGCAGCGGCCATCGCCGGTGGCTCGTCGGCGGCGGAGGACGATCTGGCCTGGGCCGAGAGCATCCTCGGTGCGGTCGGATCGGTGGTGCGAGTGCCCGAGTACCAACTCGACGCGGTCACCGGCCTGGCCGGTTCGGGCCCGGCGTACCTGTTCCTGGTGGCCGAGTCGCTCATCGATGCGGGTGTGCTCGCCGGCCTCGCCCGCCCGATCGCCGAGGCGCTCGTCACGCAGTTGTTCGTCGGCTCGGCCGCGCTGCTGGCCGATCGAGGCGATCCGGCGGCATTGCGGGCGATGGTCACCTCGCCGGGTGGCACCACGGCGGCGGGCCTCCGCCAGCTGGAGGCGGGCGGTGTGCGGGCCGCGTTCCTGGAGGCCGTGATGGCCGCCGCGCAGCGCAGCCGCGACCTGGGCTGATCCACGGTCGCGCTCGACACGGGGTCCGCGTCGAATCACATGACTGTCATTTCCCGAAGAGAATTTCGAAGATTTTCCGACGTGACTCTTTTCTCATCGCAACGGCGCGCCTACAGTTCCTGTCGGTCGTCATGACCACCGGCTGATTCGTCAACCGGAGTCGCGCCCCGCAAGGGCAGCGCAGGACGGGCTGGTGCCATCGGGGGGTTGGCACCGGCCCGTTCGATTTTTCCGCCCGCGCGCCCGGCCGGTGACGCACGCCCCGGCCCCGGCGCCCGAGCACGCCGCCGGGGACGACCCGGTGCGACCGGTAGCGTGCGCCGGATGGGCCGCCGCCACGAGACCGTCTCGTTCCTCTCCGATTTCGGCACGCGTGACGAATGCGTCGGCGTGGTGAAGGCCGTCGTTCGCGACCTGGCGCCGCACGCCCGCGTGATCGACCTCACCCACGAGATCCCGCCCTTCGACGTACGCGCCGGCAGCCTGGCCCTCGCCCGTGCCATCTCCTACGTGCCCAACGGTGTCGTGCTCGCCGTCGTCGACCCCGGCGTCGGCACAAGCCGCCGTGCGGTGGCGATCGAGGTGGCCGACGGGGCCGGTGTGCTCGTCGGGCCCGACAATGGACTCCTCGCCCCCGCCGTGGCGATGGCCGGCGGCGCCGAGCGCTGCGTGGTGCTCACCAACGCCGAGTTCCACCTCGAGGCCCCCGGCGTCACCTTCGCCGGCCGCGACGTGTTCGCGTCGGTGGCCGCCCACCTCTGCAACGGCGTCGACCTGGCCGAACTCGGCGAGTCGATCGAGGCCGAGCTGCTGCTCCCCGGCGTGGTGCCGCTGCCGCGCGACGAGGGCGACACGATCCTGTGCGAGGTGCTGTGGGTCGACCGGTTCGGCAACTGCCAGTTGAACGTCGGCCCCGACGAGATCGCCCACTTCGGCGATCGGCTCCGCGTGGTCGTCGGCACGCCGACGGGCGGCGGCGCCGATCCTGTGGTGCGCATCGCGTCCCGCGTCGGCACCTATGCCGAGGTCGGCGTCGGGGCCGTGGGGCTCGTCACCGATGCGAGCGGCATGATCTCGCTCGTACTCGACCGCCGCTCGGCGGCCGAGGAGCTGTCCGCCTCGGCGGGCGACCAGGTGCTGCTCGCCCCACTCGGCGACGACGAGCCCCGTGGGGTCACCAGCCCCGTCACCCTCCGCCGTCCCTGAACCGTCCCTCACCCGTCCCTCGACCGTCCGTCGACCGTCCGTCGCGGGCGTGACCCTCGTCCGGCCCTGGTGCGGCCTGAAGGGCCCACGGGTGGCACGGGTAGGGTGACGGCGATGCGCCCCGCCACCACGCTCACGCTCGGACTGCTGCTGCTCGCCATCATGGCGGCCGGCATCATCTCGCTGCTCCGTCTCTGACCCGCCCCGCCCCCTCGGGTCGACGGACCCGGTCAGGCGGTCGCCTCGGTCAGGCCGGCCAACTCGCGCAGCGTGGCGGCCGATCGGTCGTCGGCCGGGAAGAACATCTCCAGCGCGAGCTCGTCGACGGTGACGTCGAGCGGCGTGCCGAACGTGGTGAGCGTGGTGAACATCGCGATCTCGCCGAGCGGGGTCGACATCCGGAACGGCACCACGATCGGCGGATCGCCGCCCACCGCGCCGGCCACCAGCGGGGTGATCTGCGCGACGTTCGGATAGCCGAGCACCTCGGCCTCGAGGGCCTCGAGGGCGGGATCCCCGGTGAGCACCACGGTCCGTCGCAGCTGGCCGAGCAGGTACGTCGCCCAGTCCACGAAGTTCGTCGTCCGCCGGGCGAGCCCGTCGGGGTGCAGACACACCCGGTACACGTTCATCGTCGGTGAGACGAGGTGCTCGGGCACCCCGGCGGCGAGGCCCATGCCGGCCCGATTGGCCTGCAGGACGTTCCAGGCGCGGTCGATCACGACGCCGGGGTACGGGTCGTGGGCGTCGAGCATCCGTTGGATCGAGGTGCGCACGGCGTCCATCGACGGATCGTCGAGCGACCGCTGCGAGAACCGGGGTGCGTACCCGCCGGCGAGCAGCAGGGTGTTGCGCTCGCGGAGCGGCACGTCGAGGTGGTGGGCGAGGGCGAGGATCAGCTCGGGGCTGGGTCGGGAACGACCGGTCTCGACGAAGCTGAGGTGGCGGGTCGAGACACCGACCTCGAGGGCGAGGTCGAGCTGGCTGCGACGACGTCGGGTGCGCCACTCGCGCACCAGCTCGCCCACGGCGGGTCGGGACATGGGGGCACTGTACGGACGCGCCGACGCACGGTCCATGACCTCCGAGGTCATGGGATCGGTGCATTCGTGACCCGACGGGTCATCGCCACGATGACCTGTCGGGCACACGCTGACGACATGACCGACACCACCAGCACCACCACCAGCCCCGCCAGCCCCGCCAGCCCCGCCAGCCCCGCCAGCCCCGCCAGCACCACCAGCACCACCGACCCGACCGAGACGGCGACGGAGCGGCTCGCCCGCACGATCGACACCCATCTCGAGGCGTACTGCGAACCCGATGCCGGCCGCCGGGCCGCGCTCGTCGCCTCGGCATGGCAGCCCGACGGATCGCTCCTCGACCCGCCGTTCGACGGCACCGGCCACGCCGCCATCGCCGCCATGACCGACGTCGTGCTCGCCCACTACCCGGCCCACCGGTTCGAGCGGACCACCGCCGTCGACACCCACCACGGCGTGGCCCGGTACGGCTGGCAGCTGGTCGGATCCGACGGATCGATCGCCGTCGCCGGACTCGACGTGGCGGAGTTCGCCGCCGACGGCCGGCTCGCCCGCATCGTCGGCTTCTTCGGTCCCCTGGCCGACCGGACCGCCTGATCGCACCTCACCCCACCTGGCCTGACCGGCCGGCCGGAGAACGGGAGGAACACGGATGGGCCGGACGGCCCTGGACGCCTGTGGGCGGGGAGCCACTAGGCTCCACCGCCTGCGGGACGCCCGAGGGGGGCGAGGGGGATCTCGTGGGTGAAGGGGGCTCAGGTGAATCTGGCACATCTCATCGACCAGCACGAGGCCGACCGCGTCGCGCTCATCAGCCGCAGCCGACCCACCACGTACGGCGCCCTGCGCGACCAGGTGGCGCACGTCCGCGGCGGCCTCGCGGCGCTCGGCGTCGAGCGCGGCGACCGCGTGGTGCTGCTCTGCGGCAACGGCCGCTACTTCGTCCTCGCCTACCTCGCCACCATCGGCCTCGGGGCCGTGGCCGTGCCGCTCAACCCGGCCAGCCCGTCACCCGAGATCGAGCGCGAGATCGCCAAGGTCGGCGCCAAGGTCGTCGTCGTCGAACCCGCTGCGGCGCACGCGTGGAACGGCGTCGCCCGGTCGGCGGTTCCGACCGTCGCCACCGTCATCGCGACCGAGGGCGGTGCGATCGAGGGTTCGGTCGAGCTCGCCTCCCTGCTCGACGGGCCCACGGCCGACATCGTCGAGGTCGAGCCCGACGACGTCGCGGCGTTGATGTTCACCAGTGGCACCGCCGGCGCACCCCGTGCCGCGATGCTCAGCCACGGCAACCTGCTCGCGAACCTCGAGCAGGGTCGATCGGCGAACGTGCAGATCGATGCCGACGACGTCGTGTACGGCGTGCTGCCGCTGTTCCACATCTTCGGCCTCAACGTGGTGCTCGGCCTCAGCCTGCTGCGCGGCGCGACGGTGGTGCTCGTCCAGCGGTTCGATCCGTCCACTGCCCTCGACACCATCCGTGAGCGCGGGGTCACGGTCGTGCCGGGCGCGCCGCCGCTGTGGCTCGCGTTCAGCCACTTCGACGAGGCTCCGGCCGACAGCTTCGCCACCGTGCGCCTCGCGCTCACCGGCGCGGCGCGCATGCCGGAGGAGGCCATGAAGCGACTCAAGGCCCGCTTCGACCTCGACATCAGCGAGGGCTACGGCCTCACCGAGGCGTCGCCGGTCGTCACCAGTTCGGCGGGCATGGCCATCAAGTACGGCTCGGTCGGCAAGGTGCTCGACGGCATCGAGGTGCGCCTCGTCGACGAGAGCGGCGACGACGTGGTCGAAGGCGACAGCGGCGAGATCTGGGTGCGTGGCGCCAACGTCTTCGCCGGCTACCTCGACGACCCCGAGCAGACCGCCCGGGTGCTCACTGCCGACGGCTGGCTGCGCACCGGCGACATCGGCACGGTCGACGAGGACGGCTACCTGTACCTGGTCGACCGGGCCAAGGACCTCATCATCGTGAGCGGGTTCAACGTGTTCCCGGCCGAGGTCGAAGAGGTGCTCGCCGAGCATCCAGGGGTCGCCGAGGTCGGCGTCGTCGGTGTGCCGCACCCGCATCACGGCGAGGCCGTCAAGGCGTTCGTGGTGCCCGAGCCCGGTACCCACCTCGACGAGGACCAGCTGATCGAGTGGTGCAGCGATCACCTCGCTCGGTACAAGTGCCCGTCGAAGATCCTCTTCGTCGACGAGCTGCCGCGCAACGTGAGCGGCAAGCTCCTGCGGCGTTCGCTGGTCTGATCCCCTGGTCTGATCCCCTGGTCTGATCCCCTGGTCTGATCGCCGGGTCTGATCGCCGGTCGGTGAGCGCGGTCACACGCGCTCGGCGGGAACGTCGACGGGGGTCGCGCTGTTCCCGCGCCGGGCGTGACGGAAGTCCGCCTGCGAGTGGTCGGGGCCAGCTTTGTGAACGTGTGCACGAGTGCCTAACGTTCACGGTGCTATGCCGACCGAACGCCCGCGCCGCCGCATCCCGGAAGCAACGGTCGCCCGCCTGCCGGTGTACCTGCGGATCCTGTCCGAGCAGGCCGAGGAGGAGGTCGAGTCGATCTCGTCCGACCGCCTGGCCGAGCTCGCCGGGGTGAACGCCGCGAAGGTCCGCAAGGACCTCAGCTACCTCGGCAGCTATGGCACCCGTGGAGTCGGGTACGAGGTCGCGTATCTCGTGTACCAGATCCGTCGCGAGCTCGGGCTCACCCACGACTGGCCCGTCGTCATCGTGGGCGCCGGCAACCTCGGCCAGGCGCTGGCCGGGTACGGCGGGTTCGGCGAGCGCGGCTTCCCCGTCGCCGGCATCGTCGACGTCGACCCCGGCAAGGTGGGAACGGTGCTCGGTGGGGTGCGTGTTCGGCACATCGACGAACTGTCCCAGATCGTGCAGTCCAAGCGGGTCAACATCGGCGTCGTCGCCACGCCGACGGCCGCCGCACAGGATGCGGCGGAGCGGCTCGTCCGCGCCGGCGTCACCAGCATCCTCAACTTCGCCCCGGTTGTGCTCTCCGTGCCCCGCTCGATCGAGGTGCGCAAGGTCGACCTGGCGGTCGAGCTGCAGATCCTCAGCTACCACGAGCAGCGGCGGGCCACCACGAGCACGCTCCGCTCGGTCGCCGGCGGCATCGGCGGCGGGCCCGGCACCAACGGCCAGGTCGGCCAGGTCGGCCAGGTCGGCCAGGGTGGCCAGGGTGGCCAGGGTGGCCAGGTCGGTCTCGGCGGCACCGCTGCAACATCGCGGCCGGCGAGCGCGTAAGGTCGGATCCGTATGTCGATCGTGGTCTTCGGGGTCAACCACCGCACCGGCCCTCTCTCGCTGCTCGAGCGCGTGTCGCTGTCGGCCGCGGATCTCCCCAAGGCGATCACCGGTCTGGTGTCGCTGGCCAACGTGCGCGAGGCCGTGGTGCTCAGCACCTGCAACCGCACCGAGGTGTACGCCGTCGCCGAGCGCTTCCACGGCGCCTACGCCGACATCCGTGACTTCTTCTGCGACATCGGTGGTCTGCACCCCGACGAGCTGCATCCGCACCTGTACACCCAGCACGACGAAGCGGCCGTGTCGCACCTGTTCGAGGTCGCGGCCGGGCTCGATTCGGCGGTCCTCGGCGAGACCGAGATCCTCGGCCAGGTGCGCGGTGCGTGGGAGCTCGCACAGAGCGAGGGTGGCGCCCGCAGCACGCTGAACCTGCTGTTCCGCCATGCGCTCGAGACCGGCAAGCGGGCCCGCACCGAGACGGCGATCAGCCGGTCGACGGCGTCGGTCAGCAGCGCTGCGGTCGAGATGGCCACCGAGCGGCTCGGCACCCTCGTCGGCAAGCGGGCCCTGGTGCTCGGCGCCGGCGAGATGGGCGAGGGCGTGGCCCACGCGCTCGTGAAGGCCGGCGTCACCGACATCATCGTCACCAACCGCACGCACGAGCGCGGCGAGGCACTCGCCGAGCGCGTGCACGGTCGCACGGTTCCCTACGCCGAGCGCCAGTGCGCGATGGCGCAGACCGACGTGCTCGTCACGTGCAGCGGTGCGGGCAACGTGGTCGACGCGGCGCTCGTGCACGAGGCCCGGGGTGGTGCCAGCTCACCGTTGCTGGTGGTCGACATCGCGGTACCGCGCAACGTCGATGCCGCCGTCGCCGAACTGCCGGACGTCACCCTGCTCGATCTCGACGACCTGCGCGACTGGGCCGCACGCGGTATCGAGCAGCGGTCGCACGAGGCCGACCACGTGCGCGCGATCGTCCACGACGAGGTCGAGCGGTTCGTCGTCGAGCACACCGCCCGTCAGGCGGCGCCGTTGGTGGCCGCCCTGCACGAGCGGGGCGAGCAGATCCGCTCGGCCGAGCTCGATCGCTTCGCGCACAAGCTGGCGGGCCTCGATCCGGCGCAGCGCGCCGCGGTGGAGGCGCTCACCAAGGGCATCGTGGCGAAGCTGCTGCACCAGCCGTCGGTGCAGTTGAAGGACGACGCCGGCACGCCGCAGGGCGAGCGCAACGCGGCCGCCGTGCGCGACCTGTTCGACCTCGCCTGATCCGTCCTGCCGATCGATCCTCGATCAGATCGCGCCCCTTCGATCCGGAAGATCAGGTAGATCAGGAAGATCCGACCCATGGCAACCTCGTCAGCAGCGTCCTCGTCCTCAGTCTCGTCGTCAGTCTCGTCGTCCGCGTCGTCGTCGGGGCTGGTGCGCATCGCCACTCGGTCGAGCGCTCAGGCGCGCACGCAGGCCCAGTCGGTGGCCGACGCGCTCACGGCAGCGCACCCGGGACTCGAGGTCGCCCTCGTCTTCGTCGACACCACGGGCGATCAGCGCCAGGACGTGCCGTTGCACACCATCGGCGGGCAGGGCGTGTTCGTGAAGGAGGTGCAGCGGGCGGTGCTCGACGGTCGGGCCGAGCTCGCGGCGCACTCCGCGAAGGATCTGCCCTCCACGCCGGCCGATGGGTTGCTGCTCGCCGCGTTCTGCGAACGCCGGTCGGCGGCCGATGCGCTGGTGGGGGCGAAGCTGCACGAGTTGCCCGAGGGTGCGCCCGTGGCGACCGGGTCGGTGCGCCGGCGGGCCCAGCTGTCCGCGGTGCGTCCCGATCTGGCGTTCCAGGAGCTGCGCGGCAACATCCAGACCCGCCTGTCGAAGCTGCCCGATGGTGGCGCGATCGTGATGGCCGTGGCCGCGATGCAGATCCTCGGGCTCACCGACCGGATCGCCCAGGTGCTCGATCCCACGACGTTCGTGCCGGCCGTGGGCCAGGGGTGCGTGGCCGTGGAGTGCGCGGCCGACGATGCGGCGACCGCGGCGCTGCTGACCGCGGTCGATCACCCCGCCACCCGGGCGGCGGTGGAGATCGAGCGGGCGTATCTGGCGACGCTCGGGTCGGGCTGTTCGCTCCCGGTCGGCGCCCATGTGGCGAACGGGGTGCTGCACGCGTTCCTGGCCGATCCCGATCGGGGCGCGTTCCTGCGGGCCCGCGAGACCCTGCCGGGTTCGCGGGCCGATGCGATCGCGGCGGCCGAGCGGCTCGCCGGATCGATGCGCGACGAGGTCGCGTCGGGGTGACAGGGCCCGACGACCGTCCGATCGACCGGTCGCTCGACCGGCCGCTCGACCGTCCGTTGAGGGGCCGCACGGTGGTGATCACGCGGCCGATCGAGCAAGCGCAGGTGCTGGCCGATTTGCTCGTCGCCCGCGGTGCCGTGCCGGTGGTGATGCCGCTGATCGAGCTCGTCGACGTCGCGACGCCGACGCAGGTGGCCGACGCACTCGCACCGTTGACCGCCGACGACTGGGTTGTCGTCGCCTCGGCCCACGCGGCCTCACGGGTCTCGACGGCTCTCGACGGCTGCCTCGCCAGGGTGGCCGCGGTGGGCGCGACGACCGGACGGGCGCTGCCGAGGGTCGACCTGCTGGCCGAGCGCCAGAGCGCCGAGGGGCTGGTCGAGGTGTTCCCCGCGGGGTCGGGCCGGGCCGTGGTGACGCAGGCAGTCGACGGTGCTCCGACCCTCGTCGAGGGACTCGCCGAGCTCGGCTGGGACGTCTCGCGGGTCGACACGCACCGTTCGCGACCGGTCGTGCCGTCGGCGGCCCAGCAACTCGCGGTACTTCGCGCTGACGCGGTGGTGTTCACCAGCGGAACGCAGGCTGAATCCTGGGTGACGATCTTCGGGCTCAGCACGCCTCCCGTGGTGGTCACGATCGGTCCCCAGACCACACGAAACACTGAGGTTGCGGGGCTCAAGGTGACCCTCACGGCGGCCGATCACTCCTTGCCAGGAGTGATCGAGGCGCTGGAGGAGTGCTTCCGGAGCTGAGTTAGCCTGCTGGCGTCGAGAAGACGGGCGAACCCACGTGGGCGCACCCGAGACGGGCGACAAGGTAGGCATGAGCAGGCTGGACATCGGACGGCGGCGGCTCCTGGCACTGGCCGGGGTCGTCACACTGGCGGGTGGTCTCGGGACGATGTCCCAGGCCTTCGCCGGGTCGCGCCCCGGGTCGGCCACCACCAAGGTCGCCGGTCTGGTCGAGCCGAGCGTCGTCGGTTCGCACCCGTCGGTCTCCGACGACGGCCGCTGGATCGTGTACGAGGGCGAGCCCACCGACGGCAGCGAGCGAACTCGCACCATCTGGTTGCGCGACGCGTCGCAGTTCGGCGCTGCCGAGGTCGAGCTGTCGCCGGTGCGCGACGACGTCGTGATCGGCGACAGCGTTCGTCCCACGATCAGCGGTGACGGGTGCGTGGTCGCGTTCGTCACCGAGATGGCCTACGACCTGTTCCGCGACGACGACACGGGCGACCGCTGGGACGTGTACCGGGTGCAGTTGCCGGGTTGCGAGGGCGACCTCGACGAACTCGAGCTCGTGTCCACCCAGTCGTCGGCCGACGACGACACCCGCGCGCTCGACCGGGTGAGTCCCGTCGAGGCGCCGGCGGTGTCGCAGGCCGGCACGGTCATCTCCTTCACGCATCAGGCCCGCGAGGGCAAGGATCCGCTGACAGCGGTCACGGTGGTCGATCTCACGGTGCCGCTCGGTGACCCGCTGCGCAGCAGCCTGGTGATGGGCACCCCGCTGCTCGAGCCCAACACCACGTTCCGGTACGCCGGTCAGCGCGAGCCCGATGTCAGCGACGACGGTCGCTTCGTGGTCTACACGAGCGACGCAACGTCGGAGCAGGCCGTGCCCGAGTGGGGCGCCGGCCCGATCGACGGTGGGTTCGCCACGTCGCAGGTGTTCGTGTGGGACCGCAACGATCCCGAGCCGGGCGAGGCGGTCACGAAGGTGTCCGTCGTCGGCGGCGTGCCCGCGGCGCTCGGTGCGTCGTCGCCGGTCATCTCGGGCAACGGCCAGTACGTCGCGTTCGAGTCGACGTCGGCCGATCTCGCCGGCGATGCCGAGCTGCCCGAGTGCGGCACGAGCTGCCCGCCGCAGGTGTACCGCTACGACCAGGTCGAGGGCACGATCGTGCTGGTGAGCCGTGAGCCGCGCCAGGGCGGCCCGCTCGAACCGGGCGCCGAGGACGACGAGGAGATCATCGCTGCCGACCAGGGCGCGTCGCAGCCCACCATCTCCGACGACGGCACCCAGGTGGGCTTCGTCACCCGGGCCCGCAACCTGTTCCTCACCACCTCGGCGGCGGGTTCGAGCCCCACCGACGGCGACATCGTGGTGAGCGAGGTCGACCGTGCCGTCCTGCGCCGGGCCAGCACCCTGCCCGACCGTGTGACGCCGGCTCCGGGTGGCAACGCCCACCCCGCCCTGTCGGGCTCCGGTCACGTCATCGTGTTCGACACGGTCGCCGCCGACTCGATCAACGGCTTCGCCGACGACGCCGCCGGCCGTGAGGTCGTCTCGGTGTCGCGCCAGGCCCAGCTCGACGTGCCCTCGCTCGACGTCGGCACGGTGGCGGTGCTGCTGCCCGGGCCCGAGTGGTACATCCCCGTGCGCAACGAGGGCCCGTCCACGTTCCTGCCCGCCGTCGTCGAGTCGTCGAGCCCCGAGTTCACGATCACCGGTGGCACCTGCGAGCTGGGCGTGCCGGTGCCGCCCGGGTCGACGTGCACCGTGAAGGTGGTGCTCACCCCGGCGCTGCCCGGCGTGCGCACCGCCCAGCTGACGGTGTCGGAAGATCTGTTCGGTGGCACCTCGGTCACCAGCCCGCTGCTCGGCCAGGGCGGCGAGCCGGCCCTGCTGCCCACCTTCTCCGGTCTCGACTTCGCCGCCACCGCGGTCGGCAAGGCGAGCGTCGCCCTGTCGTCCGACATCGCCAACATCGGCTTCGCGCCCACACGGATCGTCCGCTTCCAGGTGACGGGCGACCATCCCGACGACTTCGTGGTGTTCGGCAACAGTTGCACCGAACCGGTCAACCCGGGTTCGAGCTGCGGCTTCGATGTCGTGTTCATCCCCACCGAGTCGGGCCATCGCACGGCGACGGTGCTGGCGTTCACCGAGTTCGGTCAGTACACGTCGGTGCTCGTGAACGGTGACGGCACGCGCACGGCATCGTTCGAGACCTCCGAGCAGGAGGTGCGTGCCGGCGATCCGGTGGGCCTCGGCGGGTCGGGGTTCCGTCCCGGTGCCGATGTCACGGTCTCGTGGGCCGACGGCCGCGGCGAGTCGATCACGGTGCGGGCGGACGAGTCCGGGTCGTTCCTCGCCCTGCTCCCCACCCGGATGAGCGAGACGATCGGGGTGCGCACCTTGGTGGCCCAGAGCGGCGATCAGCTTGCCCGGGCCGACATCGAGGTGCTGCGCAACCCGCGCCTCGGCGTCCGCACCGGCAACGACTGAGGCACACGGCGGGCGTCCACGCCCTGCGGGTTCGGTCGAGGAGACGGAGTGTCCCCGACACGACGACGCCGGAGCCGCGCGGCTGATGCGTCGTTGACGCTGCCGGTCGGACAGGGTCAGGCGTCGACGAGGGTGCCGCTGAAGCTCGCGGTCGCCGAGCAGCCCGAGCCGCCCTGCTGACCGACGAGGCTGCAGGTCACCTGGAATTCGACCGTCTCGCCCGCGAGGACCTGGATGGGCGTGGTGAAGCGCCGCTCCCAGTCGAAGCCCTGTTGGTGGTCGCGCAGATTGAACGGGAAGTTCGCCGCCGACTGGCCGATGGTCATGATCGCCGTGCCTTCGTCGTTGAACGGGTTGCGCATCGAGAGGTCGGTGATCAGCAGCCGCTGCCCGTCGGGCACGGTGTAGCGCTGTGGTTCGCCGGTGGTGTTCACCGGAACCCCGCTCGGGAGCGTGACGAAGATCGGGTCGCCCTGCAGCACCGTGCCGCCGGCGTCGCCACCGCTGTCGGGGGCCACGGTCGAGGACGTGACCGGCTGGGCGGGGTCGACGGTGGCGGCGGGCGCGGTGGGGAGCTCGATCTTGCTCACCGCGTCCTCGGCGGCGTCGTCGATGGCCGGTCGGACGAGGCCGAACCAGGCGCCGGCGAGTGCTCCGAGCAACAGCACGGTGCCGCCGAGGCGGGCGCCGAGCCGATCGGGGAGCACGGGGCCCTGGACGAAGGTGCCGGTCGCCGCTGCGGTGGGGGCGCCCTGTTGGTCGGCGTCGACCCGGAACGGGATGGTGCGCGCCCGGCGCTCCCACTGGCGATTGGTGGCCTTCAGCTTCAGGCGCACGAGCTGGCTGCCGCCGGGCTCGATGCCGAGCGCGGGCGGGTCGAAGTCGCCGTCGAGCCGTTGCGTGGGGTCGATGAGGTGCATCCGGCAGCTGGCCTGCGAGTTGCCCTTGTTCTCGACCATCACTTCGAACGTGGCGCGCCGGCGGCTGCGCAACGCGGGCTGCAGCATGGTGACGATGCGGTCGTAGGTGGAGGCGACGTGCAGGGTGACCTCGGCGGCCTCGACGTCGTCTGGTTCGCTCTGGGGCACCACCCGGATGCCGAGCGCCGTCGGACCGGCCGTGGTGCTGGCGAGACGGGGCGGCGAGACCTCCACCTGCACCGTCTCCTGCGAGCCACCGAACAGTGTGATGTACGCGGGTCGGATCGTGCTCCAGGCGGCGGCGAGGCCGGTGGGCGACAGCGAGAAGCTCTCGGTGACGTTGCCGAGGTTGGTGATCGTGAGCGCGAGCTTCACCGAGGAGCCGGGCTCGATGTCGGCCTCGTTGTGCGCGAACCACGCCTGGACTGTCACGGCGTCCCAGGGTAGTGGCGGGTTCCGCTCTGGCCGTGGCAGGCCGGGGTGGCGGTCGACGTGGCGATCACAGCTGCATCGTCGATCAACGGAACACGATGCGGTCGCGGCCCTCGCGCTTCGCGACGTGGAGCGCCTCGCCGGCCGAGGCCAGCACGCGCTGCATGTCGTCGGCACCGCTGCCGACGCTGACGCCGATCGAGGCGGTCACCTGGGTGCCGGGCGGCAACCCCTGCCAGGGCCGGTTGGCGATCAGCACGCGCACGCGTTCGAACATCGACCGGGCGTCGCCGGGCGAGGTCTCGCGCAGCACGATCACGAACTCGTCGCCACCGAGGCGGATGACCGCGTCGCCGCGACGGCAGATGCGCTGTAGCACACCGGCGAGCTCCTGCAGGAGACCGTCGCCCTGTTCGTAGCTCAGCTCGTCGTTGACGGCCTTGAAGCCGTCGAGGTCGAGCAGCGCCACCGACACGGGCCCGTGCTGCTCGAGCACCTGGGGGAGCCAGCTGTGCAGGAATCGCCGGTTGGGGAGGCTGGTGAGCGGATCGGTCTCGCTGATCACCTCGGTCGAGCGCAGCGACACGCCCAGGCGGACGTGTTCCCAGCGGGCCTCTCGCTCGCGGCGCAGCGCCTGGCTGACGCCTTCGAACTGGCGGTTCATCGCCTCGCGGGCCTCGTCGTACCGGCCGCTCTCCCACAGGATGTCGATGCTCACGCGGGCCGACGACTTCAGGTACGTGCCGATGTTCAGTTCCTTGCCGCGGGCGGCGGCGTCGAAGATCAGGTCGAGCACGGTGGGGTCGTGTTCGAGGTTCCAGCGGGCGACGGCCTCGCCCACCATCGCCACGACCTCGCACTCCTGCAGTTCGTGGCTCTCGGCGAGCTCGCGGCAGCGGCGCGCGTCGGCGAGCGCTGCATCGTGGTGGCCGATCGCGTTCAGCAGCACCGAGCGATGGGCGAGGGCGGTCGCCTCGGTCACCACCTCCCGTTGGCTCTGCGTGTCGAGCGCGGCGGTGGCGGCGTAGATGCCGTCGTGCAGGTGGCGCGAAGCGGCCTCGGGGTCGCTCTCGTAGTTCATCGCCATGTGGAACGCGGACGCCATGTTGGCGTAGGTGAACGTGCGCTCGGACTCGTCGGGAGCGAGTCGCAGGGCACGGTCGTAGAGCTCGATCGCCGGCAGCGGGAAGTCGCAGCGCTGGTAGGTGACCGCCATGTTGTGGATCACCTGGTAATACGCCGGGTCGTTCGGCACCCGGATCAGGACGTACATCGCCTCGGCGAGCGCCTCGCTCGCTTCGGCGTACTGGTTGCGCAGCATGAGGGTCTCGACCCGCAGGCCGAGCGCGTCGGCCAGTTCGGCGTAGCACTCCTCGGCGCGGGCCTCCTTGATCACCTCGGCGGCCAGCTGCTCGGCGGCCTCGCGGTCGTCGACCTGGAGTCGGCAGTGCGCCTCGCGCATGGTGAGGTGCAGCCGTTCCTCGACGCTGAACGCCTCGCGGGCGGCCTCGTGGTAGAGGTCGGCGGCGCGGAGGTAGAAGCCCTGCGCACGGGCGATGGTGGCCATCGCAGCCAGCCCGTGCATGTCGATCGCGGGTCCCGCAGGGCCGCCCAGAGAGGCGTGGTAGGTGGGCGTCAACTCGCTCGTCATCGCGCCGGCTCCACGGTCGAACCCGTACGATGCCGACTCGTGGCACTGTTCCCCGAGCAACGTCCCCGCCGGCTCCGGTCCTCGTCGGCCCTGCGCGACCTGGTGGCCGAGACCCGGCTCCATCCGCGCCAGCTGGTGGCACCGCTGTTCGTGCGCGAGGGCATCGACGAGCCCCAGCCGATCACCTCGTTGCCGGGCGTCGTGCAGCACACGCGGGCGAGCCTGCGTGCAGAGGTTCGTGAGCTCGCCGATCTCGGCGTCGGCGCGGTCATCTTGTTCGGCATTCCTTCCACCAAGGACTCCATCGGCACACAAGCGTTCGATCCTGAGGGAATTGTGCAAGCAGCTCTCAACGACGTGCGCGCTGACGTGGGCGAACGAATGGTCGTGATGGCCGACCTGTGCGTCGACGAGTACACCGATCACGGGCACTGCGGCATCCTCGACGGGCGCGGCAGCGTCGACAACGACCGCACGTTGGCGGTGTACGCCAAGATCGCGATCGCCCAGGCCCGTGCGGGTGCCCACGTGGTGGCCCCGAGCGGGATGATGGACGGACAGGTGGGCGCGATCCGCCAGGCCCTCGACGGCGAGGGGTTCACCGACACGGCGATCCTGGCCTATTCGGCGAAGTACGCGAGCGGCCTGTACGGCCCGTTCCGCGAGGCGGTCGACTGCACGATCGTGGGTGGCGGCGACCGCAAGGGATATCAGCAGGACTGGCGCAACGGCAGCCGTGAGGCGTTGTTGGAGGTGCACGCCGACCTCGACCAGGGTGCCGACATGGTGATGGTGAAGCCGGCGCTCGCCTACCTCGACGTGATCGCCGCCGTGCGCGCGGCGGTCGACGTGCCGGTCGCGGCGTACCACGTGAGCGGCGAGTACTCGATGATCAAGGCCGCTGCGGCCAACGGGTGGATCGACCACGACGTGGTGGCCACCGAGCACCTCACCGCCATCCGCCGCGCCGGTGCCGACATCATCCTCACGTACCTGGCGCGCTGGTACGCCGAGCAGTACGCCCAGGCCTGATCGGCCCGGCCTCCGGCACCACCAGACGACACCCCTTCGACACCTTTCGACACCTTTCGACACCTTTCGATACCCGACGACGAGACGAGCGATCGTGACCGACCAGCACACCGGCGACCAGACCGACCAGCCCGACGACCAGCCCGACGACCAGCCCGACGGCATCGAGCAGCTCGACGACGCGGGGGTCACCCCGATGACCAACGAGGCGCTGTTCGCCCGGTCGTGCGAGGTCATCCCCGGCGGCGTCAACTCCAGCATCCGCGCCTTCAAGGCGGTGGGTGGCACGCCCTACCTCGTGGCACACGCGGAGGGTCCGTTCGTGTGGGACGTCGAGGGCACCCGCTACATCGACCTGGTGCAGAGCTACGGCGCGATCATCCTCGGCCACGCCCACCCGGCGGTCACCGCGGCCATCGCGCAGGCGGCGCGCAGCGGCACCTCGTACGGCGCGCCCACCCCGGGCGAGATGCTGCTCGCCGAGGCGATCCGCGACCGGGTGCCCAGCTGTGAGCGCGTGCGACTGATGAACAGCGGCACCGAGGCGACGTCGACCGCGGTGCGGCTGGCCCGTGGCTACACGGGCCGCGACCGGCTGGTGATCTTCCACGGCAACTTCCACGGCGCGACCGACGCCTTGCTCGCAGCGGGCGGCAGCGGTGTGGCGACCCTCGGTCTGCCGGGCACGGCCGGCGTGCCGGCGAGCGCGGTGGCGAACACCATGGTGGTGCCGTACAACGTGGTGCCCGAGCTCGACGAGCAGGTGGCCGCCGTGTTCGTCGAGCCGGTGGCCGCGAACATGGGCGTGGTGCCGCCTGCGCCGGGGTTCCTCGAGGGCCTGCGCGCCGAGTGCGACCGTGTGGGCGCGCTGCTCGTGTTCGACGAGGTGATCACCGGATTCCGGCTCACCCGTGGCGGGGCGCAGGCCAAGTACGACGTGCGCGCCGACCTCACCACCTTCGGCAAGGTGATCGGCGGCGGGCTGCCCATCGGTGCGGTGGGTGGTCGCCGGGAGATCATGGAGACCCTCTCGCCGCTCGGCAAGGTGTTCCACGCCGGCACGTTGGCGGGCAACCCGCTCGCGACGGCGGCCGGCCGGGCGGCGCTCGGCGAGCTCACCGGCGACGTGTACATGGAGCTGTTGGCGCGTGCTCGTCAGCTGTCGGCCAACCTCCGCGACGCGTGCGCCGCAGCGGGGCTGCCCGCGCAGTTCCCGGTGGTCGGCACCCTCGTGGGTATGTACTTCGGCGATGCGCTCGGCAACGCCGCGCCGACGAACTTCGAGCAGGCCAAGACCACCGACGAGCAGCTGTACGCAGCGTTCTTCCACGCGATGCTGCGCGAGGGCGTGGCCCTGGCGCCGGGCGCGTACGAGGCGTTGTTCGTGGGTCTGGCGCACACCGACGACGTGCTCGACCAGATCGGCGAGGCAGCCACTCGCGCCGCTGCCGCCGTCATGCGCGACCGAACCTGAACACGGTTGACCGGGGCCGACCGCGGCTGACCGGGGTCGGCGCTGCGCGCCGCCTAGCCTCCTGCGGCGATGCGCCAGTTCTTCACGCTCGGGTTCTGGTTGTCGCTGCTCGCCCTCGCCGGCCTCACCGCCGGTCTGCTCGCCCTCACGCGCGACGACGGTGCCGTCGATGATCTGCTGCCCGACGTCGGGATCCCGGCGCTGCCCGAGGAGCGTGAGATCGACATGATCGGCATGGTCTTCCTCGCCCAGGCCGACAGTGGGTTCGCGATCGTCGACGGTCGTACCACCGGCAACCTGCAGATCCGCATCGACGGCTTCCGCTACATGAACGTGATGGCCGGCACCCCGGGTGAGAACCGGTGCGCGGCGCTGAGCGAGCTCGCGCGGTGCGCGATCGCCGCCGACCTGCTCGGCGAGGCGGTGCTGTGGTTCTCGATCGTGCCGTTGTCGCCGCGCAACCTCGTGGAGCTCCCGGGCCCGTCGGGGCTGCGCGAGGGCAGCCGGCTGCAGCTGTCCAACGGCTGGATCGTCGACCGCGCCGAGATCGTCGAGCGGGACTGCGAGGAGGACACGTCGGGGCTCACCGACCTGATCGACCGGTTCGGTGCCGACGCGACCACCGTGTACAGCCTCGACGAGCAGCAGGTGGTGCGCGTCACGTGTGCGTCCGCCGGCGCGACGGACGGCTCGGTCCCGGCCGCGCCGACCCCGCCGACGCTCCCGACGGTCGAGACGGTCGTGCCCGCGGTGCCCGTGGTGCCCGCGCCGTCGGTGGCACCCGAGCCGACGATCGCGCCCTGACGCCGAGCCTCGACGCGAGTCCCGACGCGCTGCCCCGAGGGAGCCCCGGGCGATCGTCGAGCGGTGTCGAGGGGATACGGTCGGCGCGATGAGCGCCACCCCCGACGGACTGCCCGCCTACCGCGATCTGCCCCGCCGTGCAGGGTTGCCGGCGAGCTGGGGACTGTGGGGTGACGACGGCACCGACGTGTTCGGTTGCCTCAACCTGCTGACGCCCGAACGGGTGGTCGAGGCGGCCCGGCTCGTGCAGCGCGGCGCGGTGTTCGCGCTGAACTGGGGGATGCGGCTGCCCGATCCGCCACTGTTCGACCGCCAGCCGTTCGAGCACGAGGTCACCGGTGGCGCGTCGAGCACGAGCCACGACGACGTGCTGCACGGCTGGAACACGCAATCGTCGTCGCAGTGGGACGGGTTCCGTCACATCCGCAACCACGCGGCCGTGGCCGACGAACCGGGGACCGGCCACTACGGCGCGGTGCCCGACGACGAGCACGGCATCCACCACTGGGCCCAGCGGGGCATCGTCGGCCGCGCGGTGCTCGCCGACGTCGGCCGTTGGCGCGAGCGAGTGGGGCGGCCACTGCAGTACGACCGGCCCGACCCGATCGAGCCCGACGAGATCGCTGAGTGCCTGGCCGACCAGGGCACCGAGTTGCGCGACGGCGACGTGCTGCTGCTGCGCACGGGCTGGGTGGGCTGGTACGAGCAGCAACCGACGGAGGTGCGTGAACGGATGGCGCAGACCGAGCATCTCGTGTCGCCCGGGCTGCGCAGTGGCGAGCACCTCGCGGAGGTGTTGTGGAACCTGCACATCGCCGCGATCGGGTGTGACAACCCGGCGGTGGAGGTGTGGCCCCCCGGAGCGATGAGCACGCCCGAGCACGAGGCCGAGGTGCGCGCCGACCGCCGCCGCCTCCACGAGATCTTCACCCACACGCTGCTGCTGCCGATGCTCGGCCTGCCGCTCGGGGAGATGTGGACGCTCGAGGCGCTCGGCGAGGACTGCGCGGCCGACGGCCGGTACGAGTGCTTCTTCACCTCGGCGCCGCTCAACCTGCCCGCCGGCGTGGCGAGCCCGCCGAACGCCCTCGCGATCAAGTGACCGCCCCGACCCCACTCGCCTCACCCACCTGCAACACCCACCTGCAACACCCACCTGCAACACCCACCTGCAACACCCACCTGCAATCGGAGACACCGCCATGACCTCGACCCCGCTCGCCGGACACAGCGCACTGATCACCGGTGGTGGCAGCGGCATCGGGCTCGGCTGCGCCCGGCACCTCGCACGAGACGGCGCGACGGTGGTGCTCGCCGGCCGTTCGGAGGAACGGCTCGCGGCGGGTGTCGCCTCGATCCTGACCGACCTGCCCGACGCGGAGGTCCACACGGTGCGCTGCGACGTGACCGACGAGGCGGCGGTGGCCGAGGCGTGCTCGGTCGCGGCCGGCGTGGGCGCGTTCACGATGTGCGTCGCCAACGCAGGGTTCGGCAGCGCGTCGCCGTTCCACCTCACCACGCTCGACGACTGGAACAGCGTGCTCGGCACGAACCTCACGGGTGCGTTCCTCACGATGAAGCACGCGGTACCCCACCTCGCGGCGAACGGTGGTGGGTCGATCGTCGCGGTGTCGTCGATCGCGGCACCGCTCACCCACCGGTTCATGAGTGCGTACTGCGTGAGCAAGGCGGGCCTCGAGATGCTGGTGAAGCAGGTGGCCGACGAGCTCGGCGCCAGCGGCGTGCGGGCCAATGCCGTGCGGCCGGGCCTCGTGCCCACCGACGCGACGATCACGCTCACCACCACCGACGTCATCCGCGACGACTACCTCGCCCAGATGCCGTTGGCCCGCACGGGCACCGACGACGACGTGGCCGCGCTCGTGCGTTTCCTGCTCGGTCCGGAGAGCAGCTGGATCACGGGTCAGTGCATCGGTGTCGACGGCGGTCACTCCGTGCGCCGCGGCCCCGACATCACCCCGGTGATGGAGATGGTGTTCGGGGCGGCCATCCGGCCACCCGGCCCGGTCGGCTGACCGCGTTGCGTCGCGAAGTGTGTCCGATGCCGTGGGCCGAACGGCCCATGTGCCGGATCGAGGGGGTGCATCGTCCCTGATGAGCTGAGAGAATTCCTCTCGGCGACGGACGGGCAACAGGCCATCGCCACCCATCGGTCCCGGCAGTTCCTGCCGGTTCCCGACGATCAGCAGATCTCTCACCCAGGGCGGAGTGATGGCAGCACACACGGTTCCACCGATGACGCACACCTCGAGCGGCGTTCACCTGCAGGCGACCCCGCGTCGCCGGGTGAGCAAGGCCGGTGCGTTCACCTCCCTCGCCGGACTCGTCGTCTCGGCCTCGATCGTCGCCGCGGTGTCGCTCACGGGCCATGCCGACACGGCACCCGCGAACCCCGCTGATCCCACCACGCCGGTCACCGTGTCGGCCGACGCGCTGCCCACGGTCCAGATCGACGGTGTCGCCTGGTCGCAGGCCGTGGTCGGCAACACCGTCTACGTCGGTGGCCGCTTCACGAACGCCCGCCCGGCCGGCGCCGCCGCGGGGGTCAACCAGACCGCTCGCAGCAACTTCCTCGCCTACAACCTCACCACCGGTGAGCTCATCACGTCCTTCGCGCCGTCGTTCAACGCCCAGGTCCGCTCGGTCGTGGCCTCGCCCGACGGCACCCGCCTGTACGTCGGTGGCGACTTCACGACGGTCAACGGCGTGTCGCGCTCGCGCATCGCTGCGTTCGACACCGCGACCGGCAACCTCGTGCCGTTCTTCCCATCGGTCGCGTACCACGTCCACGCGATCGCGGTGCACCCGAGCGGTTCGCCGGTGTACGTCGGCGGCAACTTCAACGCGGTCGGCAGCGTGGCCCGCGGTCAGCTCGCGGCCTTCAACGCCGCCAACGGTGCGCTGCTCGACTGGGCGCCGCAGGCGACCGGTGGTCTCGTGAAGGCGATGGCGATGTCGCCCGACGGCACCAAGGTCGCGGTCGGCGGACAGTTCACCACGCTCAACGGCGGCAACAACCCGGGCTTCGGGCTGGGCATGGTCGACGCCGTCACGGGCGTCTCGCTGCCGATGGCCATCAACGCGACGGTGCGCAACGCCGGCAACACGGCGGGCATCACGTCGCTGTACACCAACGGCAACGACTTCTTCGGCAGCGGCTACTGGTTCGGTGGCACCGGCAACTTCGAGGGCACGTTCTCGGCCTCGTGGGACGGCGGCACCATCAACTGGATCGCCGACTGCCACGGCGACACCCACTCGGTCTTCGTCCAGGGCGACGCCGTCTACAACGTCGGTCACGCCCACGAGTGCGGCGGCCTCGCGGCGGGTGCGTTCCAGCGCGCCGACCCGTGGGGGTTCAGCCGGGGCCTCGCGTTCAGCCGCACGGCCACCGGCACGCTCGCTCGTGACCCGTACGGCTACTTCAACTTCGAGGGCAACCCCGCCCCGAGCATGCTCAACTTCTTCCCGTCGCTCGACTCGGGCACGTTCACCGGTCAGAACCAGGGTCCGTGGAACGTGGCCGGCAACTCGCAGTACGTCGTGATGGGCGGCGAGTTCCGCAACGTCAACGACACCCCGCAGCAGGGCCTCGTCCGCTTCGCCGTGTCGAGCATCGCCCCCAACAAGCAGATCCCGCGCCTGTTCCTGGCGAACTGGGTGCCTCGGGCCGTCTCGGTCAATCCGGGCGAGGTGCGCCTCACCTGGAGCGGCAACTGGGACCGTGACAACGAGTACTTCACGTACCAGGTGTTCCGCGACACCGACGGCAACCGCATCTACACCGGCAACGGTCGCTCGAAGTGGTACGAGATGGAGCAGTACGGCTTCACCGACACCGGGCTCACGCCGGGCCAGACGGTCCGCTACCGGGTGAAGGCGATCGACGCGTTCGGCAACGAGGCCCCGTCGGACTGGGTGACGGTCACCGTCGGCGGCGGCTCCAGCTCGCCGTACGCGGCGGCGGCGCTCGCCGATCGGCCGTTGAACTACTGGCGTCTCGGCGAGTCCGCCGGCGCGGCGGTCAACTCGGCGTCGTACGACGATCTCACCGTCAACGGTTCGGTCACCCGCAACCAGACGGGCGCGGTGCCCGGTGACACGAACGCCGCCATCCGGTTCAACGGCAACAGCACCCAGTTCGCCTCCACGGCGACCAGCCGGCTCGGCCGGCACACCTTCACGGTCGAGGCGTGGGTCCGTACCAACAGCACCTCGGGCGGCAAGATCATCGGCTTCGGCAACCGCACCACGGGCAACTCCACCTCCTTCGACCGCCACCTGTACATCGGCAACGACGGCCGGGTGCGCTTCGGTGTCGCCCCGGTGGGCGGCACCCGCATCGTGACGTCGCCGAACTCGCTGGTCGACAACGCCTGGCACCACGTCGTCGGCACGCTCGGCGACGGGGTGATGACGCTGTACGTCGATGGGCAGCAGGTCGGCCAGCTCACGGGTGTGCGCATGGCCGCCAACTACCAGGGCGTCTGGCGTGTCGGTGGCGACAACCTGACCGGGTGGGCCAACCGTCCGGTCAGCGACTACTTCAACGGCACGATCGACGAGGCGGCGGTGTACCCCCGTGCGCTCACGGCGGCCGAGGTCGCCCAGAACTACGCGGTGGGTTCCACCGGCACGACGCCGAACCAGGCGCCCACCGCCTCGTTCACGGCCACCACGTCGCCGTTGTCGGTGGCGGTGAACGGCTCGGCCTCCGCCGACGTCGACGGCACGATCGTCTCCTACGGCTGGGACTTCGGCAACGGCACCCTGGGCACCGGCGCCACGGCGACCGGCACCTATGCGGCGCCCGGCACCTACACGGTCACGCTCACGGTCACCGACGACGACGGTGCCACCGGCACCACGTCGCAGCAGGTGGTCGTGCCCGACGTGCCGCCGAACCAGGCGCCGACGGCGGCCTTCACGGCCACCACGTCGCCGCTGGCGGTCGCGGTGAACGGCTCGGGCTCCGCCGATGCCGACGGCACGATCGCCTCCTACGCCTGGGACTTCGGTGACGGCAACGTCGCCACCGGGGCGACGGCCACCAACACCTACGCCGCGGCCGGCACGTACACCGTGTCGCTCACGGTCACCGACGACGATGGTGCCACCGGCACCACGTCGCAGCAGGTGGTCGTGCCCGGCATCCCGGTGAACGGTGCTCCGACCGCGGCGTTCACGGCCACGCCGTCGCCGCTGGCGGTGGCGGTCAACGGCTCCGCCAGCACCGACGACGGCACGATCGTGTCGTATGCCTGGGACTTCGGTGACGGCGGCACGGGCTCGGGGGTCACGGCCAACCGCACCTACGCGGCGGCGGGTACCTACACGATCGTGCTGACGGTCACCGACAACCAGGGCGCGACGGGTTCCAGCAGCCAGTCGGTCGTGGTACCCGGCATCCCCGTGGGCCCGCAGCCGTTCGCGACGGACGCCTTCGAGCGCACGGTCACCAACGGGCTCGGCACCGCCGACCTCGGTGGCGCCTGGACGCTGTCGGGTTCCGCGGCCAACTTCTCGGTGGCGGGCGGCCAGGGTCGCCTGCGGATGAACACCGCCGCCTCGGGCGTGTCGTCGTTCCTGCCGGGCACGTCCACCGACACCGAGGTGCGTGCCACCGTGGGTGCCGACAAGGCGGGCACCGGCGGCGGCATCTACCTGTCGGTCGTCGGTCGCCGGGTCGGCACCGCCGACTACCGCGGCCGGGTGCGTCTGCTCAACAACGGTGGCGTGCAGGTGTTCCTCACCCGCAACGTCGCCGGCGAGACCGATCTGGCCAACCAGGTCGTGCCGGGCCTCACCCTCGCCGCCGGCGAGCGGGTGAACGTGAAGCTGCAGGTGACGGGCACCAGCCCGACCACGCTGCGGATCAAGGTGTGGAAGGTGGGCACGACGGAGCCGACGGCGTGGAACCTCACCACGACCGACAGCACGGCCTCGTTGCAGAGCGGTGGCGGTGTGGGCGTGGTCACCTACCTGTCGGGCTCGGCGACCAACGCCCCGGTGCAGGGTCTGTTCGACGAGTTCTGGGCCGGTCCCACCGCCTGACGAGACGTGCGATGAGCGATGAGTGCCGGTGGTGCACTCATCGCTCATCACGCCGTGCTCGTCGGTTCGCCAGGCTCGTCCGATTCGTGAGGGGGACGGCGTCGTAGTCTCGGTCCGTGCACGACGACCGGGTGTTGGTGGAGAAGCGGATCGAGCGCGAGCTCTGGCAGCGGGTGCTCCCGCACCTGTACCGGCATCGCCTGCCGTTGACGATCGAGGCGTGGGACGTGCCCGGCGAACCGGTGCCGTTCGAGGCCGCCGTCGGCCAGGAGTACCGCCCGTTCTCGCGGGGCCAGTCGTGGGGGCGACCGTGGGGCACGACATGGTTCCGCCTCAGCGGTGACGTGCCCGAGGCGTGGGTCGGCGATCGGCTCGAGGCGGTGCTCGACCTCGGCTGGGGCACGAAGGGTCCCGGGTTCCAGGCCGAGGGTCTGGTGTGGTTCGACGGCGAGCCGCTGCAGGGTGTGCATCCCCGCCGCTCCGGTGTGCCGCTGCCGCAGGTGACGGCCGGACCGCTGTCGTTCCTCGTGGAGGCCGCTGCGAACCCGGCGATGCCGTTCTCGTTCCGCCCGTCGCCGCTCGGCTCGCTCGACACCGCCGGCGAGTCGCCGCTCTATCGGGTGACGATGGCCGACCTCGCGGTTCGCGACGACGACGTGTACCACCTGTGTCTCGACATCGAGGTGCTCGTCGGGGTCATGAAGGGCCTCGCGCTCGACGATCCTCGTCGCCACCGTCTGTTGCGCCAGCTCGAGCACGCGTTCGACGTGATCGACATGAGCGACGTTGCCGGCACGGCGCATCGGGCGCGGACCGCGCTGCGGCCTGCGCTCGACCTCCCGGCCCGGGCGAGCTCGATGCGCGTGGTCGGTGTGGGTCATGCGCACATCGACTCGGCGTGGCTGTGGCCGATCCGCGAGACGGTGCGCAAGTGTGCGCGCACGTTCGCCTCGGCCGTGCGGTTGATGGACGACCAGCCCGACTACCGCTTCGTGTGCAGCCAGGCGGTGCAGTACGCGTGGATGGAGGAGCGGTACCCCACGCTGTTCGCCCGCATCGCCGAGAAGGTGCGCACCGGGCAGTTCGTGCCGGTGGGCGGCATGTGGGTCGAGGCCGACATGAACCTGCCCAGCGGCGAGAGCCTCGTGCGTCAGCTGGTGCACGGTCAGCGCTACTTCGAGAGCCGCTTCGGCATCCGCTGCAAGGAGGTGTGGATCCCCGACGTGTTCGGCTACCCGGCGTCGATGCCGCAGGTGTACGCGGCGGCGGGCTGCGATCGGTTCATCACGCAGAAGCTCAGCTGGAACAAGCAGAACCGCTTCCCGCACAACACGTTCTGGTGGGAGGGGATCGACGGCACCCGCGTGCTCACCCACTTCCCGCCGGTCGACACGTACAACGCGGAGGTCACCGGCGAGGAGATGGCGTTCAGCGAGCGCAACTTCCGCGAGCACGGCTGGAGCGACTGGGCGCTGATGCCCTACGGGCACGGCAACGGCGGCGGTGGTCCGACCCGCGAGATGGTGGAGCGCGCACACCGGATGCGCGACCTCGACGGCACGCCTCGTCTGCAGCTCGGCACGAGCGACGAGTTCTTCGACCGGGTGGAGGGTGAGCTGGCCGCCGGGGCCACGGCGCCCGTATGGAGCGGCGAGCTGTACTTCGAGATGCACCGCGGCACGCTCACGAGCCAGATCGAGACCAAGGTGGGCAACCGCAGGTGCGAGCGCCTGCTGCGCGAGGCCGAGCTGTGGTGGGCGACGGGCGGCGCGGTGCCGAGCGAGGTTGCCGAGGAGCTGCGGGTGCTGTGGAACGACGTGCTGCTGCAGCAGTTCCACGACATCATCCCGGGCTCGTCGATCGCGTGGGTGCACGACGACGCCGAGCGCGAGCACACCCGCGTCGCGGCGCGCCTGGAGGAGCTGATCGCCCAGGCGTTCGGCCGACTGGTCGGCGAGGGCGATGACGCCGACGCCGACGCCGAGTGGTTCGTCGCCAGCGCGGCGACGCATCATCGCCTCGAGGTCGTGTCGGCACCCGATGGGTCACCGGTGCTCGTGGAGGTGCCGGGTGGGGGCGTCTGCTCGCTCGACCCGGACCTGGTGACCGACGACCGGGTGGTCACGACCGAGCGGTCGATGGCGAACGGTCAGCTCGCGGTGGCGTGGGACCTGGAGGGCACGATCACCTCGATCATCTCGGTGCCCCATGGCCGCGAGCTGGTGCCGTCGCGACGGGCCGTCACCGTGGAACTCGCGCCCGACCATCCGGTGGAGTTCGACGCGTGGGACGTCGAGTCGTGGACGACCGGGCTCGGCGCACCGCTCGACGGCGACGCCGAGATCGTCTGGCTCGAGCGGTCACCGCTGCGGGCGCGGGTGCAGGTGACGCGTCCGGTGGGCGTGCGCTCGACGATGTCGGTCGTCTACACGCTGCGCGCCGAGAGCGCTCGGCTCGACCTCGAATTCGACATCGACTGGCACGAGAGCGAGCAGCTGCTGTCGCTGATGGTGCCGCTCGACGTGCGCGCGAGCGAGGCAGTGTGCGACATCCAGTTCGGCCACGTCCGCCGCCCGACGCATCCGAGCAGCCCGTGGGACGCGGCCAAGTTCGAGGTGTGCGCACATCGCTTCGTCGATCTCGCCGAGCCGCAGTTCGGTGTGGCGGTGCTGAACGACGGCCGCTACGGCCACGGCCTGTTCGACGGTGGGGTGCGGGTCTCGTTGCTCCGCGCGGCGCGGTACCCCGATCCCGATGCCGACCAGGGCCGCCACCGGGTGACGATCTCGATCCTGCCCCACGGTGCCGGCCTGCACGACGTGCTCCACGAGGCCGAGTTGTCGAACATGCCGGTGCGGTTCGTCCGTGGTGCTCGCGGGCGCGGGTCGCTGGTGGAGATCGACGAGCCGGGCGTGCAGCTGAGCGCGGTGAAGCGTGCCGACGACGGCAGCGGTGATCTGATCGTGCGGCTCTTCGAGGCGTGCGGCGATCGGCGCCAGGTGTCGGTGCGCATGGATCGGCCGGTGCGCGTCGCGTCGCGGTGCAACGCGCTCGAGGAGGTGCAGTCGGGCCTCGACGTCGCCGACGGGTTCGTCGCGATCACGCTGCGTCCGTTCGAACTGGTGACCCTGCGGCTGTCCTGACCCGCTGCGACGGGTCGCGTTCGGCGCCGGTCAGGCTCCGGTCAGGCGTCGGTCAGGCGACGCCGAGGTGGCGCAGCGCCACGCCCGCGTAGATCGCGGTGCCGTCGACCATCGCCTGCTCGTCGAAGTACACCCGGTTCGAATGGTTCGGCGCCGCGGTCGCGAGGCTGCGGTCGAGCGGCGTGCCGCCGAGGAACATCATCGTGCCGGGCACCTGCTCGATGACGTAGCTGAAGTCCTCTGCTCCCATGACCGGGTTGGGGAGCTTCACGACCTTGTCGGCCCCGATGATGTCGCGGGCGACGCCCATGCTGAAGTCGGTGAACGACGCGCCGTTCACCGTGACCGGGTAGCCGAGGTTCACCTGCACCTCGATGGCCATCTCGTGGGCCGCACCGATGCCCTCGGCCACGCGGCGGATGCCGTCGTGCACCTTGGTGCGCGTGCGCTCGCTGACGGCGCGGATGGTGCCGAGGATCTCGGCGGTCTCGGGGATCACGTTCGACGTGGTGCCGGCGGTGATCTTCGAGACGGTGACGATCGTGGGATCGAACACGTCGATGCGCCGGGTGACCATCATCTGCAGTGCCTGCACGATCTCGCACGCGACGGGGATCGGGTCGAGGGTGCGGTGCGGCTCGCTGGCGTGGCCGCCGCGACCGGTGACCTTCACGGTGAAGGTGTCGCTCGAGGCCATGCACGGACCGGGCCGGGTGGCGACGTAACCGACCGGGCTCGACGACGTGATGTGCATCGCGAACGCGCCGGTGACCGGCGACGGGCTGCCGTCGATCGGGTGGGCACCCACGTCGAGCAGTCCCTCGTCGAGCATGTAGCGGGCACCGTGGTGACCCTCCTCGCCCGGCTGGAACATGAACAGCACGCGGCCCGGGATGTCGGCGGCGCGGGCCGACAGCAACCGTGCGGCGCCGACGAGCATCGACACGTGGGTGTCGTGGCCGCAGGCGTGCATGACGTTGTCGACGCTGGAGGCGAAGTCGAGGCCGGTGTCCTCGGGCATGGGCAGGGCATCCATGTCGCCACGGAGGAGCACCGTCGGGCCGGGCTTGCCGCCGTTGAGGACGGCCGCGATGCCGCTGGTGGTCTCGTGGAGCGTCAGGTCGAGGGGCAGCCCTTCGATCGCTTCGAGCACCGCCTCGCGGGTGAGCGGGAGGTGGTTGCCGACCTCGGGCCACCGGTGGAGCCGCCGCCGCAGCTGCGTCATGTCGTCGAGCAGGTCGCGGGCTTCCTCGCGGAGCGTGTCGGTCGTCATGGCGTGATGCTAAAGCAGGAGCCATGGACGAGGTGACAGGACGCGAGCAGGTGGAGATGCGGCCGGTGGAGATGGTGGACATCGTCGACGACGACGACGTGGTGGTGCGCACGGTCACCCGTGCCGAGATGCGCCGCGACCGGCTGCAACACCGGGCGGTCGCCATCGCGGTGTTCTCCTCCGACGGGCGCCTGTTGGTGCACCGTCGGTCGGATGCCAAGGACGTGTGGCCCGGCCAGTGGGACATCGCCGCGGGCGGCGTGGTGTCGGCCGGCGAGGACTACCTCGATGCCGCGCGCCGCGAGGTGGCCGAGGAGCTGGGCATCGAGCCGATCGAGTTCGAGTCGTTGGGCGAGGGCCGGTTCCGTGACGACGCAGTGGCGCTCATCGGCCGTGGGTTCCGGGTCGTGCACGACGGTCCGTTCCGGTTCACCGACGGCGAGATCGCGGGGGTGCGCTGGGTGACGTGGGACGAGCTCGACGAGCTCCGCCGTACCGAGCGCTTCGTCCCCGACTCGATCGCGCTGCTGCTGCCGCTCATCGACGACCGTCGCTGATCCGAGAGATCGCCGCTGATCGCTGCTGATCGCTGCTGGGCGCGGGACGTTTTCCGGAGCGGCTGCGCCGCTGCCCATCTGTGGTGGTCGACGAGGCGGTGGTCCGCCTCCGGAGAAGGGAGCAGTCATGTCCATGTTCGGTGCGAACCCCGAGCAGCTCGCCGCCCTCGGGCGCCAGCTGCAGCGGCAGATCGACAGCATCGAGGCGATCACGAGCACCGTCACGTCGGCCCTGAGCGGCACGACGTGGGTCGGTCCGGCTCGCGACCGGTTCGAGCAGGAGTGGAGCGGCACGTTCCGCACGGCGCTCGCCCGCCTCGGCGAGGCCTTCGACGCCGCGGGGCGCGACTGCGTCCTGCGGTCCACCGAACTCCAACGCGTGATGGGCGGCTGACGGCGGGTGATCAGCACCCGCTGACGATCGTGCCGGCGCACCCCTTCCCCGCGCCGGCGCGTCGGCCGCCCGCATCCCACCATCCACGCCCGGCAACACCCAGCCGTGGCTGTGGGCCCGACCCGCCCGGGCACCGGGGTGCGGGCGGCCGGTACCATGAGGTCCGTGTTGACCCTGGAGTTCACGATCGAACCCTTCGTCGAGGGGCACCCGGGCCCTCACGTGCTGCTCGCCGTCGAGGCCGCCGAGGCGCTCGGGGCGTCGGTCGAGTTCGGTCCGTTCGGCACCACCTGCGTGGTCCCCGTCGCCCGGGTGGGCGAGTTCGCCCAGGCGATCATCGCCGCGGCGTTCGCCAACGGGGCGACCCACGTGTCGTTGACGGCCGATCGCGGCATCGAATCCGCGTGAGTGCCTGAGGCGCCGCCGTCCGGCCAGGACGAGTGGGCCGAGGGGACGGCGTCGCCGTGACGCGGCTGCCCCGCCATCCGCTGGTGCTCGCGGTGAAGCCGATCATCGAGGCGCTCGGCGCGCAGATCGTGCCGCTCGATGCACGCGAGCCCGGCGACCTGCCGCTCAAGTGGGAGGGTGTCGAGGTCGCCGCGGTGCGGATGGCCGCGTTGCACGGTGCGCTCGACCGCTTGATCGAGGGCGTCGAGCGCGAGTTCGGCACCCGGTTGCCGCAGCTCAGCCGCGAGGAGAAGCAGCGCGCGATCCGGTTGCTCGACGAGCGCGGTGCGTTCACACTCCGCCGAGCGGTGGAAGACGTCGCCGACGCGATGGGCGTCAGCCGCATCACCGTCTACAACTACCTCAACGCCCTTCATCGGTCGTGAATCCAGGACTCCTGAGCAGATGAGCAGCGATCTCGCATCCCTCGGCGACGAGGGACTCCCTCCGTACGACGTGATCGGCTTCGATGCCGACGACACCCTGTGGCAGAGCGAGGACGGCTTCCGGGCCAACGAGCTCCGCTTCGTCGAGCTGGTGGCGCCGTACGTGCCCGAAGGCATCGACGTGAAGGCCGCGCTCACCGCGGTGGAGCGCAAGAACCTGCACACGTTCGGCTACGGCGTGAAGGCGTTCGCGATCTCGATGGTGGAGGCGGCGATCACCATCAGCGGTGGCGCGGTGCCCACCGGCGTCATCGCCGAGCTGGTGGAGATGGCCCGCACCCAGCTCGAGGAACCGGTGCGCCTGCTGCCCCACGTGCCCGAGGTGTTGGCGAAGGTGGGCGCCCACTACCGCATCGTGCTCATCACCAAGGGCGACCTGGTGCACCAGACCCACAAGATCACCACCAGTGGGCTGGCGCACCACTTCGAGCACCTCGAGGTGGTGCTCGAGAAGGACGCCGAGACCTACGCCAAGCTGCTCCACCGGTTCGGGGTGGCACCGCACCGGTTCCTGATGGTGGGCAACAGCGTGCGCAGCGACATCCTGCCGGTCATGTCCCTCGGCGGCCATGCCGTGCACGTGCCGTACCACCTGCTCTGGGACCTCGAGCACGTCGAGCACGACGAGCTGTTCACCGAGCTGTCGTCGCTGGCCGACCTGCCGGGCCTGCTCGGCCTCGGCTGATCGACCTCGGCTGATCGACGTCGGCGCCGGCTCCAGCAGATGCGCCCGACGCGGGCGGTCAGAGGCGGCGCAACGAGACGTCGGTGACGCGGTGGTCGAGGCCCTTGCGCAGCAGCAGGCTGGCGCGGGTCTTGGTGGGGGCGATGTTCTCGCGCAGGTTCTTGCCGTTGATCTCGCGCCAGATGCCTCGTGCGGTGGCGACCGCTTCGTCGTGGCTGAGGTGGGCGAAGTTCTGGAAGAAGCTGTTGGGGTCCTGGAACACGGTCTCGCAGAGCTTCAGGAAGCGCTGGACGTACCACTCCTCGATGTGGCTCTCGTCGGCGTCGATGTAGATGCTGAAGTCGAAGTAGTCGCTCACGAACTCGTCGGCGCTGCCCACCTGCAGCACGTTGAGGCCTTCGAGGATGAGGATGTCGGGCCGGCGCACGACCACCTCGTCGCCATCGACGATGTCGTACACGACGTGGCTGTAGACCGGGGCGCTCGCCTGCGATGCCCCGCTCTTGAGCTCGCGGAGGAACTCGATGAGGCGGCGCGTGTCGTAGCTCTCGGGAAAACCCTTGCGGTTCATGATGCCGCGCTCGGCGAGGACGGCGTTGGGGTGCAGGAAGCCGTCGGTGGTGACGAGGCCCACCTGCGGGTGGTCGGGCCAACGTGCGAGCAGCGCCTGCAGGATGCGGGCGAAGGTGCTCTTGCCGACCGCGACGCTGCCGGCGACGCCGATGACGTACGGGACCTTGGGTGCGAGGGTGCCGAGGAACGCGGCGGACACCTTGTGCAGGTTCTGCGTGGCGGCGACGTACAGGTTGAGCAGACGGGTGAGCGGGAGATAGATCGCGGCGACCTCGTCGAGGTCGATGCGATCGGTGAGCCCGCGCAACTCCTGGAGGTCGGCCTCGCGCAAGGTGAGCGGCGTGGCCGCGCGGAGATCCGCCCACTCGTCACGCGAGAACGTGAGATACCGGCCGTCTGCCTCGGTCACGGGCGCCGACCTTAGCCACGCACGCCGTTGGCGACACGATCCACACCGGCCGCACCGTGGTCGGTCGCTGTCGTGGCCTCCTACGCTGCGGGCATGCCGCCACGCGAGCCGTCCGCCGGGCACTCCGGAGCCGTGGGGCGGCGCAAGCTGCTCGGGGCGTGGTACACGCCCGAGCCGCTGCTCGAGCACGTCGTGGCCGTCACGGTGCCCGACGCGCTCCTCGCCGCGTCGACCGAGCCGCTCGCGGTGCTCGACCCTGCCTGCGGCGACGGCCGCTTCCTCCGCGCGGTCGCGATCCGTGCGGCACGCCATGGGCGAGCGGTGCGGCTCGTCGGGGTCGACATCGATCCCGACGCCGTCGCAGCGGCGCGCGCGTCGGCGCCCGATGCCGAGATCGTGCACGCCGATGCGCTCGAGCGCGACTGGCTCGGTGAACGCTTCGACGTCGTGATCGGCAACCCGCCGTTCCTCAACCAGATGTCCGCGGCGACGACACGGGGCGGACGGTCCCGCTACGGGGGTGGGCCGTACGCCGACGCGGCGGCCGAGTTCCTCGCGATGGCGGTGCAGCTCGTACGCCCCGACGGCGGGCGCGTGGGCTTCGTGCTGCCCCAGTCGGTGTTGTCGACCCGTGATGCCGCGCCCATCCGGGCCGACGTGCTGTCGCGAGGCGCCGTGGTGCACGCCTGGTGGTCGAACGAGGCGATGTTCGATGCCGCGGTCCGTACCTGCGCACTGGTGATCGAGACCGGGCGGACCGCCGAAGCGATCGAGCGGACCTTCGGCGACGGCTTCGAGCCCGCGCCGCCGACCCCGGCCGGGGTGGTCGCCGACGGTTCATGGGGGTCACTGCTGCTCGACGACGTCGATCACCTGCCGGCGGCCGACGGCGACACGCTGGGGCTGATCGCCACGTTCGCGGTCGATTTCCGCGACCAGTACTACGGGCTGGTCGGCGCCGTGGGCGACGACGTCGACGGCCCACCCCTGGTCACCAGCGGGCTCATCGAGCCGGGGCGGTGCCTGTGGGGCGAGCGGCCGGTGCGGTTCGCGAAGCAGCGCTACGAGCGGCCGCGGGTCGACCTCGCCCGTCTCACCCCGCGGATGCAGGAGTGGGCGCACCGTCGGCTGGTGCCCAAGCTGCTGATCGCCAACCAGACCCGGACGATCGAGGTGGTGCACGATCCCGACGGCGCGTGGTTGCCGAGCGTGCCGGTCATCACCTGCATCACGGCGATCCCCGACCGGGTGGCCGCGGTGCTGGCCGACGACCGTGCCGTGCGATGGGTACGTCAGCGGGCCGCGGGCACCGGTCTGTCGCCCCACACGGTGCGGCTCACGCCGGCCCTGCTCGCGGCCGTCCCGCTGCCGTAGCCGACGCTCCCATGGGGTGCGGCCGCCGATTTCGCGCGACGAGAAATGGCTACTGTTCGTCAGACTTCTTGCCGATACTCAGCCGATACCCGTCGCGGGTCGTCGCAGATCGACGCAGAGCGACGCAAATGACGTCGCGCAGTCAGAAGGAAGCCGGATGCCCACCCCCACAGAATCCACGGCCGTCGGGCCTGTCGAGGCGTTCTGGCGTTTCCGCACGCGCACGCTGCCGGTCTGTGTGTTGTTGGCGATCCTCGCTGCGGTGTTCGCGTATTCGACGGGTGGCAAGACCACCGTCACCACGGCCGTCTACCTCACCGATCCGCGTGGTGTGCCGGTGTTCCGCGACGGCACCACCGCGGCGACCGACATGGCCACCTACCTCAAGCAGCGCGCCGAGTTCGCGCAGAGCGACACCACCTTCGAACAGGTGCTGAAGGCGCTCGGCGACCCCACGCTCGACGTCGAGACGCTGCGAAAGATCGTGACCACGTCGGTCGCCGACAACTCGAGCATCATCGTCGAGTGCGATGACGACGACTCCGAACGCGCCTTCGCGATCTGCTCGGCGGTCACCGACGCCTACACCGAGCTCACGCGGGCCGACACACAGCGCCGTGCCGACATCGCGATCGGCGAGCTGCAGGCGGCCCGCCAGGCTTTGTTGGCCGACATCCCCGAGGGGCAGACGACCGGCTCGATCGGGCAGATCGAGGTCGACATCGCCCAGACCGCGAAGCAGGCGGCGCTGTTCGACGCCGGGGTCGAGTTCGTCGACGCGCCCCGCGCGGTGCCGGCGTCCCGGATCGTGCCGCTGGTGCAGTACAGCGTGGCTGCCTTCGCGTTCGGTCTGCTCATCACCGGTGTGATCGCCTGGCTCGCGGCCATCCGGCGCCCGATCGTCAACGACCCCGAGGTCGCCGCGGCGCAGCTGGGTGCGCCGCTGATCGGCCAGCTCGAGGAGCACGGGTCGAACCTCGGTGTCGAGATGCTCGCCACCAACCTGTCGAGCCTCAGCAGCCGAGGGGTGCTGGTCGTGAGCGGCAGCCTCGAGGCGGCGAACAACTCCGATCTCGTCGCCGGCCTGGCCGAGGCGTGGACCCGCGAGGGCCGCTCGGTGCTGGTGGTCGACGGCAACCTGCGCAAGCCGCGACTGTCGGCCCGGTTCGGTGCCGGCCTCAGCTCGGTGGGTCTCACCGACCTGTTGGGTGGTCTCGCCACCGAGGTCGCCGCGATCCGCACCGTGAAGCTGCCCGACGGTCCGTCGATGAGCTTCCTCTCGTGCGGTCAGGCGGTCGACCACGCGTCGAGCCTGCTGCGCTCGACGACGGCCCGACAGGTGCTGTCGAAGCTGCAGGAGCGCTTCGACGTCGTCCTCGTCGATGCTCCCCCGATGATGGACCGCGCCGAGGGTTCCGCCCTCGCGAGCGTGGCCGACGGTGTGGTGATGGTGGTCCCCTCGGGGACGCCGTCGAGCGACCTGCTCGCCCTGCGTCGACGTCTCGACGTGCTCCGCGCGCCGCTCGTCGGCGTGATCTACGACGTCGACCCGCGGTGACGCCCGGTGCACCGACCCTGTCGTGACCTGGAGCGGGTGAGCTGATGGCGGCCACGCCGAACGGTGCCGACGCACCCCAGGCGGAGGCGCCCTACGTCCCGCGGCTCGTGCTCTGGCGCAACCGCGTCGAGTCGTCGACGCCGGTGGTGTGGTGGCTGCCGATCGCGCTGATCGTCGCGTCGGAGTACAAGCTCCGCAAGCGGGCGAACGACCAGACGCTGTCAGGGTCGGTCGATCCGTTCATCGCGCTCGAACTCCTCGTGTACGCGGTGGTCGGCACCTACCTGCTGATCCGCCTGCGCCCTCGGATCCGCCCGCACGTGATCGTGGTGTGGACGATCGGGTGGTGCCTCACCGCCGCTGCGAGCACGCTCTACTCACCGTTCCCGGTGCTGGCACTCGTACGTGGCGTGCAGCTCGTGATCATCGTGCTGACGGTGCTGCAGTTCGTGAACGACGGCGACGTCGCGCTCGCGCGTCGGTTCGCGCACGGCTACGTGGTGTTGGTCTCGGTCTCGATCGCGATCGGCCTCGCGTACGTCGCCCCGCAGAGCGGTGAGCAGGCAGGCCGGTTCACGTGGCTGTTCACGCACAGCGTCGTGGCGGGCTCGATGCTCGCGATGAGCTGCGTCATCCTGTTCGCGATGTGGCTCACCCATCGGGTGGCCCAGCTGCCGTGGGCGAGGTGGGTCTACGCGCTGCTGTTGATCGTGAACCTCGTGTCGCTCGTACGCACGCGTACCCGTGGCTCGATCGGCGCCGCGCTGTTGGCGATCCTGGTGATCACGTTGCTGTGGCTCCGTGCGGCGGGCAAGCGCGACCTGTTGGTGAGCGCGATCGTGGTGGTCTCGACCCTGGCGTTCACGGTCGGTGGCTCGATCGTGCAGTACTACCTGCGCAACGAGGACGCCGAGAAGCTCGCCTCGTTCAACAACCGCACCGAGGTGTGGACGATCGCGATCGCGGCGTTCGAACGTCGACCGCTGCACGGGCTCGGGCTGACGGCGTCACGCGGGGTGTTCCTCGCGGAAACCGGGCTCGGCGGCGCGCACAACGCCTACATCAACGTGCTCGTCGACGTCGGCCTGCTCGGGATGTTCTGGTGGGGTGGCCTGATCGTGCTCATCACGGCGGCGGGGTGGCGGGTTCGCCGTCGCGCCCGGCGCACGCCGGGTGCCGAGCCGCTGGTGTTCGACACGCTCGCCATCGTCGGGCTGATGGTCTCGCAGGTCGTGAACGGCATCACCGCCGAGTACATGGGTGCCGGTGTGGGCGCCGCGGCGCTGATGCTCTACCTCACGGGTGCATGGGTGGTGATCGCCGAGGATGCGACCGATCGGATCGCGCGCGAGAACCACACCGCCGCGTTGGCGTCGCGCTTCGAGCGTCGCTCGCGCCCGCGTCCGGTGGGGAGGGCTCGGCCGGTGCGCCCGTCCCCCGGGGTGGGCGTCACGGTGCAGTCACCGCAGGACTCGCAGAACTCCCAGATGCCGTCATGAACGACACGGCCACCGTCGCCCTGCCGCGCCGTCGCTCCCCGTGGAACGTCGCCGGCGCGGTGAGCGCCCAGTTCTCGCAAGCGCTCGGCAGCTTCCTCCTGCAGATCCTCGCGGCCCGCCTCCTCGGCAAGGAGGGCCTGGCGGTGTTCGCGGTGCTGTTCGGCCTCGTCGTGGTCGGCACGGCGGTCGTGTCGGGTTTCGTCGGCGACTCGCTGACCGTGCTCGATCGAGCGAACCGTGCCGTGCGTGCCGGTCTGCAGTGGTGGCTCGTCGTGCTCTCCACCGTGCTCGGTCTGGCCGCGACCGTCGGCCTCGGCGGCTCCGGCTATCTCACCTGGCATCAGGCGGTCGCGTTCGGCCTCGCCGGCGTCGCGTTCGTGGTGGAGGACACGATCCGTCGGCTGTTGATGGCCTCGTTGCGGTTCTGGTCGATCGTCGTGGTCGACTTCGTCGCATTGCTCGGCTCGGTGGGCCTCGTGGCTGTCGTGCACTGGAGCGGTGCCGACGTGACGCTCACGCACTTCCTCGAGGGTCTCGTCGTGGGTCAGCTGGCCGCCACCGTGGTCGGTGTGTTCCTGCTGCCCGCCGACGATCGCTGGTGGTCGCGTCAGGAGGCGGGCCACGACGGTCGCCGTCGGGTGTTCGAGTACGGCAAGTGGCGGGCGCTCCAGGTGTCGGTGCGGCCCACGATGCTGTCGGTGATGCGCGTGATCGCGGTGGCGGGTGTCGGTCGTGCGGCCTACGGCGAACTCGAGGGCGCGCGGCTGTTCGTGGCGCCGGCGATGCTCGCGGTGAACGGTGCGAGCTCGTACCTGTTCGCCCGGTTCGCCCGCACGAAGGACGAGAGCACGTTGAAGCTGCTCCGCCAGGCCGACGTCGGCGTGGCCGTGTTGTCGGTGGTGTCGCTCGGACTGGGTGTGGTGGCGGCGGTGGCGGCTCCCACGCTCGGGAGCACCATCGTCGGCGAGGAGTTCGACCTCGACCGCTGGGGCGTGCTCGGGTGGTCGGTCTATGCCGCGGCCACCGCGGCCGCCACCCCGTACGGCGTGCTCGCTGCGGTTCGTGGACGCCAGGCGGCGACCCTCGTCGTGCGGCTGATCGACTCGGTGCTGTCGCTCGCGGGCGTGGCGATCGTGGTCTCGGTGGCGTCGCCGCCGTGGTCGACGAGCGCGATCCCGTACGTGATGGGTCTGTTCGCGCTCGCCGGCGGGATCGGGATCCGCCAGCTCATCGTGGCCGACGTCGCGGCGGAGCGGGTGTCGTGATGGGCGCGAGGCGTTCCGGCGTGCCCGGTGACGGCGGCGGTTCGGGACGAGTACGGCGCCGGCGCGGCGCAGCCGGACGATCGGAGGACTGATGGAGCACGAACGACCCACGGAGCCGGGGACCACCCCGCCTGCCCCGTCCAAGCTGTCGCGCCACCGGTGGACGGTGGGTGCCGTCGCCGCAGTGGTGCTGGTGGTCGTCGCGATCGTGGTCGCCGGTGGCGGCGACGACTCGCCCGACACCGACCTCGGTGCGATCGACGGCACTGCGACGACGGCATCGATGACCGATGGCACGACCGATGACGGCACGACCGCCGGGACGACCGCCGGCACCACGTCGGCGACCGACCCCGACGGCACGGTCGTCGACTCGACGCAGCCAGGGGCGACGCTGCCCACCCAGACCACGCTCATCGGGGCGACCTCGGTGCCCGGGGTGACGGTGCCGTTCACCCCGGGTTCGCTCGACACGGTGCCCGTCGAGACGGTGGTGACGGCGCCGCCCGTCGGGATCGACGAGGTCGCGGACGCCGGCACGGGCATGACGTTCCGGCTCGAGCAGCTCGAGGCCGTCGACGGCGAGGCGAGCGGCCCCGGTGAGATCGCGGGCCCGGCCGTGCGCGTCACGGTCGTCGCCACCAACGACTCTCCGTCGCCCGTGCTCCTCGAGGGCGTCGTGGTCGACCTCACCTACGGGGCCCAGAACACGTCGGCAGCGCCGCTCAGTGGCCCTGGCGCGCTGCGGTTCTCCGGCGAGGTCGCGCCCGGTGCGAGTGCGACGGGTGTGTACGTGTTCGAGGTGCCGGTCGATCAGCGCGGTGTGGTGTCGGTGATCGTCGGCTACGCGGCTGCCGTCTCGCCGGTCGTGTTCCAGGGCGAGGCGCCGAAGCCGTGAACGTGGATGGCGGGACGCAGCGGAGCGTGACGGGTCGCACGGGTCGGACGGGTCGGACTGATCGGACGGATCGGACCGCGCGCGCGGAGATCGAACTGACGGCGGCGGCCGTCGACGAGGAGTGGTCATGTTCAGAGCGGTGAAGCATCGGCGCGGCACACGCGTCGCAGCGGCGGTGGCGGCGGTCGCGCTGCTGGTGCCGGTGGCGGTGTACATGGTGGCGCGGGTCGACTTCGGCAGGGCCGACACCCGGCCGGCCAACCCGGCGAACCCGGCGACCCCGCCGACGGTGTCTGCCGACGCGCTGCCGACGGTGCAGATCGACGGCGTCGTGTGGTCGCAGGCGGTCGTCGGCAACCGCGTCTTCGCGGGCGGCAGTTTCGCCAATGCGCGTCCCGCGGGCTCGGCGGTCGGTGTGGGCAACGTGCCGCGCGCCAACGTGCTCGCGTACGACATCGCGACCGGGGTGCTCGACACGTCGTTCGCGCCCGCGCTGAACGCGCAGGCCCGCGTGGTCGCTGCGTCGAGTGACGGGTCGCGCGTGTACGTCGGTGGCGACTTCACCACCGTCGACGGCCAGACCCGCAACCGGATCGCGGCCTTCGACGCCACGACCGGCGCCCTCGTCGGCTCGTTCACGCCGAACATCGGCTACCACGTGTACGCGATCGTCGCGACGCCCACCGTCGTCTACGTCGGTGGCAACTTCCAGGGCGTGGGCACCGTGGCGCGCAACTCCCTCGCCGCGTTCCGGGCGTCCGACGGCGCGCTGCTCGACTGGGCGCCGGTCGCGTCCGGCGGCATGGTGACCGCACTCGCGATGTCTCCCGACTCGTCGAAACTGGCGGTCGGTGGCCGGTTCACGTCGCTCAACGGATCGACCAATCCGGGTTACGGCCTCGCGTTCGTCGACGCCGTCACCGGTGCCGTGCTGCCGACGGCGGCGAACAGCACCGTCCGCAACGGTGGCCCCAACGCGGGCATCACCAGTTTCGCCACGAGCGGCGACTGGCTCTACGGCACCGGCTACACCTTCGGTAGCGGTGGCGTGCTCGAGGGCATGTTCAAGGCGGCGTGGTCCGACGGCACCGTCGATTGGGTCGAGGACTGCCACGGCGACTCGTACTCGTCGTTCGTGCAGGCCGACGCCGTGTACGTCGTCGGGCACCCGCACTACTGCGGCAACGTCGGCGGATTCCCGCAGGGCAACCCGTGGTACTTCCGCCGCGCCCTCGCGTTCAGCACCGCACGCACGGGCACGCTCACCAAGGAGCCGTACGGCTACTTCAACTGGGAGGGCACGCCGTCGCCGTCGCCGCTCACCTGGTACCCCGAGATCGAGAGCGGCACCTACACCGGTCAGAGCCAGGGCCCGTGGAGCGTCGCCGGCAACGGCCAGTACCTCGTCGTCGGTGGCGAGTTCCCGAGCGTCAACGGCACGGCACAGCAGGGTCTGGTGCGCTTCGCCGTGCCGTCGATCGCGCCGAACAAGCAGGTGCCCCGACTGTTCCTCGGTGGGTGGCCGCTCAAGCTGAACTCGTTCGTGGCCGGCCAGGTGCAGATCAACTGGAGCGGCAACTGGGACCGTGACAACGAGACGCTCACGTACCGCCTGTACCGCGAGGGCACGTCGGCGCCGATCTTCGAGACCGTCGCGAGCACCAGGTTCTGGGATCTCCCGACGATGGGTTTCACCGACACCGGCCTCACCCCCGGCACCACGTATCGGTACCGCGTGTTGGCGATCGACCCCAACGGCAACGAGGCACCGTCGAACTGGACGAGCGTCACCGTCGCCGGCACGGGCAACGCCCAGTACGCGCAGGCGATCATGCAGGACGGCCCGATCGACTACTGGCGGATGAACGAGACCTCGGGCACCACGGGGGCCGACATGATCGGCACCCGCCCGCTCAGCCTCGGCGGTGTGGTCACCGGGTCGGCCGGTGCGCTGTCGGGCGACACCGACACCGCGATGACCTTCGCCGGCACGTCGACCAGTCGCGCCGGTTCGGCGTCGAGCCGTCCCGCGAAGGCGACCGACCTGACGGTGCAGGCGTGGTTCCGCACGAGCACCACCCGCGGCGGGAAGATCATCGGGTACGGCAACAGCCAGACCGGTACGTCGAGCAGCTTCGACCGTCACGTCTTCATGGACAACGCGGGTCGGCTGCACTTCGGTGTGGTGTACGGCTCGGTGAGGTCGGTGGTGACGTCGACTCGGTCGTACAACGACAGCGCCTGGCACCAGGTCACCGCGACCTTGGGATCCGACGGGATGAAGCTGTACGTCGACGGTGCGGTCGTCGCGTCTCGCGCCGACGCGACGCGGGCGATCGAATATCCGGGCTTCTGGCGTATCGGTGGCGACAACCTCTCGGGCTGGGCCAACCGTCCGGCGAGCGACTGGTTCAACGGCGGCATCGACGAGGTCGCGATCTACCCGCGGGTGCTCGACGCCGCGACCGTGGCGCGCCAGTACACGATCGGCGCGACGGGTGCGGTGCCGAACCGTCCGCCGACGGCCGCGTTCGCGGCCACCACGAACGGTCTCGTCGCGAACGTCGACGGTGCCGGGTCGAGCGACACCGACGGCACCGTGGTCTCGTACCAGTGGGACTTCGGTGACGGCGGTGTGGCGACCGGTGTGACGGCCAGCCGCACCTACGCGGCCGCCGGCACCTACGCGGTGACGCTGCGCATCACCGACGACGACGGCGAGGTCGCGACCACGTCGCGGACCGTGACGGTGACCGCGCCCCCGGCGACCACCACCACGTCCACCACGACCACCTCCACGACCACCACAACGACCACCACAACGACCACCACAACGACCACCACGACGACGATCCCTGCCACGACCACCACGGTCGCGGCCACCACGACGTTGGCCCCCGTCGGCCCCGTGCCGGTGGCCGTCGACGCCTTCGAGCGCACCGTCACCGGCGGGCTCGGTTCGGCCGACGTCGGTGGTGCGTGGGGCGTCACGTCGGCAGCGACGAACTTCGCCGTGTCCGGCGGTGCGGGCCGCGTGACGATGCCGACCCCCGGCTCGGGCCCGAACGCCTACCTCGCCGCGGTGTCGTCCGCCGACACCGAGGTGCGCGTGCGCCTCGGCTTCGACAAGCCGGCGACGGGCAACGGCACGTACGTGTCGGTGCTGGGTCGGCGGGTCGACGTGTCCGACTACCGGGCGAAGGTGCGCCTGCAGGCGAACGGCACGGTGCAGGTGATCCTCGGCACCTACACGGGCACCGAGACCCCGCTGGGTTCGCTCGTGCTGCCCGGGCTCACCTACACGCCCGGTGAGACGCTCGAGGTGAAGTTCCAGGTGACCGGCACGGCGCCCACCACGCTGCGGGTGAAGGTGTGGAAGACCGGTCAGGCCGAGCCCGCCGACTGGACGCTGTCGGCCACCGACGCCACGGCGGCGCTGCAGTCGCCCGGTCATGTCGGTGTCGCGCTGTTCCTCTCCGGTTCGGCCACGAACGCGCCCGCGACGGTGTCGCTCGACGACCTGTGGGTGGGTCCGACCGCATGAGCCCGACCACGCCTGTCGGCACCACCACGGGCGCAGGGCGCACACGCCGGGTGCTCGTCGTGCACTCGTCGGACGAGATGTACGGCGCCGATCGCATCCTGCTCCAGGTGGTGGCGGGCATGCGCGAGATCGGCACCGAGGCGTCGGCCGGCCCCGGCTCGTCGCCGGTGGCACCGGTGGAGGTGGTGGTGTGGGTGCCGGACGACATCACCCACGGCCCCACACCGCTGTGCCGCGAGCTCGAGCGCGAAGGCATCGCCTTCGCCCACATGTCGCTGCCGATCATCCGCCGCGCCAACCTGAAGCCGAAGGGTCTCGTGGCGATGGCACGTCGGTCGCGCTCGATGCGCGCCGCGATGAAGCGCGAGCGGTTCGACCTCGTCTACTGCATGACGAGCGCGTGCCTGCTGGCGGCGCCGATCGCTCGTTCGCTCCGCATCCGCGCGGTCGCCCTCCACGTACAGGAGATGTGGGCCGGCAAGGAGGCCTCGTTGCTGCGGGCGCTCGCACGGTTCACGACGCTGCGAATCACGATCTCGCCGGCCGTCGACCGCGCGGCCGCACTGCGGTCACCGGCGTCGGTGGTGGTCGACAACTGTGTGCCGCACCCGGCCGATGCCGATGCGGCGGTGGCCGAGGGCGGACCGCGTCCGCGCTATGTCGTGGCGAGCCGTTGGAACGCCTGGAAGGGCCATCGCACGCTGATCGAGGCGTGGGGGCGGGCCGGATGTCCGGGCCTGCTCACCGTGCTCGGCGGGCCGCCGCCGTCGGGCGCGAAGGTCGACGTGCCTGCGCTGGTCGCCGCGCTCGCCGATCCGTCGTCGGTGGAGATCGTGGGCGAGGTGCCCGACGTGGCCTCGCACGTGGCGGCGGCGGATGCGCTCGTGCTGCCGTCGGACGATCCGGAGCCGTTCGGGCTGGTGCTGCTGGAGGCGTTCCGTCAGGGGCGTCCGGTGATCGCGAGCCGGGCGGGTGGTCCGGTCGACATCGTGGCCGACGGCCGCGACGGCTGGCTGTTCACGCCCGGCGACCCCGATGCGTTGGCCGAGCTGCTGCGGCGCCTCACCGTCGACGACCTCGCGGCTGCGGGCAGGGTGGCTCGTGAGACGTACCTGGCCCGCTACACGCCCGAGGTGTTCCGCGGCCGCATCGGCTCGCTCATCGCGGCCGAGCTCTCCCGCGTGGGCAGCTGACCGCATCCGGCGGACCGGCCGTCAGGGTCAGCAGCAGGCGGAGACGCTCAGTAGCGCCGCATCTCGCGGTACCACTTCACCAGTGCGAGCACCATGAAGCCGGCGTTGGCCGCGAGCAGCAGGCCGTAGAGCCACACGAAGCCCGACCACCACATCAGCCCGAGCACGACGCACAGCAGGCCGTAGTCGGTGGGGACGACGGCGAGCGAGTACAGCGTCGACGACGACCCCTCGCCCTGGAGGATCATCTGGGTGTTGCCGCGATGGGCCCGACGGATCTGGTCGTTCAGGATGATCACGAAGAACATGATCGACGCCACGATCTGGAACGCGATCGGGAGCAGCAGTCGCCGGTCGGACGGATCCTCGAACCGGTACCAGTTCACGAGCACCGCGGTGTGGAGACAGGCGATCTTGATCGCGTCGACGACGTGGTCGAGCCACTCGCCCGACACGCTGCCGCCGCCGCGCAGACGGGCGAGTTGGCCGTCTGCCGCGTCGAGGGCATAGCCGACCACGAGGCAGATCGCGACGATCAGCGCGGTGATCGGCGTTGATTCGGCGAGGGCGATCACGGCGATGCCGCTGAACGTGGCGAGTGCGCTCAGGCAGGTGACCTGGTTCGGGGTGAGGCCCACCACGTGTGCGCACGCGGCGAACACCCGGCCGAGCGGACGGTTGACGAGCCGCGAGTACGCCGGCGCGCCCTTGGAGGTCTTCTGCGCACGCTGCAGGGCACTCAGCGACGTGCGGAAGGTGGCGTTCACCCGACGCTGTCGCTCACGGCTGGGACGGCCTGCGTGACGGCGGTGGCCGGTGCGGCCGGGATCGTTTGGACCTCGTGGATGGGCTGGCCCGTGTGGAGGCCGACCGGGTCGACGCCGTGGCCGGCCACGACCTCCGGGAGCGCGCCGTCGCTGCCGCTGCCACCGATCGGCTTGAGCACCATGTCGTAGCCCCACTGGTCGGCGTTGTTGCGGGTGCCGTTGCTCTCGCCGCGGCGGCTCTCGCCGGCCGCGAGGCGGGCGGCGAGCCGTTCGTACGCCGTGGTGACGTCGTCCCAGCGGTAGTGCTCGTCGGCGCGCTGCTGCAGCGATGTGCCCAGGCGGCGGCTCAGATCGGTGTGGCGCTCGATGGTCGCGAGCGCCCCGGCGAGTGACATCTCGTCGGCGAAGAACATGCCGGCGGGGCCGAGCACCTCGCGGTTGAACCGCACGTCGAGTGCGATGACGGGCGCCGCGGCACCCATGGCCCGGAGCAGCGACGGGTTGGTGCCGCCGATCGAGTGGCCGTGGAGGTAGCTCGCGCAGTTCGCGTACAGCTGGTTGAGGAGGTCCTGGTCCCAGACGGAACCGATGAGCCGGATGCGCGAGTCGCTGTCGGCGACCTCGCGGATGTCGCGGACGTGCTCGTCGGCGTAGGGCGACGCGCCGACCACGACGACGGGCAGTTGGGCGTTGCTGGCCCGGTAGCCGCGGACGATGAGGTCGACGTGGTTCTCGGGCTCGAACCTGGCCACGACGAGGTGGTAGCCGCCGGGGACGAGGTCGTGCTGGGCGAGCTTGTCGTGGCCGAGGTCGCGCAGGATCGGGGCGCCGTATGCGATGCGCTCGGTGCTCGCGCCGAACTCGTCGGCGTAGTACGCGGCGATGCCCTCGGCATCGGCGATCAGGGCATCGGCCCAACGGACGGCGAGCACCTCGGCCGTGCGGTAGTAGCGGCGGCCGCCGCCGCCCCACTTGGCGCGGCGCCATTCGAGACCGTCGACGTGCACTGCGACGGGCATGCGCCGGGCGCGGAAGAACGGGATGTATGGCGAGTTCGCCGCGTTGAACACGAACACGGCGTCGTGGGTGCCGCGCTGCACCGACGCATGGAGCGCCGAGAGGGCCGAGTGGCTGAGCGTCTCGAGGGTCTTCGTGCGCAGTGCCGGCAGGTGGACGAGGCGCATGCCGAGGTGTTCGTCGGCTGCGCGTGAGCCGTCGGCGGGGCGCCGGCAGTAGACGGTGACCGAGTGGCCACGTTGGACGAGTCGGCTGCCGACCTCCTCGATGGCCGTCTCGAAGCCGCCGTAGCGCGCCGGGACCCCGCGGGTCCCCACCATCGCGATCTTCAGTTCGCTCATGAGCGTCGGCGCTCCGTCGCGCCGATGCCCCGCCTGCCGCCCGACACGGCGGGTAGGGTAACGATCCGACGCGCCGGGGATGTTTCCGTCGTGTCAACTCTGTGACGCACCGTCACGACCGTCCTTCTTCCCGGGTGGTGCGCACGTCGCTGCCGCGACGGCCGGTTCGCCCACGCCTTCCGCCATTTCGCCTGCTCACGCCGCTGCTGCTCGTTCTGAGAGGAACCACATGACCACGACTCCCGTCATCGGCTACGTGCCCGGGGTGTTCGATCTGTTCCATATCGGTCATCTCAACATTCTTCGGCGAGCACGGGAGCAGTGCGACCACCTCATTGCCGGGGTTGTTATCGACACCGCCGTGGAAAAGATGAAGGGATATCGCCCGATCGTTCCGTTCGAGGAGCGCATCGAGATCGTCCGGGCCATCAGTTATGTGGACGCAGCAGTCACCGATACGTCGCGCGACAAGCGCGTGGTCTGGCAGGAACATCGCTTCGACGTCATCTTCAAGGGCGACGACTGGAAGGACACCGAGAAGGGTCAGATGCTCGAGACCGAGATGGCAGAGGTGGGCGCCAGGGTGTTCTACTTCCCGTACACCCAGCACACGTCGAGCACGATGCTGCGCGACGTGCTCGCCCGGTTGGTGCAGTCGCTCTAGGCGGGGCCGGGGCCGGCCGGCGCTGATGGAGGGTCGCTGAGCTGGTGCTCAGCGACGCCAGGGGGCGCTCGGGCTGGCGGCACCGGGCGCGGTGAGCACCTCGACGCCGGTCTCGGTGACGAGGCAGGTGTGCTCGAACTGGGCGGTGCGCTTGCCGTCGGCGGTGATCGCCGTCCAGTCGTCGTCGAACACCATCTTGTGCTGCCAGGCACCCATCGTGATCATCGGTTCGATCGTGAAGGTCATGCCGGGGCGCATGATCATGTTGGCCCGCTGGTCGTAGTAGTGCAGGACCTGGATGTCGGTGTGGAACTGCTCGCCGATGCCGTGGCCGATGAACGCCTTGACGACGCCGTACTTGTGCTTCTTGGCGTGGGATTCGATGGCGCGGCCGATGTCGCTGAGCGGCCGGCCGGGGATGACGGCCTCGATGCCGTACCAGGTGCACTCCTCGGTGACCTGCACCAGGTGGCGGCTGGCGGGGTCGACGTCGCCGACGAAGAGCGTGGCGTTGGTGTCGCCGTGCACGCCGTCGAGGTAACAGGTGACGTCGATGTTGAGGATGTCGCCGTCCTGCAGCACCCGTGAGTCGGGGATGCCGTGGCAGATGACCTCGTTGGCGCTGGTGCAGACGCTCTTCGGGAACCCGCTGTAGTTGAGCGGGCTGGGGTAGGCGTTGCGCTCGATGCAGAGCTGGTGCACGTAGCGGTCGATCGCATCGGTGGTGATGCCGGGCTGCACCATTTCGCCGGCGAGCCGGAGTACCTCGGCGGCGACGACGCCGGCGCGACGCATGCGCTCGATGACGTCGGGGCTCTTGACCCGCGGCTCGGCCCAGCGCTCGACGACGCCGGTGTCGGCGTAGGGCGGGCGCTGGATGTGAGCGGGCACCTCGAGCCGGGGGCTGACGATGCCCTGCAGCACACGGCCCTCGAGGGGCTTGTGGCAGCGCTTGTACTTGCGGCCGCTGCCGCACCAGCAGGGTTCGTTGGCCTGTGGGAGTACGTCGGGGGGCTGCGCAGGCTGGAGCACGGGGGCAAGGCTATTCGCGAACGCTTTGGTTCGCTCGGGGCCGAGGCGTGCGGTGGTGTGGGCGCGGGGGTACCGGGTGCGGAACAGTCGGCTGGTGCGCACGGTGCCGACGACGTCGCCGGGGGAGAGCACGTCGAGGTGGCCACCGGGTCGGTTCGACGGCACGGCGGGCCAGACGGGTGTACTGACGGGTGTGCTGATGTGTGTGCTGATGTGTGTGCTGATGTGTGTGCTGATGTGTGAGGTGGAGTTCACGAGTCCGGGTTCACGACCGAAGTCGGAAACGTTGCCGGGCCGGGTGTGGAGCGTCGTGTCGGTCATCCGGCACCTCCCTGGTCGGTGAACGCGTCGTTCTGCTGGCTGTTCTGCTGGCTGTTCTGCTGGCTGTTCGGTTGATCTGCCGGGGTGGGCGAGACCAACGTCTCCGGCCCGATGCTCGCGTCGAGCACGGGTGCCGGGAGGGTGGTCGTGGTCGCATCGGTGGCCGGTGCCGTGGTCGGGGTGCCGGCCGCCCCCGCGGCGGGATCGGCGGGATCCGGTGCGCTCGTCGAGGGCGTGGCGGGTGTGGCGGGTGTTGCGGGTGTGGTGGACGAGGGCGGGGTCGGTCCCGCCGCGCGCTGTTCGGCGAGCATGGCGAGCGCGTCGGGGTCGGTGAAGGTCATCGGCGCGGTCTCGGCGAACTCGGTGGCGGGCGCGGGTTCGGTGAGGGCGTCGGTCGCTGACGTTGCGGTCGAGGCGGTCGACGCGCTGTCGCCACCGCCACCGGTGCCGTTCGAGGCCTGTCCGTCGGCCGCAGGGCCGTCGCTCCCGCTGAGTCCGGTGAGCCGGAGGGCATCGTCGTTCTGGTCGGCATCGCCGGCGGTTGCGTCGGCGGAGGACGGCACCGACGGGAGGAACGGGTTGGTCACCAGGCCGCTGGCCACGGCGCCGAACGCGGCGACCGAGAGGGCGCCGGCGGTGAGCAGGGCACCGCTCCACGACAGGCCGCTGCGGCGGCCGGCCCGCTGCGCGGCGATGCGTGGTGCCTGGGCGCGGACGAAGGTGGCGAACTCGGCGACGACGGCATCGACGTCCTCGACGCCGTCCTGTTCGGCGGCTCGACGGAGTTGCGCGAGCAGTGCCTCCACCGGGATCTCACCGTTCGCCGCCCGCTCCGTCGCCACGTGTTGATGATCGGCCTCCGGAGCTGCGCGTGCGAGTCAAGAAGGTGTCAGACATTTCCCACGGCCGGTGGCAGCGCGGGTCCGTGCGGCCGTGCAGCCGCAAGCTTCCGGCAAGCGGCGCCCGTCGTCGGTCAGGCGGCGAAGAGCTTGCCGGTGGGCGTCGCGAGGAAGTCGGGCAGCCGGATGTGCTCCTGACGGAGCAGACCCGTGGCCGGCACGACACCGGCGCGCACGAGCTCGATGACCGCGGCGACCGATCCGGCGGTGGTCCAGGCGATCGCGGTGTTGCGCGCCCCGCCGACCACGGTCGGCGTGTAGGCCCGGACGAACTCCTCGCGGTGCAGTCGGCCGCCGACGGTGCCTTCCGACGACACGTGCACGTACACGACGTCGTCGCTGACGGGTGGTTTGGCGTTGGTGAGGATCTGGCCGGCCAGGTCGCGCCGCTCGCGCAGCAGCAACTCGTGGAAGAAGAAGTTCATCAGCTCCATGTGGCCGGGGTAGCGGATCGTCTTGTAGTCGAGGTTGGCGACCGTGCCGTGGAACGTGTCGCACATGGTGCCGAGGCCGCCCGACGTGGTGAATGCCTCGAGTCGGGTGCCGTGGATGTAGAGGGTCTCGCACCACTCCATCGACGACACCCACTTGCGTCGGCCCTCCTCGATCACCTCGCAGTCGTTGAGGTACTCGTTCACCACGCCTTCGGGCGACCAGTTGAATGCGTAGCCGAGCAGTCCGGTGGGGTGCTGCGGGAGGGCGCCGACGCGCATGCGGATCGATCGGCACTCGTCGAAGGCGGCGGCCTGTGAGGCGGCGACGATGCTGACGAAGCCCGGGGCGAGGCCGCACTGCGGTGCCATGAGCGACCGGGCGGTGGCCGACAGCTCGGTGATGGTCTGCGAGGTGCCGACGTCCTCGGTGAGATCGAAGTAGTGCAGGCCGCGGGCGTGGGCGACGCGGGCCACCTGGCGGTTGAGGTGGTACGGCAGGCACGACAGCACCGCCTGTTGCGACTCGAGGAGGTGGTCGAGCGCTGCCGGGTCGGCGACGTCGGCGACCTGCACCGGGAACGACGAGGTCGTGGCCGGCAGGCGTTGATCGATGCCCGTCACCTCGAATCCCGCCTGGTGGAGGAAGGTGGCGGCGAGGTGCCCCACCTTCCCGAGTCCGAGCACGACCACCCGCGAGAACGTCACGACTGGAACGCTAGTTCAGCTCGGAGGGGTCGGTCGGAACGTTCGTGCCGTCCTGTCGGGAATGGGTCGAACGGCTCAGGCGGCGCCGATGGTCGCGGCGACGAACGCTTCGAGGACGTTCACGGCTCGAACCGTACCGAGTCCGGTCCGTGCCCGGTCCTCATCGGGAGGCGCCCTCGACCGGGGGGTGAGGTGGCTACTGTTCTCGCTCGTGGGTGAGCGGCCGGTACGAGTCCTGATCGTCGGCGCCGGCGGGCACGCCCGGGTGTGTCTCGAGGCGCTCCAGGACGATCCGGGTCACGTGGTCGTCGGCGCGGTCAGCAGCGACGGTGCGGGCATCGCCGGGCTCGCGGTGCCGGTGCTGGGCCTCGATGCCGACCTGGTGGCGATCGCTCGCGACCACGAGGTCGATCGGGTGTTCGTGGCGATCGGTGACAACGCGGCCCGCTCGGCGGTGACGCAACGGTGCGACACCGACGGCCTGCCGTCGCAGACCGCGCTGAGTCGCTTCGCGATGATGTCGCACACGGCGACGGTGCACGACGGTGCCGCGCTGCTGCCGGGCGCGGTGGTGAACGCCGGCACGTCGATCGGGCGCGGCACGATCGTGAACACCAACGCGAGCATCGATCACGACTGCACGGTCGGCGAGTTCGTGCACGTGGCGCCGGGTGTGGCGATCGCCGGCGGCGTGCGGATCGGTTCGGGCACCCTGATCGGCATCGGGGCGAGGGTGCTGCCCAACCTCACGATCGGTGCGCGCGCGGTGGTCGGTGCCGGTGCGGTCGTGGTGAACGACGTGCCCGACGGGGCGATGGTCACGGGGATGCCGGCGCGCCAGAGCGGGCGTGGCTCGTCGTGATGCCGGCCGACGTGCTGCGGCGGGCGGTCGACGTGACGGTGGCGGCGGTCGGGCTGTTGCTGCTCGCTCCGGTGCTGGGTGGGGCGGCGCTCGCGGTGCGGGCGACCATGGGCCCGCGCGTGTTGTTCCGCCAGGAGCGGCTCGGGTTGGCCGGTCGTCCGTTCACGCTGTTGAAGTTGCGCACGATGAAGCATCCCGAGCCGGGCCGGGAGGGGCCGGAGTTCGATGCGGACCGGATGACGAGGCTCGGGTCGGTGTTGCGTGCGTCGAGCGTCGACGAGTTGCCGTCGTTGTGGAACCTGCTGCGCGGTGACATCACCCTGGTCGGTCCGCGTCCGTTGCCGACGCACTACTGGCCCCGCTATCGAGGCGACGAGTACCGCCGGTTCGAGGTCAAGCCGGGCATCACCGGGCTGGCGCAGGTGAGCGGCCGCAACCTGGTCGACTGGCCCGAACGACTGGCGCTCGACGTGCGCTACGTCGAGCAGCGGAGCCTGCTCGGCGACGCCCGCATCCTGGTGCGGACCGTGCCGACCGTGCTGAGCGGCTCGGGTGTGTCGAACGGGCAGGTCGTCACGATGCACGCACTGCCCGCCGATCGCCCGCCGCTCGACTGAGGCCACCGGGCTGGGTCACCCACCGACCACTGAATGCTGCCGGTCGACCGCGGGCAGCGACGGCCGCGCGGGCGCGTCGTCCCAGCGTGCGAGTGGTTCCCGAGCCTGTTTCGGGTTGTCGGAGCGCTGACCTGGGGCGTTGACCGAGCGTTCACCGGGCTTCCCCAGGGTGCCCTCCTGGCGTCGTCGGCGCTGGAAGGCGGTGGCCGCCGGGCCCCCGGGGAGGACTGCATGCTGCTCACGTTCGCCGAGATCCAGTTCCTGGTGTCACTGTGCGGCGACGACGCGGCGGTGGCGACGCTCGATCTGCTCGATCTGCTCGACGAGCCCTCGCGCAACGAGGACGACATCGAGGCGGCGGGCCTGGCCAGCCTGGTGGCGCGGGAGCTGTGTCGCGAGTACCTCGACGACGAGGGCTATGTGCAGCATGTCGAGCTCGATCACCAGATCGCCGACCTCCACGAGGCGTTGCAGGCGGCCGTCACCACGGTGCGCATCACGACGGTGAGCCCCGATCGTTCCACGTTCTGGCTGCTGCTGATCGGCGCCCGCCGGATGGCGTTCACGCCGGTCGGCGCGGGGGTGTACGGCGCGGTGGTGGTGCACCACGACGCCGATCTGCGTCAGCAGGTCGTGTCGTTGGTGAACAGCGCGCTCGTCGACGATCCGGCCGCCGGGGTGGCGATCACCCGCGGTGGGCGGCTCGACGCGATGTCGTTCCGCACCAACGACGAGCTCGGTGGGCCGATGGCTGCCCCGTCGACTCGTGCGCAGGTCGTCGTCGAGCTCGTCGACGACGTGTTCGTGAACCACCACCCCAGCCTCGGCTGAGCCGGCGGCACATCGCCGGTCTTGTCAGCGGCCTCGGTACGCGGCGAGGGTGCGGTCGATCACGAGTTGCTGGTCGAAGTGGGTGTGGGCCCGGGCCCGGCACGCGGTGGCGAACGTGGGCCACTCGTCACGCCGGGCGAGCAGCGAGCGCACCCCCTGGGCGAGGCCGGAGGGGTCGCGAACGGGGACGAGCACACCGGTGACGCCGTCGTCGATCACCTGTCGGTTGCCGCGGATGTCGGTGGCGATGGTGGGCAGGCGCATCGCCGCGGCCTCCATCGCGCTCCGCGGGAAGCCTTCGCGCCAGCTCGCGGTGAGGAACAGGTCCATCGCGGCGTAGCACTCGGGCATGTCGGTGCGTTCGCCGGCGAACACGACGCCGTCGTCCGCGGCCTGTGCGAAGCCGGCGGCGTCGATCGCGTCGGCCTTGCCGGGGTCGGCCGGCCCGACGATGACGAAGCGAACGCCGTGGCCCTCGTCGTGGAGGTGGTGGGCGGCTTCGAGGATCTCGACGATGCCCTTCTCGCGCACGAGTCGGCCGACGACACCGACGACCACCCCGTCGTCGGCGATGCCCCACTCGGATCGCATCGCGGCACGGGTGGCGGCGGGTACCCGGTCGGGGTCGAAGCGTTCGAGGTCGATGCCGTTGCCGAGCAGGTGCACCTTGCGGGCCGGGATCTTCAGGGTGTGGACGAGCGTGTCGACGTCCTCGGGGTTCTGCACCAGCTCGACGTCGCCGAACGCGGAGGCGATGCGCTCGGCGGCGTACACGGGGAGCCGCCGCTGCCAGCGGTCGCTGGGTTGGGCGTAGAGGCCGTGCTGGGTGTTGACCACCAGGGGCACGCGGGTGAGCCATCCGGCGATGCGGCCGATGATGCCCGGCTTGGGGTTGTGCGTGTGGAGGATGTCGGGGCGCACCTCGCGCAACAGCTTCACCAGTTGCACGAACGCCTTCACGTCCTGCAGCGGGTTGTTCGACCGGGTGAACGCGGGCACGTCGACGTGGGGGATGCCCATCGCGGCGAGGTTGGGCACGTGGGGTCCGGCGGCCGACATGCCGATCACCTCGTAGCCCTGTGCGGCGAAGGCGCGCAGTTGCGGGCCGATCAGCCAGTCGAGGCTCATGTCGGTGGTGGTGAGGTGCACCAGGCGCGGGACGCCGGCGCGTTTGGGGGGCAGGCCGCTGCTCATGTGGCGGCGCCCCGGTACTTGAAGCGTGCGGCGAGGGCGCGGAGTTCGCCCTCGAGGCGCAGGCCGCCCTGGGCCTTGGCGGTGAAGAACTCGAAGCCGTCGGCTCGCTGGACGGGTGTGCGCCAGAGTCGGTGCAGGTCGGTGTGGCCGGGTCGGTTGACGCGGCTGGCGGCCAGCGCGGCGGAGGTGAACCGGCGCCGGACGGCGATCTCGGCCTGGGGTGAGCCGGGGAGCGCCTTGGGGTAGGCGAAGTGCGCGGGGGCGGCGCCGAGGTGGGTGCCGATGAGGTCGATGGAGCGGTCGAGGTCGTCGGCGATGGCGGCGGGGTCGAGCCGGTCGAGCAGCCAGTGCGAGTGGGTGTGCGAGCCGATCGTGACGAGCCCGGTGGCGGTGGCGTCGCGGAGCGCGGTCCACGAGGTGGGCGGCGCGTCCCAGGGGAACGTGGTGCCGCTGTCGATGAACGAGGTGGCGGCGTAGAGGGTGGCGGGGAGCGAGTGCTTCACGAGGACGGGGACGGCGTGGTCGGTGAAGTCGTCGGTGCCGTCGTCGAAGGTGATGACGACGCATGGGCCCTCGTCGCGCCGGGCCGCGAGGGAGGCGACGGCGTCGTCGAGGGTGACGACGGTGGCGTGCTCGGCCAGGTGGGCCATCTGCCGGTCGAACTCGTCGACGGGCAGGTCGACCTGGCTGTCGCTGCCGCCGCCGACGCGGTGGTAGATGAGCACGGTGACACCGGTGTGGCGGGGCAGGGCGGCGTCGGCGGCGCGGCTGAGTCGCTTGACGAGGCGTCGGGTGTCCACGGCGGTCATGTCGGGCAGCCTTGTCAGGTGAGGGCCTTGGCGAGGCGGAGGGTGAGGTCGTCGACGAGTTCGAACACCTCGAGCCAGGTGCGGCGGTCCTGGCCGGTGGGATCGACGAGTTCGCCGATCGAGCGGTCGTCGAGGTAGGTGAACCCGGAGGGGCGGCCCTCGGCGACGAGGTCGAGCCAGTCGTCCATCGGACCTCCGAGGCGGCCGCCGTACATCTTCGTGCGGGCGATCACCTCGGGGAGGGTGAAGGTGCGGCGGAAGGCGTCGGGCCACTGCGAGGCGATGGTGACGACGTGGTCCTGTTCGGCGGTGACGATCAGGTCGGCGGCTTCGACGAGCTCGCTGTCGATGGGGGTGCCGCGGTGGCCGCGGAGGTCGCGTCCGCGTTCGGCGATCAGCTTGACGGTCTCGACGGTGGCGAGGCCGCCGTCCGCGTTGGTGCCGGCGCTGCGCACGGTGGCGTCGATGCCGACCTCGCGCAGGTGCTGGTCGAGGAGGGCTTCCATCATCACCGAGCGTGTGCGGTTGTAGGTGCACACGCACAGGATCGACAGCATCGGTTCGAGGTTAGTTCCCGCCTCGTGCGATGCACCCGGCTGCATTGGGTCGGGTGTGGTTCACTCGGGGGATGCGGTCGCCGGTGGGGCTCGTGGTGCGGGCGGCGGTCGGGCTGGCGGTGGGGATCGCTGCCGTGGCGCGCAGCAACGAGGCCTCGGGGCTCGACGACCGTCGGCTCGTGGTGGTGCTGGCGGTGGCGATCGTGGTGGCGGTCTCGGTGGGGCTGCCGGTGTTGCAGGAGCGGCTCGGTCTGCCCGGCGCGGTGCCGGCGCTGATCGGGGTGATGCAGTTCGCGATCTACTGCTGCGTGCCCGAGACCGATCAGATCCCGCAGGTGGTGTTCGCCGTCGTGGTGCTGCTGACGATCGAGGTGGCGGCCGCTCGGCCGATGCCGTGGTGGTTGGTGCTGGCAGTGTTCGGGCTGGTGCTGTGGAGCGGGTTGTTCGGAGCGACGGGTCGCGAGAGCGCGTTGGTCGGGGCGGTGTTCGCAGCGTGGCCGTTGCTGCTGGTGCTCAGCGGTGTCGGGTCGCCGGTGGTGGCGGCAGGGCTGGGTTCGGTCGCCGTCGTGGCGGTGGCTCGGACGGGTGCGTTGCAGCCGACCGTGCGCCCGGCGTTGCTCGCGGTCGCGGTCGCGGCGTTCGTGAGCCTGGGAGCGGTAGCGCTGTCGCGCCCGCGGGTCGACGCAGAGCGCTGACGCGTCGCCGTCAGCTCGAGCGGGTCCTCGCTGGTGCCATCGCCCGTTCGGCGAAGATCGCGGCGAGCACGAGGTAGAGCGCGGTGGGACGTCCGAGGGCTGCTTCGGTCACGCCGCCGAGGATGATGGCGAGCAGCAGCACGCCGGAGAGGTCGCCACCCGGGGCACGTCGTGCGGCGAGGTAACTGCCGATCGCACCGAGGAACAGCGCGAGTCCGACGAGGCCCTGCGTGGTGGTGATCTCGAGGAACAGGTTGTGGGCGTGGTTGATGAGGATCGGCAGTTCGCCTCGTGCGCTCGCGAGCGGGAAGGTGAGCTCGCCGCTCTCGACGCCGTGTCCGGCGATCGGCCGGTCGCCGGTGATGTCGATCGCGACGGACCAGATGGTGCGTCGCCCGTTCAGCGAGTTGATGTCCTGGGCGTTCTCCTCGCGGCTCACGAAGTCGCTCGGGTCGGGGATGACCGACGTGGCGATGACGACGGCACCGATCATGGCGACGCCGAACATCAGGGTGCGGATGATGCCGAGGCGACGCCAGCTGATGACGAACAGGCAGATCACTGCGGCGATGAGGGTGGTGCGGGTGCCAGTCGCGGCGAGGGTGACGGTTGCTGTGCCGAGCGCGCACCAGGTCCACCGGTCGCGGGCGGTCCGCTCGGAGATCTGGATCACGCACAGCAGGAGCGTGACGAGGGAGAGGCGGCCGACGTCGGTGGCCTGGAAGCCGAACCCGCGGAAGCGGTGCACGGTGTCCTCGTCGAGGACCTCCACGAGATCGCGGACGAACCCGACCATGAGGAACACCATCATCGACATCGTGTACACGCGGAACAGCCGGGCCACGCCGTAGGTGCTGCTGAACCAGACCCCCGTCGCGAACACGCACGCGATGCAGAGCGAGGCGCGAGCGGTCGTGACGGGGACGACGCTCCACAGTGTGGTGGCCATGCCCCACACCAGCCAGGCGCACATCGCGCGGAGCGGGCGGCGGGACAGCAGTTCGAACAGCCCGGGGGCCCGCAGCAGCAGGAACGGGATCGGGAGCATGCAGGTGACGAAGGCGACGGGGAAGCGGGGGATGCCGATCAGGCCGAAGTCGATCTCGGTGACGATCGCCTGGAGGGCGACGAGCAGGACGGCCCACGCGGGGGCGCGGGGCACCGACGGTTCGACGGGCGCGTGGAGCGGTCGACCGCGCCGCGCCGGGGCCGCGACGCCGAGGTTCACTTCGAGCGGACCAGCAGCGTGGTGAGCACGCCCGGCGAGGCCGCCGACCGCTCGATGAGCGACGAGGCCTCGCGCACCGGCGTGCGGGTGTCGACCATGACGAGCACGGCGTCGCACTGCCGGCTGAGGCGACGGGGGGTGTCGAGCGTGGCGTACTCGTCGGTGACATCGACGAAGCTGATGTCGTCGCCCGGCACGCGTGCCGGCACGTTCGTGAGCGAGGTGGTGAGGCCGTGCTCGGTGAGTTGGCGTGACACCAGTTGCAGGTCGACGCCTCGTTGGGTGCCGTCGACGACGCCGATGACGCGCTGGTCGTTCTCCGCGGCGCGATGGAGGTGATCGGCGAGGACGCCGGCGCCTCGCAGCGAGGAACCGGCGGCGACGACCTCGTCGGCGTCGGGGGCGCCGCACACGTGGCGGAGCTGCCAGGCGTTGCGGACGCGTCCGACGCGCCGGTCGATTACGACGACGGCCGTGCATGCGGCGAGGAACGCGGCGAGTGCTGCGGCGATGGTGATCGGCAGGCGTGCCGAGCTGTCCTCGTCGGGCGTCTTCGCGAGCCCGAGGATCTGGTAGTCGGGTTCGGGTGCCGGGGCGGCGCTGGCGGTGGTGCGTTCGCCGATCCTGCTGGCGCGCTCGCGTTCGAGGTCGCTGACCAACATCTGGTTGACGTCCCGATCGGTCGTGGTCGTGTAACCCTCTTCCTGCTCGACGATGGTCGCCTCCCCGGTGGCCTGCAGGGCACCGATCTCGGTGATGCGGGCCGTCTGTACAGCGATCTCGGCCTCGAGTTCGGCGATGCGTGCGTCGAGGTCGGCGATCTCGACGTCGAGCGAGGCGACTCGCTCGGTGGCCTTGACGAGCGCGGCCGCGTCCGATCGTTCGACCACCAGCTGGGCGGCGCGGTCGGCGGCCGCGACGGCGCGGTCGGCGGTGTCGGCGACCGCTTCGATGTCGAACACTGAAAGCTTGTCGGGGATGACGGTGCGGAGGTCGACTAGGTTGAAGCCGAGCTCTGCCTCGAGGTCGGCGCGGAAGCTCGGGTCGGCGATAATCATGCGGCCCTGTTCGAGCACGACGTCGTAGAACGGCCATTCGGCGGCTCGGGTGATACCGACGCGGGAACTGGCCGTCACCTCGTCGACGGGATCGCTCGACAGGCCGGTGGCGAACCACGTGGCCGCGCCGACGGCCGCGGTGACGAGCAGAATGGCCCACGCCCGTCGGACGAGGGAGGACAGGACGAGGCTCATCGGTTCGAGCTCGGCTCGAGTCGTGTTGGTCATTGGGAGTCCCTTTCCACCGGTCCCGCGAGGGTACCGACGGTTCGTGTGGTGCAGCCAGTGGGTCGTGTCGTGATTCGAACGGTTCGATCGGGCTCGAGCTGGGGGAGTGCGCCGTGCTGGGTCATGTGGCGGTCCGGAAGGTGGCGGGGCGGACCCAGCAGCGCACGCCGAGCCGCTGCCGGGCGATCACGAGCAGGGCGAGGTTCCAGGCGACCGTGACGGCGGTGACCGACCAGGCGGCGCCGGCGGCGCCGAACCAGGCGACGCACGCGGCGAGGCCGACGAGGGTGGCGGCCGCGGCGGCCCACATGACGCGTGCGTAGATCCGTTCGAGCCCGCTGAGCGACACGACGTAGCCCGAGGGGCCGGTGACGGAGTTGACGAGGTTGCCGATGAGGAGGATGCGGAACAGGTCGACGGCGGCGTCGTACTCGGCGCCGAACACGGCGACGAGCGGATCGGCGAGCACGGCGGCGACGATCGTGATGGCGACGGTGGGGAGAGCACAGACGCGGAGACTGCGGTCGACGATGCGTTGCGTCTCGCGCCAGTCCTGGGTGGTGGCAGCTTCGGCGAGGTGTGAGGCGGCGACCGATTGGACGCCGGCGACGATGATGCGGCCGAGCACGGCGAGGCGGGTGGCGACGGCGTACGCCGCGACCTGGGCGCGCGGGAGGAGCGCACCGACGATGAGGATGTCGGCGTTGTCGAGGACGACGAACGCGAGCTGTGAGGCGTACAGAGGGCGACGGATCGCCTGCCATCCGGCGCGGTCGTCGGCCGGGGAGGCGGTGGCGAGTTCGGTCGAGTAGCCGCGTCGGAGCACGAGGTGTCCGACGGCCGCGACGACGCCCATCGTCACGATCCACGTTGCGAGGGCGGTGAGCGCGGTGAGGCGGTCGGTGGCCCACAGCACGGCCACGGTCGCGCCGAACAGCAGCGGTTGGAGCAGCTCGAGCAGCGACGAGCCGACGACGAAGCGGTGGTGCCCTTGCAGCAGCGAGCGCGTGAGCCAGGCGAGCGCCATCGGGGCCGTGAGTGCGAGGCCGAGGAGGATCGCGTGGTCGGGTTCGTCCGCGGCGAGCCCGTAGGCGGCGATGGCGACGATCGCGAGCGCCACTGCGCCCGACGCGGTGACCCGCCACGCAGTGCGGACGAACCCGCGGAAGAGGTCGGGTCGTCCGATGCGTTCGTAGCGGGGCAGTTCCTTGACGGCGGTGGCCTCGTAGCCGCGGTTCGGGAACCGTCCGAGGAGTTCGCCCCAGCTGCGGCCGAGGACGAAGCGCCCGTAGTCGTTGGCGCCGAGCGATCGTGCGAGCACGATCTGGAGCACGAGGCGCATGGCCGAGCCGCCGACGTTGACGACGACGGCGGCGATCGACGTGCGGCCGAGCCGCGACTGCCGGCGGTCGGTCGTGGCCGCGGCCGGCTCGGTCACGTCGATACCGTCCGTCTGAACGCGCCGGTGAGGCGGGCTCGCGCGCGGCCCCGGTTGAACGCGAGGAAGTCGTCGGGCACGGAGTGGGGGGTGCGGGCGACGAAGCTGTGGAGGTAGCCGCCGCCCATCCAGAGCGCACCGACGACGAAGGGGCGACGGACGAGCCAGCGCCCGACCTTCACGAGTTCGAACCACAGCGGCACGCCGAGGTCGTAGTCCTCTCGGCCCCGTCGGTACATGCCTCGTCGTGCCGACGTGCCTTCGCCCGTGCCGAGCGGGCGCAGGTGGTCGCAGACGAGTGCGGGGTCGTGTCGGGAGGTCCAGCCGTGCAGTTGCACGGCGACGCAGGCGGCATGGTCGATGCCGCCGAACGGCAGCGCCCAGTAGCCGCCGATGTCGTCGTACGCGGCTCGACGGATCGAGGTCGTGCCGCCGGGGACGATGTCCGCGGGGAACGGTTCGGGCTTCACGCCGGTAATGCCGTGGTGGGTGTAGATGCCGCCGAAGACGCCGAGGGAGGGGTCGACGCCGTAGGCGCGTTCGACGGCGTCGAGGTATCCCGGTGGCGGCACGATGTCGGCGTCGAAGGTGACGATCACGTCGTCGCGGCTGCCGGTGCCGTCGGCGAACATCGACTCGATCACTTCGTTCACGCGTCGGGCCTTGGACGAGTCGTGTCGGCGCTCCGTGCCGGTGTGTTCGACGATCTCGACCCACGGCAGGTCCGAGCAGAGTTGTCGTGCGAGCCGGCCGGTGCCGTCGGTCGAGCCGTCGTCGACGATGATCCACCGGTCGGGGGTCCGCGTCTGTGTCCGCATCCCCGCGATCAGATGCGGGAGGTAGTCGGCTTCGTTGCGTGCCGGGGTGACGACGAGCGTGCGTGGGCTCATCGGGCCGATCCTCTGGCGCGTCGGTACTCCTCGTACCTGACGGAGAAGAAGGCGGACAGCTGGCCGATGCTCTTTGCGAGCGACTGCAGCACCTTGATGCGGGGAACGGTTCGCCACACGGCGAAGGGGAGGATCGCGATGCTGCCGACCGCTCTGACGCCGCCCTTGACGAGGAGTCGTGTGTTCGTCCGCCAGCCGGGGGCGAGCATGCGTTGCACGATGGCGTAGGAGTTGCCGCCACGGAACGTGCGTTGGATCAGCCAGCCGGGTCGCACGCGGTCGGCGGGGAACGTCTCGGCGACGATGGCCTCGTCGCACCACACCGACGGGTGGCCGGCGCGTTGTGCTCGTTCGAGGAAGTGGGTGTCGTCGCAGCCGATGAGCCCGAGGGACGGTTCGAACCAGGGGTCGCCGAGGAGGTCGAACACGACGCGTCGGACGAGGAGGTTGCTCGTCGCGGTCGTGCCGGTGATTTTGCCCGTCGGCCAGCGGTCGCGTTCGTAGAAGCGGCCGTCGACGGCCCAGGCCGGGGGCGGTTCGGAGAAGTTGGGCAGCACGGGGCCGGAGACGACGTCGGCGTCGTGGTGGATCGCGGTGTCTACGAGTCGGTCGAGCCAGTCGGGTTGTGCGGTCTCGTCGTCGTCGACGAACACGATCGCGTCGGGCGAGCCGAGCAGGCGCACGGTGCGGTTCCGGGTGGTGGCGATGCCGGGCTGGGGTTCGTGGTCGGCGACGATGGGCCAGCGGAAGGTGGGGGCGATCAGCTCGATCACCGCGAGGCCTTCGAGGTCGGGGCTGTTGTCGGCGATCGCGAGGGTGATCGCGGGTTCGTCGCCGGTGAAGCGCTGCGCGGCGATGGAGTCGAGCAGTGCGCGCAGGAGTTCGGGGCGTCGGTAGGTGGCGATGGCGATGCCGAGGGTGCGGATGGGTCGGCGTCCGCCCGGGGCCGTCGTCATGGGCGCCAGCATGGGCTCGGTCGCGAAGGTCGCGGTGTCCGGGCCGGGCGAATGGGCAATTGGGACCACCGTGGGTCGGGAGCGGGGCGGATCGCTCCGACTGGGTGTTGCCTCAGGATCATGATTGCCATGAGAGTAGGGGCGTGCGGAGCTTCCTGAGTTGCGGGGTCAGGATCGACGCGTTCGACGTCGCGTCCGCGGCCGAGGCGGTCGTGACCGGGGAGGCGCGCGGCGCTGTGCACCTGTGCAACGCGTACACGCTCTCGCTCGCGGCGAGGGACGATCGCTTCGCGACGATGCTGTGCGATGGCAGGTTGAACCTTCCCGATGGCATGCCGTTGGTGTGGATCGCCCGGTGGTTGGGTCTGACGAAGCGGGCCGAGCGCGTGTCGGGCACCGGCTTGATGGAGGCGGTGTGTGCGGCGGGCGTCGAGCGCGGCGTTCGCCACTATCTCTTCGGCAGCACGCCCGAGGTGGTCGCCGGGTTGCGGGCCGAGTTGGAGCGACGGTTCCCGGGGATGTCGATCGTGGGCGCGGAGTCGCCGCCGTTCGGCGAGTTCGACGGGGCGGCGCTCGATGCGGCGACGGCGCGGTTCGCCGCGGTCGACGCCGACGTGGTGTGGGTGGGTCTCGGGACGCCGAAGCAGGACCTCGTGGTGAGCGAACTCGCGACGCGTGGGGATCTCACGTTCGTCGCGGTCGGCGCCGCCTTCGACTTCATCGGTGGCTCGAAGCCGATGGCGCCCCGGGCGATGGGCGAGCACGGGTTCGAGTGGCTGTACCGCCTGGCGACCGAGCCTCGCCGGTTGTGGCGGCGGTATCTCGTCGGGAACTCGGTGTTCGTGGCTGCGAACCTGCGTCGACGACCCCGCGCGCTCGACCCTGTGCCGTGATGCCGGCGGACATCGCCGGGTTCAGGTGGTGATCAGGCGGTGATCAGGCGGTCGCGGTGCGCTGTGGTTTCTGGGCGGCCTTGGCCTTGCCCTGCAGGTAGCGGGCGAGGGTGGCGAACACGACGATGAACGTCAGGCCGCTGCCGAGGACGACGAAGAACAGGTTCTTGCGGTCGGTGCCGGCGTACACGCCGTGGGCGGTGGCGAGCACGAAGCTGATGTAGGCCGTCATGTGGATGCCGTGCCACACGGGGCGGGGCAGCTTCTTCATCATCAGCGACGAGGCCTCGACGAGCACGAGGAAGTAGAAGGCGATCACGCCCATCGTGACGGGGAACGTCTTCCATTCGCTGGCCTGGGGGAAGAGGATCTCGGCCCAGCCGAAGTGGACGTAGTTGTCGGCGACGAGGGCACCGAGGTGGATGCCGGTGGTGACGACGGAGAGCGCGCCGAGCCAACGGTGGAGGTCGAGCATCCAGGCGGGCCGGTCGGCGGGCTTGAGCATGCGGGTCACCATGAGCACGCCCCACAGGCACGAGGCGGCGAGGAGCAGCCAGGCGATGATCCCGCTGGAGCGCGCGAGGTACCACCAGATCTGTTCGCTCATCGTTCCGCCCCGGTCGCCATGGTCGTCGCGGTCCTCATGCGATGAACGCCGCGAGGGTGTTGCTGCGGTGGACGCCGCCGTCGGAGCCGACGACGAGTCCGGCGAGGCCGAGCTGGTCGAGCATGGCGACGGCGCTGCGGGCGTCGAGCATCATCGCTGCGGTGGCGTACACCTCGGCGGTGGCGCAGTCGGCGGCGAGCACGGTGGCCGTGAGGGTGGCGGTGGTCGCTGGTTGTGCGGTGGTGGGGTCGATGAGGTGGTGGCGCTGGCTGCCGTCGAGTGACGTCCAGCGGCGGACGGTGGTGCCGGAGGTGGCGATGCCGCCGGTGACGACGCGCAGCAGGGCGACGTGCTTGGGCGGTGCGCTGGGGTCTTCGATGCCGAGATACCAGCTGGTGTCGTCGCCGGGCAGGCCGCGCACGGTGAGGTCGCCGCCGAGGTTGACGAGCACGCCGGAGGCGCCGGCCGCGATGAGTTCGTCGGCGACGAGGTCGGCGGCGAAGCCCTTGCCGATGCCGCCGAGGTCGATGGCGGAGGTGGCCGGGGCGGTGATGGTGGATCGGGCGGGATCCACCATCACCATCCCCGACAGGCCCACGACGCGGCCCGGCACGATGGGGGCGGCCATCGCGGAGAGTGCGCTGTGCGTGTACCCGATCTCGACGAGGGCGGGGAGCATCGTGATGTCGAAGCGTCCGTTCGTCTGGCGCCAGCCGTCGAGGGCGCGCTGGACGACGGCGATGGTGTCGGCGCTCACCTCCACCGGGGTGCCGGCGGCGTGGTTGGCGCGGGTGATGTCGCTGTCGGGGAGGAAGCGGCTCCACTTCGACTCGAGGTCGCGCAGGCGTGCTTCGCCCTGGTCGAGGAGGCGTTCGCCCTGCTCGCCGTAGACCACGAGGTGGCCGCGGCCGCCCATGATCGTGAGATCGCGGGTCGTGACGCGGGCGCCGTCGTGGGCGACGGGTGACGTGGTGTCCACGGTGGCGATCTGGTCGATGGCGTCGTTGGTGTCGATGGGGTCGAGGTGGGCGCTGGTGTCGAGGGTGTTCGTCATGGCGGCGGACTTCCTGACGTGAGGAGCTGAGGAGCTGGGTGGGGTGTGCGATGCGGCGGCGTGGCGGTCGTTCCCGGGGCGGACCGGGAACGACCGACACACACGGGTCAGGCGCCGCTGGGCGCGGTGGTGTTGGCCGGGGGCGGTGGGGGCGGCGGCTGGGTGGCCACCGGTGCCGGGGGTTGGGTGACGACGGGCGCCGGCTGGGTGACGACCGGTGCCGGCGCCGGTGCCGGTGCGGGTGCCGGTGCGGGGGCCGGGGTGTCGACCGGCGCTGGTGCTGCGACCGGTGCGGGTGCTGGTGCGGCCACCGGTGCCGGGGCGGCCGCGGGGGCTGCCGCCGGCTTGGCGGCTGCCGGAGCGGGGGTCGCCGCGGCGGGTGCCGGGGTGGCTGCCGCGGGTGCCGGTGCTGCCGGCAGGGCCGCGACGGCCGGGTCGATCGGGGCGGGGACGGTGGTGGTCTCCATGCCCGGGATCGCCAGCACGATGGTGCCCGAGGTGATCTTGGTCGGGTCGGCCACCGTGGTGGTCGCGGCGGGGTCGATCGTGGTGGTGGCCGCGGGATCGACCGTCGGGGTTGCTGCTGCGCCGGCGGGCGGTGACGCAGCAGCGAGCGTGGGCTCAGGTGGCCGGTTCGCCGAAGCGATGACGGCGGTGAGCGCGAAGATGCTCGACGCGGTGAGGCCGCTGACGGCGATGCGAGCGCCGGCGGCGACATGGCTGCGTCGCCGCTCGCGGGCTTGAGCCCGTGTGGTCGCGGTGCGGGCGGCCGCGGATCGTGCGGCGGCGTTGGTGCGTGCGGTCGGTGCCGGCTCGGCGACCTGCGCGACAGGTGCCGATACGACCGGAGCGACCGGGGTGATGATGACCGTCGGCGGTGCCGGTGGGGTGGTGGGGGCCGCCCAGAGGTCGGACAGCTTCACGGTCGGTGGGTGCGTGGGAGCGGGTGGCGGTGGGGTCACCGACGCCGGCGCGGCGGGCACCTGGGTGATGGGTGCCTGACCGCGGCTGGCGCGGAGGTGGGCGAGGCGTTCCTCGCGGGTGGGCTCAGTCATCGTCGCCGCCGTCCTCGTGTTCGGCGCCCTCGTCGTCGTGGTCCTCGTGCTCGTCCTCGTCCTCGTGGCCGGCGCCCGAGGGCGACGTGGTGGCAGAGGCCGACGGTGCGATGGCCGGGGCGGCGGTGGGGGCCGGGGCGTGGTCCTCGTCGTGGTCGTCATCGTCGTAGGTCGCCGACGGGGCGGACGACGACGGGGGAGCGGCCGGCATGGTGGGCGCGACGGTCGGCGCCACTGCCGGGGCGGGCGTGGTGGGCGTGGTGGGCTTGGTGCCGGTGGGGGCGCTCGAGCTGCCGATCACGGTGACGGCGATGGGTGCTGGCGTGGGTGCACCGGCGACGGGCATCGACGACACGGCGGGGATGAGTTCGCCGTTGACGAGGTCGGCGCCGAAGGTGACGGTCTGGGCGGCGTCGGTGAAGAGGATCTCGACGTGGTTGCCGACCGCGCTGGCGCTGGTGACGGTCCAGCCGGCGGCCGGGGTGGCTTCGGTGACGGTGGCGCCGGCGGCGCTGTAGCTGACCGTGACGGTGCCGGCCGGGCCCACCTGGTAGGTGATGGTCGACGCGGATGGTGCGGTCGTGCTGGTGGTGTCGCCGATGACGGCGGCGGCGATCGGTGCGGCCGGTGCCGGGTCGAGGGGCGCGGTGCCCGAGTCGGTCAGGCCCGCCATGGCGGCGCCGCCGGTGCCGACGACACCGGCGATCGTGAGGCTGGTCACCCATGCTCGATTCATTCGCTTGCTCTCCGTTCGTGAATGCCCGCACTGTGTGCGGGTTCAGTAGAACCGAACGCGATCCAGGGGCTGCCCGGTGAACGTCCAAGGGACGTCCAAGACATCGACAAGTCCGAGGTTCCGAGCCGCGACCTCGTGTCTGGATGTCGTCAAGA
>JAPLAA010000051.1 GCA_026393475.1 Actinomycetota bacterium
GCACCAGAGGTTGGCGAGCACGCCGTGCAGCGTGTCGTGGTCCGTCTCGAGCACCGTCACCGCCAGGTCGGCACCCGAACCGCCGAGACGGGCGACGATCGACAGCAGGTCGTCGCCGTCCCCGCCGCTGCGCTGCTCGAGCAAGGGTGCGGCCCAGGCCGCGAGGCGATCGAGCGCGTCGAGGCCGTCGTACCTTGCCGTCGGCTCCCAGCTGGTGGCGCGGCGGAGCTGCAGGTACGCGCGAGCCAGATCGGCGGTCGGCTCGACGGCCATCGCGGCGCACAGCAATTCGAACGGCAGGCGGGCGAGCACCTCGGTGGCGAGGTCGCCCTCCATGTCGTGCAGGAGCCGACGTGCCATCGTCTCGCCCTGTTCGTCGGCGGTGCGTTCGAGGCAACGGAGCACGTCGAGCTCGTCACCGAGGTCGTTCCCCCAGCCGTCGCGACCGCACCGCCGGGCCCGCGACCGGGTCTCGAAGTTGGCGTCGTCGACGAACACGCTCGTGACGTCGTCGTAGCGGGTGACCCAGAAGGCGTTCCCCGGCCAGTCGCGGTAACAGGGCGTGTGCTCGCGCAGGATCGCCACCAGCGGGTACGGGTCGACGAGGTAGGCGTCGGACGTCAGCTGGCGCGGCTTGATCCACTCGGTGGTCTCACCCAACCGGGTGCGCTGGTACACCTCGTAGGTGCGGAAGCCGCTCATCGCGGGGCCTCCTCGAGCGTGAGCCACAGCGAGCGGATCGCGCCCAGGCCGATGGGAGCCAACGAAGTGCCGTCGATGTCCTTGGGCGTGCGGTCGACGTCGATGCCGACCCGGATGCCGCGTGCGTCGAGCGCCGCCGCGAGCACCCTCGACCCGAGCACCGACTCCTGCTGGCTGATCCACGCCCCCGGGCACAGGTGCGGCCCGACCCCGAAGGCCATGTGGCTGCGGCGGCCGTCGCGGTCGACGCCGCTGCGGATGATCTTGCCGGTGTGGAGATCGGGTCGGAACACGTCGAAGCGCTCGGGATCGGCGAACACGCGGTCGTCGTGGTTGGCGGAGAAGTCGACCATGTTCACCAATGAGCCGGCCGGGATGGTGACCCCGTGGAGGGTGACGTCCCACGAGGTGTGGCGCGGCTGGCCGCCGATCGAACTCGCGCAGCGGAGCGTCTCGTGGAACGCCGCGTCCCAGAGGGTCGGGTCGGCCCGCACCCGGTCGAACTGGTCGCGGTGCTGCAACAGCAGATACCACATGTTGAGGATCGCCCCGCGGGTCGTCTCGCCACCGCCGCCGACCACGAGGGCGATGTTGGACGTGATCTCCTCGGCCGAGAGGAGGTCGCCGTCGACGACCGTCGTGCACAGCTCGCTGATGATGTCCTTGCCGATCGGGTCGCCCGCGTCGTCGTACAGGAACGTGGGCTGCACCCGCCGCTGCGCCACCAGATCGGACACGTAGTCCTCGAGGTCCTGGCGGGCGCCGATCCCGAGGTGCGCCGTCTCGGACCCACCGAGGCCGTTCATCATCGACGAGTACCAGTAGAAGAACTGTGAGCGCGCCTCGTCGGGGAAGCCCAGCACCTGGCACACGACGCGGATGGGGAACTCGTTGGCGAAGGCCTTCCCGAGCTCGACGCTGCGCCGTGACGGATCGTGCTCGTCGACGACGATCGACCCGTCGGGGGCGGTGCCGTCGAACCAGCTGCCGATCATCTCGGCGGCGAGGTGTTCGATGATCGGGATGCGCCGGTCGAGCGCCTGGCCCACGAGGTGGCGACCGTAGAGGTTGCGGCGACGGCGGTGCTCGATGCCGGACAGCTCGAGCTGGGTGTTGCCGAGCACCCCGTTCGACATGCCCTTCGGGATCGTGTTGAAGCCCTCGTCGTCGAGGTAGCCGGCCTCGACGTCGGCGTAGCGCGTCACCCAGTAGCAGTTGTGCAGCGTGTCGTGGAACACCGGATGGTGGTCGCGCATGATGCGGTAGTACGGGTACGGGTTGCGTTGGAACTCGGCCGAGTCGAACAGGCGCGGGTCGATGAGCGGCGTGCCGTCGGACGTGCGGCCCATGTCGCACGCCTGGCCGACGGGCATCAGCGGGAACTCGCGCCGCGCGCCGGCCGCCTCGGGCGCGGGATCGGAGAGGCGGAGCGTCTCGTCGAGGACCTGGTGGAACGGGCACGCGCTCATGTGGCTGGACCTCCGTCGGGCCGGTGGGACCGGGTGCGGGCGACTCTAGGAGCGCTTGCGTTCGCCCTCGAACCCGGGGCGTGTGCAAACTCTGTGCGTGACCCAGGTGTACGTGATCACCGACCCGTGCGTGGACGTGATGGACCGCAGCTGCATCGAGGTCTGTCCCGTCGACTGCATCCACGTCGGCGACGCCGCCGACCGCATCTGTTACATCGACCCCGACGAGTGCATCGGCTGCAACCTCTGCCTGCCCGCGTGCCCGGTCGGCGCGATCTTCACCGCCGACGGCGCGCCGGCCGCGCCCGCCGCGTGGACCGAGGCGAACGCCCTGTGGTTCCGCGACCGTGACGCGGCACGGGCGATCGTGAACCGCCTCGCCCCCTGACGACCCCGCGATGAGCGATGAGTGGCCCTGGCGCGCTCATCTCTCATCGGACTGCCGGCCCGCCCGACACCGATGAGAGATCGGGGCGGCAGGGCCACTCATCGCTCATCGCGGTCGCGGTGGGCGCTGGAGGATGACGGGGTCGACGCCGGGGCGGTACAGCTCGTGGGCACGGCGCCACTGGGCGAACGCGGCGAGGATGTGCGGCGGGTCGCCGTGGATCTCGGTGAACCCGCCGTTCATGTCGCGGGTGTCGAAGTAGGCGGCGTCCACCCCGTCGGCGTACAGCCGGCACGCCGGCTCGTAGCCGAGGTCGGTGAGGCGCTGGTACTCCGCCTCGAAGTCGTGCACCAGGTACGCCTGGTGGTGGAAGCCCTCGACGCCGGCCGCGTACATGTCGCGGTAGATCGACGAGGTGTCGTCGTGCTGCACGATGAACTGGATCATCACGTCGCCGAGGTACCCGAACGCGTACGACACGTCGGCCTCGGCATCGGTGCCCCGGTACATGAAGCGATCGGTGCGGTGGTGGTGGGTCACGACGAACGGACCGGCGCCGTGCACGTCGCTCCACCGCTGGATCGACGCCTCGAGGTCGTTCACCAGATACGCCACCTGGAACAGGGTTCGGGTCTCCATCGGCTCAGTTCACCAGGTGAGCGGAGGCTCACACGGAGCGGAGGGGCCGTGATCCCCGGATCCGACAGCCGGATCCGACAGCCGGACCCAACCGCCGGGGCGCTATCTCACGGCTGCGCTGAGGGTGCCGCCGCTGGTGATCGCGAGGAGCAGACCCTCCCGGCGTACCGCCCGCACCGATGCCGACACGGTGATCACGATGCCGGTGAGGGTGAGCAGCCAGCAGACCAGGGGGCGGACGGCGACGAACGCGCCGATCGGCATGGTGAGCAACATGACGAGGGTGGCTGTCGCCGCGCACAGGTTGACCGCCGCCCAGAGATAGGTGAGGTGGCTGTACAGCCTCACGACACCCGGTCTCGAGGCGATGCCGGGCTCGAGGGCACAGAAGTCGCTCGCGAAGCGTCCGATCAACGGGCGGCCGACGATCACCGAGATCACGAACACCGCGCTGAGCACGAGCGTGCCGAGGACCGGCTGGACGAAGTAGACGAAGCTGCTGCCGCTCGCGATCGCGAACGCGGTGCGCAGGGTGATGCCGATGCTCGCAAGGATCATGATCCCCGGGATCGGCGTGCGACTCGCGAGTCGTCGACCGATGGTGAGGTACGACCAGCCGAGCGCGGCGATGAAGGCGCCGGTCGCACCGACCAGTGCGAAGACGGCGTAGAAGAGCAGCGTCGGTACGAGGGTCGCCTCGATGAGGCTCGGCAGCAGGCGCCGCCCGACGGCACGGAGCACCGCGACCGGGTGCGGGGCCGATCCTCGCGGCGTCTCCTCGAGCCCGAGGTCGGGGTCGAGGTCGGCGTCGGTGTCGGGACTTCTCATCACATCGTTCACCCACGCACTCCTTCGCGACCGGTCATTGCCGCAACGAGCGGGAGAAGAACAGCGGTGTTCACCATAAGGTCGCCGAGCCATCGATCGCCTTCAGCTCGGGTCAAGTTCCGGTGTCGTTCATCTCGGTCGCGCATGGCGCCTCGGCGCCCTCACCGGAGGGTGCCAACGTCGACCGTGCGGACGGCATCGCCGGATGCAACGGGGTCGCCCGTCGTCACACCGCATCACCACACCCACGCCGAACTGCCTCGGCCGGGCATCGCCAGGAAACATGGGGCCAGAAGGATGGGGCCAGAAAGATGGGGGTGGCAGACTGCGCCCGTGCCCTACGAAACCGTCACCGGATACTGCTGGCCGCAATCGATCGCCGCCGGCGACGACGTCGCGTTGCACCTCTCGTCAGCCGGAGCTCGTGACGTCTCCGTGAGCATCGCCCGGGTCGGGCTCGACCACGAGGTGGTGTGGTCCGACATCGTGCCCGCAGGCGACCTTCCGACACCCACGGACGCGTCTGCACGCGGGTGCGGGTGGCCTGCGGCGGTCTCGTTGACCACTGGGGCCGACTGGCGTTCGGGCTACTACGAGGTCGAGTTGACCATCGATGTCGGCGGCAAGCGACGCACCGACCATGCGTTCTTCGTCGTTCGCCCGCCGGCGGATTCACCGAACTCGATCCTGCTGCAGTTGGCGACGAACACCTGGCACGCCTACAACGACTTCGGCGGACAGAACCTCTACACCGGTGGCACCACCGCGTCATTGCAGCGGCCGATGGCTCGTGGCTATCTGCACAAGCCGCCGGGCGCCGGTCGACGGGTGACCACCACGAACCCGCCCGACCCCGACATGAACACCCATGTCGGGTACCTCCGCCAGAACCGGCTGTCTCCCTACGCAGGATCGGCGGGCTGGCCCGATTGGGAGTTGCCGTTCCTGCAGTGGGCCGAGCGCGAGGGGTACGGCATCGACGTGTGCACCAACGCCGACCTCGAGGACCACCCCTCCGTCCTCGACGGACACCGGCTGGTGCTCTCGGTGGGCCACGACGAGTACTGGTCGGGTCCGATGCGCGACACGGTGGAGAGCTACATCGCTCGCGGCGGGAACGTCGCGTTCTTCTCGGGCAACACCTCGTTCTGGCAGGTGCGCCTCGAGCAGCCGACGCCGGAGGGACCCGCAGCGTCGATGATCGGTTTCAAGGGTCAGTTCAAGCGCGACCCCGTGTTCGACACCGACCGGATCGCCGAGCTGACGAGCATCTGGAGCGACCACCTCATCGGTCGGCCCGAGAACCACATGACGGGGGTGAGTTTCTCGCGAGGCGGCTACCACCGGATCGGCAAGCGGGTCACCAACGGCGCCGGCGGGTACACGATCCATCGGCCGGATCACTGGCTGTTCGATGGCACCGGCATCGGCTACGGCGATGTGCTCGGTGCCGATGCGACGATCGTCGGCTACGAGTGCGACGGCTGCGATTTCACCACTCGCGACGGCCTGCCCTACCCCACCGGCAGCGATGGCACTCCCGATTCGTTCGTCATCTTGGGCACCGCCCCCGCAGCACACTTCACCCGCACCACCGCAGCTCGGCCGCCGGCACCGAACGAGCCCGCCGAGGACGAGTTCATCGCGGCCCGCCTGTTCGGTACACGCGATGCCGCGGCGGTCGAACGGATCTCACACGGTCATGCAGTGCTCGGCACCTACACCTCGGCCGCGGGAGGCACCGTGGTCACCTCTGGGTGTACCGATTGGGCCCATGGCCTCGCCGGCCGCGATGCCCAGGTCGAGCGGATCACCGCGAACGTGCTCGACCGACTGGGCTGACGAGGGCAGCAGGAGCACTCAGGAACGTCACCGCGCCTTCGCCGACATGCGAGGTGCGTGGGTGGTCGCCGGTGCGGTCGTGTCCAGGAATTCGGAGAGCACCTCGATGAACCGCTCGGGCGCCTCGAGGTGCGGAAAGTGCCCGACGTCGTGGAGGATCTCGAGCCGGCTGTGCGGGATGGCCTCGTGGGCCGCGCCGGCGTGGCTCACCGGGATGATGTCGTCGCGGTCGCCCCACACGATCAGCGTGGGGACGTGCGCTGCGAGGTAGAGCCGGTCGAGCGCACTCACGCTCTGGCCGCCGGGTTCGATGACCGTGCGGATGGTGCGGACGAACGCCTTGCGGTTCGGTGCGCCCGCAAGGGACGCATACGACCGCCACATCTCGGCCAGGCGCGGTGCCTTCAGGCCGAAGCTGCTGAGCACCTTGCCCGCTTCGTCACCGATGTCGGCGACGAAGCGGGGGAAGATCAGCGGCATGAGGTGCTCGGCTCCGGGCAGCGTGACCGAGCGGAGCAACCAGCTGACTTCACGCCCCAGACCACCGCTGCTCACCAGCACCAACCGGTCGCACAGCTCGGGATGCTGATAGGCGAGCTGCATCGCGATACCTCCGCCGAAGGAGTGCCCGACGATGGTGGCGCTCGACACCCCGAGCATCCCCAGGAAGTCACGCATGCCACTGGCGAACGCACCGAGGGAGTAGTCGCCCATCGGCTTGGCCGATTCGCCGTGACCCAGCAGGTCGGGGGCGATCGTGTCGTAGCGCTCGGCAAGTCGTGGCTGTACGGCACGCCACGTGACCGAGCTACCCGCCAGACCATGGATCAGGACGATGGCTTCACCGGTACCCGAACGCCGGTACCGCACGTCGTGGCCGTGGATCACGATCTGGGACACCTCTGGTTCCGCCATGGGTTCTTCCATGTCCTCATCCTTGCTCGGCCGAGAGGCCGATGGCAGCTGCCGAAGGTCCCGCAGCGAGACGTTGCCGAACGGTCGTCGAGCCCGGCGACCGACATGAGCGGCCGACCGAGATGAGCGGCCGGAGCTTCCCCACCGCCATGGGGTTCACCACGGGACGGGACTCCTGGCCCTGGCGCGATCGTTCGTACGACATCAAGGTCGACACATGCCTACCGACGCTGGCGAGTCAGTCAAGGTCCTGGACGAAACGACGTGCCTCGAGCTCCTGAGTGACCACGACCTCGGTCGGGTCGCGTTCGCGAACGGACGATTTCCCATGGTCCTCCCGGTCAACTACACCTGCTTCGACGGCCTGGTCGTCTTCCGCACCGACGTCGGCGTGAAGCTGGAGAACATCGCGATGAGTCCGGTTGCGTTCGAGATCGACGGCGTCACTCCGACGCACGCCTGGAGCGTTGTCGTGCTGGGTCACGCTCGCGAGGTCACGACGGCTCTCGGCCCGCGCTACGACGGGCTTCGAGAAGCTCAGATCCACGTATTGGCACCAGGGACCAAGACACATTGGATCGCCATCGAGGTGTACGAGATGAGCGGCCGGAGCTTCCCGACCGCGCGACACCAACACGCCGCGCCGGTCGTTCCACCGCAGACGTAGGGAGATCGCCGGAGGTGTCTCCCTGGCCGCGGGCGACGAACCCGGGCGGGCCGGGAACGACGGCGGCCCGGTGTCGGTGCGTCGGGGGAGAACGCACCAGCACCGGGCCGGCCAGTTGGGGGAGTACGTCGCGTCAGGCGACGACGTTGAACGTGCGGATGATCTCGTCGAGCGCAACCAGGTCGGCGTCGGTGACGACCTGCACGACGACGAGCACGCCGTAGCTGCCGTCGGCCGGGAAGGCCGCGACCACGATCGACGTGGCACCCGTGCCACCGCAGTTCGAGTAGGTGTCGAAGCGGCCGACGAACGCACCGTCGTCGTAGTCCTCACGGCCCTCGAACGTGCACTCGGTGGTGGCCCCCAGGTCGAGCAGTTCGTCGGCGGTGAAGCCGGTGAGCGCAGCGCTGGCCACGAACTGCACGCCCGGCACGTCCCAGGCGCTGTTGTAGGCGGCGACGTCGGTGCTGGCGATGATCGACGGCGACGAGACGCCGTCGATGTCGACCGGCGCTCCGTCGATCGACGACCACGCCGTCGGCACCGACACGGTCAGCGTGCCGCTGTCGTCGGTGACGGTCGTGTAGTCGGTGTACTCGGCGCCGGCGTCGATGCCGGTGTCGACGGTCTCGGCAAAGCTGAAGGCCGTGGTGAGGTACTCACCGTTGAACTGACCGGTCAGCACCTCCTCGGTCGCGAAGCGCAGCACCTCGACCGACAGCACGTCACCGGGGTTGTGTGTACGCATCACGTCGCAGTAGTCGGCCATCGTGCCGTCGGTGCCGACGCTGACGCCTTCGATCCGGGTGATGATGTCGCCCGGCTCGATGCCGGTGTCGTCGGCGGGCGAACCCGAATCGACGCCCGACACCCAGAGGCCGGCGATCGTGCCGTCGTCGCTCATCACGATCTGGCCGTTCACGCCGAGCGAGTCGACGTCGTTGCCGGCCATCATCTCGGCGATGATGCCCGCTGCGTCCGAGGCCTCGATCGAGAAGAACTGGTCGGTGTTGGTGGAGCTGCCCGAGGCGTAGTTGATCGCGACGACCTCGCCGTCGGCGCTCACCAGCGGTCCACCCGAGTTGCCGGGCTGTGTGTTCGCGTCGTGCTCGATGGCGTGGTCGATCGAAGCCCACTGGGTCTCACCGGGGGCGTCGGCCTTCGACACGATGCCGCGGGTGAGGGTGAACTCGGGGTCGCCGAGCGGGTAGCCGGCGGCGTAGATCTCGAGGCCCGGCTGGACCGGGCCGGTGTACCACGACAGCGCGGGCAACGGGTCGCCCTCGATGTCGATCACGGCGAGGTCGGAGCACTCCGACACGCCGAGCACCTTGGCGTTGCGCGGCTCGTCCTCACCCTGGACGTAGACCTGGATGAGGCCGGCGCCGCCGACGACGTGGTGGTTGGTGACGGCGATCCCGCTCGGATCGACGACGAAGCCCGAACCGCGACCGACGCTCTCGTAAGCACCGAACTCGGGATCGACGAAGGTGCCCTGGGCGACGATCTGCACCGTCGCGCCCTGCACCGAGTCGAGGCTCGACACGGCGACGGTGGACGCCGGGACCGTCGAGACAGTGGCGACCGGGAGGCTCACGGGCGGCAGGGCGGTCGTGGTGGGGGCCTCGGCCGTCGTGGTGCTGGTGAGGTCGCGGAGATCGCTCGCCGTGACGTCGCTGCCGCACGCACCGGCGAGCAGCGCGATGCCGAGGATCGGCACCACGGTGAGCGAACGGGCGGCGCTCGTGCGGGCGGTGGTCTGGGTGGTGGGTCTGCTGCTGTGGTTGCGCCGGTCGGCGCGCCGCTGGGTGCGGTTGCGGTACATGGGTTGCTCCTGTGTGTCCGGTTGATGGGACGCACGATGCGGCTGGGCGCTTGACGCCGGCTTGGAGCCCGCTTGCAGCGCCCGGACACACCGCTCAGGGGCGGGTCGGAGGAGCGGTTGCCTCAGTCGCGGCGGCGGGCTCGCGTGCACACGAACACACCGGCCCGCGTGCGGATCCGGAGCCGGCCGCCGGTGAACCGCGCCCGCACGGCGGCGTCGAAGGCCACGCGCTGGTCGTCGGTGGCGAACTCACCCGGCGGGAACGAGAGGCCGTAGTCGATCACCGCCTGCGGCTCGTCGACGACGAGGTCGTTGTCGAACGCGTGCCACACCACCGACGCGAACCGCTCGCGGAGCCGGGCCTCGCCGGTGTCGATGCCGAACACCTCGTAGAGCCCTTCGGCGTGCGAACCGAACACCTCGGCCAGCGCCTCGTTGATCTCCTTCATGTGGCCGTAGCCGTTGGTCGCCACGAGCGCGACACCGTCGGGGCGCAGCACACGGGCGATCTCGGCCACGCCACGATCGGGATCGGGCACGTGATACAGCATGTGGTTCGCGACCACGACGTCGAACGATCCGTCGTCGAACGGCAACGACTGCACGTCCACCGCCTGCCCGGTGACACGGTCGAAGCCGTTCGCCCGGGCTCGTGCCATGGCCTCGTCGACCATGCCGGGCGACAGGTCGGTGAGTGTGACGTCGATCGATCGCGAGAGCTCGGACGTCTCCCAGAAGCGGCCCGTGCCGCAGCCGCACTCGAGCACCTCGACCCGGCCGCTCCAGTCGACGAGGCGTGCTTCGAACGTGGCGAGCGGGACGGGCGACGTGGAGTACGCACGGTGCAGGTGCGACCGGACGTCGAGCTTGGCACCGGTGCCGTACTGCACGTCGCGCAGGTACGCCTGGTCGCCGCCGCTGAACGCAGATCGTTCCGTCATCGCCCGCTCCCCGTGGCTGCGAACCCGCCCCGGGTTCCGCGCTGTCGGGAAATCCTGTCACCGGGCACGGCCCAGCGGGCCGCGGACGACGCGAACGACGTCGGGGCTGCAAGTGGGCGCCAAGCGATCGTCAAGCGCCCCAGCGGACGATGCGTGGCATGAACAGCAACGTCACCCTCGCCACCCTGCCCATCCGTTCCACGTCGCTCGTCGCCGCCGGCGAGCGCCTGCTCGTCGTGGTCGCCCACCCCGACGACGAGACCTTCGGCTGCGGTTCGATCATCGCTGCCGCCTCCGCCGCCGGCGCCGACGTGACCGTCGTGTGCGCCACGCTCGGCGATCGCGGCGAGAGTCACCTCGACCTGTCACCGGAACAGCTGGCGCAGCAGCGCCTCCTGGAGCTGCACCTGGCCGCACAGGTGCTCGGCGCGTCGACGGTGATCACCCTCGACCACGGCGACTCCGACTTCGGCGGCGACCTGCCCGACGGTTCGCTCTGCGCGATCGACGAACGGATCGTCGTGCGCCAGATCGCCGACGTGCTGCGCGACGTGCGGCCGCATGTCGTGGTGGTGCTCGACGGCAGCGACGGCCACCGCGATCACCAGCGCATCCGCACCGCCACGCTCGCCGCGGTCGAGGTCGCCGACGCCTGCGGCGACGAGATCGCCGTGTACGAGTCGAGCCTGCCGAACTCGTTGATGCGGCAGTGGCTCGAGGAGATGCGGTCGATCGACCCGGGCGCCGCGTACCACGCGATCGATCCCGACTCGTTCGGCCGCCCCGACGACGAGATCACGCACGTGATCGACGCGACCGGGGTGCTGCACCTCCGCAAGCTGGCGATCTCGATGCACTCGTCGCAGTCATCGCCCTTCGATGGTCTGAGCCCCGCCCTGCGCGACGCCTTCCTGAGCGCCGACCACCTCGTCCGCGTCGGCTGACGAGCACACCAAGACACCATCACCCACCCGATACCGAGGAAGACCACCATGCGATCGATCCCGAACCCCACGACCACCCGCACCTCTCTCCGACGCCGTCTCGCCCTACCACTGCTCATCGGCGCGACCGTCCTGCTCGGCGCCTGCGGCAGCAACGACCCGGCCGCCACCGACCGGCCCGCCGACGACCCCACCACCGAGGACCCGACCACCGAGACGACACCAGACGTCGTCGCGCCCGATGGTGCCGACCCGGGCAGTGGTGCCGCCGGGAGCGAACCGGCGAGTGCGTGCGGTCTGTTCGACGTCAGCACCGTCGACGCGATGCTCGGCACCAGCGGCACCACCACGTCGCGCGACACGAGCCTCGGCCTGTACGACGGCTGCCGATGGGCCACGGCGCCCACGGACGTGCCGGCGCTGGTCGTGGGCTACGACCCGACGGGCGACGCCGACACGATCCGCGACCTCGCCTGCGACGGCGACACCGCCGTGGACGTCGCTGGTGCGGGTACCGGCTCCGTCGTGTGCTTCGGCACGGTGATCGTGCCCGCGCCCACCGGCGTGATCATGGTGCGTATCGACGACCCGCTCGATCAGTGGGACGACGACACCGAACTCGGCCTGGCCGCCGCGTTCGCGGCCGCCGCCACGGTGAGCACCTGACCACCCCCGACGACACACGGCATCGTCATCAGGACCGAATGGCGGAACGGGAGGGATTCGAACCCCCGGGCCTTGTGAGCCGGCCGCTTTCAAGGCGGCTGCATTTGTCCGCTCTGCCACCGTTCCGGGCGACACGCTAGCGGTCCGACCTGCCTCGGCACCCGGTCGGTTCCGATGCCCGTCGTCGCCGGCCCCGGGCCGATACGGTCGCCCGCATGAGCGTGCTCACCGTCCGCGGGGTCGACCTGCACCACGACCTGTCGGGCCACGGCCCCTCCATGATCTGGGGTCACGGGCTCACCAGCAGCCGTGCCCGCGAGGATGCGACGGGGCTCGTCGACTGGGGCCGGGTGCGTGAACACGCCCGGGTGCTGCGCTACGACGCCCGCGGTCACGGCGAGAGCGGATCGACCGCCGATCCCGGCGACTACCACTGGCGCGCACTCGCCCACGACCAGCTCGCTCTCGCCGACGCGCTCGACATCGAGCGCTACGTCGCCGGCGGTGCCTCGATGGGATGTGCGACGGCGCTGCACGCCGCGGTCCTCGCGCCCGAGCGCATCGCCGCGCTCGTGCTCGTGATCCCGCCCACCGCATGGGAGACGCGCGCCGCGCAGCAGCAGGGCTACGAACTCAGCGCCCAGCTGGTCGAGCAGGGCCAGTTCGACCTGCTCGTCCAGGGCTCGCGCGCCACTCCGTCGCCCGATCCACTCGTCGACGACCCGTCGTGGAAGGACGGCTTCGACGAGATGCTGCGCACCACCGACCCGGTGCGCCTGGCGCGCATCTTCCGCGGCGCGGCCATCACCGACCTGCCCGACCCGGTGGCGATCGAGGCGATCGACGTGCCCACGCTGATCCTCTGCTGGACCGGCGACCCCGGCCACCCGTTCGCCACGGCGGAACGCCTGGCCGAGATGATCCCGGGATCGCACCTCGCGGTCGCCAGCACCCCCGACCAGTTGGAGCGCTGGACCGACCGGATCACAGCCTTCCTCGACGGTCTCGCCTGAGCGAGGGTCGCCCCCCACGCCCGGGGGTCAGGCCAGCTCGGGGATCACCTCGGTCCCGAACATCGTGATGGTCCGGTGCAGCTCGGCTTCGGGGAGACCGCCCATGTCGAACATGACCAGGTGGGTGTCGAGGTGCAGCAGCTCGCGCAGCTGGCCCATCCGGTCGAGCACCTCGGCGGGGCTGCCGCACAGCGCCATCGAGCCCACGGTGCTGTCGTAGTCGAACGACGGGATCGTCGTGATGCCCATCCCGGTCGCGATGAACTCGGTCACCCACGTCATGTAGGCGGTGTAACGGGGTTCCCAGGTGGCTCGTGCCTCCTGCGACGTGGCCGCCACGTGACAATGGCTCACGCATCCGATCCGTGCGTCGGATCGGGCCCGGCCCGCCGACTCCCAGCCGGCCAGGTATCGCTCCACGACGGGCACGAAGGCTTCGGGACGACCGAACACCGTCGGCAGGATCAACCACAGGCCCAGGCGCGCTGCGAGTTCGACGGACTCGACCGAGCCGGCCCCGAGCCACATCGGCGGCCGGGGCGTCTGCATCGGTCGGGGCAGCACCTGCACACCGTCGAGTGCCGCACGGTGATGGCCGCTCCACGTCACCGGCCCGTCGGTCTCCCAGATGCGGACCAGCAACTCCACGTGCTCGTCGAAGGCAGCCCTCGCATCGGCGGCGTCCTGGCCGAACGCGGCGAAGGTGTGCGGGAACGCGGTGCCACGACCGATCACCGGCTCCACCCGACCACCCGACAGCAGATCGACGGTCGCATAGTCCTCGGCGACCCGCACCGGATCGAGGTTGGCGCCCAGCGTCACGCCGGTCGACAGTCGAAGTGTGGTCGTGCGTTCGGCGATCGCCGCGAGCACGATCGGCGGCGCGGAGAGGATGTAGTCGCAGAAGTGGTGTTCACCGAGATGGACCGAACGGAACCCCACCTGCTCGGCGAGGACCGACTGCTCGACGAGCGAGCGATGACGCTGGGCCTGGGTCACCCTCACCTGCGTCACCGGATCGGTGAGGTGATCCCCGAGCGACAACAGACCGACGTCCATGCACGGGACCGTACCCAGGGCGCCGCGTGGAAACCGTCAGCGGAAACCGTCAGCGGACACCGTCAGCGGAGCGCAGCACACCGCACCCGGTGCGGTGTCGGGATCAGCCGGCCAGCGCGGCCTTCACCTGGGCGGCGATCTTCGCGCCGTCGGCGGACGTGCCGGCCTTGGCCCGCACGGCCGACACCACACGACCCATCGCCTTCATGCCGGTGGCACCGTCGGCTGCTGCGACGGCGATCTCGTCGGCCACCAACTGCGCGAGCTCGTCGTCGCTCAGGGCGGCCGGCAGGTAGGCCTCGAGCACGGCAGCCTCGGCGCGCTCGCTCGCGACCTTCTCGGCGCGGCCTGCGGTCTGGAACGCGTCGGCGGCCTCGTGGTGCATCCTCACCTCGGTGGCCAGCACGGCGAGCACCTGATCGTCGGTCAACTCGACCAGCTCGGTGCCGGCGGTCTCGGCGACCGAGATGGCCGACAGCGCCTGGCGCAGCGCCGACAGCGCCACCTCGTCGCGGGCCTTCATCGCTGCGGTCAGCGCTGTCTTCAACTCGTCCTTCACGCTCATCTCACTCACACCCATCCCATTCGTCTCGTGTCACTCGATCTCGGCCTGGTTGCTCGGCCTGGTTGCTCGGCCTCGTTGCTCGGCCTGGTTGCTCGGCCTCGTTGCTCGACCTGGTTCTCGACCTGTCCGTCAGTCGGGACGGATGTGGCTCCGCAACGACGCCACCCAGTCGTCGGCCTCGCGCCAGCGCTGATCGGCGTGCTCGCGCACCTCGTGCGCGAGCGCACCAGCGGCCGGGTACGAGCCGAGGAACTTCACCCGGCCCTGCTTGGCGCGCAGCCCACGCATCGCATCGGCCAGCAGCTCGTCGGCGATGTGGCCGTCGGCGTAGACGATGAAGCAGTAGTCGCCCAGCCCGCCGTCCTTGGTGGGGCGCGACAGCAGGTTCGACAGGTTGATGCGGCGCGCCGCGAACTCCTGCAGGATCGAGATCAGCGAACCGGGCTCGTCGGCGCGCTGGTAGATGACGAGCGCCGTGCGGTCGTGTCCGGTCGGCGCCGGCACGCCCTCGCGGGCGACGACCACGAACCGGGTCTGGTTGCCCGGGTGGTCGGCGATGTCGGGCACGAGGATCTCGAGTCCGTAGATCTCGGCGGCGGCGCGCGGTGCGACGGCCGCATGACCGGCCCCGAGCTCACTCGCCAGACGGGCGCCCTCGGCGGTGGAGTTGGCGGCGCGCAGCTCGGCCTGGCCGACGTGGTTGCGGAGGAACGCGTGGCACTGGGCGGTGGCGACCGGGATCGACAGCACGACCTTGACGTCCTCGATCGACGTGCCCTTCGGCGCCATCAGGCAGTGCTCGATGTCGAGCACCACCTCGCGCTGGATCAGCAGGTCGTGGCTGAACGCGAGCTCGTCCTGGGTGAGGTTCACCGCGCCCTCGATCGAGTTCTCGATCGCGACGAAGCCGAGGTCGACCTCGCCCAGCTCGACGGCGTCGAGCACGTCGGGCATCGTGCGGAACAGCACGAACTCGCCCTGTGCGAGATCCGGCTGCGACTTCAGCGCCTGCTCGGTGAAGGTGCCGAGCGGGCCCAGGAACCCGATGCGTGTCATGTGCCCAGGCTACGGGCTGGACCCCGTTCGGCCAGGTGAGGTTTCCCCCGACCGTCCCGCGACGCCCGGGTGTCCGACCGGCCGCGCCGATGCGCTCAGGTCGACGAGATCCGCGGCCGAAAGGAAGTCCGACGGGGGACGGGCCAGAATGTGCGCGTGGACGAGGCACGGCTCCGGCGACTGATCGACGACATCCGGACGGGGGCGACCTCCCCCGACGACGCGGTCGCGGAACTGCGGCGGCTGCCGTTCGCCGACGTCGGCGATGCCCTGGTCGACCACCATCGCGCGCTGCGCCAGGGCCTGCCCGAGGCCATCTACGGCCCCGGCAAGTCGCCCGAGCAGTGCGTGCGCATCGTCACCGAACTGCTCGAGCACGACGACGGGCCCGTGCTGCTCACGCGCACCACCGACGACCAGCGCAAGGCGGTGCTGGCCGAGCACCCCGAGGGCGTCGTCGGATCCGGGTGCGTCGCGTGGCGCCTGCCCGAGCCCTACCGGCCGTTCCGCGTGCTCGCGGTGAGCGCCGGCACGGCCGACGTCCCCGTGCTCGACGAGGCCGTGTTCACCCTGCGCGCCTACGGCTTCGAGCCCGACCGGCTCACCGATGTCGGTGTCGCCGGCCTCCACCGCCTGCTCGCCCACCTCGACCGGGTCACCTCCGCCGACGCGATCGTGGTGGCGGCCGGGATGGAGGGCGCGCTCGCCAGCGTGATCGGCGGGCTCACGGCCGTACCGGTGGTCGCGGTGCCCACCAGCGTCGGGTACGGAGCCGGCCTCGAAGGCGTCACCGCCCTGCTCGCGATGCACGCCTCGTGTGCGAGCGGCGTCACCGTCGTCGGCATCGACAACGGCTTCGGTGCAGCCTGCGCGCTGGCTCGCATCCTCCGGGTGCCTGCGTGACCGACGGCCCGGCGGCGCCGCGCACGGCCTGGTTCCACTGCTTCGCCGGCACCGCGGGCGACATGACCATGGGGGCGCTCGTGCACGCCGGCGCCGATCCGGTGGCCGTCGCGAGCATCGTCGGGGCGCTCGACGTGGACGGCTATCTGCTCACCTTCGAACCGGTGCTGCGGTGCGGCATCGCCGCGACCCACGCCCTCGTGGTGCTCGACGAGCACGGCCTCGCCCACGAGCACCATGGCCACTCGCACGATCACGCGCACGATCACAACCACGATCACGACCACTCGCACGATCACGACCACTCGCACGATCACGATCACGACCACTCGCACGACCACTCGCACGACCACGGGCATCAGGGCCATCGCCCGTACCGGATGATCCGGGAGTTGTTGGAGGCCGCCGACGCGCTCCCGTCACGCGTGCGCGACCGGGCCCTGCGCACGTTCCGCCTGCTCGCCGAGGTCGAAGGACGTATGCATCGCATGGATCCCGACGACGTCGAGTTCCACGAGGTGGGAGCGGTCGACGCGATCGTCGACGTCGTCGGCGCCTGTGCCGCGCTCGAGGTGCTCGGCGTCGATCGCATCGTGTGCAGTCCCATCACCGTCGGTCAGGGACGGGTGCAGGCCGCCCACGGCGACCTGCCCAACCCGGCACCGGCCGTGCTCGACCTGCTCGCGCTGCGCCAGGCACCCAGTCGCGGCATCGCCGACCATCGCGAGCTGGCCACGCCCACCGGGGTGGCGCTGATGGTGGCGCTCGCCGACGAGTTCGGCCCGATGCCGGCGATGGCCGTCCACTCGGTCGGCTACGGCGCGGGCACCCGCGACATCCCCGGTCGACCCAACGTGGTGCAGGTCGTCATCGGTGAACCCGTCGTGTCGAGCCCGGGACCCGGTCAGCCGGTCGAACTGCTCGAGTGCAACGTCGACGACGTCACCGGCGAGGTGGTCGCGCACGCGATCGCCCGCCTGCTCGCGGCCGGCGCCCACGACGCGTGGGCCACCCCGATCGTGATGAAGAAGGGCCGGCCGGCGTTCACCGTGCACGCCCTGTGCGACGCCTCACGCGTCGATGCGATCCGCACGGTCATGGTCGACGAGACCGGCACGCTCGGCGTGCGCGGCTCGTCGATGCACCGGTGGCCGCAACAGCGCACCGAGGGCGCCGTCAGCATCGACGGTCACACGGTGCGGGTGAAGCTGGCCGCCGGTCGGGTGAAGGTCGAGCACGACGACGCCGCTGCCGCCGCAGCCGCGCTCGGCCTGCCGCTGCGCTCGGTGATGGACCGGGCGGTCGCCCTCGCGGGCGATCAGCCCACGACGACCCGGCCCGACACGACTCAGCCCAGCGCGTCGTCGACGAACGCCTGAATCCCGTCCTGGCCGAGCTCGCCCGACGCCCGGCCGAGCACCGTGCCGTCGGTCCCGATGATCACGCTGAACGGGAAGCCGGACACACCGAACGCGATGGCCGCCTCGTTGTCCTGGCTGTCGGCGATGACCGGCCAGGTCCAGCCCATGTTCGGGATCCACTCCGAGGGCGGGAAGTTGTCGCGGTCGGGCGCGACCGCCGTGGTGACCGCGATCACCTGCAGACCATCGGGCACGCCGCCGGCGTCGCGCCAGGCGAGCAGCTCGGGGATCTCCCGGTTGCAGTGAGGGCACCAGTGGGCGAGGAACACCAGCATCACCGGGCCCTTCGACGGGTCGACCGTGACCGGCGTGCCGTCGAACGCGAACCCCGACAGCGTCGGCGCGGGCGTGCCGACCGCAGGGTCGTCGCCGTCGGGCTTCTCGACCAGCGGCGTGCCGCCGATCGTGACGGGCCACACCTCGGCCACCTGGCCACCGTCTGCTGCCGTCGTGTCGGGCGAGGCGGTGCCCTCGGTGCCATCGGTGCCGGTGTCGCCGCCGGCCGTGGTGCCGGAACCATCCTCGGCGGCGGGCACGGTGCTGCCGACCGTGAGCTCCTCGTCGTCACCCGAGCTCAGGATCGCGAATCCGCCCGCGAGGAGGACGACCGCGGCGATGCCCACCCACAGCCACAGCAGCTTGGGCTTCGAGCCGGCGTCGCCGGCCGGGGGTACGTCAGACGTCGATCGAGTCGTCGGCTGGGAAGTGGGCCGATTCGGTTTGTTCGCCATGAGGGTCCTCCATGTGACCGTCGTCGGGGGTGAGCAGCATCAACGCGAGGATCGCGGCGAAACCGCAGAGGGCGGAGAACGACAACGTCACGAAGCCGAACTCCCGGTACCAGATCGCCGTGCAGGGAATCGAGATGTCGCACGCGCTGGTCTCGAGCTGGGGGAACCACTCGAGCAGGTAGTGGTAGATCGACACCAGCATGCCGATGCCGGCGAGCGGCACCACGTACCAGCGCACCTTGGGGTCGCGGCGCAGCGCGCCGACGAGCAGCACGACCGCCGAGCTGTACATGAAGATGCGTTGGTACCAGCAGAGCTTGCACGGTGTGAACTTCTCGACCTCGCTGAACCACAGGCTGCCGGCCATGGCCGTGGCGGCCACCGCGAACGCCAACCAGCGCGAGGCGTGGCCGAGTTGGGCGAGCACGGGCCGACCTGCCGGCACGATCCGCAGCACCACGATCGCCACGGCACCCGCGCCGGCGATGAGCGCGAGCAGCGAGAAGAAGCGCTCGATGGCGGACAGCGACATGGCCGACATTCTGCCGCCACCGGTCCTGGAAACGAGCGCGCCCCCACCCGCCTGCCACCCGCCTGCCACAGCACGGCCACCGGACGGCCACCGGGCAGGGACGGCGGAAGGGCGTAGTGGCGCGCGGGTCACGCACTGGCATGATGCACGACGTGATCCCGGTCGTCGTCGATGCCAGCTCCCTGCACGACCTGCAGCTCGCCAACCCCGGACCGGGCGGTGTGGTGCTGGCCGACGTGCGTTGGTACCTCGACGGCCGCGACGGCCGCGCTGCGTACGAGGCCGGCCACCTGCCCGGCGCCGTGTGGGTCGACCTCCACCACCAACTCGCGGCGCTCGACGCGCCGGCCACCGAAGGTCGCCATCCGTTCCCCTCCCCCGAACACTTCGCTTCGGCGATGGGCGAGCTCGGCATCGGCGACCACACGATCGTCGTGGCCTACGACGACACCGGCGGGCTCACCGCCGGTCGCCTCGTCGTCATGCTGCGCATGCTCGGCCGCGAGGCCACCCTGCTCGACGGCGGCCTCAACGCGTGGACCGGCGAGGTCCACCAGGGGTGGGTCGCACCCGAGCCCACCAGCTTCACGGCAGCACCCTGGCCCGGCGACCGGCTGGCGTCGGCCGACGACACCGCTGCGCTCGCCGTCGGCGACGGCGTGGTCATGGACGCCCGTGCCCGCGACCGGTTCACCGGCGAGGTCACCCAGATCGACCCGCTGCCCGGTCATGTCCCGGGTGCGGTGAACGCGCCATGGGCGGCGGTGCTCGGACCCGACGGTCGTGTGCGGTCGATCGACGAGCTGCGCGCCCACTACGAATCGCTCGGCGTGCGCGACGACGTGGCCACGGTGGCCTACTGCGGTTCGGGCGTCAGCGCCTGCATGAACATCGTGGCGATGGAGCACGCCGGCTTCACGCCGCCGCGGCTGTACGTGGCGAGCTGGTCGGGCTGGTCGGCCGACCCGCAGCGTCCCGGCGAGCTGGGCGGATGACGGTGCTCGACACCCCGGCAGCCCCGGCGCCGTCGCCGGAACCGGCGAGCACCGGCACGGCGGCCATGCATGCGCTGCGGGCCACCCGCAAGCGGCACCGCCTCGGCGACATGGAGTGGTTCGACGCCGCGTACAAGGTGTACGTCGTCGGCCTGTTCGGCGGCATCGTCCTGCTCTGGCTGAGCGACCTGGTCGGCGACGCCGAGCTCAGCGCCGCACAGGCCGCGAACGTCGCCGAGCACGGCCCGGCCGTGCTCGGGATGGTCGCCGTCCTCGCGTTCGTGGCCGGTCTGCGCAGCGGCGCCCAGGGCGGACCGCTCGCGCTCGAGGCCGCCGACGTCACCCACGTGATGCTCGCCCCGGTGCCGCGCCGTGCCGCGCTGATCCGCCCGACGGTGCAACGGTTGCGCAGCGCCGCGTTCGCCGGCGCCGGCATCGCCGCCTGCCTCGCCCAGCTCGCCGGACGTCGCCTGCCCGGTACCCCGATCGCCTGGTTCGTCGCCGGCGGCCTGTTCGGACTCAACGCGGCCCTGCTGTGGGTGGGCGCCGCACTCGTGGCCCATGCACTCCGCATCCCGCTGCTGCTCACCACGCTCGTCGGCATCGTCGGTGTCGGGTGGCAGGCGGCGGCGATCGCCACCGACCTCCCGGGGCCCGGCGACCTCGACGGCAGCCTCGGCCTCTGGGGCTGGCGCCAGGAGGGCCTCGACGTGCTCGCGCTCGTGTTCACGGTGGCGCTCGTCGTCGCCGGCGTGATGCTCGTCTCGCGCACCTCGCTCGAGGCGTTGGCACGACGCAGCAGCCTGGTCGCGCAGTTGCGGTTCGCCGTCACGATGCAGGATCTGCGCACGGTCATCCTGCTGCGCCGCCAACTCTCCTACGAGCACACCCGTCGCACGCCGTGGATCCGGCTCGCCGCAGCCGAGCGTGGCCCGGCGGTGTGGCGGCGAGGGTGGTACAGCCTGCTGCGCCTGCCCACCGGTCGCCTGCTGCGCATGCTCGCGCTCACGCTCGGCGCCGCCGGGTGCCAGGTGGCGGTCATCCACGGCACGGCGCCGGCGCTGTTCGGCACGCTCGTGTGCACCTTCGTGCTCGGCCTCGAGGTGATGGAGCCGCTCTCGCAGGAGGTCGACCAGCCCGACCGCACCGACAGCTTCCCCATCGAGCGCGGCGAGCTGATGGTGCGCCACCTGGCTGCGCCCGCGGTCGCGCTGGTGCCGTTCACGCTGGTGGGCGCCGGAGCCGCCGTGTTGTTCGACGCCCTCGCCACCGACGGCGATCGGGTCGCGGCCGCGGTGCCGGTGTCGATCCTGCTCGCGATCGCAGCCGTGTACGCCGGCGCATCGGGCGCTGCGTTGAGCATCGTGCGCGACGCCCCCGACCCGATGTCGAGCACCAACCAAGAGGTGTACCTGCCGCCCGAGATGGCCGGCTTCACCACCGTCATCCGCACGATCATCCCGCTGGTCATCAGTGCAGCCGGGGCCGTCATGGCGCTCGGCGTGCGTTCCGCGCTCGACAACGACACGAGCGACCCGCTCTCGAACGCCGTGCGCGGCTGCGTCGCGATCGTACTCCTGACCGTCGTGACCGCGGTGTGGGTGAAGTACCGCGATCGGGCCCGACGCAAGATCCGCGCGTTCATGGCCGAAGGCCGCGACTACACACAGCAACAACGGAGCGCTCGATGATCGCCTCAGCAACACCCGCCCTCACCGTGCGCGGGCTCACCAAGTCGTACGGCGTCACCGAGGACGACCGCCCGGCACTCGCCCCGCTCGACCTCGAGGTGCCCAGCGGCCAGCTCGTCGCGCTGGTCGGTCACAACGGCAGCGGCAAGACCACCTTCATGCGCATGCTCGCGGGGTTGCTCGATCCCACGGGTGGCACGGTCGAGGTGCACGGCCAGCCGCGCGGCTCGATCGAGGCGCGCGCCGAGCTCTCCTACCTCGCCGACCAGCCCACGTTCTACGACGACCTCTCGCTGCGCGAGCACCTCGAATTCGTCGCCCGCATGCACGGCGTGAGCGATTGGACCGGCACGGCCGAACAGCTCGTCGGCGCGCTCGGGCTCACCGACCGCTTCGACCAGCTGCCCACCACGTTCAGCCGCGGCCTGCGTCAGAAGGCGGCGATCGCGATCGCGTTCGTCCGGCCGTTCACGCTGCTGCTCGTCGACGAGCCCTTCGTCGGTCTCGACGAGGCCGGCAAGAAGGCGCTGCTCGGCCTGTTCGACGAGGCCCACGCACGGGGCGCTGCGCTCGTGGTGGCCACGCACGAGCTGGGCTTCGTCACGCGTGCCGATCGCCTGATCGCCCTCTCCGACGGCGAGGTGCGCTACGACGGCGCCCCGGGCGACACCGACGTGCACGCCCTCGTCTTCCACGCCTGACTCCAGGCTCGATTCCAGGCTCGATTCCGGGCTCGATTCCGGGCTCGATCGACGGGCCCGATCCGTCGGCGGATCACCCCTCGCGTCCACCTTCCGTTCACCGCAACGTCACGCTGCGGACGCGCCCGACCGCACAGGGCGAATCGCCTTGACGATTGCGTTAGCATCCATGCCCATGCAGGAGTTCACCACCGTCAGTTCGTCCTCGTACGACCCCGCGGCACTCGCGACCAAGCTCACCGAGAAGTCGGCAGACGGTTGGTCGGTGGTGAGCATCGTCTCCACCGGCGGCGACGTCACCGCGTTCCTCAGCCGTGAGAGCACCGGCGCCGCCTCGTCGTCGGCCGCTTCGTCGACCGCTTCGTCGACCACGCTCGACAGCGGTTCGGTCGCCGTCACCGCTGCGCCCGCCGCCGTCGTCGAGCCCGAGCCGGCACCCGCCGCCGAGCCGGCCGTGGCCGAGCCCGCCGGGTGGGCCGTCGCACCCGACCCGGCGCCCGCCGCCGTCGTCGATCCGGTGCCCGCCTCCACCTACACCCCGGCCGCCACCACCGCGTACACCCCGGCACCCGCCGCTGCAGCAGCAGCAACGCCGGCGGTGCCCGCCGGCTGGTACGCCGACCCCGCCGGCCGCTTCGAGCTGCGCTACTGGGACGGCGGCACCTGGACCGAGCACGTCTCGCGCGCCGGCCAGCAGTACACCGACCCGCCGGTCGCCTGAGCCACAGCGCCCCACACGCCGGCCATTCGGCGGACACACGCCGGCCCGCCTGCGTGTGGCGGCTGACACGTCACTCGGGACCTTCGGCCCGATCGTGCTGCAAGGGCCCTGAACCCGCCGCCCGCTACGGTCGATCCCCGTGCGCGCCATCTCCATCGGCCATGCCGGCATCCTGATCCAGACCCGGTTCGGGTCGATCACCTGCGACCCGTGGTTCGACCCTGCGTTCTTCGGCTCGTGGTTCGTGTTCCCCCGCAACGACCAGCTCTCACCCGAGCTGCAGCACGCGATCGAACACCCCGACTACCTGTACATCAGCCACATCCATGGCGATCACCTCGACGAGACCTGGCTGCCCCATCACGTCAGCCGTGACGCGACCGTGCTGCTGCCGGGCTACCCGACCCGCGAGCTCGAGCGGCGCCTGCGCGACATGGGCTTCACCAAGTTCATCCGCACCAGCGACGGTGAGGAGATCCAACTCGACGGCGAGCTGCGCATCGCGATCCACGTCGAGGTCAGCATCACCGACGGTCCGGGCGGCGACTCCGCGCTCGTGGTGAGCGACGGCACGTCGCGGTTGGTGAACCAGAACGACTGCCGCACCAGCGACCTGAAGGCGCTCTGTGCCCACGGTCCCGTCGACCTGCACTGGATCCAGTACTCCGGCGCCATCTGGTACCCGATGGTGTACGAGGAGACGCCCGAGAAGATGCGCGAGCTCGTCGACCTCAAGGTCGACAGCCAGCTCACGCGGGCGATGCGCTACGTGGAGGCCGTCGGCGCCAGGGCCGTGGTGCCGAGCGCGGGCCCGCCCGCGTTCTTGGACCCCGACCTGTTCGGGCTCAACATGATCGACGGCGACGAGCTGAGCATCTTCCCCGACCAGCGCGTGTTCATGGAGCGCCTCGCCGCCGACGGCCACGTCGGTGTGCTGGCGATCCCCGGCACCGCGATCGACATCGAGGCGGGTGGCTTCACCGTCACCCACCCGATGGCCGACGCCGAGGTCGCGGCGATCTTCGACCACAAGCGCGAGTACCTCGAGCGCTACCAGGCCGACTACCTGCCGTGGCTCGACGAGATGAAGGCGGGCTGGACCGCCCGCAGCGACGACCGTTCAGCAGACCTGCTCGCCACCGTGAAGGCGTGGTGGGAGCCGCTGCTCGCGATGGCGCCCACGCTGCGCGCCGGTGTGGGTTCGAACGTGCTGCTGCGAGCGGGCGACGTCGAGATCCTCATCGACTTCCCCAACGGCCAGGTGCGCGCCTACGACGGCGACCCGTACGAGTTCCGGTTCACCATCCAGCGCGAGCTGGTGGAGACCGTCGTCGCCCAGAAGGCCGTCGACTGGAGCAACTCGCTGTTCCTCAGTGCCCGCTTCAAGGCGTGGCGGGCCGGCAACTACAACGAGTACGTCTACAACTTCTTCAAGTCGCTGTCGGTCGAGCGCATGCGCCGCACCGAGGCGGAGGCGTTGCGCAAGGCCGACCCCGAGCGCAACGGCATGGCCGGCGAGGAGATCCGCATCGGCGACCACGTGTGCGAGCGCCTGTGCCCGCACCGTCAGGCCGACCTCGCGGTGTTCGGCGAGATCGACGGCGATCATTTGGTGTGCACGCTGCACGGGTGGAAGTTCGACCTCGAGTCGGGCGAGTGCCTCAACGCCACCAACCGCAAGCTGAAGATCCGTCGCGCCTGATCGGGCGCGAGCCCGCCGCACCCGTCTCAGGGTCCGCAGTCGAGTTCGGTGTCGCGGGGTTCGGGCGAGTCGTACCCGCCTGCCGGCGCGAACGACAGTTCCGGACGGCAGCCGTACAACGGCTTGTCGGCGAGCGGCGCCTGCAGCTGCACCGTCGTGGTCGACGACCCGAACGCGGTGGGGCACGTCACGCCGGGACCGGCGAGGTATTCCACGTACACCGCGAGCCTCACGTCGTCGACCGTCTCCTGCACGCCGACGTGGTCGAGCGCACCCGAGCACCCGGGATCGTTGGCGAAGTACTCGAGCTCGAGCGTCGCGCCGTCCACAGACAGCAGGTTCCAGTCGACGATCGAGCACGTGCGCTCGGACGTGTACTCGGTGGCGGTGAACAGCACGCCGCACGGCTCGGCATCGGCGCCGTCAGCGGTCTCCTCGAAGGTGCCCCCGTCGGGTGAGACGTCGACGGTGGCGCAGGCGAGCGGCTCGGGGATCGAGTTGGTGAGGCAGAGCACGTAGGCGCCCGACCAGTCGTCGGGCACGCGGTAGATCGCCCCGGCGGCCGACGTGGGCTCGAGACAGGCGCCGAGGGTCGTGTCGGGGCCCGACCATGCGCCGCTGGGATCGAGGAGGCCGAGCAACGGCATCGCCGTGGTGTCACCGTCGTACACGGTGGCCAGGTGCCCACACATCGGTTCGACCGCCACGGCCGGGGTGATGCGGACCGTCCCGCCGGGGGCGACCACCTTCGGCGTCGCCGTCCCCTCGCCGAACGGCGCGACCTCGGACGTGACGACCTCGGACGTGGCCGCATCGGCGGTGTTCGCATCGGACGTGGTCACCTCGTCCTGCGTGCCGTCGCCACACGCCGCGGCGAGCAGCACCAGCGCCGTCACGGCCGTCACGATCACCGTCGTTCGACGCTCGGCCGATGGACGAGATCGCCGAACCATGGCGCTCGACCTCAGCGCACCGTCAGGCGGTACGCGAACTCGTAGATGCCGGGCTGGAGCTTGTACTGCGGCAGGACGTCGGGTCCGCAGCTCGCCGTCCCGACACCGCGGTGGGCGACGTCGACGTGGACGAACAGCTCGGGGCGCGGGTGCAGCTCGGTGGCGGTGCGCGCCTCGTACAGGTCGTGGACGCCGACGTGCGTGGCCGAGACGTGCATCGATGCGGGCTGCACCACGTCGAGGCGAACGATGCGTCCGGAGGCCTCATCGACGAACTCGAACCAGCGGCAGTCGGTGCGCAGGCCGAACTCCTGGGGCACCAGGTAGGGCGACCGGTCGGGCGTGCCCTCCCAGATGCCGAGCATGGCGCCGCTGTTGCGGTCGGGGTAGTTCTCGAACGGGCCGCGACCGAACCAGCGCAGGCGCTCGAAGCCGGCGGGCAACGTGAACGTGACGCCCACACGGGCGAGGTCGGCGCACACCTCGGGCACCACCACGCGGTGGCGGTACTCGACCGATGCGCCGTCGACCCGGCGGTCCCACGTGTGCGCCACCAGCTGCTCGGCCGGCAGCCGATCGGCGCCGATGTCCTGCCAGTGCACGTACGAGGTGCCGCCCACGCGGATGCGCCGCGACAGGTCGGGCATCAGCTTGAACCCGTCGTTGTCGATCGGGGCCCGGAAGATGCAGAGCTCGATCGGCGCGACGAGGAGCTCGTCGATGGCCGCCGCGCCGTGGTTGGGCACGAACCGACCGGGCGCCCTGGGAGCCTTGGCGGCGCGGAGCTCGACCTGGTCCCATGCGACGAGGTGGCCCGCGTCGGCGTACCAGGTGGCCCGCTTCAGCGTGACGCACACCGACAGGTGCACCGCGCCGGAGCCTGCCGGCACCTCGACGGGCAGCGGCACCAGCACCTGCTCGCGAGGGCCGACCTTCGGGAGCTTCAGCTTCCCGCTGCGCACCTCGGCGCCGTCGACCAACAGGGTCCATCGGGCATCGAACGCGTCGAGGCCGACGAACGACTGACGGTTGGTGACGACGAGCGAGCGTTGCTTGCCGCGCTGGCTGAGGCCGACCGTGACCGGTCGGTACACCCAGGCGACCTCGTGCATCGCAGGGTGTGGCTCGAGGTCGGCCGACACCAGACCGTCGGCGACGAAGTTGCCGTCGTGCGGTGTCTCGCCGAACTGGCCGCCGTACGCGAGGCGCACGGTGCCGTCGGCCAGGGTCTGGCGGATGCCGTGGTCCTTCCACTCCCACAGGAACCCGCCCTGCAGGCCGGGCGTCGAGGTGATGACCGACCAGTAGTCGGCCAGCGAACCGTTGGAGTTGCCCATGGCGTGGCTGTATTCGCACAGGATGAGCGGCCGGGTGCCCTTCCCGCTCTCGCCGTAGCGCTGGATCGCGTCGAGCGGCGCGTACATGGGGCAGACGAGATCGCTCGCCATGAGGCCACCGTCGACCCATCCGTCGTGGAAGGGCGCGCCCTCGTAGTGCAGCGGCCGGCTCGGGTCGTGCTTGCGGATCCACCCGGCGAGCGCGTCGTGGTTGGCGCCGTAGCCGCTCTCGTTGCCGAGGCTCCACAGGATGATCGACGGATGGTTGCGGTCGCGGCGCACCATGCGCGACCCGCGGGCGACCCAGGTGGCCAGGTAGCGCTCGTCGTGGCACAAGCTGGTGTTGTACGCGTGGCTCTCGATGTTCGACTCGTCGATCACGTACATGCCGAGCTCGTCGCACAGGTCGTAGAAGGCCGAGTCGTTCGGATAGTGGGAGGTGCGGATGGCCGTGATGTTGTGGCGGCGCATCACCTCGAGATCGGCGCGCATGTCGTCGACGGTGACCGCCTTGCCCCGGTCGGGGTGGTGGTCGTGGCGGTTGACGCCGAAGATCCAGATCGGCTGCCCGTTCACCAGGAGCTGCCGGTCGCGCACCTCGACATGGCGGAATCCCACGAGCTGCGACGTGGCCTCGGCCACCTTGCCGTCGGGTCGCACCAGCTCGACGTGCACCCGGTAGCGGGTGGGCGACTCGGCGCTCCAGGGCTGCACGTTCGGCAGCTCCCACGACGACACCACCTCATGGCCGGTGAAGATGTACGGGCTCTCGTGAACGTGAGGGACCGCGCCCTCGTGCGGACGGCCCACCCGTTTGCCGGCGAGGGTCTCGACCCACGTGCGCACCGTGTAGCCGGCCACGGGCGGCTTGGTGAACCCGACCGTCGTGCACACGCGCAGCAGTCCGACGCCGTCGTCGAGGCGCAGGTCGGCGTCGACCTCGACGTCGGCCACGTGCACCGGCGAGCGCGCCTCGATGTGGACGCTGCGATGCAGGCCCGCCATCCACCACTGGTCCTGGTCCTCGACGTAGCTCTGCGCGCTGAAGCGGACGACGACGATCGCCAGGTGGTTGGCGCCGGCGACGAGGTGGTCGGTGATGTCGTACTCGCTGGGCAACCGGCTGTCGGTGCCGTACCCGACGAAGCGGTCGTTGAGGTAGATCGCGTGCACGCTCTCGGCGCCGCCGATGTGCAGCCACACGCGGTGCGACTTCCAGCCGCGCCCGATGGTGAACCTCCGGCGGTACACGCCGGTGGGGTTGCGCGAGGGCAGCGCCGGCGGCGGACCCGGGAACGGCATCTGCACGTTGGTGTAGTGCGGGAGATCGCCGGTGTCCTGCAACGTCCAGTTGCCGGGCACGGTGACCGTGCGGCCCGCCGGGGTGGGGCCGAGCACCGCTGCCTCGGGCACCGACTCCGGCGTGTCGAACAGCTCGAACTGCCACTGACCGTCGAACGAGATGCGGGCGTCGTCGCCCAGCGGCAACGGCACGTGCATCGGCAGTCGATGCAGGCTCAGCTGCTCCGCGTGCGCCCAGGGGCGCAGCGTGCCGATGACCGGGAGCACGTCAGACAGCGGCGCCGGGGATCGCCCCGTGCACCCAGACCGTGGTCTTCAACGGCATGAGGTCGAACGCCCAGATGAAGTCCATCGCCGACACGCTCACACGCACGCAGCCGTGCGACGCCGGGTAGTTCGGGATGTTGTTCGAGCCGTGCACCGCGACGCCACCGCGGAAGTACTTGGGCCGGTAGATCTCGCCGAGGTCGCCCTCCCACCAGCCTTCCTCGCGCTGGCGGGTGACCTTCCAGAGACCGATCGGCGTGACGGAGTCACCGGTCTCGATCTTGCCCGGCTCCTTCTTGTTCTCCTCCTCGTAGGGGACCTCGCTGCCCGTGGAGGCGTTGATCACCCAGAGGGTCTTGCCGCCGCGCACGACGAACAGGAGCTGCTTGGCCTTGTCGACCTCGATGAGATCGCCCGTGTCGGCCGTGCCGTGGCCGCGCTCGGTGTAGTACGTGAGGTAGTCGGCCGTGGTCTGGTCGACCTCGCCGGTCGCGTTCAGGCCGAGGAACTTCTGGAAGGCCATCACGGCCTGCTTGGTCGTGTGGCCGTACTTCCCGTCGGAGCCGGCGTGCCAGAAGCCGAGCTGCAGGAGGCGGTCCTGGACGACGCGGGTGGCCTCGCCATCGCGTGCGCCGACCGCTTCGATCGGCACGGGCGACGCGCCGACGATCTCGACGTTCGGCGGGAGCGTGGTGGTGGGTGCCGCCGTGGTGGTGGGCGCCTCGGTCGTGGTGGGCGCGGCCGTGGTGGTGGGTGCGAGCGTGGTGGGTGCCTCGGTGGCCGGGACCGTCGTGACGGTGACGGGCGAGGTGGTGGTGGCATCGAGCGAACTGGCGGGCAACGGCGACACGGCCACCGTGGCCGGTGTGGACGGGGCCTCGGCACGGACCGACCCACCGCTCGAGGTGCAGGCCGACCCCACGAGTCCGGCCAGGGGCAGTACGAGCACGGGCAGCCAACGCTGCTGCTGGCGCGTCCGCTGCACGACCGGCGTCAGCCGCGCGCCGCGAGGCTCGCGTGCTGGTGGCGCATTGTGGGGGCTGACGAGCATGGGGGAAACCTGACGTGCGGGCGGATGAACACGACGAGTGACGTCAACACTACCGTCCGGCCCTGCGCGAGACGTGGCATGCCACCGACGACTGGTGTGCCACGAAACCCAGGAAAATCAAGGCTTCCGACGATGGATCCCGGCAGCCGCCGGTCGGCGGCGTCGATCGTCAGATCTGCGGCAGCTCGAATCAGATCTGCGGCAGCTCGAATCAGATCTGCGGCAGCTCGAATCAGATCTGCGGCAGCTCGAATCAGATCTGCGGCAGCTCGAACCAGATGGTCAGCGAGTACTTCACACCCGAGGTGAGCTGGTTGCTCTGGTGCGGGTGGGTGACGAGGCTCGGCCACACGATCAGGTCACCGACCGGCAGCCCCTCGTTGGTGACGCCCTGCCGCGGGAAGTCGAGCTCACCGCCGGTGTAGGCGTCGTTCAGCTTCACCGACGCCGACACCTGGGCGACGTCGTGGTGGATGCGGAGCGACTCCTGGCCGCCGATCTCGTACTTGATGATGAACGCGTCGCGGATGCCGTAGTAGTCGATGTACGGCCACGCCTGCCGGAACCGGGGCCACAGCCGCATCCCGAGGTCGTTCTGGACGTGCTCGAACAGGGCAGGACTGATCACGGCGAGCGAGACCTCGTGGCCCGGCACCGGATCGTCCTCCTGCTGCTCGAACGCCCCGACCGCCTCCGCGGCGCGGATCACCGTGTCGCAGAAGGTGGGCGTCCAGAACGAGGTCCGGTACATCTCGTTGCCGATCTCGATCAGTTCGTCGGTCTCGTCGTCGGGGACGGCCCCCTGGTAGCCGAGGATCTGCTGCAGGTCGGAGAACGCGGTCACGCGCTCATCGTGGCAGATCGCCGCTCGGATCGAACCGCCACGGATCGCGGGGCAGCGATGCGAGGTCGAACCCGGCGGCGACCTTTTCGGCGACCTGTGCGGCGGTCTCGGCGGCGGTGGCCTCGGGGGGCACGACCACGCCGATGCTGCCGGCGAGCAGGCGCAGCACCTGTACGTCGGTCATCCCGCGGGCGGCGAGGTCGTCGAGGGTGACCGCACCGTGGCGCTTCGCGAGCCGCGAGCCGTCGGGGCCGACGACCAGCGGCACATGCGCGTAGGCGGGCACCCGAAAGCCGAGCAGGTGGTGCAGATGCAGCTGACGGGGCGTCGACGAGGCGAGGTCGTCACCGCGCACCACCTGGTCGACCCCTTGCTCGTGGTCGTCGACGACGACCGCCAGGTTGTACGCGGGAACCCCGTCGTTGCGCTGCAGCACGACGTCGTCGACCGCGCCCGTCACCTCGCCGAGCACGAGGTCGGTGAAGGTGTAGCGCTCGCCGTTCGTGCGGAGCCGGAGCGCCGCTCGTCGCCCGTCGCGCTCGTGGGCGCGCAGCTGCTCGTCACTCGATTCACGGCACGTGCCCGGGTACGCCCCGTCGGGCAGGCCGTCGCCGTGCGGCGCCGCGGCGGCTTCGCGAATCTCTCGGCGGGTGCAGTAGCAGGGGTACACCAGATCGTCGGCGCTGAGCCGTTCGATCGCGGCCCGGTAGCGATCGAAGCGCTCGGACTGACGCACCACCTCGCCGTCGGGCAGCAGACCGAGCCTCGCCAGGTCGTCGAGCTGGCGGCGCTCGTGATCGCGCGACGAGGTCACCGGGTCGAGGTCCTCCATCCGCACCAGCCACCGGCCCCCGTCACGCTTCGCAGCGCACCAAGACAGTAAGGCGGTGCGCAGGTTGCCGAGGTGCAGGACACCCGTGGGCGACGGCGCGAAGCGACCCGTCACCTGTCGCGCGTCCACCCCGACCCCATCTGCAGCACGACCGCATTCTGTCCGGTGGTCGCGACGCCCACCCGACACCGGATGCGCTCCGTCAAGATTCTCCGAAGGCCACCACCCCGGGTCGACCTGAGCCGGGAGATCGCTTCACTTCTCGCCGCTGCGTCCGACAACAAGATCACGGCCCCACCCGCGCCTCGAGCGCGGCGGGGCCGAAGATCGAACCCGAACCGGACCAGCCGGACCAGAGCAGGAGAGGTGGTGATGACGAGGCATGGCCGACACGGCTCCGCGTCGCACCGCTGATCAGGCCTCGATCCCGGCCGCCGGCACTCCCGGCACATCCCTCGCTCCCGACGCCCACGTGGGCTCGGACGTCCACGGTGGGGATGCCCGGACCGGCGCCATCGCCCCACTCGCCCCGGTCACGCCGGTCGCCCAGGTCGTCGTGCGCGAACGCACTCTCGACGACCGGGTGCAGGACGATGCGCTCAAGCACGTCGTCGCCAACCTGGCGCCGTTGCAGGTGCTGCTCCTGCCGCTGTCGCTGCTGGTCGCGGCGGTGATGCGCAACGACGTGAGCGAGCAGCGACTCAGCGTCTGGGTCGCCACCGCGATCGCCGCGACCATCGTCGTCATCGTCACCTGTACGTGGGTGCGTTCGCACCCGATCGTCGATCGAACGACGCACGTCCTCGCGGCCACGGCCCTGATGTCGGTCGGTGCCGTGGCGGGACTCAGCACCTGGGTGGCAGCAGAGAGCGCGCTCGACGTGGAGATGATGTTCACGCTGTTCCCCGCCGTCAGCCTCGCGGTGGGCACCATCGTCTGCGCCGGTCGACGCGACATGTTCCTCGCGTACTCCGTCCCGCTCACGGCCATGGCGGCGATCGGATTGGTGAGCACCGGCGACACCCGCATGCAGGCGCTCGCCGCGCTGTACGTCGGCTACGGGCTCACCCAGCTCGCGCTGCACCACACGGTGTCCCGCTCACTGCTCGCGTCGCTCCGTCTGCAGTTCACGAGCCAGGCGTTGGCGGTGCGCATGGCGAGCGACCAGCTCGCACTCACCGATGCCTACGAACAGCTCAGCGAGACCAACGCTCGACTGGCCCACCTCGCGTCGCACGACCCCCTCACCGGACTCCTCAACCGACGCGGCACGTTGGAGTGCATCGACGAGCTGTTGTCGAACGGCGACGGGCCCGTGGCCCTGCTGTTCTGCGACCTCGACCGGTTCAAGGCGGTCAACGATCTGCTCGGCCACCGCGGTGGCGACGAGTTCATCAACGTCCTGGCCGACCGCATCTCGCGGACGATCGAGACCGGCTGCGTCGCCGGCCGCATCGGCGGTGACGAGTTCGTGATCGTCCTCCCGGGTCACGACACGGCGCGCGCTGCCGCGGCCGCGAGCCGGCTCGTCGGCGTGCTCGCGCAGCCGGTCCACGCCGAAGGTCGCGCCGTGCCGTCCTCGGTGAGCATCGGCGTCGCGTCCGCACCGCACCACGGCGGCTCGACGAGCGATCTGCTGCGGAACGCGAACGCCGCGCTCTACCGGGCGAAGCACGCCGGCAGGAACCGGGTCGAGCTCTTCGACGGCGAGATGCACCAGGAGCTGCAGGCGATGCTCGAGAGCGAGCAGGCGCTGCGCCGGGCGATCGACAACGGCGAGATCATGCCGTTCTTCCAGCCCGAGATCGACGCGGCCACCGGTCGTGTGGTCGGCGCCGAACTGTTGGCCCGATGGCTGCGTCCCGACGGCACCGTCGCGACCGCCAACGAGTTCATCAACATCGCCCGCAAGGCCGGCCTGCTCGAACGGCTGACCGAACGGGTCTTCGCCCACGCCCGACCCGACATCCGCCGCCTCGCGTCGTTCGGACTGCCCGACGGGTTCCGCTTCCGCGTGAACCTCGCGCCGTCGTCCACCGACCGTTCGTGGCGGAACAACCCGCTCGACGAGCTGATCCGCGGCATCGATCCGTCGCTGATCACCGTCGACGTCCGCGAGTCGGCCGTGGTGGCCGACCTGCCCACCGCGGCCGCGACGTTGGCGGCCTTCCGCGCACGCGGTGGCCGGGTGTGCCTCGACGACTTCGCCCGCGGCGTGTCGTCGTTGAGCCTGCTGCGCAAACTGCCGATCGACGAGGTGCGGGTCGACCGCCATGCGATCGACACCATCACGGCACACCCGCACGACCGGGCGATCGTGCGGTCGATCATCGCGGTGGTCCGCGAGATCGGTCTGTCGGTCACCGCCGAGGGCGTCGAGACCGGCGCCCAGGCCGATGCCCTCATCGCGCTGGGTTGCGTGCGCCAACAGGGCCACCACTACGCGAAGGCGATGCCGGCCGAGCAGTTCGAGGCGTATCTCGTGGCCCGCCAGGCCGAGGGCTACGCGGCGGCGCAGCAGCAGCAGTCCGATTGGACGCTCGACGGGCTCAGCTGAGCTGTTCCCTCGCGTGGGCGAGGTCGAAGTAGTCGCGCCACAGGGCGATCTTGCCGTCGCGGAGCACGAACAGCCCGGCGACCTTCACCTCGGCCCACTTGTGCGGGAAGTGGAAGCGGTCGGTGCGCTCGTTCATCACGACGTCGCCGGTGGCGGCTTCGTGGTGGATCACCCATTCGATCTCCGAGCAGCTCGCGACGAACGGGGCGAGCGACTCGCGCACTCCGTCGTGGCCGAACACCTTGCGCATCGGCACGTTGTCGTACTCGACGTCGTCGGTCATGTACGACAGTGCCGTCTCGACGTCGCGCTGTTCGAGCGCACGGATCATGGCGTTGACGGTCTCGAGTGCTGTGCTGTCGGACGCGGTCATCGTGGCGTGGTCTCCCCCGGGCGAGCCGCTCCTGCGGCGTACTGACCGGCAACGTAACCCGATGCCCGGTACCGTGCCGACCCGTGGACTCCTCGGCCGCGGCCATCGCCGTCACGAGCGCGGTCGCCGGTGTGGCGGCCGTCGCGAACTGGTGGTCGCGCGTCGACGACCGGCGCCGCGTCGAGCTGATCAGCAAGCCCGTCGCCACGATCGCGATCGGCGTGCTCGCCCTGCTGGTGGCCGACGACTCGGTGCCGACCGGCGCGCTCGTCGCCGCCGTGGCGGGGTTCGTGCTGTGCCTCGCCGGCGACGTGGCGCTCCTGCCGGTCGTCGACCGCTTCGTGGTGGGGCTCGTGTCCTTCCTCGCCGGGCACCTCGCCTTCGTCGTGATGTTCGCGATCCTCGGCCTCGACCGCTGGTGGCTCGGTCTCGTCGCGCTCGCCGGCGCAGGGGCGGTGGCCGCGTTCGTCGGACGGCCGATCCTCGCGGGTGCACGGGCGAAGGACCCCGGCCTGCTGCGCCCGGTGCAGGCATACCTCACGATCATCTCGTCGATGGCGGTGGTCGGGTGGGCCACCGGCGTGCCCGCCGCGATCGTCGGGTCGGCGTTGTTCGTGCTGAGCGACTCGATCCTGGGGTGGCGTCAGTTCGTGGCCGAGCACCGATGGATGCCGGTGGCGATCATGGTCACCTACCACGGTGCGCTGCTGGGCCTGGCGCTCACCCTGGCGGGCTGACGTGAGGGCTCGTCGGATCGCGCCGGCCCTGCTCGCGGCCGTGTCGCTGATGGGATCGCTCGCCGGATGCACGGACGATCGCACCGTGCGCGCCGGCGCTGCCGAGTCGACCGCCGCAACCGCCGCCACCGCTGCAGCGACGACCTCGGTGGACGCGCCGCCGGCGACGACGAACCCACCCGCGCCCGTGCCCACGAGTTCGACCGTGGCACCGACCACGACGACCATCACGACGGCCACCACGACGACCCTTGCTCCGACCACCACCTCGACGGCCCCGGCGACCACCGCCACCGAGCCGACCGCTCCGCCGCTGCTGTCGGCCTCGTACCCCAACCTGGCGACCGCGGTGTTCGGCCTGGCGCTCGACAACGTCGCCGTATCGGTCAGCGTGCACCGCGACGGCGTCGCGCCGTGGGGCATGGCGGCGGGTCGGCGCGCCGACGGCCAGGACGCCACCACCGACAGCCCGTTCGTGATCGCGAGCGTGAGCAAGCTGGTGACCGCGCTCTCGATCGCCCGCCTCGTCGAGCAGGGCGCGCTCACCACCGACACCGCCGTGCCGTGGGCGTCGCTCGGGCTGCGGACCGATCCGCTGTGGGCCGACGTCACCGTGCGCGAGTTGCTCGATCACACCAGCGGCATGCCGATCAACCGCAAGAGTTGGCTCGACGACCCCGGCCCCTGCGCCGTCCCGCTGCAGGAGGCGGTGCTCGCGTCACCCACGATCGCCCGCACCACGTGGCAGTACTCCAACGGCAACTACTGCGCCCTCGGGATGCTCGTCGAGTCGATCACCGGCCGCACGCTCGACGAGGCGGCGTACGACCTCGTGTTCACGCCGGCGGGTGTCACCGGCCCGTACCTGTCGACCGACGGCATGCGCAGCGACAGCGTGCCCTCACCGCGCGGCGTCGCCCGGCTCGCTCGGCTCGGTGGGGCCGGCGCCTGGCTCGCCTCCACCGACGACCTCGTCGCGATGCTCGACACCGTCACCGCGGCCGATCTCGAGGTGCTGCGGTGGCCGGGCATCATCCTCGACCAGTACGGCTGGGGACACACCGGCACGCTCGACGGGGCGAAGGCGTGCGCCTGGGTGCTCGAGGACGGGCGCACCACGGTGGCGGCCGTCGTCTCCGGTCCGAGGCCGGCCACCGGCGGCAAGGTGTGCGACGCCGTGCTCCCCGCGCTCGCCCTCGACCTCGGCATCTGGGCCGGCGACCCCCTCCGCAACCCGATCTGATCACCGATGCCGTCGATACCCCGCGCCTACCGAGCCCCGCTCCGGATGACAGCTCTGACGGTGGCGCTGATGGCGCTCACCCTGGTCGTGCACCATCGAGCCGGCGGTCCGTCCCAGGCCGCAGCGGGACTGGGCCGGGCCGAGGACGACCTCACCGTCGTGGCCGCCATCACCACGGCGCTCGTGGCCGCGCTGACCGCGGTGAGGTGGATCGACACCGTGCACCGGCCGCCATCGCTGATCAACGGGGAGCGCGTGGTGCTCCGGCCGATCGGGCGGTGGGACGGGCCGGAGGTCGCGAGGACGATCGACCAGGTCGTGCTCGACGAGAACCGCTGGCCGCCCGACAGCGCCGAGCGGATGAAGCGGCTGGCGCGACGAGGCGCGCTCAGCAACGACGCGGCCATCTTCGACGCATCGACCGACGACATCGTCGGCGTGGTGAGCCTGATCTTCGACGACCCGCGCCGGACCGCCACGCTCGGCATCTGGATCGGACCCGACCATCGGGGCAGTGGCTACGGGAGCGACGCCATTGGCGCCGCCGCCCGTCTGGCCCACGGCCTGGGGTACGGCACAACCGCGCTGACCAGCCCGACCAATGCGGCCGTGCATCGTGCGCTCGAGCGAGCCGGCTTCGTGCGTACCGGGACCGTCGAGCACGTCTTCGCCACCGGTGAGGCGATCGACGCGATCCGATTCGAACACCGCGGCACGGCCGACCCCGGCTGATCGGCGAGGGCTCGCCGATCAGCGTGAGCGTCAGCTGCGGACGAGGCGACCGGGGCGCTCGCCGGTGTCGGCGTCGTGGCGGCGGGTGACCACACCGTTCACCATCGTCGCCAGGTAGCCCTGCACCGGCTGGATCAGCCGGGTGCCGCCGGCGGGCAGGTCGTGGAACGCCTTCGGCGGAGCCACGGTGAGCCGCTCGTGGTCGATCACGTTGATGTCGGCGCGCAGGCCCGGGGCGAGCGTGCCGCGATCGGCGAAGCCGTAGAGCGCGGCGTTGCGCGACGTCTGCTTCGCGACGACGAACTCGAGCGGGATCTGCTCGCCGCGACGACGGTCGCGGGTCCAGTACGTGAGCTGGGTGCTCGGCATCGACGCGTCGCAGATGAGCGTCACGTGCGCGCCGGCATCGCTGAGGCCGGTGACCGTGGCTGGATGGGTGAGCATCTCGCGCACCACCTCCTGGGCCTGGTGGACGTCGAGGCCACCCATGAGCGAGCCCATCACGCGGCCGTCCTGCTCGAGCAGGAAGTCGTACATCACGCTCAGGATGTCGTCGCCGGTGGCCGCGGCGCGAGCGCCCAGGCACTCCGACATCTGCGGCTCGTAGTCGACCGGATCGGCGAGCGGGTAGATGACCGGCGCCGCCCGCTGGAACAGGCCGAACACGTTGGCCATCGAGCCGGGCTCGTCGACGCGCTGATCGGGCTCGGCGAGGATCGCTGCCTTCACCTCGGGCTTCGCCATCTCGCGCACACGCTCGGCGAGCGGCAACGACGCGAGGCGCATGTACGTGGGTCGACGCTGGAAGGCGTGGTAGCCCGACAGGCCGGTGACCAGACCGATCGGCCGCGACGACACCTGCGGGAACAGCTGTGCGCCGGCCGCGTTCATCACCAGCGTCTCGGCGAGGATCTCGCGGAACATGTCGGGCGAGTAGTCGGGCGACTGCACCAGCGTGAAGGTGACGGGCCTGCCGCTCTCGCGCGACACCATGTTCATCACCTGAAGTTCTTCCAGCGGTGAGAACGGCTCGCCGCCGAGCGCCTCGAGCTTGCCGACAGTGCCCGACGGGATCATCTCGAACACGCCCTTGCCGGCGGCCCGCATGGCCTGCGCGATCGCGACGAGCTCCTGCTCGGGCGCGAACGTGCCCGGCACCGGCGAACCCCACAGCGACCGGTGACCGATCGTGCGCGACGTGCTGAAGCCCACCGCGCCGGCCTCGATCGCCTCCTGCACGAGGCGGCCCATCTCCGCCAGGTCGTCGGCCGTGGCGTCCTCGTTGTCGGCGCCGCGCTCGCCCATCACGTAGTAGCGCAACGCGCCGTGCGCGACCTGCGCGCCGATGTCGAGCGAGAACTGGCGGCCGGCGATGTAGTCCATGTAGTCGGGGAAGGTCTCCCAACGACCCCACTCGATGCCTTCGTACAGCGCCGTGCCGGGGATGTCCTCCACGCCCTCCATCAGCTCGATCAACGACTTCTCGCCGCCGGCACGCACGGGCGCGAACCCGACACCGCAGTTGCCCATCACGATGGTCGTGACACCGTTGCCGGCCGAGGGATCCATCTCCTCGTCCCAGCTCACCTGGCCGTCGTAGTGGGTGTGCACGTCGACCCAGCCCGGCGTGACGATCGCTCCGTCGGCGTCGATCGTGTTCGCGGCGGCTTCGGTGATGGTGCCGCCCACCTGGACGATGCGGCCGTCGCGCACACCGATATCGCCGCGTACGCCCGGCGTGCCGGTGCCGTCGACGATGGTGCCGCCCTTGATGACGTGATCGAGCATGGTGGTCCCCCGAGCTGTGTCGCCGGGCTCACGCCCGGAACGAATCCCCGAGCCGAAGTGTACGACGCCCCCCGGTGACCGCCCGGGCCGGAGCGGGCGTCGGGTCGGAGACGGACGGGGCCGGGGTGCCAGGCTCTCGGCGTGCAGTACCGACCCGACGCCGCAGAGCTGCTCGACGCCGTCGCCTCGTTGTTGGAGGACGACGTCATCGCCGCCGTGCCGGCGCATCTCCAACACCAGGTGCGCGTGGCCGCCAACCTGTGCCGGATCCTCGAACGCGAGGCGACGGTCGGGCCCGCGAACGATGCCGCCGAACGGGGCCGGCTGGCCGACGTGCTCGGTGCCGACGACGACCGGGACCTCGTGTCGCTGCGCGCCGACCTGGCCGAGATGCTCGCCGACCCTGCGCCGATCGATCCCGCGCTCGACCGCTCGATCCGCGACGCGCTCCTGGCGACGCTGCGCGCCGACCTCGCGATCGCGAAGCCCGGCTACGGCGCGACGACGGGGGCGCCGTGACCGATCGACCGAACCCCGACGACGCGCTGCGCGACTGGCTGCGCGCCACCTGGCAGCTCGGCCCCGATGACCACCTCCACGTCGGTGTCGTCGGCCAGAGCACGGCCGGCGCCCGGCGACGCAACCTCGTGCTCGAGATCACCGGTGGCCCACGCCCGGGTCGCTACGTGGCGACGGTGCTGCCCACCGCCGACATCGCGATCCTGTCGATGGTCGATGAGGCGGCGATCCGCATGCTCGCCCGCGACCACGGTGTGCCGGTGCCCGAGGTGATCGGCGTGAGCGTCGACGAGTCGGTGCTGGGCGGGCAGTTCTTCATCAGCGAGTTCATCGCCGGCGAGACCATCCCCCGCCGGTTGCTCCGCCTCGTCCGCGAGCACGACATCGGAGCGCGCATCGTCGGCCAGCTCGGCGAGGCGTTCGCCCGACTCCACGAGATCGACCCGGCGCTCGCACCGGCCGCGATCGGTGCTCCGCCCGCTCCCGTCGGCGCCGCGCTCGACGCGGTCAGCACGGTGATCGACAACCTGCTGCAGCCCGAGCCCGCGTTCTCCTACGCGCTGCGGTGGCTGCGCGAACACCGGCCCACCGAGCCGCCGCAGCGGCGCATCGTGCACGCCGACGTGCGCACCGGCAACATCATCGTCGACCACACCGGGCTGCGGTCGATCCTCGACTGGGAGACGGCCAAGGTCGGCGACCCGATGGAGGACCTCGCGTGGGTGTGCACCCGCATGTGGCGATTCGGCGAGGACCACTTCACCGTCGGCGGACTCGGCACCGTCGATCAGCTCCGCGACGCCTACGTGGCGGCGGGCGGCACGTGGGACGAGCAACGCTTCCACTGGTGGCGCGTGCTTGTGACGATGCGCTGGGGAACGGGGCTCGCCGGCCAGGCGGCGATGCACCTCGACGGCCGGTTCTCGTCGGTCGTGATGGCGGCGAGCGGCCGGCGTGTGGCCGAGTTGGCCTACGACGCGCTGACCCTCATCGACGCCGGCTGACGCCGGGTTCGGCGCTGGATCGACTCGCGATCAGCGCGGGATCAGCACGGGATCAGCGCGGGTCGTCGACGTAGCGACGGACGTTGGCGCGCTTGCCCTTCACCTTGGCGTTCTGCAGCGCACCGATCACCTCGTCGACGGTGTGCTCGGGCACGCCGACGGTGCTGAAGTGCTCGGAGATCCAGATCGGACCGATCTGCTTGCCGACGAGGTTGGTCTCGTTGGCGATCGTCCACACCAGGTCCTGTGGACGGATGCCGTCCTTGCGGCCCACGCCGAGCCGCAGCCGCGCCGTGCCGGCGGGCGGTCCCGACCGCTCGCCGCGTTCGGGGCGATCGCCACGGTCGAAGCTGCGCTCACCACGGTCGCCGCGATCAGAGCCCTTGCGGTTCTGGGCGTTGTCGCGCGACGGCTTGGGCTTGTCGCGTTCCAACCGGTGCGAGGCGTCGGGGATCTCGCGCTCGTCGTCGCTCGCGCCCGATGCGGCGTGGACGAGCTTGATCGCCGCCAGCGCGATCTCGGTGGCGTCGAAGTCCTCGAGCAGGGTGTCGAGCACGACCTCGTAGTCCTCGAGGTCCTCGGCGGCGAGCGCTTCGCGCACCTGGTTGAGCGTGAACTCGATCTGCTTCGCGCGCAGGTCGGCCACGGTGGGCACCTTCTCGATCGAGATCTTCCGCTTGGTGAGACGCTCGATGTTGGCGAGCTGACGCTGCTCGCGCGGCTCGGCGAGCGTGATCGCCACGCCCTCGCGTCCGGCGCGGCCGACGCGGCCGATGCGGTGCACGTAGGCCTCGGGGGCCGACGGCACGTCGTAGTTGACGACGTGGGTGAGGGTGTCGATGTCGAGGCCGCGAGCGGCCACGTCGGTGGCCATCAGCAGCTCGGCGGTGCCCGAGCGGACGCGGCCCATCACCCGGTCGCGCTGTTCCTGACTCATGCCGCCGTGCAGCGCCTCGGCGCGATACCCGCGGCCGTTCATCGTCTCGGTGAGCTGGTCGACCTCGTCGCGCGTGCGACAGAACACGATCGCTGCGGTGGGCGTCTCGACGTCGAGGATGCGCCCGAGCGCGGCCGGCTTGTGGGCACGCTGGACGATGTAGGCGCTCTGGCGGATGCGGGGCGTGTTGGCGAGCGAGTTCTGCCCGCCCTGGCCCACCTGGATCCGCTGCGGGTCGCGCAGGTACTTCTTCGCGATCGAGTTGATGCGCGGCGGCAGCGTGGCCGAGAACAGCACGGTCTGGCGTGCGGTCGGCGTGGCATCGAGGATGCCCTCGATCTCGTCGGCGAAGCCCATGTCGAGCATCTCGTCGGCCTCGTCGAGCACGACGACCTCGACCGAGTCGAGCTGCAGCGTGCCGCGCGCGATGTGGTCGAGGGCACGGCCGGGCGTGGCGACCACGACGTGCACACCGTCGTGCAGCGCGTGGAGCTGCCGGCCGATCGGCTGGCCGCCGTAGATGGGCAGCACCTTCGCACCCAGGTCGCGGCCGTACTTGTACATGGCCTCGGACACCTGCACCGCGAGCTCGCGGGTGGGCACCAACACGAGCGCGTACGTGACGGGCTTGCCCTCCTTGGGTGGCATCCGGTTGAGGATCGGCAGCGCGAACGCGGCGGTCTTGCCGGTGCCGGTGGCCGCCTGACCGACGAGGTCGCCGCCCTGCAGCAGCAGCGGGATGGTCTCGCGCTGGATGGCGGTGGGCTCCTCGTAGCCGAGGCGCACCAGCGCCGACAGCAGCTCGGGGCGGAGGTTCAGCGAATCGAACCCGAAGGGGGCGTCGACGGACGCCGCGGAGTCGCTGGCCGGCTCGGTGACCGGTTCGGGGGCGTCGTCGACGTCAGGCTCGTTCATGCCCGGTCCAGGGTAACGGTGCATCCGACCAGGTCAGTCACACCCCGTCAGATGTAGTCGCGGCGTTGCAGCCAGGTGAAGCACAGCCATCCGGGCAGGATGGGGAACCAGAAGGTGCACAGCCGGTAGAGGAACACCGCTGGCACGGCCACCGACCGGTCGAGCCCCGCGGCCACCAGGCCAGCGATGAGCGCAGCCTCGACCGCGCCGAGCCCGCCGGGCGTCGGCGCGGCCGAGCCGACCGCGGCGCCCACCAGGAACACCGCACCGGCCGTCGCGAACGGCAGGCCGCCACCGAACGCACGCATCGACAGGTACATGGCCATCAGGTAGCTGGTGGTGACGATCATCGAGCCACCGATCAGGGACGCGAGCTTGCGGGGTCGCCGGAACACGCCCGCCATGCCGTGCAGCGCCCGACGCAGGATCGGCAGGAGCCGGTCGACCATCGCCCGACGGGTGGGCGGGATCGCCAGGCCGAGTGCAGCGAGCAGGGCCGTGATCGCGAGCGCGACGAGAAGCCACTTCGGGTCGGGCAGGCGGAACGACTCGAACGCGTCGCGGCCGGCCCAGAACACGAACACTCCGATGAGCGACATGTGGCCGACGAAGCCGGCGATGGTGTTCATGCCGACGCCCGACACCGCGATCGTGCGCGACACGCCCTGCCGTTCGAGAAAACGGATGTTGAGTGCCATCCCACCGATGCTCGCCGGGGCGACCTTGCTGGCGAACGCGGAGCCGACCTGGGTGATGAACAGCGGACGCCGGCGGACGTGTTGCACGATCGCACCGCTGAGGCTGAGCGTGGCGCCGAGGTACGTGACGGAGGCGGCAACGAGCACGGCGGGCAGCCACGCCCAGTTGGCGTCGCGCACCTGATCGAAGATCTCCGGCAGGTCGGCGAACTGCGGGAGCAGGAACCACGTGGCACCGGCGAGCACGACGAGGGTGACGACCGTCTTCCGGTTGATCCGCTGCAGCGGTTCGAGCTCGGCCTCGTCGACCTCGATCGGGTCGGACGACCGTGCCGTGACGGCCTGCAGGTCCTTGCGCCTCGCCGACCTCACATGACGACGCTAACGCCTGCGTCCCCGTCCACCGCACCGGCGNNNCGGGTCGGACGACCGTGCCGTGACGGCCTGCAGGTCCTTGCGCCTCGCCGACCTCACATGACGACGCTAACGCCTGCGTCCCCGTCCACCGCACCGGCGGTGAGGCGGTCCTGCCGCGCGATCGTCCCCCCGACCCGCTGAGGTGGTGGTGGGGCAGGGTTACAGTCGCCCGCATGGGCAGCGACCGGGGGTCGGCGGTGAACGACGGAGGGTCTGCGACCCGTGGCGTGCTGGCGACGCTGGCCGCCGGGCAGTTCGTGATGGCGCTCGACAGCACGGTCATGAACGTCTCGATCGTCACGGTCGCGGAGGACGTCGGCACCGACATCACGGGCATCCAGACGGCCATCACCCTCTACACGCTCGTGATGGCGTCGCTGATGGTGACGGGTGGCAAGGTCGGTCAGATCCTCGGTCACAAGCGCGCCTTCGTGATCGGCGCCGTGATCTATGCGGCGGGCTCGCTCACCACTGCACTCGCCCCCAACCTGCTGGTGCTCCTGATCGGCTGGTCGCTGCTCGAGGGGATCGGCGCGGCGCTCATCCTCCCCGCGATCGTCGCACTGGTGGCCTCGAACTTCTCGCTCGACGAACGGCCCCGCGCCTACGGGCTCATGGCGGCGGGCGCTGCCGTCGCCATCGCCGTCGGACCGCTGATCGGCGGCCTGTGCACCACGTATCTATCGTGGCGTTGGGTCTTCGTGGGCGAGGCGGTCGTCATCGGGGGGATCCTCGTCTTCTCGCGGCGGATGGCCGCGAGCCCTGCGGATCCCACCGTTCGCCTCGACCTCGTCGGCACCGTGCTGTCGGCGATCGGCCTGGGCGGCTTCGTGTTCGGCATCCTGCGGTCGGGTGTGTGGGGATTCGTGTCGCCCGCTCCCGACGCCCCCGAGTTCGCCGGCATCTCGTTGGCGTTCTGGTCGATGCTCGTGGGCTGCGCGATCCTCTGGGGTTTCATCCGGTGGGAGCAGCGGGTGCTCGATCGAGGCGGCGCGCCCCTCGTCGACCCGTCGATGCTCACCAACGTCAGGCTCCGCACGAGCCTGCTCGCGTTCGGCTTCCAGTTCCTGTTGCAGGGCGGGCTGTTCTACCTGATCTCGCTCTACCTGTCGGTGGCGCTCGGACTCTCGGCCATCGGGACGGGCGTGCGGCTGATGCCCCTGTCGATCACCCTGCTCGGTGCGGCGGTGCTCATCCCCAAGTTGCTGCCGACGGCGTCCCCGCGCCGCATCGCCAGATTCGGGTTCGGTGCGCTCGTCGGTGGCACGAGCCTGTTGCTCGTGCTGCTCCACTTCGGCGACGGCCCCGCCGTGGTGACCGGCCCCCTACTGCTGGCAGGGCTCGGGGCAGGCGCACTCGCGTCGCAGCTGGCGAACGTGGCCGTGTCGTCGGTGCCGGAGGAGCGCAGCGGCGAGGTCGGCGGGCTGCAGAACACCGCGACGAACCTCGGCGCGTCGATCGCGACCGCACTCGCCGGTGCGGTGCTCGTGTCGGCGCTCACCTCGAGCTTCATGATCGGGCTGGCCGGCAATCCCGACGTGCCTGCCGAGGTGATCGCTGCGGCCGAGACCGAGCTCGTCGCCGGTGTGCCGTTCCTGTCCGACGCGCAGCTCGTCGCCGCCCTCGAGCAGACCGAGCTGTCCCCCGCCGTCGTCGACGAGATCCTCGAGGTGAACACCGACGCCAGGATCGAGGCGCTGCGCCGGACCTTGGGGGTCTTGGTGCTGATCGGCGTCGGTGCACTGTTCGTCGGACGACGCCTGCCCGACGAGCAACCGTCCCTCTCACCGCAGACCGAACCGATCACCAGCTGACGGTGACCGCCGGCGACGTCGGTCGAACCTCGTTGCGGGATTCGGACATCTGGGGACGGTTCTCGACAGTTTGGGAAGCACTGTCGTTCGGAGGGATCGTGAAGCCGAAGTTCGATCTCGTCGAGTGCGGGCTGTGTCTCATCGGTGCAACCGTCATGGTGAGCCAGATGGCCGTGCGGATCCCGTCGAACCACTCGTCCGCTGTGTCCGGACGCGTCGAGACCGCCCAGGTGGCGTCGGTGAGCGCCCGGGCCGGATCCGGTGACGGCACGACTCAGTTCGGGGCATCGGCGACGGCCGTGATCGACATGATCGAACCGGTGGGTGCGCCGAGGTTGTCGGGCGTCGCTGCCCATGGCGAGTGCGCGTCGGAACTGCTGGCCGACGAGCTCGACACGATGTTGAACGCGACGCCGGCGGGGTTCTCGGGCAGCGACTATCCGCACGCCTACCCGCTGGGCGAGGGCCGCATCCTGTGGCTCTTCCAGGACGTCTTCCACGGTGGGGGCGACACCCTGTCCGAGGCCGCGTTCGCGCACAACGGCGGCTTCGTGCAGACGGGTGGTTGCGTGCAGTCGCTGCAGCAGGGCGTGGCCGTCGAACCGCGATCGCTCGTGGGCGGCGATCTCGAGGTGCGCCGTCACCGCTGGTTCTGGCCGCTCGACGGCGAGATCGGCGCCGACGGAAACCTCTGGGTGTTCTTCGCGGAGATGGCGAATCCGAACGGCACCGGCGCGGCGATGGGCGCTGTGCCGATCGGAACATGGGTGGTCGTCTTCGACCCGGGGACGCTCGAGATCGTGTCCTTCGAACGAGCAGCCGACGACTCCGCCGCGCTGTACGGGTGGTCGATCGCCTCCGACGAGCAGTACTCGTACCTGTTCGGTCACTGCTACCGCCAGTTCGTGCCCGACACGCCGCTCGGTCTCGATCCGTCGTGTTCGCCACACGTCGTGCTCGCGCGGGTCCCGCTCGGTGAATTCGACGCGGCGCCCGAGTACTTCGTCGGGTCGGGGTCGCCGTCGGATCAGGGCGAGGGCTGGGGTCGGGACCCGTCCAGCGCCGTACCGGTGTCGTCCCGCGGGTTGGCGAACGGGGCCAGCGTGGAACGGTTCGGCAACGCGTACGTGAGCGTCACCAAGGTCGACGACTGGTTCGGTGACGAGCTCGTCGTCTCGGTCGCCGCCGCTCCCGAGGGACCGTGGCACGACGTCGCATCCCATCCCGTCTCGACCCGCTGCGGCCGCTGCAACACCTACGGGACGTTCGTCATGCCGTGGCTCGAGGACGGCCGCCTCGTGGTGGCGGTGTCGAACAACTCCTTCGAGATGCAGCGCGACGCGTTCAGCGACGCGACGCTCTATCGACCCTCGATCGTGGTGCTGTCGATCGACGCCTGAGGCGCGTCTTCCCCTTTGCCCTGGCGCAATGCCATGGCGACGAGCGGGAAGACCACCACCGAGATGAGGCCTGCACCGACGAGCCCCGCTGCGTTGTCGCTGCGCATCTGCCCGGTCTCGATCCCGATGGTGGTGATCACGACCAGGAGCGGGAGTGCCGAGGCCTGCAACAACGCCAATGCCTGCACGTCGTGGCGGGGGAGGTCGTTGCGGTACAGCAGCGCCGGCAGACCACGCACCAGGAGGAACAGGGCGAGGAACAGCGGCACCTTCACCAGCTCGACCGGCGCGAACAGCGCGTCGAGATCGAGCCGCACGCCGCTCACCACGAAGAAGAGCGGGATGAAGAAGCCGAACCCCAACGCTTCGATGCGGTGCTGCACCTCTTCGCGGTGGTCGAACACGCTCGTGTGCCCGGCAGCCTCGGCGTCGCCCATCGACGAGTGCTGCACCAGGAACAGTCGGGCGACCATGCCCGCGGCAAACGCGCCGAGCAGCACGTCGAGCCCGAACTCGGCCGCGGTCCACACGAGCAACAGGCACAACAGCACACAGATGCGAACACCGAGCTGACCGCTGGAGTGCAGCGTGCGCGCGATCAGCGCGACGGTGCGCGGCCGTGCATCGCGTGTGGCGAGCCAGCCGGTGAGGAGCGCGATCGCGGCGAATACGAGCAGCACGACCGTCGTGCGGCCGGGCGTGTCACTGGTGAGCGCGATGGAGATCGCGACGATCGGACCGAGCTCGCCCATCGATCCGCTCGCGAGGAAGTTGACGCCGAGCCTGGTCTTCAGCACACCGGCGTCGCCGAGGATGGGCAGCAGCGTCCCGATGGCGGTGGTGGTCAACGCGATCGCCACGAAGCGGATACCGGAGGTGACGTCGAGCGCGTGGAGCACGACGGCCGCCGCGATGCCGAGCGCCAGCGACACCATCCAGCCCTGGACGGCGAGGCGGACCGGGCGGCCCTTCACCTCTTCCGGGTCGATCTCGAACCCGGCGAGGAAGATGAGGAACACGAGACCCATCTCCGCGAGCGCGTCGATCACCTCGTCGAGATGCGCCCAGCCCAACACGTACGGACCGATCACCATGCCGAGCCCGATCTCGATGACGACGCCGGGGATACGTGTCCAGCGTTTGGCGAGGTCGGAGATGAACGGGCTGAGGACCGCGATCGAGACGATCAGGACCAGTGTGCGGAGTGCGTCGGATTCCATGTCGGGTCCTCGGGGCTGGGGTCGCGCCAGGGCTCAGCGGAGGACGACGACACGCAGGGCCTCGTCAGGCCGCCGGGGGATGAACGATGCCGCGGCGAACCAGGTCACCGCAACGGTGATGAGCACGGTGGTCGCCATGCGGCGGCATCGTACTCATCACCGTTCGGGGTGACCGGAGCGGACGTGATCGGTCAGCAGCGCGGGCTGGTGCTGCTCGCCGATGCGGTGTTGCCGTTGATGCGCCAACTGGAGGTACCCGAGGAGAACGTGGTCGTGAACACCCCTCGCTGCGCGCCCGGGCGCAGGATCTGCGGCTGACCCCTCAGGAAGGGCGCAGACGTGAACGTGTTCTCGAGGATCGGAATCGACGGCACCGCGATGGCGAACGGTGCCGGATTGTCGTAGCCCCATCGTGCCTGGTAGCGGGGCGATGCGCTCGCACCGCGGTCCACCACGCACTGCCTGACCGGGGTGATCCGCTGGGTCACGCTCGTGCGCACGACCACGTCGTCGGTGCCACACGCACCACCCGCATCACAGATGCGAACGGTGACGGTGCGGGTGCCGGCCGAGCCGTAGATGAACGCCGCGACGAACTCGCTGCCGTTGTTCAGCACCAAGGGCGTGAACGCACCACCGGCCACCCAGCGGACCGAGGCCGTGTACGGCCCCGGGCCGGCGGGATCGGAGAACGATCCGTTGATCACCACGATGTTGGTCTGGAACCCGATCTCGTTCAGCCCCGCGACCCCCATGTCGGCCACGACGGTCGGGGCCGCGTTCGGGGGGACGACCAGCGTGACGGTGCGCGTAGTCGTGGTCACGTTGCCGGCGACATCGGTCGCCGAGAACGTGAAGATGTTGGCACCCGGCGTGAGCGTCGACGCTGCGAACGTGCGGTCGACGCACGACGACGTGGCGATACCTGACAAGGCGTCGCTCGCCGCACACGTGATGGTCACCGTGTCGAGCGGGCCGACGGAGGTGGGCGACGTGATCGTGAGCGTCGGAGCCGTGAGGTCGACGTTGATCGCCGACACCGTGATCGGCGTGCTGTTGCCGGCCAGGTCGGTCGCCGTGACGGTGAACGACTGGTTCGCACCCTGCGCCGACACCGTACGGGGAGCGGGGCACGAGGCGACGCCGGTGGGATCGGTGCAGACGAAGGTGTACGTCACGCTCGTCCTCCACCATCCAGCGGCATTCGCCACCGGCGTTGCGACGACGTCGACGTCAGGGCCGCGCTCGTCGGTGAGCACGGTGTAGGTGGAGGTGAGCCGGGTCTCGTTGCCGGCCTTGTCAGAGCCGATCGCCGTCGCCGTGTAGATGGCCCGGCCCGGTGTGGTCGTGACGGGTGGCGGGATGCTGACCGTGCAGACACCATCGGTGCCGCTCAACACATCGCTGACGGTGCACGTGGGGCGCACATACGTGGCCCCTGACACCGTCGCGCCGTTGGGAGGTGCGGTCCACGTGACGGTGGGCGCGACCCGGTCGATGTTGATGACGCGGGACACGAGCGACGTCACGTTGTCGGCCGCATCCACGACCGACACCGACATCGTCTGGCCGGCGCCGTCGGTCGAGACGACGACCGGGGCCGGACACACCACGCCCGACAGGTCGGGGCCGCACGTCACTCGCACGGTGACCGGTGTGTTGTTCCAGTCCTCTCCGTTGCCGGCCAGGTCGGTGGCGATGGTCGCGCCGGGTGCCGACAGGTCGAGGTTCACCGTCACCGAGCCCGTGGCGCAGTTGCCCGCGGTGTCGCACGACGGCGCCGAGGTGATCACGCGTGCGGCGCCCTCGGTGGTGACGGACGTGGCCGGCGGAGTCGTCGCGAGTGGGTCATCGGTGGTCCAGGTGATCTGGAAGGGCTGGCGATGCCAGCCGGCCGCATTCGCCGGCGTCGACAGGGTGCCGGTCACCACCGGGGCGGCCCCGTCGACGTTGTAGGTGAACGTCCGCGGAGCACTGGTGTTGCCGACCGCATCGGTGGCGACCACGGTGACCGTGGTGGCTCCGGACGCGGCGAGCACCAGCGATGCACTCGTTGCGTTCACGGTCGTGCCCGCGATCGTGTTCGCGCCGGTCGCGCTGTAGGTGATGGAGGCCACGCCGGCACCGGCGTCGCCAGCGGTCAGTGTGACGGCCGTGTTGGCCCGCACCGCACCGGAGGCGCGATCGGCGGCGACCACGGGCGCCGAGGTGTCGAGCAGGACCGAGCCGGCGATGGCGTAGCCGGACGGCACGGTCACCTCCCAGGTGTGGAAGCCCTCACCGGTGATCGGGAAACGACCCGAGGCCGGCACCGGCCGAGACGGGGCTCCGTCGATGGAGTAGGTGGCCGCGGCAGTGCTGGCGACGACGATCTCGACGGTGTCGCCGTAGACACCCGTCGCGCCGGGGGAGCTCGACGGAGCAGCGGTCAGCACCTGTGCCGGCGGCGTCGGCGGCACGGGTGGCGCGACCGGCCGGTCGACGTCGAAGTTGCGGGCCTTGTTGGTCGCGAAGCCGACGTTGCCTGCGTTGTCCTTGGCCTGGACGATGAACTCGACGTCGGTCGTCGTGGGCGCGAGGACGAGCGAGCCCGTCCAGCGATCGGTCGTGCCGCTGCGGACGAGATCGACGCCCGTCCACTCGGCCTGCCCGAAGCCCGGGTTCTGGGCGACCAGCACGAACACCCGGTCGATGCGGGACGCTGCGTCGGTGACGGTGGTGCTGATCGCGAGCCGCCCGCCGACGAGTTGCGAGTCGACGGCACCGATCGTCGGTGCCGTGAAGTCGGTGACCGCCGGGCCGGCGTAGTACACGACCACGTCGAGGTTGCTGTCGAGTCGCTGCACGCCGGTGTCGGAGCGGTACTGGCCGGTGGCCAACACCAGTTGCTGACGTTGCCCCGACGGGCCGGTCGACGTGGTGATCTCGAGCGGCTTGGTCGGGAAGGCCACGTCACCGGCGTCGGGCTCGGGTCGGCTGGCACTGGCATCGAACACGGGTGTGGCGATCACCGGATCGGCGACCCCGGTGTACACCGAGGTCATGTCCTCGACGATCGCACCGTGGGCGACCTGATTCAGGGTCCGGGGATCGGTCGGTGACACCACGGAGACGTCCTGGACGAGGCGCGGCTGGATCGGACGACCCGGTGCGACGATCACGAGTTCGTTGCCGGAAGCGTCGACGTTTGCCGGATACGACCCCGACGGTGTGGTGACGGTGGCGTTGGTCGGGGTGGCCAGCACCCTGCTGGTGCTGGTGCCCGTCCCGTCGAGCCCGGCGGTGCGGGTGGGCGTCGGCGGCAGCGCCTCGGGGGTCAGGCCCACCCGGTAGAACGGCAGGCCGTAGAAGGTCGACTCCATGACGGCCTTCTTGTCGTAGACGCTGTAGCTCTGCAGGCCGGCGACGAAGTCGTTCTTGGCCCACGTCAGCGCCTGGCCGACCGTGCTCGAACTGCTGCTCGGGCCGAGTGGCAGGGCGAACGGCGAGGTGACCCGGTCGGCGAACAGCCGCATCAGCTCCTCGGTGTAGGCCACCGTCTCGGTGTCGCCATAGCCGAAGCCGGTGTTGCCGACGAACAGCGAACCTCCGCGGCCGAGGGTCTGGGCCCAGTCGGCGTTGGGCGCTCCGACCAACACGTCGCTCACCGACAGCCCCGAGTGACAGCCCATCGAGAACACGAGCGACTGCTCGAGCGCATCGGGTCCGAGCGCCGTCTCGACTTCCGTCGCGATCAGGTTGTCCGTGAAGCCGGGGACCTGATCGCCCACTGCGGGCAGCGCCCGGTAGTAGTCGAAGTGCGCGTTGAGCGACACGAGTGCGCGGGTGCCCGCCTGCCGGAGTTCGGTCGTGGCGTCGGTCTTGTCCCACGCTCGTCCACCGGGGGCGACCCGGCCGCTGGCGAGCACGCGGTCGACCGGCAGGCGCGCTGCTGCGAGTTCGTCGGCCACCTCTTCCGAGCCGTCGGACAGGAAGTCGTAGCCCAGCACGGTGGCGGTCTCGATCGACAGGTTGCCGCCGAAGCGGACGAACGTGTCGAGGGCGTCGACGATCTCCGCCGGCGTCTCGACCACGCGTCCGAGCGCCGCATCGCTGACGTACAGGTAGCCGTCGCCCGATCGACGGGCCGCGGCGTCGCCGTAGGGCTCGTCGGAGCGGATCATGCTCTCCCAGAAGGGGGCCGAGACCGCGTTCCGACCGGCACCGGTCCCGCCGGCGAGGATGCCGTCGAACTCGTTGCGGAAGTCGTACTCGTTGGCGACGGTGGTGCCGTCGGCGATCCGGGCCATCGGGATCAGATCGTCGCCGCCGAGGATCACGATGTGCTGGAACTGGTTGCGGGAGGGGTCGATGATGCTCGAGTTGATCGCCGCGACGACGGCGTTGGCCGCGTCGGGGTCACACGACCCCGGTGCGGTGTCCCACCTGTCGTATGCGTCACGCACGGCCTGGTAGGCGTCGACGGGGACGACCACGGGGTTCACGCCGAGTTGCGGGTTCGCTGCGAGGTAGGCGGTGAGGCGGTTCGTGGCCGCCGTGACGTTCGCTCGCGCGGTCGCGGTGTGCAACTGCTGCATGCGCGTCTCGTTGGTCAGGATGAGCGTGTTCGCCGACGAGGGGATGGTCGGTGCCGACGGTGTCCCGACGCGTGGCGAGAGCGGGCCCGTCGCCCGACACGGCGGGAGCGCGTCGCCGGGCCGGATCTTGAGCTGGAGCGATGCCGGCGCCGCGTTGGTGGCGCCGTTCGCGCCGTACACCTGCACGAAGTAGGTGCCGGCCGGTAGGCGGTCGGTGGAGATCGTCTCGTCGGAGGTCCCCGACGTGTTCGACGACGCGATGAGCCGCACGCTCGGATCGAGGGCGTCGAGGCGGACGAAGTCGTCGATCACCGCTGCGTCGGCGCCGTCGGCGTCGGGGTCGGTGATCGGCACCAGTGGCGCCTCGGCGCTCACGGGGCTCAGCGCGGCGGAAACCGCGGCGTTCACCGGGCGGCCCCACACCACCAGGTCGAGGTCGGCGTCGAGGTTCGAGAGCTGGGCGACCAGTCGATCGTTCTCGGCGAGCGTGATCTCGTACACGTCGATGTCGGTCGCGGTGGGGATGTAGGTGAGGTACGCGACGTCCTCCACGGCGCGGGTCGTCTCGCGCACCGTCGTGGAGCCGGTGACGAGTCGGAAGTCGTTCGGCTCGGTGCCCTCGGCCACGGTGATCGTGGCCGTCGAGGTGGCCGAGACGTCGGTGCCGAGCACCCGCGCGGTGGCGGTCAGCGTCGTCGGGCCGAGCCGCAAGGCGGGCAGCACGTCGAATCGGACCGGGACCGGGGTAGCTCCGCCGTTCGCGACGAGCTGCCACACCAGTGTCCGACCGACCTGGGTGGGTTCCTGTGGGACGGCACCGACGGTCGCGGAGCCCGGCACGTACGTGGCCGACGAGGGCAGCGCCACCTCCACGGTCACGTTCCGCACACCGCCGCCCCCGAGGGTGAACGCTGCATCGAACGTGGCGGCGCCGACGGTGCCGGGCGGCAGGGTCTTCTCGTCGAAGCTGTCGAACTCCACGCCGCCGTAGGCGAGCGAACCGGGATCGACGAGCGCGAGGAGGAGGTCGCCGAGCGTGTACTGGTCGAGCAGCCCTCCGAGGCCGGCGAGCACGGTGCCGATCGTGACGTCACCGGCAGCTGCACCGAGATCGCCGAGCGTCATCCGGCCGAGCTGCTGGGGGGTGAGGTCGCCCAGGGTCTGGGTCATCGCATGGACCTGCTCACGCAGACCAGGCACGAGCGCATCGAGCTGGTCGACGTTCAGGTAGTCGAGCAACGAGCCGAGGTCGGACAGATGGACCGGGCTGGTCGCAGCGTCGAACAGGTCGCCCATCGTCAGGTTGCCGGGGTCGGTGAGATCGCCGATCGTGAACGTCCAGCCGTTCAGGATCGACTGCAGCTCGATCTCGGTGTAGCGGCCGCCCGCAGGCTTCTCGGCCCCGATCAGGTCGCCGAGCGTTGCCCGCGACAGCGCGTCGCCGAGGTCGCCGAGCACGAGCGTCGCGAACTCGGGGCGGTCGAGCGGCAGATCGCCCAGCACCATGTCGTCGAGGGTCACCAGATCGCCGAACGTCAGCGTGCTGTTGGCCAGCGCGGCCTCCACCTGGGCGACGGAGTAGTCGCGGAAGTACGGGGCGATGTCGGACAGCCGGATGCCCGCCGTCGCGTCGATGATGTCGCCGAGTGTGAACGTGGACGGCACGGCGCCGGCCAGCAGCGCATCGCCGAGCGTGCCCTTCACGCAGTCGACGAGCGCACAGTTGATCGATCCGGGCACGTCGACACCGCGCAGCGGTACGCCACGCAGCGGCACGCCACGCAGCGGCGAGCTGAGGATGTCGACACCGCGCAGCGGTACGCCACGCAACGGCGTCGTCCCGAGGGTCAGTGCGTTGACGGGCACGCCACGCAACGGCACCCCACGGAGCGGGACACCACGGAGGGGGACACCGCGGAGCGGCGACTGGGCGAGGTCGACACCGCGCAGCGGGACAGCGGCGAGCTGCGAGCCGACGAGGTCGACACCGCGTAACGGCACCCCGCGCAACGGGCTCGTCTCGAGGTTGATGGCGTTCAAGGGCACGCCACGCAACGGCACACCGCGCAACGGCACGCCACGCAACGGGCTCGTCTCGAGATCGACGCCACGCAACGGCACGCCGCGGAGCGGCACACCACGCAAGGGTGCGCCGTCGACGGACAGGCCCTCGACCAACACGCCACGCAGCGGGCTCGACTGGAGTTGGAGGTCCGTCCCCACGCCTCGGAGCGGCGCGGTCTGCAGGTCGACGGCCCGGAGGGGCACGCCGCGCAGGGGCACACCGCGCAACGGCACGGCGCGCAACGGCACACCGGCCAGATCGGCGGCGTTCAGGTCGACCCCGCGCAACGGCACGCCACGCAACGGGCTCGCATCCAGGTCGACCTTGCTCAACGTCACGCCGCGCAGCGGCGTGCCGGCGAGATCCACGCCGCGCAGCGGGATCGACGACAGATCGACACCCCGCAGCGGCGCACCGCGCAGGGCCACCTCCATCAGGTTCAGCGTGTCGAGTGCCTGCTCACAGGTCTGCCCGGGCGCGAGGAGCGAGGCGATGACCGCGCACCACGCGTTCGGCCCACCCTGCGCCACGCCACGAAGCGGGACACCGCGCAGCGGCGTGGATCCCAGCACGATCGCAGCGAGCGGCACGGCGCGCAGCGGCGTTCCCTCCACCTCCACCGCTCGCAACGGCAGCGCGGCGATCTTGCCCTCCACCACTGAGTTCGAGAGCGCGTCGCCGAAGGTGAGGTTCACGAGCGGCACGTTCTCGAGTGGCGTGCCCGCGAGCAGCGTGGTCCAACCACCACCGCCGGGAGGATTGACCACGATGTCCACCAACGACACGGCGCGCAGCGGTGCGGAGTTCAGCACCACGGCACGCAGCGGCGTGCTGCCGATCGAGATCTCGGCGAGCGCGGTGTCCTCGGGCCCGATGGCGGTGATCGACGACGACGCGATCGCACCGGCGCCGCCGGCGCCCGCGATGGCGGTCCGGTCGAGGTCGGCGACACGAACGCCGGTCGGCGCGATGTTCACGGTGCTCGGCGACCCGGTCGCAACGCCGAACGAGAGCGAGAGCGAGGCCGGCGAGCCGGCGATCACGAACGGGGCGGAGAACACCGACGTGTTGCCGGCGGCGTCGGTCGCAGTCGCGACGACGAAGTCGCCGATGCCGGCGCCGAGCGCGGCTGCGTTCGTCAGCACTGCCGATGTCGCGCTCGGGGCGGCGACGCTGACGCGACCGACGAACGTCTTGCCTTCGCCGCTGACCGCGCTGTCGGCGACGAAGACGTCGACCTGCACGGGATAGGCCGACAGGGGCGCGCTGTCGGCGACCGACAGATCGACCTCGAGGTCGGTGCCGTTCAGGAAGGCACGGCTCAGCGCGGGCGACTCCTGGCTGTTGTTCGAGCCTGCCTCCAGGGTGATACCGGCATCGCCGTTGTCGTAGATGCTGTTGCCGACGATCCGTGCGCCGAATCGACCGGTGCCCACGACGACGCCCTGCGTGCCGTTGGCGATCAGGTTGCCGTCGCCCGGGGCGTTGCCGCCGATCTGCGACGGAGTGCTGCCGACGTAGATGGCGGCCGAGTTGTTCGGCACCGCCACGGTGCCGGTGACGTCGGTACCGAAGGAGTTGCCGCGCACGACGGTGTTCGCCCCGTAGAACGACAGCGTGCCCGGTGTCAGAGCACTGCTCCCACGAGTGGCGGCAAACACGTTGCGGCCCGCCGCCGTGCCGTCACCGACGACCGCGCCGCTGCCGCGCAACAGGACCGTGCAGGTACGCGGGCCGGCCGAGTCGGGGGTCACGCCGTCGGGAAGCAACCCGAAGGTGTTGCCGAGGATCCGTGTGCCCGACGAGGAGAAGAAGGTCTCGTTGATCGTGCACTCGCCGGCGCCGCCGGAGTAGTCGTAGAAGATGTTGCCCGCGCCGGGCGCCGTGCCGCCGATGAGCGCGTTCGCCATGTCGTTGAGCTTGATGCTGATGTCCCAGCCGGCCAGGACCGAGTTGCCGCTGAACGTGAGGTCGTCGGCGTTGAGGTTCGCGTTGGCACCGTTGCCGAAGAACGTGTTGTGCGCGTCGGGCCTGGCGCCGCCGATCGTGGTGCCGGTCGCCGTCGTGTCGACGAAGAGCGCCGCCGGGGACTGCGAGAACGTCATCCCCTCGAGCTTCGAGTTGGCGCCGGCGACGTACATGTCGATGCCGGCCTGGCCGACGAAGGAGTTGTACGAGAAGCCCGCGACCGCGAGCCCGCGCACCTCCGTCGCAGGCGCCGTGGCACCGATGCCGAGTCCCATCGGCCAGCGCTGGTTGCCGACGGGCAGCGCCGGCGGGTTGAACGGGTCGAGCGCCGCGCCCGTCATGCCGTTCTGGATCCGGATCCGACGGACGGCGTTGTCGTCCTTGATCAGGTTGTTGCGGTACGAGCCCGGTTGGGTGAAGCCGTCGATGGTGACCGGATCGGTGATCAGCGGCAGGCCGACGTAGCCGGGGATCTGCGGGTCCTGCTGGACGACCCGGATGATGTGCGGGGAGGCCTCGCCGAAGCCGACCGGTGCCTCGCCCGGGCCGGCGATGTCGAACGTGATCAGGTCGCGACCCGCGTGCGCGTTCGACTCCTGGATCGCGGCGCGCAGGGTGCACGAGCCGGTCGTGGTGAGGCACAGGTCGTCACCCGGGGTGACGTCGGGGTCATCGAGGGTGCTGTTGACCGTGTAGCTCGGCAGGTCGACCCGCCCGATCGAGGCACTCGTCCGGTTGGTGAAGAACAGGTCGCCGCCGGGGCCGGCGGTGATGGCCCACGGCCGATTCACGCTGGCATCGGTGTAGCTCGTGGCCGCTCCCGCGGCGGTGATCCGGCCGATCGAGTTGCCGATCGAGTTGGTGAACCAGAGGGCCCCATCGGCAGCGCTGACGATGTCGACCGGGCCCGAGATGCTGGGGTCGGTGAAACGGACGACGGCTCCGCTCGTGGTGATCCGGCCGATCGAGTTGCCGGCGAGGTTCGTGAACCACAGGTTGCCGTCCGGTCCGGTGGTGATGCCCTGCGGGTTGACGATCAGTGGATCGGTGAACAGCGTGACGGCGCCGGCGGGCGTGATCCGGCCGATCGAACTGTTCGAGAAGGTCGGACCCGTGCCCTGGTTCGTGAACCACAGGTTCCCGTCGGGGCCCGCGGTGATGGCGTTCAGCCGCCCGCCCGACGGCAATGTGACGGGGAAGCTGGAGACGGCACCGCCGGTGGGAAGCCGCCGCCCGACCGAATGCGTCCCGGCAACGGTGTTCTCGTTGGTGAACCACAGGGCACCGTCGGGTCCGGTGGTGATCCCCTGCGGCTCGATGATGGTGGGATCCGCGAACGACGTGGTGCTCGGTGTTGCGCTCGGCCCGAACACCCTGGTGATGCAACCGCGCCCGGCGACGCAGTCGCCCGACTCGGTCACCCACAGGCTGCC
>JAPLAA010000027.1 GCA_026393475.1 Actinomycetota bacterium
CGCGCGACCCGACGTGGCGTTCCTCGACGAACCGACCTCGGGTGTCGACGTGCTCGGCCGCGACACGATCCGGGCGATCGTGCGCGACCTCGCCGACGGTGGCTGCGCCGTCGTCCTCGCCACCCACGAACTCGACGAGGCCGAACGCCTCGCCGACCGCGTCGTGATCTTCGACCGTGGCGAGGTGATCGCCGACGGAACGCTCGACGAGCTGCGCCACGGACACGACGAGATCCGCTTCCGCAGCTCGAGCGGTCTCGACCTCGGCTCCCTCGGCGCCGAGACCGGGCTCACCGCGGTGTCGCTCGGTGACGGCGAGTACCTCGTCCGAGTCGCGTCCGACCCGCAGGTGGTCGCCCGGCTCAGCGGATGGCTCGGCACACACGGTCACCCGTTGATCGACCTCCGCGCCGGTGCGCAACGGCTCGAGGACGTCTTCCGTCGGTTGACATCGGCTGCTGCCGACCACGCCGACGGCCCTGCTGGCGACACGAACAGCGACACGACCGGCGGTGCCCGATGAGCCGCCTCCGCAGCCAGGTCCGCACCGAGCTGCAGCTCGTGAGCCGCAACGGCGAGCAGCTGCTGCTCACCCTCGGCATCCCGGTGATGCTGCTGGTGTTCTTCAGCCTCGTCGACGTGCTCCCCACGGGCACCGACGATCCGGTCGACTTCCTCGCCCCGGGTGTGCTCGCCCTGGCGGTGATGAGCACGGCGATGGTGAGCCTCGGCATCGGCACCGGGTTCGAACGCATGTATCAGGTGCTGAAGCGGCTCGGCGCGACGCCCCTCGGTCGCGGCAACCTGATCGCGGCCAAGATCGTCGGCGTCGTCGCCGTCGAGCTGGTGCAGTTCGCCGTCCTGGTGCCGGTCGCGTACGCGCTCGGTTGGAGCCCACCCTCGCCGCAGTGGCCGGCCGCGGCCGGCGCCGTCGTGCTCGGCACCGTGGCCTTCGCCGGCATCGGCCTCACGCTGGCCGGTCGCCTCCGCGGCGAGATCAACCTCGCCGCACAGAACGGCCTGTACCTCGTCCTGCTCCTGCTCGGTGGCATGGTGATCCCGTTCGAGGAGCTTCCGTCGCCGATGCAGGCGGTGGCCCGAGCGCTGCCGTCCGGCGCACTGGCCGACGTCTTACGTGAGACGCTGGCCGACGCAGGCTCACGTCCCGGGACCAGTTGGGCCGTGCTGGCCGGCTGGGCGGTGATCACGCCGCTCGTCGCGCGACGGTTGTTCCGCTTCGACGGTCATCGCTGACGTCGACCTACCACTGAGTGCGCCCCACCGTGGCAGGGGTCAGTGCTCGTTCGGCGCCGGTGTACTGGTGGGCGACGGTGGATCGTTGCGCGCGAACGCAGCCGTCACGTCGGCGTAGGTGAGCGTCGACTCGTCATGGCCGGTGATCTCCGCAGCCGGGATCTGGCGATCCCGCACGTAGGTGTTGTCCTGCTCGAAGTTGCGTGAGAAGCGCTTGAAGAACAGGTACACGACGATCGACCAGAGGAACATGCCGCCGCCGATCTTCATCATCGCTCCGGCGATCTGCTGATCGTCGGTGGGGCTGAGGCCCCACACCCGCACCGGCGTGTTGTAGTGCTTGTAGACGGTGCCCTCGGCGAAGGTGAGCCATCCGGCCGGCACCGTGGGCACCACGCTCATCAGGAACAGGTAGATGCACTTGCCCAGGTGATTGATCCGCAGTTCTTCGAACGGGCCGATCACCGGGCACCACATCAGCAACGCCGTCGTGACGACGAGCAGGTGCAGCGTGTAGTGGAGCGGACCGTTCTCGGTCGACGCGTTCACCATCCCCGGGATGTGCAGCACCATGACGACCACGTTGAACAGCACCCCGGCGATCACCGGCGACGTGAGGAAGCGGAACACCCGGTATGCGCGTCCATCGCCGATCACCGTGCGAGCCATCCACGTGGGGATCGACATCAGCGCGAGCGGTGGTACGAAGTAGCTGAACACCATGTGCTGGAACATGTGCACCGAGTAGAGGTAGTTCTCCCCGATGTCGTGGACCGGCCAGTCGGCGGCGAACCAGAACAGGCCGACCGCACCCGCGAAGGAGGCGATCTGGCGCCCGGACACCGGTGCCTGTCCGGCGGGGACCGCTCGCGGTCCGATCACCCGGGCCATGTACACGTACGCCCCGATGAAGAACGCGACGAGCACCCAGACCTCGGGATGGGCCTGGAACGCCCATGGGTCGGCGTACGCGCCGGAAGCGGTCGCTTCGGTGCCGGCGAGGACGAGGTGTGAACTGGTGATGTCGGCGAACACGGTCGTCGCCTCCGAGGGTCAGCTGAGGGGGGTCAGCGCGTGCGGATCAGGTGGGGCTGAAGAAGCGGAACGTGGCGAGGAACGCCATGTACACGAGGATCGCCAAGATCAGGCCTGTGTAGAACAGGTAGCTGAAGATCTTGTCGTCGCCCTTGAGGTGCATGAACAGCGAGGCCACCATGACGAACTTGATCGCCATCAGGATCAGCAACGTGGGCAGGAAGAACGCCCCGAAGTCGACCCAGTAGGTCGAGGTCTCCAACGCCGTGATCGCGGCGAGGATCAGCGCGACCTTGACGTAGTAGCTGTCGGGCTTGTGCTCGTGGACGTGTGGCTCGTGAGCGTGATCAACGTGATCGCCGTGGTCAGCGTGATCGCCGTGCTCGACGTGGTCTGCGGTGGTGCTCATGTCGGCCTCGCTCAGGACGGGATCAGGTAGACGAGTGTGAAGATGATGATCCACACCACGTCGACGAAGTGCCAGTAGAGACCGACGAGCTCGACCACTTCGGCCTTGTCGCCGGGCACGCTGCTGCGCTTGTTGATGCCCACGAGGGCCATCAGCATGATGATGCCGACGGTGACGTGCACACCGTGGAAGCCGGTGAGGGTGTAGAAGCTCGAGCTGAAGAGGCTGGACGTGAAGCCCAGGCCCTCCCGGTAGAAGCTGGTGAACTCGTACACCTGACCGCCGACGAAGGTGGCGCCGAGGAGTGCGGTGACCGTCAACCACAGATTGGTGCGGCGGTCGTCCTTCTGAGCGGCCGCCGACACGGCGAGCACCATGGTGAGCGAGCTCATGAGCAGGACGAAGCTCGACACCGACGTGAACGGGATGTCGAAGATCTGGTCAGGCCCGAGATCGGCTGGGTGACGACCTCGGTAGAGCATGTAGGTGGAGATGAGACCGCCGAACAGCAGGCACTCGCTGCCGAGGAACAGCCACATCGCCATCTTGTTGTTGCTCAGACCCGTCGAGGTGTGGTGTGCCCCGTGGTCCGCATGGTCGTCATGACCACCGTGGCCTTCATGCCCGCCATGATCGTCGGACACGGGTTCGTGGACAGCGATGTCAGCCAATGGTCGCCAACTCCTTGTTGCTCCCGCCACCGTCGGCCGGCGGGTCGTAGTCCGAATCGTCGGCCACCGACGGCTCGAGTGCCCACCCGAACATCGCCAGCAGGACCACGAGGCCGCCGGCGACGATCAGCAAGCGGTTGTAGATCACGCCGTACCCCATGAGCGGCAGGGCGAAGGCGAGGATGATCGGCCAGTACGACGGCGACGGCAGGTGGATGTGCTTGTCGGCCTTGGCCTCTTCCGCAGCGAGGATCTCCTCGCCGGTGGCGACCTTGCGCACCTCACCGGTGTCGTGGTCGACCTCGTACTTGCGGTGGAAGAACTCGTCGAGTGCATGCACCGTCGGGATCGCGTCGAAGTTGTGTTCCTTCGGCGGGCTCGCGGTCATCCATTCCAGGCTGCGGGCATCCCACGGGTCGAGCGGGGCCTTCGGCGTCTTGGAGGACTTCTTGTGCGTCTGCCACACGTTCAGCAGGAACACCGCGACGCCGATGGCGATGACGAACGAACCGACGGAGGCGACCCGGTTCCAGAAGCCGAGGTTGAAGAAGCCTTCACCCGCTCGAGCCTCGGTCCAGTTCATCATGCGGCGCGGCTGGCCCTGCAGACCGATGATGTGCATCGGGCCGAAGGTCAGGTTCATGCCGATGATCATCAGCCAGAAGTTCCACTTGCCGAGGCGCTCGCTGAGCATCTTGCCGAACATCTTCGGCCACCAGTAGTAGAACCCGGCGAACAGGCCGAGGACGGCGCCGCCGAAGATCGTGTAGTGGAAGTGGGCGACGATGTAGTAGGTGTCGGTCTGCTGCGTGTCGCTGGGTGCCACGGCATGGGTGACGCCCGAGAGGCCACCGATCGTGAACTCGACGACGAGGCCGATCGCGAACAGCATCGACGTGGTGAACCAGATCTTGCCGCCCCACATGGTGAGGGTCCAGTTCACGATCTTCACACCGGTGGGGATGGCGATGAGCATGGTGGCCACCGAGAACACAGCGACGCTGACCGGGCCGAGGCCGCTGGCGAACATGTGGTGTGCCCACACACCCCAGCCGACGAAGCCGATGGCCGCACCCGAGAACACCACGAAGCGGTACCCGAACAGCGGCTTGCGGCTGAACACCGGCAGCACCTCGCTGACGATGCCGAAGCCGGGCAAGACGAGGATGTACACCTCGGGATGACCGAAGATCCAGAACAGGTGTTGCCAGAGCAGGGGGTCGGCACCGGCGGAGACGTCGAAGAACGTGGCGCCGAACTCACGCTGGAACATGAGCAGGAACAGCGCCACGGTGATGACCGGGATGGCGAACACGAGGAGGAACTGGATCACCAGGATCATCCACGTGAAGATCGGCATCTTCATCAACGTCATGCCCGGGGCACGCATGTTGAGGATCGTGACGATCAGGTTGATCGCACCCGTCAACGAGGCGATACCCGTGATCTGCAGGCCGAGGCCCCAGAAGTCGACGCCGTGGCTGGGCGAGAACAGTGCGTTGGCGTTCGGCTGGTACATGAACCATCCGCCGTCGGCCGCACCGCCGAGGAGCCACGAGGTGTTGAGGAACAGACCGCCGGCGAGGAAGCACCAGAAGCCGAACGCGTTGATGCGGGGGAACGCCACGTCGCGGGCACCGATCTGGAGCGGCACGAGGTAGTTGGCGAACGCCGCCGCCATCGGCATCACGAAGAGGAACACCATGGTGGTGGCGTGCATCGTGAACATCTCGTTGTACAGACCGGCGCTCAGCACCGTGCCCTCGGGCCCGGCGAGCTGGAGACGGATCAGCAGTGCCTCGACGCCGCCCACGAGGAAGAAGAACATCGCGACGACGCCGTACATGATGCCGAGCTTCTTGTGGTCGACGGTGAACACCCACGAGCGCCACCCGGTCGTGGAGACCGGACGCTTGAGGACGCCGTACGCCTGGGACGGGGTGACGACTGCAGGTGCACCTGATCCGGCGAGTGCCGGCGTGCTGGGTCGTTCGATGATGGCCATCTGGGGTGCTCCCGTCAGTTCCGCTCGAGGAGATAGGCGATGATCTGGTCGATCTGGGTCTCGTTGAGGCCGAGGGCCGGCATGCCGCGGACCTTGCCGCCGCTGTTGGCCTTCTGGGCGTCGCTCGCGTACATCGGCTTCTTGGCCGGTGCGTTGCGGATCCACTCACGCAGGTCGACGGCGTTGAGGCACTCGGCCGTCACGCCCTGCAGGTAGAGCGCACCGAACTCCTCGGGCGACGCGTTCCACACACGATCGCGGCACTCGTCGGTGAGGAGGTCCCACGTGGCACCGGCGAAGGTGTTGCGGGTCATCAGATGGGTGAGGTTGGGCGCTGATCCCGAGACCACGAACTGGTCGGGGTTGGCGAGCACCGGGGTGACGGTGCCGTCGGGCGCCGTGGAGCTCAGGCCGTTGACCTGGTGGCAGTAGGCGCAGTTGGCGGTGAACGCCGCCTCACCGAGCGCGGCCTGCGAGCCGGCCTCGGGCGCCACGTAGGACTCGAGCTGGTTGGCGACCCAGGTCTGGAAGTCGTCGGGGTTCAGCGCGACGGCCTCCATCTTCATGTTGGCGTGGCTCAGACCGCAGAACTCGGTGCACTGACCGGCGTAGATGCCGGGCTGGTTGGCCTGCATGCGCAGCGTGTGCACACGGCCGGGCACGGTGTCCTTCTTGCCGTTGAGGGCAGGGATCCAGAACGAGTGGATCACGTCACGGCTCGTGAGCCGGAGCAGCACGTTGGTGTTCGCGGGGATGACGAGCTGACCGCTGGTGACGATCGGATCGGAGATGCCACCGCAGCCCTCCTGGGCCGGGTAGTCGTATTCCCACCACCACTGCTGACCGGTGACGTTGACGATGCACTCGGTGTCGCTGGTGTCGGCGAGGTCGAAGATCGTGCTGACCGTCGGGATGCCGACGCCCACGAGGATGAGGGCGGGCAGGATCGTGAGGGCGATCTCGAGCGCCGGCTTGCCGTGGCTCTGCTCGGGCATCGGCTGGCCCTTGTCGCGGAAGCGCACGACGGCGTAGCCGACCGCCACCATGACGATGACGCCGACGATGCCGGCCACGAGGAACACCGGCCATTGCAGATCGTGGATCTTCTGGGCGTTCTCACCCTTGGGCTGCCAGGTGTCCTGGGGCGCATCCTTCGCGCAGCCGGCCAACACGGCTGCGGAGGCAGCGGTGAGACCGAGCACGAGCGCTCTGCGACGACTTGTCCTACGACGGGTCATGTGCGGCACGTTCCTCACGGTAGCCAGGTTGTTGTTTCGCAGCGTCATGACTCACGGCACCACGATCTCGACGGTCGCCGCATCGACACCCGGCACCACGAAGGTGTAGGGCTCGAGGGATGCACCGTTGGGCGGGCTCGACTTGGGGAAGACGAGGGTCATCATCTGACGGCCGTCGGGCTTGACGAGTGTGGTGCAGGTGACGGGCTTCTCGGTGACCTTCGTCCCGTTCACGTCGACCTCGAACGCACCCATGTTGGCCGTGAGGCGAACGGTCTCGTCGCTCAGGTTGCGGAACATGATCTGCGACGGGTTGCTGCGCTGGAGCGTGACGGTGCGGCTGTACTCGCCCATGCCGACCTGCTGGCCGTAGAGCTCGCCGTCGGCGTTGAAGATGATCGTCGCGGCGACGTTGCTCTTCGCTGCGACCCCTTGCGAGCCCTTCTCGTCGACCTCGGTCTCCTCGTTGCTCGCGCAGACCGCCGGCTCGGTGCTCACCGTGGGGTACTCGTGCATGCTGCGCTCGCCGTCGATGGCCATGACGGCGCCGGTGCTGACCAGACCGAGCGTGCCGATCGTGCAGATGCCGGCGATGACGCTCGTCTTCACGGTCGGGCGGCTCGCGAACAGGAACCCGCCGAGCGTGATCAGCGACGCAACGATGATGAAGACCGCAGGACCGGACTCCTTCGACAGGAAGAGCATGATCCGCGAGAACGAGTAGATGATCACCGTGAGGCCCACGGCGCCGAGCACCGGGAACTCGAGCGGGTGCATGATCCGACCGCGCACCGAGGCGTTGAACCGGCGATCCGACGAGGCCCGGTCGGCCCACGCCTGGACGAGCCACTCGAACAGCGCGATGAGCAGCACGACGATGCCGGCCTTGAACACGACCGGGGTGGCGACCAGGCCGACGGCGACGAGGGCGCCGCCGAACGCGCCGACCGCCGGCCACATGCTGTTGCTCGGGCGTTCCTGGGCGGCGGCCGAGGTGGTGGTCGCGTCGCTGTCCATGCCGCCGACGTTGGAGTCGCGGACCCAGAAGTTGATGGCCATGAGGAACAGCAGGGCGATCGAGACCGAGATGAGGCCGATCGCTGCGGTCCAGGCGGCGGCACCGTCGTAGCTGACACCGAACGCGACAGCCGCGACGATGGCCAGGACGCTGGCGCCGATGAAGAGCTTGGAACCCGTGGTGAACATGCGTGCCCTACCCGATCACTTCGTGACGTAGACGACGAACCAGAGCACGACGTACATCGCGCTCAGGAAGTACCAGTACATGGCGTGCGCGGAGATGATCTCGCGCTCGCTCGTGCGGCCGCCGAGATAGCGGAAGGCCGAGACGACCGTGAAGACCAGGCCGACGATGAGCAGCGCGACGAAGGCACCGGTGACCGCGTAGAACATCGTCTGGTAGGTGCCGTCGCCGAGCCCGAGCCCCATCTGGCGGTAGATGAACGCCTGCGAGTTGAGCACCGCGATGCCGATCAGGGCGACCAGTCCGAGGGCCAGCGCCGTGCCGCCCTTGTGCTGGCGGCGTGCCGCGTACACGGCCCACTGGGCGAAGATGCCGATGAACAAGAACGCGATGAGCATCACGTTCGTGGGCACCTCGGGCACCTTGACCGTTGCCGGCTTCCATTCGCCGTCGGTGACCGACAGCGCCTCCTGGCGGAAACGCACGAACAGCGCGATCAGGCCGCCGAAGAACGTGGTTCCGGCCGCACAGGCGAGTGCGGTGCCGACGAACAGCTGGCGGCGCGGGGCCGGCGGCGGTGCAGCGGGCAGTGCGTACATCAGGCGGCCCCTTCCGAGCGTGCGGGCTTCAGGTCGAGCAGCGGCTCGGCCGAGGAGATGACGTGGACGTCGACGAAGTTGTCGGCCGGGGCGGGCGACGACGTCGCCCACTCGAGCGTCTGACCGTCCCACGGGTCGTCGCCGGCGCGCTCACCCTTGGTGAACGACTGCAGGGCGAGGCCGATGAAGGCGAGCACCGTCAGCGCCATGAGGCCGTGACCGACGGCCACGAGGGTGTTCCACAGCTCGGACGGACCGCTGTAGTCGGGGTAGGCGACGGTGTTGCCCGCCTGATCGGCGAAGCCGGCGATGTAGTACGGCAGCGAGGCGAGGATCGTGGCCAGCACACCGAGGAGCGCGAGCGGCAGCACCTTCTTGTCGGCGATCGAACGACCCCAGATCTTCGGGCCCCAGTACACGACGCCGCCGAGGAGCGCGATCACGGTGCCGTAGCTCACGTAGATCCAGGTGCCCTCTTCGAAGACCGTGCCGGCCAGCTGTGCGTCGCCGACGTGGTAGATCGCGTTGCCGACGAGGCCGACGAGCACCATGCCGGCACCGAAGAAGCTGAACAGCAGCGGCGACTGGATGCGGGGCCGACCGGCGGCTGCGAGCAGGAACACCAGCAGGACCACGACGCCGCCGAGCAGCGGCAGCAGGTTGAGCACCGCGTACGGCACGATCTCGCGGAGGGCGTCACCGAACTGCATGTCGACCAGATCTCGCGACAGGCCGGCATCGACCTGGGCGACGCCGGCGAACAGCGCCGTGCCCACGAGGCCGATGCCGATGAGCCCGGCGCCGCGCATCGGCAGGCGCTTGCGGGTGGCGGTCGCGACGGTCTCGAGGAGGAGGCCGAACACGGGCACGGCGTACAGCGCCGTCGCCGGCAGCGATGCCGAGACCCGGAGCCACTCGGCGATGCCGACGTTGCCGCCGAAGGTGCTGCGGCCGTTGCGGTGATCGACGAACAGCAGCACGAGCACGCCGAACAGCACCGGCAGGGCCAGGACGAGACCGAGCGCGTACACGAGGGCCGACCAGGAGAACAGGGGCACCCGACGCATGTTCATGCCGGGTGCACGGGTGGTGAGGACCGACACCGCGATCGAACCGGCAGCCGCGGTGAGACCGACGACGGCGAGCGCCATCGAGACGAGGAAGAGCTGGACCATGTGCTCGTCGCCGCCGCCGGGGCCGCCGTTGGCGATGATCGAGCCGATCACCATGCCGGTGCCGAACAGCCACGCCCAGAAACCGGCGGACGCGAGCCGCGGGAATGCGAGCGACCGGGCGCCGAGCTGCAGCGGGACGATCATGAGCGCGAGACCGAGACCGAACGGCACGACCACGCCGAAGGTGAGGACCAGGCGATACAGCGAGAACACCTGCGGCATCGCCCCGGCGTCGAGCATCGCGTCGGTGGCGTCGATGCGTTCGATCCCGAGCAACACGCCGAGCGCGGCGACGCCGAGGAGGAGCAGCAGCGAACTCCCGATGAAGAGGCGACCGATCTTCTTGTGGTCGGTCGTCGTGATCCAGTCGGCCACCGAAGCGAGGAGGCCATCGGCGCGTTCGCCGGAGTGAGTGTCGACGTGGTCGACACCTGCTCCGGTGACGTGGGGATCGATGGTGGTCATGTGCAACGAGCTCGATTCGTCTCAGGCCGCGCGGGACGCCCTGGTGTCTGTTGTGCTGTTCTCTGGCTTGATCGGGAACTGATCGGTTGTCATCAGGACGACCGGATCCATGAGGGTTCGGCCGCGTGGTGACGGATTGCTGGAGCGAGATTACCCACAGGGCGGGTCCGCGGCGGAAATCATGTGCACGCGTCGTCTCGGACCGTCCGGATCAGACCGGGAAGGTCCTGGTGGCCCGGCCGGTCGACCGAGGGGCGCGAGCGGTGTTCAGACGCCGTAGCGGACGAGGACGTCGACGGTGATCGCGGCGAACAGCACCGAGACGTAGGTGATCGAGTAGGCGAACACCCGCATCGAACGCTGCGGGCTGGGTCGGCGTCCGAGGTCGATCGTGCCCCAGAGGAACCCGATGCCGCTCAGCACCGCCGTGATGCCGTAGATCCACCCGAGGTCGGCCACCGGCACGAGGACGAAGCTGGTGACGACCAGCAGCGCCGTGTACACGACCATGCTCCTGATCGCCTGCTCCATCGGCACGACGACCGGCAGCATCGGCACGCCGGCGGCGCGGTACTCGTCGACGTGGCGGATGGCCAGGGCCCAGAAGTGCGGGGGGGTCCAGAGGAACATCAGGACGAACAGCACGACGGCGGTCCAGCTGACGCTGTTGGTGACGGCCGACCAACCGACGAGCACGGGCACGGCCCCCGCTGCCCCGCCGATCACGATGTTCTGCCGGCTCGTGCGCTTCAGCCAGATCGTGTACACGAACACGTAGAAGAGGGTGGCGCTGATGGTGAGGCAGGCCGAGAGCAGGTTCGCTCCCCACCACAGCACGCCGAAGGCCAGCACCTCGAGGCCGATCGCGAAGACGAGCGCCGCTCGGGGTGTGATGAGACCGGTGACGAGCGGCCGGCCGGCGGTACGGGCCATGAGCGCGTCGATGTCGCGGTCGACCACCATGTTGATGGCGTTCGCCCCGGCGGCGGCGAGGGTGCCGCCGAACAACGTGACGATCACCAGCCAGGTGCCCGGCCAGCCACGCTCGGCCAGCACCATGGTGGGCACGGTGGTGACGAGGAGCAGCTCGACCACGCGGAGTTTGGCGAGGGCGATGTAGCCCTGCAGCTTGGTCGTGGGCGTGCGCGTCGAACCGTGCACGACGCCACCCGGCGCCAACCGGGAGGGAACGAGGGGTCGGGCGCCGACGGCCATTGGGACTGCATCGTACGGGGCGCCGGAGAGCGCCACCAACCGGGGTGCCGTGAACCACGGCCCGCGTGGACATCGGCCGGTGCTGACCTCGGCCCCCCTGATTTCTCCATCGGGGCGGAGCCGACCCGATCGGGCGCGCAGCGGGCAAACTGTCTGCATGCCCGTGGCACCCGCCCCCGATGTCGTCGAGCGACCGACGACCGACGAGACGGTCGATCCCGATCGGCCGTGGGTGGTGCTCGTCTGGAACGATCCGATCAACCTGATGAGCTACGTCACCTTCGTGCTGCAGAAGCTGTTCGGCTATTCGCTCGAGAAGGCCACCGAACTGATGCTCGACGTGCACCACAAGGGCCGGGCGGCGGTCAGCAACGGCTCGCGCGAGAAGGCGGAACTCGACGTGTTCCGGCTGCACGAGCACGGCCTGTGGGCCACGATGCAGCAGGACGACTGATGGCTCGCTGGCAGTTCCGTCCACCGGTGGAGCGGACCAAGCACGGGTACCGGATCAACATCGACGACCGCGAGCGCGAGGTGGTGGGCCATCTGCTCGAGGAGATGCGGTCGCTCCTGCTGGGCCCCTCGGACCATCCCGCGTTGAAGCGGGTGTTCCCGGCGGCCTACCACCAGAGCCAGCACGCCGAGCACGACGCCGAGTACCAGCGGTTCATGCGCGAGGAACTCGTCGCTTCCCGCCTCACCGGCATCGACACCGTCCTGGCGGCACTGTCGGCCAATCCGCCCCTGGCCGAGAGCCAGGTGCTCGCGCTCGCCCAGGCGTTGAACGGTGTCCGGCTCGTGCTGGGCACGGTGCTCGACGTCAGCGAGGACGACGACCCCGACGAGCTCGATCCCGACGACCCGCTCGCCGCCGAACACCAGCTGTACGGCTTCCTCAGCTGGCTGCTGGAGTGGACCGTGCGAGCCCTGACGCCGAGCACCTGACAGCGCCGCGTCGCAGACCTCGAGGGTCAGGGCGTCGACGGGAACACGAAGCAGCCCACCATGCCCGGACCGGTGTGGGCGCCGATCGACGGCCCGACCCGGTACCGGATCACCTCGTCGACCACCGCGGTCTCGCCCACCGCCGACTCGAGGGCGTCGGCGATGGCCTCGGTCGAGCGGTCGCCGTGGCCGACCGCGACCCGCAGCCCGCGTCCGAACCCCACCACCGTGGAGGCCATCGTGTTGACCGCCTCGAGCACCGTGTCGACCCGCGCGACCACCGCGACGGCCCCGTCGCGGAACTCGAGGACCGGGATGGGGCAGGCCGGCTCGGCCATGTCGATGCGCCCACCGGCGCGCAGCACGTCGAGCGAACCGACGATGAAGACGTTCCCGAGCCTCGGCGCGATCGACTCGGCGACCGAGGCGGCTTCGTCGATGGAGGCACCGCCGGCGAGCGCGTCCCCCGCCGCCCACACGCAGCAGCCGATGCCGAACCCGGCGGTCGCCGAGTCGACGAGCCGGACGGGGACCCCGAGACGGTGTGCCGCGAGCCGTGCGGAGTTCAGGGTGCCCGACACCGAGCTCGCCACGTGGATCGACAGGATCTCGGTGCATCCCCGGTCGAGCAGTTCCTCGTAGGCGAGCGCGAACTGACCGGGGCTCGGCTGGCTCGTCCCGATCGTCGGCCGTTCTCCCGTGCCGGAGGGGCCGTCGAACCGGGCGTAGAACGCGTCGGCGTCGAGGTCGACGCCCTCCAGGTACTCGTCGTCGTCGATGGTGATCGTGATCGGGACGACCACCACCTCGTACCGCTCGACGAGTGCCGGCGGCAGTTGGGCGTTCGAGTCGGTGCACAGGCCGATGCGTTGCGGACTCATGCCGCCTCCTCGAGCGGGCCGACCGGGCCCACCGGGCCGACGGAGCGCGAGCCAGCGGCGGCGAAGCGGCCGACGATCATCGCCGTGCTGGCGAGGGCAGCCAACGGGAGCGCCGCCGAGGGACGCGGCCCCCACAGATTGGGCAGCGTGCGCCGCCACCACACGAACGCACCCACGACCCAGCACACGCTCGCGGCGATCGATGCCGCCTGCGTCCGTCGCTTCCACCCGGGGACGGCCAGCGTCGCACCGGCCACCGCGAGATCGAGCGGCACCGACGCGGGGAACGTGACGAGGCACTGCCCGACCCCGGCCGCGACACCTTTGCCGCCGCGCCCGCCGTTCCACACCGGCACGCAGTGACCGAGCACCGACGACGATCCGGCGAGATGCGCGCCCACGGGTCCGGCAAGCGCGCCACCGAGGGCGGAGGCAGCGGCGCCCTTCGCGACGTCGCCCGCCATCACGGTGAGGCCGGCGCGAGGGCCGAGCACCTGGAGTGCGTTGGCAGCGCCCGGGTTGCCGCTCCCCGCCGTCCGGAGATCGACAGGCCCGCCGCCGCCGGCGCTCGCGCGGCGCGACACCAGGTCGGCGGTGGGGAACGTCCCCACGACGTAGCCGACGACCGCGGCCGCGGCGAGCCGACGCACCCGCCTCGTCGAGATGCCGGCGAGGCCCTCGGTCGTGACCGGGATCATGGCGTTCACCGTACGCGTGCACCGACCGGGCGTCACCCGGAGCACCCTTTCGACCCCCATTCGTCACCTGATTCCCACCGACCGTGGCCGTGGGTGCGTCGCTACCGCGCTGCGTGACCTGTTGCACGGGTCGGGCCCAGGTCGATCAACCAGGGCGGCAGTCGGGTCGGTCGACCCGACGCGTCGACCGCACCGTGTGCCGTGGCGGCGACGGCTCGGACCTCGCCGGCGACCGTGAGGAGGTACGCGAGCTGGAAGCTGGCGCGCGTCGTGCGGGCGAGCACCAGGTGGACGTCGACCTCGTCGTCGAAGGCCAACGGACGGCGGTACTGCACGAAGCACTCGAGCACGGCGTGGTCGACGCCGTCCTTGCGCAGCTCGGTGTACGGCCTGCCCAGCGCCCGGAGGTAGGCGACACGCGCCTCTTCGAGGTACAGCGGGTAGTTGCCGTGGTGGACGATCCCCATCGCATCGGTCTCGGCGAACCGCACCCGGATGCGGTGGACGAACACATAGTCCGCCGGGTCGAGGGACGGGTCGACGTCGAGGCGCATCCCGGCAAGGTATCCCGGGCGGGAGGAGCGCGATCGTGTGGGCTCGGATCGGCTGGTGGGAATTCGGCGACTCGGTGCTAGTGTTTCGACGCTCTCAACCGGAGAATCTCCTAGCCCCCATCGTCTAGTGGCCTAGGACACCACCCTTTCAAGGTGGCGGCACGGGTTCGAATCCCGTTGGGGGTGCAGTGACCAGTCATGGTCCCGTGGTGAAGTGGAGTTCACGCCGGCCTGTCAAGCCGGAGGTCGCGGGTTCGAACCCCGTCGGGACCGCCACGAGCGCAAGCTCGTGCGGATGTCGTGTGCGGTGCCTGTTCGCAGGCCCGCACCGACGCCACATACCGGTGCCGTCTGGCACCACCCCGGTCGAGTAGCTCAGTCGGCAGAGCACACGCCTGAAAAGCGTGGGGTCACCGGATCGACGCCGGTCTCGACCACCCAGACCACGACGCCGCAGGTCCGCCTGCGGCGTTGTGTCGTTTTCGGATCAGGCCCGAAAGATCAGGCCCGAAAGATCAGGCCCGAAAGATCAGGCCCGAAAGATCAGGCCCGGACCGCGCGGCCCTTGCCGCTGCGCTTCGCGACATACATGGCCGTGTCCGCCTGCTTCAGCAGTTCCTCGGCCGTCACCTCGACCCCGGCCGGATCGAGCAGGTCGGCGATGCCGATGCTGGTGCCCACCTGTGCCGTCGATCCGTCCGCGAGCGCGATCGGCTCGGTGAGCCGTTGCAGCAGGCGGTCGGCGATGCGCGACGCCCCTTCGGGCCGCGACACGAGCACGAACTCGTCGCCGGCGAACCTGGCCACCAGATCGCCGTCGCGCACGGCTGCGGACAGCCGGCCGGCCACCTCCACCAGCACCGCGTCGCCCGCCTCGTGGCCGTGGGTGTCGTTGACCGCCTTGAAGCCGTCGAGGTCGCAGAACAACACCGAGGTCGGCGTGCCGGCCGCGAGTCGCGCGTCGAGGTTGGCCAGCAGCGCCCGTCGGTTGAGCAGCCCCGTCAGGGTGTCGCGATGGGCCAGTGTGTCGAGGTGGCGATGCAGATCGGCAGCGGCGGTGATGTCGCGCGCGGTGGCCTCCAACGCGATGGCGCGGCCCTCCGCGTCGTGGACGAGATGGCTGCGCACCTCCACCGTCCGCACCGTCGCGTCGTGGTGGACCACGCGGAACTGCAGCACCTCCTTCGCCTCGCGGCTGAGGACGTGGCCGAGCACGAACCCCGCGTCCTCCTGGTGGATCGTGCGGGTGAAGTGCATCGGATCGGCGTAGAGGTCGTCGGGCGTCACGCCGAGCAATCCGGTGATCGCGGGACTGATGTAGTCGAAGCGGAACGGGTCGAACGCGATCCGCATGATCACGTCGGGTGAACGCTCGGCCAGCTGACGGAAGCGCACCTCCCTCGCTTCGAGCTCGCGGCGGAGCGCGAACTGGACCGTGAGATCGGTCGCGGTGCCGAGCCATCCGGCGACCCTGCCGTCGGCGTCGCGGACCGGTGTGACCTCCATCTGCACGGGCACGATCCGGCCGTCCGGACGGCGGTGACGCACCTCGTGGGCGAACGCGTACGCGCCGCTCAGCGACGAGGCCCAGGCCTCCGCGACGGCGTCGCGGTCGTCGGGATGGACCGTCCCGAGCCAGCCCGACTCGCCGAGTTCGTCGATCTCGAGCCCCGTGAACTCGGTCCACCGACGGTTCGCGTAGGTCCACCGTCCGTCGGCGTCGGCTTCGAGGATCGCGACCGGTGCGAACGCGGCGAGGTCGCGGAACCGGGCCTCGCTGGCGGCGACGGCCTCGACGTTGGCGAGTTCCTCGGTGACGTCGGTGAAGGTGATGACGGCGGACGTCGGCAGGTCCTGGCCGAAGGTGAGCACAGGGTGCACCGACAGGCGCATCGAGCGCAGCTCGGCGCCGAAGGCCAGCTTGTGGACCTCGGCCTGGACGGGTTCGCCATGCTCGAGTGCACGCCACATCGGATGGTGGGCGCGATCGATCGGCGAGCCGTCGGTCGTGACGATCCGCAGATCGTCGAGCCGCGACCCCACGAGGAAGTCGACGCTCGGCTGGCGGAGCAGCTCGACGGCAGCCTGGTTGGCGTCGGTGCACGTGCCCGTCGTGTCGACGACGAGCACCCCTTCGGCCAACGAGTCGACGATCTCCCGCTGGTGCGCCTCGGACGTGGCGACCGTGTCACGGGCGTGCAGCAGGTCGGTCTGGTCGATCAGCGCCCACAGCACGGCGGGCCGGCCGCCGAGTTCCATCGGGATCGAGGTCCACTCCACGAGCCGCGACGTGTGGTCGGGTCGGACGATGCGATATGTGGCGGGCGGGAGCTGTTCGCCGCGGGCGATCGCCTCCATCCGCTGCTCGATGCGGGGCCGATCCTCGGCGTCGACGTGCGCCTTGGTCGCGATGCGGCTGCTCAACTGTTCGAGATCGTCGACGCCGAGCAACGTGAACGACGCCGGGTTGGCGAACAGCACGACGCCGTCGACGGCGAGCATCACCGGGGTCGGCAGGCGCTCCAGGACCGCGACCTGTCGGTGATCCGCGGAGGCGAGCTGGGCGGTCGCCTGCTCGATCGCGCTGGCATCGACGAGGGTGATCACCCAGCCGACGATCTCGCCGTCGGGTCCGTGGACCGCGGCGGCATGCTGCCGGTCCTCCTCGGGCGTGAGCTCCATCAGGTGCCGACCGACGACGTCGGCGAGCGATCGTCCGAAGAACTCGCCGGCGGCATCGTTCGCCGACAGCACCACGCCGTCGATCGCGACGGTGAGCACCGGCACCGTGATCGCGGCAGCCGACAGCGCCAACGACTCCAGTGGGTCGAGGATGCCCCGCCCTCGGTTCGCAGGGGCGCTCGTCGGGGCGCTCGTCATGCGGACGACTGTTCCCGGCCGGCGCGGCGACGCCACCAGGCCCTGCACCCGGGACACACCCGGGACCAACGTCCTCTTCTCCTGGGAACGGGCCTCGATCGTCGCCACCCTCAGGCACGATCGCCCATCCGCCGTACGGTCGCTCGATGTGAACACGTCTGCAGATCGCGTCAGGAACGGGGTTCGGCCCACGGGGGTCACGCGCACGTTCGGCATCGACGAGGTGATCGTGACCAAGACCGACCTGCAGGGCCGGATGACCTACGTGAACGACGTGTTCCTGCGGGTCGCCGGCTACGCCGAGCGGGACGTGATCGGCAAGCCGCACAACATCATCCGTCACCCCGAGATGCCCCGTGCGGTGTTCGGACTGCTGTGGCGGGAGATCCAGGCCGGCAACGAGATCTTCGCCTATGTGAACAACCTCGCGTCCGACGGCGCGAACTACTGGGTCTTCGCCCACGTCACGCCGACGCGATCGCGTGGTCGCATCGTGGGCTACCACTCCAACCGGCGCGTGCCCGACCCGGCCGCCGTCCGGGCGATCACCCCGGTGTACCGGCAACTGCTCGAGGAGGAGCGTTGCCACAGCCATCCGGTGCAGGCGATCGATGCCTCCACCCAGCTCCTGGGCGCCGTCCTCGGCGACGCCGGCGTCACCTACGACCAGTTCGTCTGGTCGCTCGCGGGGGTGTCGGCATGAGCATCGACACCAGCATCGACACCCTTCCCGGCTCGCTCCACGACCAGGAGCGCCAGGAACTCGAGCGCTACCGGGCGGCCTTCGCCGCGATCAACGACGTCGCCACGCGCGCTGCGGCGGGCGATCTCGAGGCCCGCGTGCCGATCCTCGACGGCGGCGACGACTTCGCCACCGTGCGCAATCACCTCAACCGGATGCTCGACCTCACCGATGCCTTCGTCCGCGAGGCGGGCGGTTCGCTGCACGCGGCGAGCGAGGGTCGCTTCCACCGTCAGTTCCTCACCCACGGCATGCTCGGCGCGTTCCGCGAGGGCGCCGTCACCGTGAACGAGGCCCGCGGCGCGATGAGCCGCTCGCAGGCTGCGCTGCACGCGGCCGAGGCCGCCCGCGCCGCGCTCGCCGACGAGTTCGAGAGCGCCGTGCTGTCGGCCAGCGAGCAGGTCGCCGCGGCGAGCACCGAGCTGGGCGCCACCGCGTCGTACCTCACGAGCTCGGCCCGCGCCGCGGTCGAGGAGAGCGACCGGGCCGCGTCCACGATCGCGAGCCTCGATGCGTCGTCGCACCAGATCCGCCAGGTCGTCACCCTCATCCGCCAGGTGGCGGGTCAGAGCCGGCTGCTCGCCCTGAACGCCACGATCGAAGCGGCACGCGCCGGTGAGGCCGGCCGCGGGTTCGCGGTGGTCGCCACCGAGGTCAAGCAGCTCGCCGAGCAGACCGGGTCGGCCACCGAGCAGATCGAGGCGGAGGTGGCCGCCGTGCAGGCGGCGGCACTCGCGTCGCGGCAGGTGCTCGACGGCATCGGCGCGACGGTGCGCGACATGCACGAGCAGGTGATCGCGATCGCCGCGGCCGTGGACGGAAGTGGGGTCGGCGACAGCGTCGACTTCACCGGCCTGTCGCAGCTGGCCGAGCTGTTGCGTCGAGAGGTGACCAACTTCCTCGGCGAGCTCCGCTCCTGACCGTCGGCTTCTGACCATCGGCTTCTGACCGTCGGCTTCTGACCGTCGGCACAGACACCGGACGTAGCCTGGGCGGATGACCGGACCGCTGCAGCTCACCTTCGTCAGCTCGGCGCAGCGTGTCGCGGATCTGCCGGCGTCGCCCGCGGAGGTCGCCCTCGTCGGCCGGTCCAACGTGGGCAAGTCGTCGCTGATCAACGCCCTGGCGAACCGCAAGCAGCTCGCCCGCGTGTCGAACACGCCGGGCCGCACCCAGCTCATCAACCTCTTCACGCTCCCGACGGGCGGCACGGTCGTCGACCTCCCCGGCTACGGCTATGCATCGGTGCCCACCCGCGAGAAGGCCAAGTGGGGCCCGATGATCGAGGGCTACCTGCTCGGACGATCGTCGCTGCAGGCGCTGCTGCTGCTCGTCGACGGCGAGATCGGCCCGACCAAGCTCGACTCGCAGATGATCGACTGGGTGCAGGCGAACGACATCACCACGGTCATCGTGGCCACCAAGATCGACAAGGTGAAGCCGTCGAAGCTGGCCGGCCGCAAGCAGCAGTTGGCGAAGGGCTGCCGCCTGCACGAGGGCGACATCTTCTGGGCCAGCGCGGCGAAGGGCACCGGCATCGACGCCCTTCGCAGCCATGTGCTGACCCTGCTCGCACTCGCCGACTGACCGACCGACCGACACCGGTTCACGCCGGCCGACTCGCGCCCCCAGGGTCCTGTCCGGGCGGGACGATCGCGCGCTCCGCGACATTCGACAGTTCGTTCAGTTCGTCATGCGTTCGTCATGTTCGTCGTCAACTGGACCTTTTCGACGCTCCGTGGTGGTCGAACCGTGGCGATCTTGACGGATTCCGCACTCAGACCTGCGGATGAACATGACGATTCAATGACATGCGTTTCACACTGCTCACCAAGGTGCTGGGCGGCACCGGTCGTCGGACGGGGTCCTCGGACCCCGGTCACCACCATCACGTCCAGCCACCGCCCGATCATCGGGGCCGAGGTGTTCAGGGGGGCGGGCGCCCCGGAACACGCCGACTCACCATGGCCGTCGCGCTGTCCGGCGCGATGCTCATGTCACCCCAGGCCTGCGCCCCGACCCACACCGAGTCGGTGACGCCGGGGGCGGTGTCGATCACCGCGTCCGGCGCCACGTCGATGACGATCACCTGGTCCGCCGTCGGCGGCGCCCGTTCCTACGACGTCGTCTATGCGGGCACCGGCCTGGCCGCACCGATCACCGTCACCCGACTCACGACCCTCAGCCGAACGATCAGCGGGCTGACCCCCGGCGGTCGGTACGAGGCCCAGGTCCGCGCCCGCACCCGCCGCGGCGCGCAGGCATGGTCGGCCACCGCGGTCGTGACGCTCACCGCGGCCGGCGCCACACCGGCCCAGGAGAACCCGGTCGTCACCGCTGCACCGGCACCACCGGCCACACCGACCGCACCCGCACCGGCAGCCCCCGTGGCGCCCGCGCCAGCCGGTCCGGCGCCCGCGCCACCGCCGCCGACCGGCGGGGCCACGGTGAACGGGCCGCTCCCCGCCCCGTCGGCAGGCACGTCGGCCAGCGGCACCCAGCCCTTCGGCGGGCCGATCCAGGCATCGGGTGACGGCACGGGCAACTTCCGTGTGACCTGCTTCTTCTCGCACATGAACAGCGACGACTCGATCGTCTTCCCGGGCCAGGCGGGCGCCGCCCACCTCCACACCTACTTCGGCAACACGGCCTCGGTGGCGGCCTCGACCCCGGCGACCCTGCTGGCGAGCGGCAACTCCACCTGCAGCGGTGGCATCAGCAACCGCTCGTCGTACTGGGTGCCCACGGTGCTCGACGCGAGCGGTCGCCCGGTGACCCCGAGCATGAACCAGGTGTATTACAAGAGCGGGTACCAGGGGACGCCGTTCTCCCGGATCAGCCCCACGCTGCCCAACGGGATCAAGATCATCGCCGGCAACGCCCGGGCCACGGCACCGCAGCCGAAGGACGCCGGCCAGGACTCCGTCCGCTGGACGTGTGGGATCGACACCGCGAACGGACCGACGATGATCGTCGGCTCGACGCCGGCCATCCCCGCCTGCGCCGCGGGCACCGATCTGTGGGCCGTCATCCGGTTCCCGCAATGCTGGGACGGGGTGAACCTCGACTCGGTCGACCACAAGAGCCACATGGCCTACGGCACCTACGGCGTCGGCTGTCCGGCGAGCCACCCGGTGGCGCTGCCGGAGATCACCTACAACGTCCACTGGCCGGTCACGTCGGGCACCAGCGCCGGCTGGCGCCTGTCGAGCGACATGTACAGCGGCCCCGGCGGCTACTCGCTGCACGGTGACATCATCACCGCCTGGGACACCGCGATCAGCAACACCTGGCTGCAGAACTGTGTGCGCCGCGATGCCGACTGCCGCATCGGCATCGTCTCGGACACCCGCCAGCTGATCTACGCCACTCGCTGATCACCTGTTCCGCCGACGCCGCATCGACCCCCGCGCCCTGGCCCACAGGTCGCGGGGGTCGGGCAGCGTGAGCCCACGGCGGACGAGCGCGAACTTCTTGCTGGTGTACGGCGGGTACAGCAACGACGGGTCGAGCCGGGTGCTGCGCTCGTGCACGGCCCGGCGATGACTGAACGTGTCGAAGCCGTCCTTGCCGTGGTAGGCGCCCATCCCGCTCTCACCCACACCGCCGAACGGCAGGTGGGGGTTGCTGATGTGCATGATCGTGCCGTTGATGCACACGCCGCCGCTGCTGGTGCCGCGCAGCACCCGGTCGTGGTCGACCTCGTCGGCGCTGAACGAGTAGAGCGCCAGCGGCTTCTCGTCGGCGTTCACGAACGAGACCGCCTCGTCGAGCGAGTCGACGGCGATGATCGGCAGCACCGGCCCGAAGATCTCCTCGCCCATCACCTGGTCGCCGCGGGTGATGCCGGTGAGGACCGTGGGGGCGATGTAGCGGGTGTCGGCGTCGCTCTGGCCGCCGATCGCGACCGTGCCGTCGTGCAGCAGCTTCTCGAGACGGTGGAAGTGCGAGTCGTTGACGATGCGGGCGAAGTCGGCGCTGCGCTGCGGGTCGTCGCCGTAGAACTCGCGGACCCGGGCCCGCAGCTGCTCGACCAGCTGGTCGTGCACCTCTCGTTCGACGAGCACGTAGTCGGGCGCGATGCAGGTCTGGCCGGCGTTCATGAACTTGCCCCAGGCGAGACGGCGCGACGTGACCTCGAGGTCGGCGTGCCGGCTCACGATGGCGGGGCTCTTGCCGCCCAGCTCGAGGGTGACCGGCGTGAGGTGCTCGGCAGCGGCGCGCATCACGACGCGGGCGACGCGGCCGTTGCCGGTGTACAGGATGTGGTCGAAACGGTGCGTCAACAGCTCGGTCGTCTCGGCGACGCCGCCGAGCACCAGCGCCACGGCGGGTTCACCGAGCTCGCGCACGATGGCGTGGACGGCATCGGCCGAGTGCGGCGCCAGCTCGCTGGGCTTGCCGACGACGGCGTTGCCGGCGGCGATGGCCGCCACCATCGGCAACAGCAGGAGCTGCACCGGATAGTTCCAGGGCGCGATGACACAGGCGACGCCGAGCGGCTCGCGCTCGATGCGCGACGAACCCGGCTGGAACGCGATCGGCGTCGGCACCTTCTCCGGCGCCATCCACCGGTCGAGCTGAGCGATCGTGTGGTCGATGTCGCCGACGATGAACCCGATCTCGGTGGCCCACGCCTCGAACGCCGGCTTGCCGAAGTCGGCGGCGAGCGCTCGCAGCACCGCGTCCTCGTGGGCGATCACCAGCTCGCGCAACCGGCGGAGCGTCTCCACGCGCCAGCCGCGCGGTCGCGTGCGACCGGACGCGAAGGCGTGACGGGCACCCTCGACGATCGTCGTGATGTCGGCCAGCGGGGTGAGGGTGGGAGCGATGGGAGCGGCGACGGAGGTGCTCATGACCTCACGCTACGCCCGGACCAGTCGCCGCGGCACGGCCGTTCGGGCGCGGGATCTCGTCGGTGATCGAGCGCTGGCGCGGCTCGGTGAACGCCGGCTCAGGCGAACGCTGCTGCAGCGAGCTCGGGCTCGTTCGCCTCGATCGCGTCGACCATGCGCCGGGCCACCGCGGCGGGGTCGAGGCCGGGTCCGAACGAGGGCGCGCTCCCGGCGATCGCCCGACCCGTGAGACCGGTCTCGGTGTGGGGCGGGCGGAAGTCGGCGACGTGCACGCCGAGCCGCCGAGCCTCGCGGCGCAGCCCGGGGATCGCGTGCGAGATCGCCGCCTTCGACGCGCAGTACGGCACGAGGTTGGCGAGCGACTGCTCGGCGACCACACCGCTGATCGTGGCGAAGAACCCCTTGCTCTCGGCGAGCGTGGGCAGCACCGCCCGAGCCAGCCACAGGGGGCCGAGCGCGTTGGTGAGGAACAGCTCCTCGATGACCGCCGGGTCGGTGACGACGAGGTCACCGAAGGCGACGATGCCGGCCGCGTTGATCACGCCGTCGAGGCGGCCCTGCGTGCCGAGGGCGCCGCGCACGATCGCGTCGCCGGCGTGGGAGTCGCGGAGATCGGCGACGATGTCGGGGCCGTGGCGACCGGCACCGAGCACCACGGCGCCCCGTGAGCGGAGTTCGGCGGTGAGCGCAGACCCGAGTCCACCGGTGGCACCGACGACCACCACGACCACACCGTTGAGTTCTCGCACACAGGCATAGTGGCGCGTGGGTGCGCGGCATTGGAAGTCGATGCCCGACACGCTGGGGTGACACCGCTCACGCCAACATGTCGTCATGACCGAACCGACCACCCGCCCGCCCGATGCGGACCAGGACCAGCGGCCGACCCAGCTCCACGAGCTCGGCTTCTACGGCCTCGCCGGGGCACCCCGGTCGCCGGCCGACCTGATCCAGGAGTGCCGCGACGGCGAGGCGCTCGGCCTCGGCACCGTCTTCCTCAGCGAGCGCTTCAACATCAAGGAGATCGCCACCATCAGCGGTGTCGCAGGCGCGGTCACCGATCGGCTGCGGATCGCGACCGGCGTCACCAACCACAACACCCGTCACCCGGTGGTCACCGCGAGCTACGCGACGACGATGCACCGGCTCACCGACGGCCGGTTCGTGCTCGGCATCGGTCGGGGCATGGACCGAATGTTCGACGCGTTCGGACTCCCGCGCATCACCACCGCGCAGCTCGAGGACTTCACCGGGTTGATGCGCCGCCTGTGGCACGGCGAGGTCGTCGTCGGCCACGACGGCCCGAGCGGCTCGTGGCCGGTGCTGGCGCTCGACCCCGACTTCCGCGAGGACATCCCGTTGCTGCTGAGCGCGTTCGGACCGCAGAGCCTGCGCCTCGCCGGCAGAGCCTTCGACGAGGTGCTGCTGCACACGTTCTTCACCGACGAGACCCTCCAGCGGTGCGTGCGCACGGTGAAGGGCGCGGCCGAGGAGGCCGGTCGCGACCCGGGCGACGTCACCGTGTGGAGCTGCTTCGCCGTCGTCGGCGACTGGTTGCCCGAGGACCTGCGGCTCAAGAAGACCGTCGGCCGGCTGGCCACCTACCTCCAGGCCTACGGCGACCTGATGGTCCGCACCAACGACTGGGATCCTGCGGTGCTGGCGCGGTTCCGCGCGGACCCGTTCGTGGCCGGCTTCCGCGGTGCCCTCGACGGCAAGGCCACGACCGCCGAGCTCGAGCACGTCGCGACGCTCATCCCCGACGAGTGGTTGGCGCCGGCGGCGACGGGGAGCCCCGAGCAGTGCGCGGCCGCGGTGGCGCACCAGCTCGACCTGGGCGCCGACGCGGTGATCCTGCACGGCGCGGCGCCGAGCGAGCTCGCGCCGGTCGTCGAGGCGTACCGGCGACTCGGCCGCTGACCTCACGGCGCACGACGCGCGCCCTGTGCAGGATTGACGCATCCGCCGCCGCTCTGACAGGGTGGTGCCGTGTTCCTCGCGCTGTCGGAGATGCGCCGCGCCAAAGTGCGGTTCGGGCTCCTCGCCGGAGCGGTCGGCCTCCTGGTGTTCCTCATCCTGTTCCAGCAGGCGTTGCTCACCGGACTCGTCAACCAGTTCATCGGTGCGCTGAAGAACCAGTCCGCCGACGTGCTCGTCTTCAACGCACAGGCCCGCAAGAACCTCGAAGGGTCGATCATCCTCCCCGACCAGGCGGCCGCGATCGCGGCGGTCGAGGGCGTGGACGTGGCGGCGCCGCTCGGCGAAGGCACGTTCACGGTGCTGGCCGGCGGCGAGGAGACGGACGCGGTGATCTTCGGCTACGAGCTCGGCGGACCGGGCGCGCCGACGACGCTGATCGAGGGCCGGCTGCCCGAGGTCGGTGGTGAGGCCGTGGCGTCCAGCCGCAACGCCGCCGACGGATTCGACATCGGCGACACCGTCACCGTCGTGCCCAACCCGGGCGGCACGGCCACGACGTTCACCGTGGTGGGCCTCGCGAGGGAGATCAACTACTCGGTCTCGCCGACGTTGTTCACCGACTTCGCCGGGTTCGAGACGGCGCGCCGTGCGGTGAACCCCGACGCCACCCAGGTGCTGCCGTCGGTGATGGCCGTTCGCGTCGTCGCTGGTGCCGATCCGGCCGAGGTCGCCGACGCGATCACCGCCGCGGTCGAGGGCACCGAAGGGCTCACCCGCCAGCAGGCCGTCGACGAGTCGCCCGGCGTCGCCAGCGTGCGGCAGAGCTTCTCGGTGATCCTGCTGCTCTTCTATCTCGTCGTGCCGCTCGTGACCGGTCTGTTCTTCCTGATCGTCACGTTCCAGAAGGCGGGTGCGCTCACGCTGCTCCGCGCCATCGGCTCGCCGGCCGGTCCGCTCGTGCGTTCGTTGCTCATCCAGGTGGTGGCGGTCGTGCTGTCCGGGGCCGTGCTCGCGACGGGGCTGTTCTGGCTCGCGTCGCTCGGCGGCGGGGGCGGTCTCGGCATCACGGTCGAACCGATGCCGGTGATCACCACCACCCTCGTGGTGCTCGTGCTCGCGCTGCTCACCTCGTTCGCAGCGGTCCGCCGCGTGCTGCGCATCGACCCGATCGCCGCCACGACCGGCGCGGGGGTGCAGGTCTGATGAACCTCGCGCTCACCGAACTCCGCCGTCGGCCGAGCCGGTTCACGGTCGCGACCGTGGTGCTCACGTTCCTCAGCCTGCTGTTGCTGCTGCTGGGCGGCCTGCTCGACGGTCTGTACCTCGGCTCGACCGGCGCGATCCGGGCCCAGGAGGCCGACGTGATCGTCTACTCCGACAGCGCCCGCGACTCGTTCCTGCGCAGCCGCATCACGCCCGACATGCGCGAGGTGGTCGAGGGTGTCGACGGAGTCACCGAGGTCGGCGGGCTCGGGTTCACGCTGCTCGGCGCGACCGTGCCCGGCGAGAGCGACCTCGCCGACGTCGCGGTCGCGGGCTACGAGCTCGCGCCGTCCGGTGTCCCTGCCCCGCCGCCCGCCGGCCACGCCTGGGCCGACGATCGCCTGCGTGACGCAGGCGTCGCGATCGGTGACACCCTGCTCGTCGGACCGGCGGCGACACCGATCGTGGTCGACGGTTGGGTGGAGGACACCAACTATCTCCTCCAGGGCGGGCTGTGGGTCACGCTCGACACCTGGCGTGCCGTGCAGAACGCGAATCGTCCCGACGCCTTCCTCGCCGACGGCGTCGTCCAGGTGCTCGTCGTCCGGGGTGAGGGCGACATCGGTCCGGCGATCGACGCCGCCACCGGATCCACCTCCTCGCTCACCCGCGACGAGGCGGTGAACGCACTGCCCGGCGTGAAGGAACAGCGCAGCACCTTCAACGCGATCATCTACAGCACGCTCGCCGTCGTGCTCGCCGTGGTCGGGCTGTTCTTCTCGCTGCTCACGCTCGAACGCACCGGTCTGTACGGCGTGCTGAAGGCGATCGGCGCGTCGACCCGTCGTCTGTTCGTCGGCGTCGTGTTGCAGGCGGTGGTGGTCGCGGTGATCGCGTTCGTGATCGGTGGTGCGCTCGCCACGCTCGCCGACCGTGCCTTGCCCGCCGACGTACCGCTGCAGCTCACCACCGGCCGCTACGTGTTCACCTTCGTCGCCCTCATCGTCGCCGCGGTGCTCGGCAGCGCCGTGTCGCTGCGCCGTGTCACCCGCATCGATCCTGCCTCAGCCATCGGGAGTGCCGCATGAGCTCGTCCAACCCGTCCGATTCGTCCGCCCCGTCGGGCGCCGCCGTCCTCGCCACCGCACCAGCGCTGCGGCTCGACGGCATCCGCAAGGTGTACGGCACCGGCGAGAACGCGATCGTCGCCGTCGACCATGCGTCGCTCACGGTCGGTGGTGGCGAGATCGTCGCCCTCCTCGGCCCGTCGGGGTCGGGCAAGACGACACTGCTCTCGATCGCGGGTGGTCTCCTCGCCGCCACCGAGGGCACGGTGGTGGTGGGCGGTGAGGACATCAGCGGCCACTCCCCGCGAGAGCTCACCGAGTTCCGCCGTTCGAAGGTCGGCTTCGTGTTCCAGTCGGTCAACCTGGTGCCGTTCCTCACGGCCGAGGAGAACTTGCTCGTGGTGTCCGAGCTCGCCGGCGCCCGGGGTGCCGCTCGCAAGCAGGCCAGGACACGTGCGAAGGAGCTGTTGGCCGAGCTCGGGCTGTCGCACCGCGCCGGCAACCTGCCCGCCCAGTTGAGCGGTGGCGAGCGTCAGCGTGTGGCCATCGGTCGGGCGCTGTTCAACAGCCCGGCGCTCGTGCTGTTCGACGAGCCGACCTCGGCGCTCGACACCAAGATCGGCGAGCAGGTGATGGAGCTGATCCAGGCGGAGATGCGGTCGCGTGGCACCGCTTCGGTGATCGTCACCCACGACACGCGCATGACCCACTACGCCGATCGCACCGTGCGGATCGTCGACGGCGTGCTCGGTCTCGCCGACGCTGCCGGCGACGTTTCCGGCGACCACTGACCTCGCCGCCGACCTGGCCGCCGACCTGGCCGCCTCCTTCGCCGGACGACTCGCCGGACGGCGGGCCGTGCTCAGCGGGCGCGCATGCGGTTGTTGCGCGGGTTGTGCTCGACCTCGGCGAGCCCGAGTGCCTCCATCAGGGGCGGGACGTACATGCCGAACCGTCCGCGGAGGCCCTTCTTCAGGCCGTACCAGCCGCCGACCGGATTGTCGGCGGAGCGACCCCACGCCTCGACGGTGCCGTCCTTGGCGGGCTTCTGTTCGTCGGCGGACCCGAGCTCCATCCAGTCGCCGTGGGCGGTGAGCATCGCGTGGAGGTCGTCGACGCAGCGGGCGTCGTACAACAGCACGGTCTTGCCGACGGTGCACACGATCACGGCGACGCCGCCGCGGGTGTCGCGGTGCATCGTGTACTCGGAGGTGAGCGGCGGGGTCTTCAACTGCCAGGGATCGTCGGGTGTGCCTGAGCCGATGGTCATGAGCGTCCTCCTGTGCACGTCGGTGCGGTGCGCTGAGCGTCCATCTGGACACCGATGAGCACCCCTGTCAACCATCCGGGAGGGCGGTTCACGCGATCGGACCGTCGCTGCGGATGCTCCGCTACGGTGCGGCCATGAGCCCCTGGGAACAACTCGTCGCCGGCGTGGAACTGCCGTTCCACCCCGACCTGGTCGTGCCGGAACTGCACGAGGTGCGGCTGCCGATCCCGCAGCCCCCCGCCGTCGGCGACGTGGCCGCCGTTGCGCACGAGCGCGTGGTCGGCGCATTGGCCGGCTCGATCACCCCGGGCATGACCGTCGCGGTCGGCGGCGGCAGCCGTGGCCTGACCGACCGGGTCGGGCTGATGCGCGGCACGATCAGCGGCCTGCGCGCACTGGGCGCCGAGCCGTTCGTCGTGCCGGCGATGGGCAGCCACGGTGGCGCCACGGCCGAGGGGCAACGGAAGATGCTCGAGTCGCTGGGCATGACCGAGGAAGCGGTCGGCGCCGAGATCCGGGCGACGATGGAGACCGTCGAGGTCGCGCGCACCTCGGGTGGCATGCCGATCTATCTCGACCGCCACGCGGCATCGGCCGATCGCATCCTGCCCGTCAACCGCGTGAAGCCGCACACCTGCTTCAAGGGCCCGATCGAGAGCGGCTGCACGAAGATGGCCGTGGTCGGCTTCGGCAAGCAGCCGGGCGCCGCACAGATCCACTCGTGCGGACCCGTGGAGATGCGCGACCGTCTGCTCGACGGCATCGCCGCGCTGCGCGGCACCGGGCGCCTGCTCGGCGGCGTCGCCTCGATCGAATCGGTCAGCGGCGACGTCGTGCGGATCGAGGCGCTCACCGGCGACGAGGTGGGCGGCGACGCCGAGCGCGAGCTCACCGAGTTCGCCCGCGGGCTGGTGCCGCCGTTGCCGTTTCCCGAGATCGACGTCCTCGTGATCGAACACGGCGGGAAGGACATCAGCGGCACGACGATGGACCCCAACGTCACGGGCAGGTTCTGGGTGCACGGCCTGCCCGACGGCGAGTCGCCGACGGTGTCGACGATCGTCCTGCTCGGCATCACGCCCGTGTCGGGCGGCAACGTCCTCGGCATCGGATTCGCCGACTTCATCCCGGTCTCGGTCGCCGAGCAGATCGACTTCGCCAAGACCTACATCAACTGCTTCACGGCGGGCCCGAGCGGGGTGCGACGCAGCCGGATGCCGATGGTGCTGCCCACGGAGCAGGACTGCATCAAGGCGGCGGTCAGCATGTGCGGCAAGGGACTCGACGAACCCAAGCGTGTCGTGCGCATCACGAACACCCTGCACCTCACCTCCTGCTGGGTGAGCGACGCGCTCCTGGCCGAGCTCCCGGCGGGCGTCGAGCGGATCTGACACCTCCCTGCGAGCGGCCTCAACGGGCCCGAGGGGCAGGCGAAACTCAAGCGAGCAGCATCGCCGACCGATGATCCACGTGTGATCGCGGAGACATTCACCTGGCGCGCGGCCGACGGGTGGTCGCCCGCTGCCCCGGCCCCGGACGGCCGGGCCTCGCTCGTGCTCCTCATGGGCGATCGGGGCGTGATCGACACCGCAACTGAGCTGGGCCTCGACCCACTGGGCGAACTCGCCGCGGTGTGGGACGGTCACGGCCTGCTCGGCTGGTCGACGGACGGACAGGCGATCGGTGGCGTCGTCCACGACGACGCGCTGGTCGCGACGGTGGTCCGCTTCGATTCGACGAGGGTGCACTCGGCCACCGCTGCGCTGCGGACAGCGGGGTCGGCACGTCGTGCCGGTCGCGACGTCGCGGAGACGCTGGCGGAGGCGGAGGCGGACCTGCGCGTCGTGATGGTCGCGGCCGACGGTGTGCTGCTGAACGGGTCGGCGATCGCCGCCGGCATCACCGACGTGCTGCCCGACGTACAGGTGATCGGTGTGCTCGCCGCCGACGGGTCACGCTACGAGCGGGCCTGGACGCTCGTGTCGGGCGCTGCCGAGTCCGGACACGTGTGCGCGGTCGGTCTCTACGGCGACCGGCTCGAGATCGCCCACGGTGCCGGCACGGGCTGGACACCGGTCGGGCCCGAGCGGCTCGTGACCAACACGATCGGCAACGTGATCCACGAACTCGACGGGCAGACCGCGACCGAGCTCTACCGCGACTACCTCGGCCCACTCGCGGACGACCTCGTCGCGAACAGCTCGATGCTGCCGATGGAGGTCCGCGACCTCGACGACCACGTGACCGTGCGATCGCCGCGACGGTTCCACGCCGACGGGTCGGTGGCGATGTCGGGCGACGTCCCGCAGGGGGCCACGGTCCGCCTGCTGCGTGCGTCGCCGGCCGATCTCGCCCACGACGCCGCCCTCGCGGCGAAGGCCGCCCACCTCGACGACGCAGGGCTCTGCCTCGTGGTGAGCGCCGCCGGCCGTCGCCGTGTGCTCGGCCAACGCGTCGAGGACGAACTCGATGCCGTGATCGACGCGATGTCGCCCGCGACCCCGGTGGTCGCGTGCTGGGCGTACGGCGCCCTCGCTCCCACCGAACTCGGCCTCGACGTCGTCGACGAGACGATCTGCATCACCACGGTCCGCGAGCGTCCGGTGAGCAGTCCCGACCTCCCGCACGACGCCGACGCGCCCGATCCCCAGCAGCACCAGCAGCACCAGCAGAACCAGCAGAACCAGGAAGGCTGACCGGCCCCATGACGAGCGACCTCACGAGCCCCGAGCCCGAGCAGCCCGAGCAGCCCTTGGCGCCGCCCGCTGCGCCGGGGGCGCAGCATCCGCTGCTCGTCCGCCAGCTCGATCGGTGCGAGATCGTCGACGCGCCGCCGACGGCGGGGCAGTGGGCCGACTTCGTCGGCCGGGTCGACAGCGCCTATGCGGAGGCCGACCGCGCCCAGACCCTCGCCGAGCGCACGCTCGAGGTGTCGGCGGCGGAGTTCGCCACGATGTACGAGCAGCTGCAGGCACAGACCTCGCAGGTGCTCGCCGCCGAGCGGCACCGGCTGCAGCTGGTGTTCGACTCGGTCACCACCGCGCTGGTCGTGATCGAACGGTCGGGCACGGTCGCGAACATCAACCCGGAGGCCGAGCGGCTGTTCGGTCCGGCTGCCTCACTCGTCGGCCGCTCGCTCGACGAGGTCCTGGTGATGGTGGGCCGCGACGGTGTCTCCCGTCCGATGCTGCCGATCGCCGAACTCGACGACGTGCTGCTCGGCGGCCGCTGGTCGCGCAACGACGTCCGCCTGCTGTCGGCCGACGGCAGCGACCGCTCGGTCGCCGCCGATGTGGTCATCGTCCCGTTCACCGAGCACGACGTGTGCGTCGGCGGACTCGTGATCGTCACCGACAACGCCGATCGCGAGGCGGCCCGCGAGCGGCTCGCCTGGCAGGCGTCGCACGATCCGCTCACCGGTCTCGTGAACCGAGCCATCGTGACCGAGCGGATCGATCTGGCCCTCGTGGGCGCGCGTCGGTCGGGCGCATGGCCGTCCGTGCTGTTCCTCGACCTCGACCGGTTCAAGCACATCAACGACTCCTTCGGCCACGGGGCGGGCGATCAACTGCTCGCCACCGCCGCCGAGCGGCTCATGCGCTGTGTGCGCAGCATCGACACCGTCGCCCGCCTCGGCGGCGACGAGTTCGTGATCCTCTGTGAGAGCGCTGGCGACACCGAGCTCGTCCGCGGCATCGCCGAGCGGATCCTCGAGGCGCTGATGGAGCCCTTCGACCTGCAGGGCGAGCAGACGCACGCCTCGGTGTCGATCGGGGTCGCCCACGCGGGCCCGCACCACACCTCGGCCGACGCGCTGCTGCACGACGCCGACCTGGCGATGTACCGGGCGAAGGATCGCGGGCGGAACTGCTACGACGTGGCCGACGAGGGCCTCCGAGTGAATGCGGCCGAGCGCGTGCTGCTCGAGCGGGGCCTGCGCAGCGCGATCGCGCGGCGCGAACTGGGCGTCGCCTACCAGCCGGTGAAGCGCGCCGACGACGACGAACTCGTCGGGTTCGAGGCGCTCGCCCGGTGGGTGCACCCGGTGCTGGGCGACGTCCGGCCCGACCGCTTCGTGCCCGTCGCCGAGGAGACCGGGTTGATCCAGGCGCTCGGCGACCGGATGCTCGATCTCGCCTGCCGCGACGTCGCGACGTGGAACCGCGAGCGGATCGCGCAGGGTCGGGAGCCGCTCGTCGTGCACGTCAACATCTCCGGTCGTGAACTGCAGTCACCGCATCTCCTCGGACGAGTGCGCGATGCGCTCCGCCGCCACGACGTGCCGCCGCACTGGTTGGTGCTGGAGATGACCGAGACGATGCTGCTCGACGACCCGGACAAGGCGTTGGAGCGACTGCGCGAGCTCAAGCTCGCCGGCATCCGGGTGGCGATCGACGACTTCGGCACCGGCTACTCGTCGCTGGCCTACCTGCGCCGCTATCCGGTGCACATGGTGAAGATCGACCGCGAGTTCGTCGCCGAGATCGCCGCCTCCACCCAGGACCAGTGCATCGTGCGGGCGATGGTCGACCTCGCGAAGGGTCTCGACTACGTCGTCCTCGCCGAGGGCGTGGAGACCGGCGCGGAGCTCGAGGTGCTGCGCGCGCTCGGCTGCCAGCTCGTACAGGGCTATCTCATCGGTCGGCCCATGCCGAGCGAGGACGCCCTGCTGCTCGCCACGTGCGCACCGGCGGACGCCCACGCACCGGTCGCCGGGAACTGACACCCGCCGGGGCGGGCCGGATCAGGTCCCGAACCCGAACCCGAGGTCGACGGCGGTGAGCATCGGCACGAACGGCACACCGGCGGCCTCGGCCATCGCACCGCAGGTGCCACCGCGATCGACGATCACGGTGATCATCACGGGCTCGGCACCGAAGGCGCGCACGACCTCGACGGCCTCCATGATCGAGGTGCCCCGGGTGACGGTGTCCTCGGTGATGACCACCCGGTCGCCCGGTTCCAGCGCGCCGGCGAGGCGCCCGGTGACGCCGTGGTCCTTGGCCTCCTTGCGCACGGTGAAGCTCTTGAGCGACCAGCCCCGGGTGGCCCCGATCGCCGCGACCGCGTAGGCCACGGGGTCGGCGCCGACGGTGAGCCCACCGATCGCGGTGGCGTCGGCCGGCACGATCGACAGTGCGACGTCGGCCATCAGCAGGACGCCGTCGGGTCGGCACGCGGTCTGCTTGGTGTCGAGGAACCAGCTGCTCTTCGCACCTGACTTCAGGGTGAAGTCGCCGCGCCGCACGCTGTGGCGCAGCACGTGGTCGCGGAGTGCGTGGCGGGCCGGGTCGAGGGGCGGGAGATCGAGAGAGGCAGCGTCGGACACGGCGACCGACGCTAGTCGGACCCCGGCAGGGTCATTCCCCGGCAGGGTCATTCCCCGGCAGAGGCCGTGCCGTCCGGGCGGCCGTCCGGGCGGCCGTCTGGGCGGCTGCGGCGCACCAGGACCTCCTGGGTCACCGTCGCGACGTGCTCGCCGTCGGCGGTGAACACGTGTCCGACCGACACGCCCCGCGCACCGATGTAGCGGTGGCAGGAGAAGTCGAACAGGTGCCATTCGTCGACCTTCACGGGGCGGTGGAACCAGACGGTGTGGTCGAGACTGGCGGCGAAGCTGCCCTCCCACCAGGCCTCGATGTCGGTGACTCCCTCGTGCTCGGCGAGCGCACGCCGGACCGAATCGGTGGGCACGTCGTCGCTGAGATAGGCGAGCCAGCACCGGTGGACGAGGTCGTCGTCGACGACGGGGTCGGCGACGCGCATCCACACGGCCGTGCGACCGGCGCGGAGGATGCCGGCCGCCGCGAGCGCTGCGTCGGGCACGCTGCGCCGCTGGAACGACGTGGTCCACACGTCGCCCTCGCAGTCGTCGGGACCGGGCAGACCGACGGGCATCGCGATCGGCTGGAGCTCGGTGGTCGCCTCGGGACGCTGGAACGAGGCCTCGAGGTTCAGGATCGCCCCGATCGCCTGGCGGGCGACGACGCGACGGGTGCAGAAACTGCGCCCGTTGCGGATCCGGTCGACCTCGAAGCGGATCGGCTCGGTGTGGTCGCCACGACGGATGAAGTAGGCGCGCAGCGAGTGCGGCTCGAGCTCGGGGTCGACGGTGCCGGCGGCAGCCCGCAACGCCTGGGCCACGATCTGGCCGCCGAACAGGCCGCCCCAGGGGTAGCGGGGGCCGACGCCGACGAAGGTGTCGGGCCCGTGGGGGGCGAGGTCGAACAGTGCACCGAGGTCCATGACCCGGCCGACGCTACTCGCCGCGCGCGCCGACACCTCACTGGTCTCCCGCCGCCGAACAGCCGCGACGGAGGACAGCAGGGAGGCTGATTCCCATGGAATTGGAAAC
>JAPLAA010000015.1 GCA_026393475.1 Actinomycetota bacterium
CCGCCGTTGGCGACCAGCCATCCCTCGCGGTGCATCTTCTCGTCGATCAGCGCCGCCACCTGCTCGGCCAACGCGCGCTGGGTCTCGATGCTGCGTTCCAGCGCAGCGGCCAGCCCGTCGAAGCGCTGCTCGAGCTGTGCGAGGCGTGCGCCCTCGCTGCCGTCGCCGGCGCCCTGGCGCAACTGCACGCCCTGGATCGAGTCGGCACACTCGCGACGAACGCGCTCGATGAGACCGATGATCGTCGACTGCGAGCGATCGAGGTCGTGACGACCTTCGGCGCGCACCGCTTCGGAGTTGTTCTGTGCGATCTGGGCGTACGCGGCCATCGCCGTGTACTGCGCCATCATCTGCGTCTCGAGCTTGCCGACGCGATCGCGCAGGTCGTTGCTCGCGAGCCGCACCTCCTGCACGGCCTCGTCGGGGAGGAAGTCTTCCGGCGGCGCGGGCGTGGGGTCGTCGTCCCAGCTCGTCTCGTCGTTGCCCTGCTTCTTGCGGCGCACGCTGTCCTCCCGGCCCGTCACGGGCGTGTCACCGAACTCGGTCGAGCTCGGCTGGCTTCGTGACGTTTACATCGGCGTCCGGACGGTCGTGCTTGAGATCCTTCTTCAAGAAGTCTTGACGATCTCGCTCTCAAGTCACCCCGTCGGGGGACCGAAACCCCTTCTGCGTTTGGGCGGGTTGTTCGCTTGCCCCGGCGTTTCGTGGGACAAGCAAACGAAAGCGGGAGGACACCCTCACATGGAAAACATCATCGAAGTTCCGGCAGAGCAGAAGCAGGACAAGGGTTTCACCCTCGTCGAGCTCCTCATCGTCATCGTCATCCTCGGCATCCTCGCCACGGTGACGGTGTTCGCGGTGCGCGGCATCACCGACCAGGGCAAGACCAGCGCCTGCGAGGCCGACCAGAAGACCCTGGAGACCGCCGTCGAGGCGTACTTCGCTCAGAACGGCTCGTCGACCATCCCCGGTGGGAACGCCGAGACGACCCTCGTGACCGCAGGCTTCCTGCGCAGCGAGTCGGGCAAGTTCAACGTCTCGGCCACGGGTGCGCTGACCGCCGTCCCGGCCGAGGGCTGCACGGTCTGATCCAGACCAACATCTGACGACCGCTCGGTCGTCTCGATGGGCCGGACCTCAGGGTCCGGCCCATCGTCGTTTTCCGGCACGTTCCGGCGCGAGAAGTGCCCCGGTGCGGCCGATGTCGCTCGACGTTTCGCACGGGCGATCGAGCATGGAGTGACGTCGGCGCTGGATCCGTCGTGGACGACGTGGATCGCGCGAACGTCGATGCTGCAACGACCCGAGCGCCCCGGGTGCACGCGAACGGCGAGCGCATCAGGTGTCACGGCTCCCGGCCACTCCCGGCAACTCCCCGCCGGCAGGCACGCACACTCGGGCGAAGCGGCCCCGGCCGCTGCCCGTCCGGCGAGCCGCCGCCCGGCCATCGCATGAGCCACCCACCGCATGAGCCGCAACAGCATGAGCCGCAACAGCATGAGCCGCAACAGCATGAGCCGCAACGCGCAGGAGCGCCCCGTCGGGGCGCTCCTGCTGAAGGATCGATGTCGGCGAGGTCGATCGGACCTCGATCGGACGTCGGAGGTGGGCCGTGCGGCCCGGGGATCAGCGCACCATCTCCATGCGCAGACCGGCGGTGTCCCAGTTCGGGTCGGCGGGCAGGCGGTTCACGGCCCGGCCGGCGGCCCGGCGAGCGGTCCACAGCAGACCGGCGCACTGCAGCAGGTGGAACTGCGACGCCCCGGCCGGCGGTGTCGCGGTGACGGCGTCCTCCACCCCGGGGAGCTTGGCCTTGATCAGGTTCATCCGCTCGTACACACCGTCGGACTGGTACGGCGAACTCTTCAGCGGCTTGTCGCCGTTGAGCACGTAGAAGCTGAGGTCGGGGTGCGCGGCGAACCAGTTGCGCTGGTGGAACGGCTGGAACTCCTGCTCGGCCTCGCGGATCCACTTCCAACGGCGGAAGTCGTCGTTGGTGAGCCATGGCTCGAGCTCCTTGGCCTCCTCGCGGGTCTTGGCCCGCAGGGCCGCGCGCGACGGGATCGGCTTGATGGCCGCGAGTCGCGGCCAGCCCACCATGTTGCGGGCCTCGAGATCACACGGCCGGTACGGACCGATCGGTTCGTCCTCGAAGCCGACCGGTGCGTAGATCGCCGCGGCCTCGAACTTCGGCTTGAACTCGAGCACCTCGATGAGCGTCTTGCACACCATCGGTTCTTCGACGATCACGGTGACGGCCGCGAGCCGCGCGGGCAGGATCAACCAGCCGCCCGGGCACGGCACGACGCCGCCGAGCATCTTGTAGGGCATCGCCTTGGCGACCATGGTTCCCCTCCTGCTCCTGTGTGTCCTGTGTGTCCTGTGTGTCCTGTGTGCCCGGTGAGTCGGGTGAGTCGGGTGCGGTCGGTCAGCGCGAGCCGACGAGCTGGCCCGAACCGGTCGAGCCGGTCTGGCCGGCCGCGATCGTCGCCTGCGCCTGCAGCTGCGCCTTCTGCGTGGCCGCCAGCGTCATGATCTCCTTCGGGTAGGCGCTGATCTCAGCCGCCGTCTCGAAGCTGATGATGCCCGACGACACGAGACGGGCGAGGTCCATCTCCAGGGTCTGCATGCCTTCTTGCTGACCCGAGATCATCACGTTGCGAATCTGACGGGTCTTGCCCTCGCGCAGCAGGTTGCGCACGGCGTCGTTGGCCATCAGCACCTCGTACGCGGCGACGCGACCGCCGCCCTCGGCCGGCAGCAGTCGCTGACTGATGACGCCCTGGAGCGCACCGGCGAGCTGGATCTGGATCTGGTCGCGCTTCTCGGCCGGGAACACGTCGACGATGCGGTCGAGGGCCTGCGAGGCGTCGTTGGTGTGCAGGGTGGCGAACACGAGGTGACCGGTCTCGGCGAGCGTGAGCGTGATCGAGATCGAGTCGAGGTCGCGCATCTCACCGAGGAGGATGACGTCGGGGTCCTCACGCAGGGCGCTGCGCAGACCATCGGTGAAGCTGTTCACGTCGGTGCCCACCTCGCGCTGGTTGATCATCGCGGTCTTGTGGAAGTGCAGGTATTCGATCGGGTCCTCGATGGTGAGGATGTGGCACGGCTTCTGCTCGTTGATCTTGTCGATCATCGCGGCGAGCGTCGTGCTCTTGCCGGAGCCGGTCGGGCCCACGACGAGGACGAGACCGTAGGGCTTGTTCAACAGATCCACGGCGGCGAGCGGCGCGCCGAGCTCGTCGAGGTTGCGGACGCGGTTGGGCACCACGCGCAGGGCGAGGGCGTACGTGCTGCGCTGCTTGAAGGCGTTGGCGCGGAATCGGCCGATGTCGGCGAGACCGAAGCTGAAGTCGACCTGACGGTTTTCGTCGATCTCGTCCTTCTGACGAGCGTCCAACAACGACAGCACCATGCGTTCGGTGTCGGGACCCTGCAGGACGTCGACGCCCTCGAACGGCACGAGCACGCCGTCGCGACGCGCCGTCGCTGGGCGGCCGGGGGTGAGGTGGAGGTCGCTGGCGCCGGCCGCGACGGTTGCCTCCAGGAGGGCCACGAGCATCGGATCTGGATTCGGCATGGAGAGCTAACCTCGTCGTTCAGCGCTCTGGGTGGAGCGGGTTTCTGTTCTGTTCTGTGCTGTTTTGTTCGCGCGAGTCGCTTGAAGGGCGTATGACTGCTGGGTTGATCGTCATTGCAGCCGTGTTCGGTCTGTTGATCGGTTCGTTCCTCACCGTGGTCACCGAGCGGATCCCCAACGGGGAATCGATCGTCGCCCCCGGCTCGAGGTGCGGGGCGTGCGGCTTGCGCCTCGGACCCCTCGACCTGGTCCCGGTCTTCAGTTGGTTGTTCCTCGGTGGGAAGTGCCGCCGATGTCGTACGAGTATCGGCATCGAACCCCTGGTACTTGAATTGGGCACGGCTTCACTCTTCGTTGCCATGACGTTGAAGTTCGAGGACTCGATCGAGACCGTCGCGTTCTGCGTGCTCGCCGCCGGCCTGCTCGCACTCAGCTGGATCGACCTGCGCATCAAACGCCTCCCGCGGGAGATCACGTACACGACGCTCGCCATCGGCGCACCGCTGCTGGTGATCGGCGCATTGGTGCGGGACGAACCACGGCGCATCTGGACGATGGTCCTCGGCGCCGCGCTGGCCCTGGCGTTCATGTGGCTGGTGCACATCGCCGCCAAGGGAGGGATGGGCGACGGCGACGTGCGCCTGTCGCCGTTGCTCGGCGCATACCTCGGGTGGCTCGGACTCCCGTACGTGCCCGTCGGGTTGTTCCTCGCATTCCTGTTCGGCTCGATCGTCGGTGTCGGTGCGATGGTGGTCGGGCGTGCCGGACGCAAGACCGCGGTCCCGTTCGGACCGTTCCTCGCGCTCGGCACGCTCGTCGCCGTCTTCGTCGGCCGGGCGATCATCGACCGCCTCTGGCCGGATGTCTAGACCGTCAGGCCGCTCGACGCCCGGCTCGTCCTAGATGTCGTTCTTCGTGCTGCCGAGCACGCCGTACATGGCCGACACGAGCGCCATGGCCACGAAGCCGACGATCACGCCGACGAACACGATCATGATCGGCTCGAACATCGTGGTGAACTTCTTGATGCGGCTCTCGAGCTCGCGGTCGAAGTAGATCGACGCCACCTCGAGCTGCTCGTCCAGGGTGCCGGTCTCCTCGCCCACCTTGAACATCTGCTTGGCAGCGCCGGGGAACAGGCCGGTATCGGCGAGCGGGCGGGCGAAGCCACCACCTTCGAGCATGACCTCCTGGGCGTTGAGCAACGCCTCCTGGAAGACGACGTTGTCGACGGAATCGGTGGTGGTCTTCAGGCCCTCGGGCAGCGGCACGCCGGCTTTCACCATCGCGCCGAGGATGCGGCAGAAGCGCTCCAGCACCGAGTACTCGATGATGCCCTTGATCACCGGGATCTTCAGCATCAACTTGTCCTTGGGCGCCTTGCCGCTCTCGGTCTTGAACAGCCAGTACACGAGGCCGATCACGACGGCGAAGAAGGTGATCGGGATGTAGATCATGTCCGAGAACAGCGTCGCGACACCGAGCAGCATGCGGGTGGGCAGCGGCAGGTCGGCGTCGAGCTCCTCGAACAGCGGCTTGAACTGGGGCAGCACGTAGCCGGCGAGCACGGCGACGGTGATGACGGCGAGCACCATGACGACCATCGGGTACGAGAGCGCACCCACCACTTTGGCTCGGGTCTCGAGCTCGCGCTCCAGATAGCCGGCAAGGTTCTCCAGCGTCTCGTCGAGCTTGCCCGTCAGTTCTGCCGACGCCAGGATGCCCATGTAGTAGGTGGGGAACGCCTCGGGGTGCTTCTTGGCTGCATCGCTGAGCGTGCCGCCGTTGCGCAGGTCCTCGGTCATCGCCACGATCGTGCGACGCAGTGCGACGTCGGAGGTCTCGTCGCCGATGATGTCGAGCGCCTCGGTGATGGGGATGCCGGCCTTCACGAACACGGCGAGCTGACGCGTGAAGTGCATCAGCTCCTTCTTCTTCACCTTCTCCTGGGTCAGCTCGAACTGCAGCGACCCGCGCTTCTCCTCGATCTTCACCGGATAGAGGTTCTTCGCGATGAGGGCAGCACGCACGTCACCGAGCGTGTCCGCCTTCTCGAACCCTTCGACCGTCGCGCCGCTGGCGTCGATGGCTGCATATGCGAACTTGGGCATGGTCTGGTACCTCGACGAATCAGCTGGCGAACAGGGTCTTGACGACTTCGGGGATGGTGGTCACGTCGTTCTCGACGAGCGCCATGGCTTCGCGCAGCATCGTGCGCATGCCCTGGGCGACGGCGAGACGGCGCAGTTCCTCGGTGGTTGCCCAACCGACGATGAGGCGGCGGAGCTCGGGCGTGATCCGCAGCAGTTCGTACACGCCGATGCGGTCGCGGTAGCCGGTGCCGGCGCAGTAGTTGCAGCCGGCGCCGCGGTAGAAGACCTGCTTGTCGCTGCCACCGCTGTGCTGACGGAACACCGCCAGCTCGTCGGCACCGGGGGTGTAGGGCTCCTTGCACGAGTCGCACACACGGCGCAGCAGACGCTGGCCGATGACACCGACGACCGACGAGGCGATGAGGAAGGCCTCGATGCCCATGTCGAGGAAGCGGTGCAGGGCGGCGACGCTGTCGGTGCCGTGCAGCGACGACAGCACGAAGTGACCGGTGAGCGCGGACTGGATCGCGATGCGGGCAGTGTCCGCGTCACGGATCTCACCGACGAGGATCACGTCGGGGTCCTGACGCAGGATGGCCTTGAGGCCGGTGGCGAAGGTGAGGCCCGCCTGCTCGTTGGTCTGGATCTGGTTGATGCCAGGGAACACGTACTCCACGGGGTCTTCGACGGTGGTGACGTTCTTGCCGGTCGAGTTGATCTCGAGCAGCGAGGCGTACAGCGTCGTGGTCTTGCCGGCACCGGTGGGGCCTGCACAGATCACCATGCCGAACGGCGCGTGGATCAGCTTCGAGTAGTGGAGGTACGTCTCGCGAGGGAAGCCCAACTGGTCGAGACCGATCGACGACCGGCTCTTGTCGAGGATTCGCATGACGATCTTCTCGCCCCACACCGTGGCGACGGAGCCGACGCGGACGTCGACGTCCTTGCCGTCGATGGTCATCGAGAACTGGCCGTCCTGCGGGCGGCGCTTCTCCACGATGTTCATGCCGCTCATGATCTTGAGACGGCTGGTGAGCGCGGCGTGCACGCCGAGGGGGAGGTTGAACGCCTCGACGAGGTGGCCGTCGATTCGGAACCGGATGCGCAGACGATCGTCGAGGGGTTCGACGTGGATGTCCGACGTGCGGTCGCGCATGGCCTGGCTGACGATGCGGGTGACGAGCTGGACGATCGGCGCCTGGTCGTCCATCGCGACCTCGGCCGCGGTGGTGGCGAGGTTCTTCTGGTCGTCGGAACCCTCGAACGCCTGGACGAGCCGATCGATGTCGGCGTCGGCGCGGTAGCTGCGGTCGATGAAGGTGCGGATGGTCTGCGGGTCGGCCGACATCCAGCGCACGGGCTTCTCGACGAGCCGCTCGACGACCTCGCGTCGTTGTGGCGACGGGTCGGCCGAGAGCATGACGACCGTGCCGTTCTCCTCGGCGATCGGGACGACGCAGTTCTGGCGGGCCGTCTGCTCGGTGACGAGCGCCGCGATCTCGGGGTTGAACTCGACGGCCTTGGTGTCGGCGGCGACCACGCCCCACACCTCGGCGATCACCGAGGCGAGGTCCTGGCGGCCGACACCGAAGCGTCCGAGCACGACGTCGGCGAACTGCAGGGCGTCGCCGTTGGCGGTCTGCAGCGCGGTCGCGAGCTTGTCGGTGGTCAGCTGCTCACGGTCGACGAGCAGCTGGCCCATCTTCATGCATTCGGCTGCGTGGGGGCCCGGTTCGGCCTCGGCCTTCTCCCGGGTCGCGACGGAGCCACCGCCTGTCGCTGCCGGTTCGTCCGACGTTGCGCTGTCCTTCTTGAAGAGTGCCATGTGCCCGTTTCTCGATCCGCCGTGTCTCGCCCGCTACCGCCGTCAGTGCGACGTGAACGAGCCCTCGGAATCGAGCGTCTCCTGACCTGTGGTATCGGCGCCCGGAAGGCGCGGGTTGAGCGTCATCGAGGGAAGCGCCGGCACCTGGCCGGTCGCACCACCCTGCGTGACGCTGCTCGGATCGGCGCCGTAGCTGTCGAGCGTCGGGATCGCGCCCGCATCGAATGCAGCGGGGGCCGGGGCGCCGCCGCCGGCGACGCGCACGAACTGGTTCGGGTCGAGCATCTCCATCTGGCGCTCGAGTTCGTCGAGCCGCTCGAGCTGCACCGCGGTGCTCACGTCCATCTGGTCGGTGAGGAGACCTTCGATCTCGGACATGCGGATGGTCTGCTTGTCGACCTTCTCGTCGACGTTGGCGACCACACGGTCGAGCTCGATCCGCACCAGCGTCGCTTCGCCGATGGCGCGGGACATCTCGGCCCTGACCTCGTCGAGCGCGTCCTGGTCGACCTTGCCGAGCCGCTCGCCCATCTCGCCCATGCGATCGTCGAGCTCCAACAGCTTGTTCTCGAGTTCGAGCACGCGCTGGGAGACGGCGATCATCGCGTCGTCGAAACCGCTGCCGATCCGGCCGACGGCCGCTTCGACGTTGGCGATCTTCTGGCCCTGCTCCTCCTTGGTGCGAGCTTCGAGCTCGAGGAGGCGATCGGTGGCGCGGGTCTCGCTCGACTCGAGCTTCAGCAGCAGCGTGCCGGCGTGCTCGTTCACCTGGTCGGAGATGCCGTCCAGGGTGGCGGCGAGATCGGTCTGCACCACGGTGATCCGCTCCTCGATCGCGTGGCCGAGGCGCTGGTCGCCCTCGTCCATGCGCATCGTCAGCGCGGTGGTGGTGTCGTTGACGTGCTGGACGATGGCGCTCGCCTGCTCGTCCTGGCGCTTGTTGAGATTGTTGATGTCGTCGAGGCGCGAGTGGATCGTCGCGAACGAGCGCTCCATGTCGTCGCGCACGGTCTGGCGGATCTCGAGGATGGTCTCCGGGTCGAGCGTTCCGCCGCCTGCCGGCAGCGACGAGACCTTCTCCTCGAGGTCGTTCATCCGCCAGTGCTGGTGGTTCGCGAACTCGGCGAGTCGATCTTCGAGGGCGGCCTGCAGCGCCTGCTGGTAGTGCTCGTTGGCCACTCGCTGCGATTCGATCAGCGACTCGATGGCGGGGAACCGCTCCATCGCGGTCGACATCGCCTGGGCCATCTCGGCGCGCAGCTCGGTGCTGCGCTGCTCGGCGGTCATGCGCGCGGCCTCGGCCTGGTGCGACATCGCCGTGAAGTACTTGGTGAGCTGTCGTTCGACGGCCGACAAGATGGTGGTCGTCATGCGTTCGACATCGGAGGTGCCGCCGACGCCGGCGGGGCCGGCACCTGCAGGTTGAGGGTTGTGGTCCACCGTCACGAGTGATGTATCGGCCCGGGTTGCCGAGATCTTGAGATGACGTTGCGATCGTCCGTAGAACTAGCGTCGTGTCATGCAAGTGCACCTGGTGGACGGCACCTACGAGCTGTTCCGGCAGCACTTCGGCCAGGCGTCGCGCCATGAAGACCCTGGTCCGTACGCCGCGACGGTCGGCGTGGTCGGCTCGACGCTGCAGCTCGTGGCCGACGGTGCGACCCATGTCGGCATCGCGTCCGATCATGTGATCGAGAGCTTCCGCAACGATCTGTGGCCCGGCTACAAGACGAGCGACGGGATGTTGCCCGAACTGCTGACGCAGATCCCGCTCATGGAGGAGGCGCTCGTCGCCGCCGGGTTCACCGTGTGGGCGATGGTGGAGGTCGAGGCCGACGACGCGCTGGGGGCCGCCGCGGCCGTCGCCTCGGCCGACGCGCGGGTGACGCAGGTACTGATCCTCACGCCCGACAAGGACCTCGGCCAGTGCATCGAGGGCACCCGGGTGGTGCAGTACGACCGGCGCAAGCGTGAGATCGTCGACCGCGACGCCGTGATCGCCAAGTTCGGCGTGCCGCCGGAGTCGATCGCCGACTACCTCGCACTCGTGGGCGACACGGCGGACGGCTATCCCGGGCTGCCGGGCTGGGGCGCGAAGAGCGCGGCGACGGTGCTGGCGAAGTTCGGTTCGATCGACGCGATCCCCGACAGCTCCGGTGACTGGGGTCTGCCGGGGCTGCGCGGTGCCGAGAAGCTGGCCGTCACCCTGCGCGACCAGCGCGACCTGGCGCTGCTGTTCCGTCGGATCGCCACGGTCGAGCTCGACGTCGAGGTGGGCGCGGTGGACGACTGGTGTTGGGCCGGCCCGACGCCGGCGCTCGAGGCGATGGCCGAACGGCTGGGTGCACCGGAGCTGTGGCGGCGGGCGACGTCGCTCGCGGCACGCATCGGGGCCTGACCTGGCTCGTGACCTGGCTCTGTGATCGGGCGCGAGAACACCCGCTGACTGAGGTGACGGCCAGGCGACCTGCGGCACACAGGCGACACCGTTGAAGGCTGCTACCTCCCGGTCCTGACCTGATTCCCGGCTACCCGTCGCACAGGACCCGACCGTCACCTCACTCAGCGGGTGTGGTTCGGAGGCTATCGGGCCGCGGGCGTCGCCCACACCGCGGGCCTCGCCCACACCACTGGGGATGCCCGCCGAGGTGGCACGTGGCGTCGGCGTCCGCACCGGCTAGCCTGCCGGGCACTCCAGGAGGGGTGCGAGAGCGGCCGAATCGGCACGCTTGGAAAGCGTGTGAAGGGCAACCTTCCGTGGGTTCGAATCCCACCCCCTCCGCCATGTCCACGTCCGCCGGCACCGACGGCGCCGCGCCCCACGCCGCCGCCGGGTATTCAGCCGGGGATGCAGCCGATGGCGCCGCGGGTGATGCGGTGCCGATGGCGCTCGCGCTCGACGAGGCCCGCGCCGCGGAACGCCACGACGACGTCCCGGTCGGGGCCGTCGTGGTGCGCGACGGCGTGGTGATCGCCGCCCGCCACAACGAGCGCGAACTCACCGGCGATCCCACTGCGCACGCGGAGGTGTTGGCGCTGCGCGATGCCGCGGCCCACGTCGGGCACTGGCGGCTGCACGAGTGCACCCTGTACGTGACGCTCGAGCCGTGTGCGATGTGCGCCGGCGCGATCGTCAACGCCCGGGTCGCCCGTGTCGTCTACGGCGCCACCGATCCCAAGGCCGGGGCCGTGCGCAGCCTGTACGAACTCGCCGACGATCCCCGGCTCAACCACCGGGCCGAGATCGTCGGGGGCGTGATGGCCGACGAGTCGTCGGTGATGTTGAAGGCCTTCTTCGCCGCGCGCCGCTGATCGGACGGAGCAGGCTCTGACCCGGGCCCGGATCAGGGCTTGCGTGACCCCATCAACCGGCGCAACCCACCCGTCGGCGGTGCTGCGGGCTCCTCGGCCCGCGCGGGTTCGGAACCGACGCTCACCGGCGCGGTCTCGTCGGTGTCGGTGCCGGCTGGCGTCTCCGAGTCCTGCTGCATCGACGGCATCGACGGCATCGACGGCAGGGGCGCTGCGGTCGGGGCACGGTCGGGCAGGATCGGCACGACCGGTCGTGCTGCTGCGGGCGGCGGGGGCGGTGGCGTGCTCGCCGCCGGGGCCGCGACGTCCCACAGGTCGGGGCTCGGGGTCAGGCCCGTCTCGGCGTCCGCCACGAGGGCGGCCTGCATCAGGATCGACGGCACCCCGTGGTCGCCGCCAGGCCGGGTCGCGGCAGCGATCTCCGCGAGCGCGGCCTGGACCGCGGCACGGATGTCGGCGTCGGACTCCTCGGGCACTTCGACGCCCGCGACCGTCATCGAGCCCGACGCACGGTCGATGTCGTGCTGCCTGAGCAGGTCCTGGAGGTCGAACTCGACCACCGGACCGTCGCCGGGGGCTGACGAGGCCGGCACCGTGGGAGCGGCCGGGGCCGGTGCCGCCGGTTCCGTTGGTGTCGGGGAGTCGACGTGCCAGTCCACCCGGTCGTCGATCGCCCACGTCTGCTCGGTGAGCACCGGTGCATCGACGGCCGGCTCGTGCTGGTCGTGCTGGTCGTGCTGGTGGTGCAGCTCGAGGGCCGGGAGCCCGGGTACCGGCTGCGAGGGGGCGTCGGCCGACGGCGCCAGCAGGTGCTGGTCGAAGTGCTGGTCGAAGTGCTGGGCGAAGGTGGCGTCGAGCTGGGCGCTGAGCGAGCGTTCGAACGCGGCCAGGGCGTCCTCCGCCTCGACCGGCGCCTCGCGGTGGGCCTCGACCGGTGCGTCGACCGCCTCCTCGACCGCCTCCTCGACGAGGGTCGCGAACGGGGTTGCGAAGGGGCTCTCGACCGGCCGGTCGAGCTCGGCGGCCGGCTGGGTCTCCGGCTCGATCTCCGGCTCGTTCTCGATCTCGGTCTCGGTCCCGGTGGGAACGGCGAGCTCGGCATCCGGCTCGATCTCCGGCTCGGCATCCGGCTCGATCTCGGGCAGGGTCGGGTCGAACGCGACGGACGGCTCGGGCTCGAGGAGGAGATCGTCGAACACGGGCTGCTCACGGGTGGCGGCGGTCGCCGGCTCCGCGACGGCGGTGTCCTGCTCGTGCAGCTCCAGCACGTCGTCGACGTCGTCGACGCCGTCGACGTCGGTGCCGTCGGTGCCGTCGGTGCCGTCGGTGCCGTCGTGGTGATCGTGGTGATCGTGGCGATCGTCGGGCTCGACGAGGTCCTCGACGGCGTGGCCCGGCTCCTCGACCTCGGGGACGGCCAGGCTGGCCTCGTAGTCGGCGACCAGCGCTTCGTCCTCGGCGGTCGGGACCAGATCGATCGGCTCGGCCACCGCCACGTGCTCGTGCCGCGGTGCCGCCACCGGCGCCGATGCGGCCGCCGACGGGTCGAGATCGCCCGCGACCTGGGTGATCACGACGGTCGGACGCTTCTGCCACTTCACCACCCCGCTCGGGTGGTGGCGGTAGCTGGCGATGGTGATCTCCTCGACGACATGGTCGGCGATCTCGCCCACCACTTCGCCCGTCAGGATCTCCAGGGCGAGCTCGACATGGTCGCGGTCGAGCCGGGGCACCCGGTCGAAGAGTCGGCCGAGGTGGGTGACCGCGCCGAGCTGCACCGAGCCGGCGGCCAGGTCGTCGTCGCTGAGCACGCCCATCGCGAGCAGGCGATCGGCCAGGCCGGGATCGCCGTCGCGTTCGGCGGAGTAGAGCTCGCCGCCGTTGAACCAGGCGCGCACGGTGGGCACGCAGTGCAACGTGATCTCGCCCGTGAAGTGGCGCGCGCCCGCCGCGTCGAGCACCGCCCAGACGGGTCGAGCGCCGGGCGCCTCGAGTTGGAGCAGCCGGCACGACGAACCTGGCACGGCGCAGCGGGGAAAGACCTCGTTCATCACACCTTTCATCGACCACCCAGGGGGGTGCCTTGACCGGAATCTGAGGCTTCCTGCCGGTTCCGCCGGGGTTCCGGGCCCGTCCGGCCCGATGCCGCCCCGGCCGCGCATGGTCCGCGCCCGGTCCGCGCCCGGTCCGGGTCCGTCGAGGAATCGGCCTGTCGCACCACCGTTCGCGCCCGCTAACCTGCCGCCCCGGAAGGGTGCCGGAGTGGACGAACGGGACAGTCTCGAAAACTGTTGAGGTCTTCTGGGCCTCCGTGGGTTCGAATCCCACCCCTTCCGCCAGGAAGCCGACGCCTCCCCCTCGGGGGAGGCGTCGTCGCTTTTCCGCCCGGACGTTCCGCCGCTGCCGGCATGTCACCCTCGCGATACGCACCACCTATCGACATCTGCTGTCTCGGCCGTCTCGGCCGGTCGGTATCCGGCACGACGACGTGACCAAGGTCCTGATGACGCACGTGAACGAATCTGTGATCCTGTCGACATCGAGCCGGAACAGATCGGTGTGATAACTCACACCGATCACATCAGGACTCGTCAGGGTGACCCGTCAGTCGTCACTCGTCAGTCGTCAGTCGTCAGTCGTCAGTCGTCACGCAGCAGCAGTCCTCGAGCACCAGGAGCACCAGGAGCACCGCCATGGGCATCCCCACCATCGACCTGTCGCCGTTCGCCACCGGTGAACCGCTCGCCACCTCGCCGTCACCGGAGGCGACGGCGACCGCCGCCCGCATCGACAAGCTCTGCCGCGAGCTCGGCTTCCTCTGCGTCACCGGCCACGGCATGCGGCCGTCGACCAAGGCGAACCTGCTCGCCCAGATGCGTCGCTTCTTCGCCGAACCGGTGGAGGAGAAGCTCAAGATCTCGATCGCCGCCTCCGACTGCCATCGCGGCTACATCGCGATCGGTGCGGAGAACCTCGAAGGCGCGCTCGGCGACGACGAGTCGATGGGGTCGATCATGGACGGCGACCTGAAGGAGACCATCGACTCCGGAGGCGAGCAGGGGCCAGATCACCCGGAGGTGCTCGCCGGCACACCGCTGCACGGACCGAACCAGCTGCCCGACCTGCCCGGCTTCCGTGAGGCCTGGGCCACCTACTTCGACGAAGCGGTCGAAGCGGCGCTGCGCATGCAGCGCGGCCTCGCCATGGCGCTCGGTCTGACGCCCGACTTCTTCGAGGCCACCGACGGCGAGACGATGTACCACCTGCGGATGATCCACTATCCGTCGGCGGATCGGGTGGTCGCCGAGCCCGGCCAGCTGGGCTGCGGCACGCACACCGACTACGGCACGATCACCGTGCTCGGTGACGACGGCGTCGGCGGCCTGCAGGTGCGTCAGCGGTCAGGCGAGTGGATCGACGTCGAGGTGCCACCCGAGCACCTGGTGATCAACCTCGGCGACCTGATGGCGATCTGGACGAACGACCGGTACGTGTCGAATCCGCACCGCGCGGTGAACCCGCCCCACGTCGACCGCTACTCGATCCCGCTGTTCGTGACGCCGGCGTTCCGCCAGCTGATCGAGGTGCTGCCCACCTGCGTCGCCGAGGGCGAGACGCCCCGACACGAGCCGATGCTCGCCGGGCCGTACCTGCTGAGTCGCTTCGACGGCACCCACAGCTACCGCAACCCCGACCTCGAGGCCCACAACGAGGGGCTCGCGACGCTCGGTTGAGCCGAGCCGGCCCGGTCCAGGCCAATCGGCTCGATTCGTCTAGGAGACTGCTGAGCAAATCTTGGTGAGGTGCTCGCGTTGAGCGCCTGGATCGAAAAGAATGGTGGGTGTGCAGGGCTCATCGGATCCGAATCGGGAACTCCTCGACGCGCAGGCGTTGGTTGGTCATCTGGTGCCGG
>JAPLAA010000099.1 GCA_026393475.1 Actinomycetota bacterium
CCGCCGCCCGAGTTGCTCGCGGTGGCGCTCGATCACGGGTGCATGTTCTCGATCGACACCGACGCCCACGCCACCGGTCAGCTGGAATGGCTGCCGTACGGCTGCACGATCGCGGCCGATGGCGAGGTGCCGATCGAGCGGATCATCAACACGCGGGCGGTCGACGATCTCCTGGCGTGGACCTCGGCGCTGGCCGGATCGAAGGCCTGACCCGCTTCGGCCCGTTGCGACCGGTGGCCGATCGTCAGACGGCTTCGCGGAGATCTGCGGCACCCGAGCTGGGAACCTCCACCTCGGTCACCCGGATCGCGATCGTCGACTCCTCGTCGTCGACCTGGCCGTTCGCCCGATGCCGCTCGGCCCAGGCGTGGGCTCGCTCGATGTCGGACCAGACCGACATGATCGCGCTGGCCCGCTCCACGTCCCGGTACACGCGCTCCACCACGTAGACCAGCATCGCCGTCCTCTCGGATCACCGCGGGCACCTCGTGGTGCCCCATCTGCGCAGCATCCTGAGCCTCGCGACGATCGATGGGATCGGCCTTAGGTCCTGATTTCCACGAATTTCCAACCGGAGTCGTGGGTGGCAGCAGCAGCCCGCCCCGTGGCAGTGGGAACGCCAGCGCGCGACCGTTAGGCTCGTAGCCCTATGTCGAAGAAGACCAAGAAGAAGAAGGCCAAGATGCGCCGTTCGAAGGCGAACCACGGCAAGCGTCCCAACATGGGGCGTGGCTGAATCCCAGCCGGTGACTCCTCCGTCGACCAGACGTGAGGAGGTCGTCGACGCGGTCCACGGCGTCGAGCTCGTCGATCCCTATCGATGGCTCGAGGACGGGGACGCCGACACGACGGCGCACTGGGTGGCCGCCCAGAACCGATACACGAGACAGGCGCTCGATGCCCGTCCCAGTAGGGACGAGTGGCACGAGCGCCTTTCCGCGCTCGTGGGCCTGCCCACCGTCATGGGGTGCACCGTCCACGGCGACCGCCTGTTCGTGCTCGAGCGCGCCACCGGTGCCGACCAGTTCGCCCTGGTCGTGCGGTCGGCGACCGATCCCGGCGCACCGCCTCGCACGCTGCTCGACCCGGCCGACCGGGCGGCCGACGGCGCCGTCGCGATCGACTGGTTCGAGCCGAACGACGACGGATCGCTCGTCGCCATCGGGTTGAGCGAGGGCGGCACCGAGGACAGCACCCTGCACGTGCTCGACGTCGAGACGGCGACGCTGTCCGATCTCCGCATCGACCACACCCGGGCGTGTTCGGTCGCATGGCGGGCCGACGGGTCGGGCTTCTGGTACACCCGCTATCCCGAGGGCGACCAGTACCACCGCCACGTCCGCCATCACACGCTCGGCGACGATCCGGTCGACGACCCGGTGGTGTTCGACCGGTTGCCCACGCCCGAGACGTGGGCGAGCGTGTTCGCCGCGCCGTCGGGCTCGCACCTGCTGGTGGAGCTGTCGGTCGGTTGGAACCGGCACGACCTGCACCTGCTCGACCTCGCGTCGGGCACCTGGCAGGTGGTCGTCGACGGCGTCGATGCGATCACGACGTTGCGGTTCGGTGGCGACGGGCTCGTCGGACGCACCACCGTCGACGCGCCCAACGGCCGGATCGTGACCGCTGCGCTCGACCGACCCGACGTGACGAACTGGCGCACGGTGGTGCCAGAGCAACCCGACGACGTGCTCGGTGGCCCGGCGCTCGCCGGCGACGACCTGGTCGTCGTCCGCAGCCATGCGGCGGTCGACACCCTCGAACGGTGGACGATGCAGGGCGAACGCGTCGCGGTGCTCGACGGCCTCGGTGTCGTCTCGGTCGCGGGGCTGTCGGCGCGGGACGAGGCGGACGAGGTGTTCGTCACGGTCTCGGCGTTCCACGAGCCCACCGCCATCTGGAAGCTGGCGGGCACCGAACTCACCCGCTGGTGCCCCGACGCCCCGAGCCCCGACGACCTGCCGTCGCTCGTGGTCTCGCACGTCACCTACCCGTCCCTCGACGGCACCGAGATCGGCCTGTTCCTGGTGCACCGAGCCGACGTGGTGCCCGGACCCGACGTGCCGACGGTGCTCAACGGCTATGGCGGGTTCGCGATCGCGGAGTCGCCGGCGTGGATGCCGAGCCTCGCGGCGTGGTGCGCGCAGGGCGGCACGTGGGCGATCGCCGGCCTGCGCGGGGGCTACGAGCACGGCGAGCGTTGGCACGTCGCCGGTCGGCGCGAGCTGAAGCAGAACGTGTTCGACGACTTCCACGCCGCCGGCGACTGGTTGGTCGCCAACGGCCTGGCCGCCCACGAACGCCTGGCGGTGGTCGGTGGTTCCAACGGCGGCCTGCTCGTCGGCGCAGCGCTCACCCAACGCCCCGACCTCGCCCGCGCCGTGTGGTGCGCGGTGCCGCTGCTCGACATGGTGCGCTTCCCGCAGTTCCTCATCGCCCGGCTGTGGACCGACGAGTACGGCGACCCGGACGTGGCCGAGGAGTTCGCGTGGTTGCACGCCTACTCGCCCTACCACCGTGTGGAGGAGGGCACCCGCTATCCCGCGGTGCTGTTCACCACCGCCGAGGGCGACACCCGCGTCGATCCGCTGCACGCCCGCAAGATGGCGGCGTTGCTGCAGCACGCGGCGATCGAACAGGACGAGCGGCCGGTGCTGTTGTGGCAGGCAGGTCGTGCCGGGCACGGGGTGGGCAAGCCCGCGTCGATGCGGGTGGAGGAGGGGACCGACGTGTTGTCGTTCCTGTGGTGGCAGTTGGGCGCCGAGGCATGACCGCGGTCGTCGGGCTCACCGTCGCCGGACCCTCCGAGCCGTGGCGGGCGATCGGTCTGCGCGTGGTCGACGGTGTCGCGTGGATCGGTGGCATCGCGCTGCGATTCGCCGATCAGGTCGCGGGCGGCGAGGGCTCGGGGCTCGTTCGCGTCAGTGGCTGGACGCTCGCCGGCTCGCCCGATCGAGTCGACTCCATCGATGGGATCGCGACCGACCACGTCGAGCTCGACGACGCCGGTGTCGAGTCGTGGGAGCACCCGCTGGGCGTCACGTCGTTCGATCATGTCGTCGTGATGACGTCGTCGCTCGAGCGCACCTGCGGGGAGATCGAACGCATCACCGGCGAACCGTTGAAGCGGATCCGCGAGGTCGGGCCGATCCGGCAGGGCTTCCACCGCCTCGGGTCGATGATCGTCGAGGTCGTCGAGAGCGATCGGGTCACGTCCGACGAGGCGTCGCTGTGGGGATTCGTCTGGATCGTCGACGACCTCCACGACACCGCCGACCGACTCGGTCCCGACCTGCTGTCGCCGCCGAAGGCGGCCGTGCAACCCGGCCGTTTCATCGCGTCGTTCCGAACCGGCGCCGGACTGGGCCTGCCGATCGCGCTGATGAGCCCCGATCGTCGATGAACCGTTCGGTCGCCGCCGTCCGCACTCGTGCCCGGGTCGCTCTCGTGTTCGCCGTGACCGTCGCACTGGTGGCGTCGAGCGCGTGCGGATCGGACGTCGCGGGGCCGGTCGCCGCGGCGGAGGCGCCGGCGCCCACCACGGTGGCGTCGGTCGCATCGTCGACGACGGTCGTTGCGCCGGCCACCACCGAGGCGCCCGCCACCACGATCGCCTCGGCCAGTGCAGCGCCGACCACCAGTGCAGCGCCGACCACCACCGCAGCGCCGACCACCACGATCGACCAGATCTCGCCGTACCTGTCGGCGTTCTGCCCCACCACACCGCATGCCGTGGCGGTCGACCGCGACCGTCAGCGCGCCTGGCTGTGCGAGGACGGCCGGGCGGTGTACGAGTTCCCCTTCACGGGTGCCGTCACCCAACCCGATCCCGGCACGTATCCGGTGTACGCGAAGGATCTCCAGGCGTACTCCACGCTCAGCGGTGAGCGCAGCGACATGACCCACTTCGTGGTGTTCACCTACGGCAAGTACCAGGGGGCGCGCATCGCCTTCCACTCGGTGCCCGTCCGCCGCGACGGCACGTGGCTGCAGCCGCTCGAGTCGGTCGGCGAGGTGTCGATGCGCGGGCAGTCGGCGGGATGCCTGCGGCTGCTGCCCGACGATGCGGTGCGGGTGTGGGACTGGCTCGCGATCGGCGACGAGGTGCGCGTCATCAACTGACGGGCGTCGCCCGATCGGGTCGATCTCGCTCGTTCAGTCGAAGCCCTGGCCGCCGTCGTCGTCGACGATCGCCAGGTGCTGGCGTCCCTCGTCGCACGTGGCGAGACCCGGGCACCAACGGCACGAGGTGCTCACCCGCTTGACGGGGGCGACCTGTTCGACGGTGAGTTCGGCGTGGCGGGTGAGCGCACCCTCGAGCCGGGCGAGCGCAGCTTCCAGCACCGACGGCGTGACGTCTTCGATGTCGGCGTCGGCGGAGTCGAGGTAGAAGGTGACGAGCCGGCGGGGTGGCACGCGCCGCGAGAGCGTCTCGAGCAGTGCGTAGAAACGGAGGTCGTGGCGGTGCGTGGGTGACGGCCAGCCGGTCTTGAAGTCGATGACGAGCTTGGTGCTGATGCGCCCCTCGGGCTTGCCGATGACGAGGTCGGTCTTGCCCACCAGTTCGACACAGCCCTTCGGGGTCCAGCGGGTACGCGCCTCGAACACCGGTTGTGCACGCGAGGGCAGTGGCGGGAAGTCCTGGAGGAATCGGGTGACGCGCTCGACCGCGCCGGCGCGCAGTTCGGCGCGATCGCCGTCGCTCAGCCCGGCGACGAAGTCGCCCTGGAAGCTGGCCTGGTCGGCCAGGCGGGCGAGGGCCTCGTCGACCAGCAGTTCGGGCACGGGGTCGCCCTGCCAGTGGGCGCCGAGCTCGATCGCCTTGTGCGACACGAACCCGCGTGCGTTGGCGGGCGTCCACTCGAACGTGTCGGGCAGGAGGTGCTTGGCCTCGCAGCCGAGCACCTGGGTGAGGAAGTTCTTGCTCACCACCAGACGCTCGCCGCCGAGGCGCCGGCTGGCCTCGTCGGCGACCGCTTCGGCCCGCGCGACGAGGTCGTCGACGAACTCCTCGTCGAACACGAGCGGGTCGGCGTCGCGACGGAGCTGGTCGAGCAGGCGCTTCTGCGTCGGCGTGAGCTCGGGCGGGGTGTCCACGGGGGCGAGCGTAACGATCCGGTGTGCCGGGGCGGGCGGTCCCTGCTGACTCGATGGTCGTGGACGGCCACGGTGGGTGCGGCCCGGTCACCCCGCGTCACACCCCTCGTTCATGATGCAGGCATGTCCTCGCCCGCCTCCGCAGCACGCCGCACGCCAGCCCCGGGGGCCGGCACGGGTGTCGCCGGCGGGCCCGCGTCGGCCGCCGCCACGGGCACCACGGTCCACTTCACCCAGGCGGCGCGGCTGTTGTCGCGCGAGGCCCGGCGGCGAGGCCTGGTGGCCCCAGGGTTCCGGTGCCCGCCGCGGGTGGTCGGTGTGCAGCGCACCCTGCGGCGCCATGCATCCGGCGCCGTGGTCGCGGTGCAGGTGCGCGGCCGCCCGTGGGGTGCCGTGGTCGCCGACATGATCGAAGGCGTCGTGGTGGCCAACCGGTTGGTGCCACCCGCGGCCGATCGGTTGCGCACGGAGCTGTGGGAGGCCATCGGCCTCGAGTGGCCGGCCGACCTCAGTCGCGTGGCCTGACGTTCCGACCAGAGTCGGCGCTCAGAAGGCGAGCAGCACCACCAGGGTCTGGGTCGGGTCGGCCACCTGGTCGAGCCCCTCGAGCTCCGGGCTCGCGAACGCGTCGGGGCCGAACACCAGCACGCTGAAGACGCCGCCGTCGTCACTGAAGTAGACGCCCTGGGGTACGCCGTCGATCGGCTCGCCGCGATCGCCGACCGACCAGCCATCGGCCTCGAGGGCGGTGTCGTAGGCAGCGAGCACCTCGTCGGGCGACAGGGCGCTGGTGCGCACCTCGGAGAACGCGAGCGAGGGCGTGAGGCCGAGCAGGGCGTTCACACCGCCGGCGTCCACCGTGTCGCTCACCCCATCGGGCACGGGCAGCTCTGCCCACCACTCGGGCTCTTCGACGGGCGGATCGGGATCGCACACCTCGTCGGCGGCCGGCAGCGTGAGATCGACGATGGTCTGCGCCTCCCAGTCGGTGACGCAGGTGGAGTTGAGCATCTGGCCGTGGCCCTCACCGGTGTAGGTGAGCAGGCGGGCATTGCTGCCCATGGCCGCTGTCATCTCCTCGGCCCAGCGGAACGGGGTGGCGGGGTCGTTGAGCCCGCCCACCACCAGGATCGGTGCGTCGCCGGTGTAGTTCAGCGCCGGTGCGGTGACGTCGGCCATCAGCGGTGCGCAGTCGTCGGTGAAGTCGTTCACGGTGATGCCGGCGGCGAAGCGGGGTGAGAGCTCGAGGAGTTCGTCGACGAGCGCCTGCGGGTCGTCGGGCAGGTCGTAGTCGATGCCGCTCGCGCAGCGGATGATCGTGCCCGACTGCTCGATCGTGGAATACGTGCCGTCGGGCTCACGGCCGACATAGCTGTCGGCCAGACCGAAGAGTTGGTCGCCGTCGCCCTCGCGTGCGCTCTGCAGCGCTTCGGCGAGCAGCGGCCACTGGGTCTCGCTGTAGAGCGCGGAGATGGTGGCGGTCTCGAACACGGCCTGGTTGGCGAGGCGGCCGTCGTCGGCGGGTGCCGGGGTGGCATCGATGGCGATGCGCAGCGCGTCCCAGTCGGCGGCGACGTCGGTGTCTGCGGCACTGTGGAACGCGCACGACTCGGTGGTCTCGCACCACGCTGCCCAGTTGTCGAAGGCCTCGTCGAAGCCGACGAGCTGGGTGGCGTACTGCTCCTCGACCGAGTCGCCGGTGGGTTCGAACGCGGCGTCGAGCACGAGGGCACGCACCCGGTCGGGGAACAGGGTGGCGTACACCGAGCCGAGGTAGGTGCCGTAGGAGATGCCGATGAAGCTCAGCTGCTCGTCACCGAGCGCAGCGCGGATCGCATCCATGTCGTAGGCCGTGTTGACGGTGGAGTAGTGGATGAGCGTGTCGCCGTAGGTGGCGAGGCAGGCCTCGTCGAACTGGCTGTCGGCGGCGTCGATGGCCGCCTGCTCCTCGGGCGTGTCGGGGCTGGAGTCGAGATAGACGGTCGCGTCGACCTCGGCGTCGGTGAGGCAGCGGAGGCCGTTCGAGCGGTCGACGCCGCGCGGGTCGAAGCCGATGACGTCGAAGTCCTGGAGGCCCATCTCATCGACCATGGTGGTGCCGGCCTGGGCGATGTAGTCGAAGCCCGAACCGCCGGGGCCGCCGGGGTTGAAGAGCACCGCGCCGACGCGTGTGCTGGGATCGGCAGCGGGGAGGCGCACCATCGCGATGTCGATGGTGTCGCCGTCGGGCTGTTGCGGGTCGAGGGGCACGGCGAGCGTCCCGCAGTCGTACACGGGATCGGTGACGATCTCGTCCTCGCAGGGGCCCCACGCGATCTCGCCGGCGACGGGTGCAGCGGTGTCGTCCGGGGGCGTGGTGCCGTCCGGTGCCGTCGTGTCGCCGGGTGCGGCGGTGTCGTCGGGCGCCGTCGTGTCGATGCTCTCGGCGCCGATCGGACGGGCCGCGGTCGTGCGGACGGACGGGTCGGTGGAGCAGGCGGCGAGGGCCAGCAGGCCCACGCACGTGATCGCGGTGGCGAGGTGGGGACGTCTCACGACGGCCACCGTACCGGTGGCGCTGGACGCCGCAGCGTCAGCGCCACCGGTGGTGGCTCGGCGAGATGTCGGTCAGATCGGTCGTCGGACCGGGATCAGACCGGGATCAGACCGGGATCAGACCGGGATCAGACCGGGATCAGACCGGGCGGCCGAGGAAGCAGAGGAACTCGGTCTGCACGTCGGCGCCCTCGGGGGCCTCGACCTTGGGGCCGAACACGCCGGGCTGGCGGATCATCGCGTCCATCGGCTTGAGGCCGGAGTACGCGGCGGTGACGATCTCGACGGGGAGCTGCTCGTCGCCACCGGTGGCGCGAGCGAGGTCCCAGGTGTGGACGAGCACGTCGGTGCTGACGAAGCGGCCGATCATCTGCTCGGCCGGCATCGGGCCGAACGGGCCGGGCAGGGCGGTGCTGAGATCGCCGCTGCCGACGCCGGTGAAGAACGTGCTCTTCGCCTCGTCCCAGGCGGCGACGATGTCCTCGTCGGCGCTGATCTCGCGTGGCGGCTGGCCCTGCAGGCCCGCACCGAGACGGAGGAGGTTGTTGCCGACGTGCACCACGACGTCGCGGGCGGTCCAGCCGTCGCACGGTGCGGCGTTGGACCAGGAGTCGGCGCTGGCGGCCTGGACGCGGGCGTCGAATCCGTTGATGAGGACGGTGACGCGATCGATGACTTCGTTGCTCATGCGCGGACCATATCCCACCGGTGTGATGCCCCCGAACTCCGCTCGGTGCCTGTGGCGGGGCGCGCGGTGGGGTCGCATGGCCCTGGCGCCGGCCGATGGCAGGTGGTGTGGTGAGGTCGTGGTGAACGACGGAGTTCGATCCGGCGGCGCGGCCGTCGGGCTGAGCGCGGCGGATGCAGAGGAACGCCGTCGGCGTGACGGTCCGAACCGCCTGCCCGAACCGAAGCGCCCGTCCGGTCTGCGCCGATTCGTCGGCGAGCTGGTGCACTTCTTCGCGCTGATGCTGTGGGTCGCCGGCGTGTTGGCGCTCGCGGCCGGAATGCCGGCGCTCGGGTTCGCGATCTTCGGGGTGATCGTCGTGAACGCGGTGTTCTCCTTCGTGCAGGAGCACCGGGCCGACGTGGCGGCGCAGCGGCTGCGGCAACTGCTGCCGACGCTGGTGACGGTCCGTCGGAGTGGCCGACCGGTGGTCGTCGACGCCGCCGACGTCGTGGTCGACGACGTGTTGCTCGTCGAGGCGGGCGACCGGGTGCCGGCCGACGCGCACGTGGTGAACGCCAGCTGCCTGCTCGTGGACACGTCGTTGCTGACGGGCGAGAGCGTGCCGTCGCCGGTGGATGAGGACGACCAGCTGTTCGCCGGGACGCTCGTCGTCGAGGGGTCGGCGGAGGCGGTGGTGACCGCGATCGGGTCGACGACCCGACTGGCGACGATCGCGGCGCTCACGACGGTGACGGCCAAGCCGGTGACCCCGTTGACGATCGGCCTCCACCAGGTGGTGCGGACGATCGCTGCGGTCGCGGTCGGCGTCGGCGCGTTCTTCTTCGGGATCGCGATGCTGCTGGGCAACGGCGCGTCCGACGGGTTCGTCTTCGCGATCGGGGTGACGGTGGCGCTGGTGCCCGAGGCGTTGTTGCCGACCGTCACGCTGTCGCTGGCGTGGGGTGCCGAGCGGATGGCCGACCGTCAGGTGTTGGTTCGCAACCTCGAGGCGGTGGAGACCCTCGGGTCGACCACGTTCATCTGCACCGACAAGACCGGCACGCTGACGATGAACCAGATGACGGTGCGATCGGCGTGGACGCCTGCCGGCACGGCGACGCTGACCACCCTCGGGTACGGGCCGGTGGCCGACGTCGAGGTGGTGGGGGATCGCCCCTCGCTCGAACGGATGGCGTTGGCCGGCGCGCGGTGCGCGACCGGTGGGGTGTCGGAGAAGGAGGGCGAGTGGGTCGCCCACGGCGATCCCACGGAGGCAGCGGTCGACGCGCTGGCCCGTCGGCTCGGGTTCGACACCGACGCCGACCGATTGGAGCGTGCGGAGACCGTGCGGTTCCCGTTCGACCACCATCGGCGTCGGATGTCGGTGGTGGTGGGCGGCGAGGTGCTGGTCAAGGGGTCGCCGGAGGGTGTGTTGCCGCTGTGTGCCGGCGCCCCGGCGACGGCCGAGGTGCTCGACGCGATGACCGGTCGAGGCCTGCGGGTGTTGGCGATCGCGGCGCGGCCGTTGCGCGCTGGTGAGGTGCCGGGGAGCGCCGAGGATGCCGAGCGCGATCTCGAATTGTTGGGCTTCGTGGGGATGGAGGACCCGCCCCGTCCCGACGTGCGCGACGCGATCGACGCCTGCCGTCGGGCACACGTGAAGCTGGCGATGGTGACGGGCGATCATCCCGACACCGCAGCGGCGGTTGCGACACATGTCGGGCTTCGCACGGACGACGGGGTGGTGACCACAGGGGCTGAGCTGCCAACGGACGACGCCGAGTTGGTCGCGCTGCTCGAGCGTGACGGCGTGGTGATCGCCCGGGTGTCGCCGGAGGACAAGGTGCGCATCGCCGTCGCGCTCCGTACGGCGGGCCACGTGGTGGCGATGACCGGCGACGGTGTGAACGATGCGCCGGCGCTGCACGAGGCGAACATCGGGATCGCGATGGGTGCGTCGGGCACCGATGTCGCCCGGGCCGCGGCCGACCTCGTGCTGCTCGACGATCACTTCGCGAGCATCGTCGCGGGTATCGAACAGGGTCGGGCGACGTACGTGAACATCCGCCGCTTCCTCACGTACCACCTCACCGACAACGTTGCGGAGCTGATGCCGTTCGTCGTGTGGATGGTGTCGGGCGGCCGATTCCCGTTGGCGCTCGGCGTGCTGCAGATCCTGGCGCTCGACATCGGCACCGACACCTTGTCGGCCGTGGCGTTGGGCGCTGAGCCGGCGAGTCCGAATCTGCTCGACGGGCCGCCGGTGTCCGGGAAGCTGATGAACCGCACCGTGCTCGTGCGCGCGTTCGGTGTGTTGGGCCCCACCATCGCGGTCGCATCGATGGCTGCGTTCGTGGTGTCGATGTGGGCTCGGGTGGGGACGCGGTCAGCCGTGGCCGGACGAGGCCGGGTTGGCCGCCGCGTCGGGCGCGACGTTCATGGCGATCGTGCTCGGGCAGAAGGCGAACGTGTTCGCGTGCCGGAGCTCGACCCGTCGACCCGATCAGATCGGATGGAGGACGAACCCGCTGTTGCTGAAGGTGATGGTGATCGAGCTCGGGTTCGCGCTCGTCGTGTTGTTGGTGCCTGCCATCGCGGGGATGCTCGACCAGGCCAACCCGCCGCTGTGGGGCTGGGTGATGGCGTTGGCCACGATGCCGCTGATGTTGATGGCCGACGCGCTCGAGAAGCGTCACCGTCGCCACCGGTCGGTCAGGCGAAGCGCATCGGCAGGTGTCGATAGCCGCGGATGATCTGGCTCGGCCCGCCGGTCGGTGTGCCGGTCGTCCGCCAACGGGTCACGTCGGGGAAGCGGTGGAGGAGCGCCTCCCACGCGACCCGGGCCTCGAGCCGGGCGAGGGCGCCGCCGAGGCAGGCGTGTGGACCGGTGACGAACGCGAGGTGGCGGCGTGCGTTGGGGCGGGTGATGTCGAAGCGGTCCGGGTCGGTGAACACGAGCGGATCGCGATTGGCGGCAGCGATGACCGGGACGATCTCGGCGCCCGCTGGGATCACGTGGCCCGGCGCGACTTCGATCGGGGCGAGTGCTCGTCGCAGCGTGAACTGCACGGGGCTCTCGTAACGGAGCGCCTCCTCGACCGTGTTCGCGAGATGCGCCCCGGGGTCGGCGGCGAGGAGTTCGAGTTGGTCGCGATGTGCGATCAGCGTGGCGGTGCCGGTGCCGATCAGGTTGACGGTGGTCTCGAAGCCGGCGATGAGCAGCAGCGACAGGGTGCCCACCAGCTCGTCGTCGGTAAGGACGTCGCCGTCGGCCTGTTCCGCGAGGACCGAGATCAGGTCGTTGCCGGGTGAGCGACGGCGTTCTGCGACGAGTGCCCGGAAGGTGCGGTCGATCTCGACGAGGGCGTGGTGCACGTCGGTCGCCTCGCGCAGCGAGCGCGGTCGGTCGAGTGCGGTCACGAGGTGCTCGCCCCATCGGTCGAACATCGCGAGGTCGGCATCGGGCACGCCCAGGAGCCGGGTGATCACCCGCATGGGCAGCGGTCGGGCGAAGGACTCGACCAGGTCGACGTCGCCGTGTGTGGGGAAGGCGTCGATCAGCTCGTCGGCCGTTCGCCGGACGAGCGCCTCGTGTTCGGCGATCGACTTCGGGGTGAAGCCGCGCTGGACCAGGCGCCGGAGCCGGGTGTGGTCGGGTGCGTCGAGGCTGATGAACGAGTCGGCGAGCGGCTCGCCCCTGCCGGCGCGCAGCGTCGGGTCGAGGAGCCGTTCCACGGTCGAACGTGCGCTGTTCGGCATCGACGAGGCGTGGGGTGACGTGAACACCGCATGGCAGCCGGCGTGTGTGGCGGTGAGATAGGTGCCGAGGCGACTCTGCACGAACGGTCCGGCGGCGAGGAGCGATCGGTGGAGCGCCAGCCGATCGGCTGGGCCACCCGGAGCGTCGAGCGCGCCCATCGGGTCGTCGAAGCGTCTGGCGACACGGGAGATGGTGTTGAGCGCGGTGGTGGCGACGGCGACGCGCACCTGCTCGGCGAGGGGGATGTCGGACGAGGTGTCGGAGGGGTTGGCCAAGTTGGTCATGCGACCAACTCTAGACCGAGTTGGTCGCATGACCAACTCGTGCGTACGATCTCGTGTGTGGCATACGTGAGCGCGGCCGAGCGGCAGGAGCAACTGATCGAGGCCACCATCGCCGTGCTCCGCCGCTCTGGCGCCACGGGCGTGACGTCGCGGGCGATCGCGGCCGAGGCCGAGGCGCCGCTCGCGTCGATCCACTACACGTTCGGTTCGCTCGACGATCTCGTGGTCGCCGCGTTCGAACGTCTCATCGACGAGGTGGCCGCCCGCATCAGCGACGGGCTCGACGTGGCCGCCGGGTACGGCCCGTGCATCATCGCCGTGATGGACCGAGTCGCGGGCCTGCTCGACGACGAGCGCTACGGCGTGTTGCTCAGCGATCTCAACCCGACCGGCGACCGTCGCGTGGAAGCGCTGGAGGAGCGCTACTACCGCCTGGCCCACGATCTCGTCGGCGCCATCGCTGTGGCGCGGCGCAAGGAGCCGGCGGTGCCGCGGGCGCAGTTGGCGCGGCTGATCATGGCGGCGATCGACGGTGTGGTGTTGCAGTTCGCCGCCAGTGGCGAAGTCGAGACGGCTCGCGACGATCTGGCCGCGTTCGGCCGGATCCTGGCCGCCGCGGCCGAGCGACGCCGCTGACCGCGACCGCTAGCGTCGAGGCCGCGCCCGGGTGGTGGAATTGGCAGACACGGGGGGCTTAAACCCCCCTTCCCGCAAGGGAGTGTGGGTTCGAACCCCACCCCGGGCACTGCATCTGAGCTGGGATGATCTGCTGAAAGTCGAGTCTCGTCGACTGTGGATAACTGCCTCGACGGGCGATTCCTGCACAGATCCTGCACAGGATTTCGATAGGGTGCCGGCATGGCGAGGGGTTCGGTGCGGCGGCACGACAACGGATGGGGCTATCGGGTCGATCTCGGTCCCGACCCTGCGACGGGCAAGCGACGGCAGGCGTCGAAGCAGGGTTTCCGCACCAAGCGCGAGGCCGAGCAGGCGGCCCAGGCGGTGCTGAAGGCCGCCGCCGAGGGAGCCGTCACCAACCGGACCCATCGCACGGTGGGGGAGTACCTCGACGAGTGGTTGCAGATGCAACAGCCGCGACTTCGAGCGACGACGCACCACAGCTACGCGATGGCGGTCAACCGGATCAAGAGCGGGCTCGGGTCAGCCAAGCTGCAGTCGCTGACGCCGTTGCAGGTCGAGCGCTTCTACCGCGAGCTGACGTCGGCCCGTCTGGGCCGTGACTACTCGCCCAAGACGATCCGCAACACGCACACCGTGCTCCGCAAGGCGCTCGCCGACGCCGAGCGGCTCGAGCTCGTGATCCGCAACGCTGCAGCGGCGGCACGGCCGCCGGCCGTCGATCACGTCGATCGTGTGACGTGGAGCAGTGAGGAGCTGGGCGAGTTCCTCGAGTCGGTGCGTGACGATCGGCTGTACCCGGTGTTCGTGGTGCTCGCCACCACGGGTATGCGACGAGGCGAGGTGCTCGGGCTGCGCTGGCGCGACGTCGACTTCGATGCCGGTGATCTGGCGATCGCCAACACGCGCACGCCGGTCAAGTCCGAGATCGTGACCGGTCCGCCCAAGACGGCCCGCAGCCGCCGCCAGGTGTTCCTCGACGAGTGGACGCTCGACGTGCTGCGAGCGCAGCGCCGGAGCCAAGCCGCCGACCGTCTCGCTGCGGGGCCGTCGTGGAACGCTGGCGAGGACTACGTGTTCACCGACGAGGTCGGCGTGCCGGTGAATCCCAACAGCGTGAGCAAGCGGTTCGACACGATCGTGCGGAAGTCGGGCCTGCCCCGCATCCGGCTGCACGACTTGCGCCACACCTACGCAACGGTGGCGCTGAAGGCGGGAGTGCATCCGAAGGTCGTCAGCGAACGGCTCGGCCACGCCACCGTGGGCATCACCCTCGACCTGTACTCACACGTGACCCCGTCGATCGCACGAGATGCTGCCGATGTGGTCGCATCGAAGATCCGCCGCTGAGGGCTGCGGTCACGGAGCAAGCATCGCCTCGAGTGCGGCGGCCGACACGACGAGCCGGCCCCGCAGCTTGAGCACCGGCAGCACGCCCGCCTTCGCGCACTCGTAGGCCGTCGTCCGTGAGATCCCGAGGATCTCCGCCGTCTCGGTGATCGTGTACGTCCGCCGCACGGCCCGCGCCACTTCTTGCTGCATCGCTTGCTCCTTTCGTCGAGCTCTCCACGGCCGGGGCTCGCACCCCGACCTGAGGCGTGCTCGTCCGCCACCGACGCACGAACACGCTCATGAGAAGAACTGGACAGCGAGCGACCCGTTTGCTGACGTGAATTTCGCCGAATCGGCGAAATTCACGTCTTCCCGACCGTTTGTTTGTCCGAGCGCTGAGGGACCAC
>JAPLAA010000034.1 GCA_026393475.1 Actinomycetota bacterium
GGCAGCCGGTCACGCCGCAGGCGAAGCCGATCCCGGGCGCGGCGTGTCGGCGTCGATGCTCTACCTGCTGCTCTACGCCGTGCTCGTCATGGGCACCTTCGCGATCGTCACCGTCGTGGGTCGCACCGGCGATTCGCAGACGGACCTCGCCGCGTTCCGCGGCCTCGGTCGCACGCGTCCTGCCCTCGCGCTCGCCATGACGGTGCTCCTGCTCGCACAGGCGGGCGTCCCGCTCACGTCCGGGTTCGTCGCGAAGTTCGGTGTGATCGAAGCCGCGGTCGACGAGCGCAGCTACGCGATCGCGATCATCGCGATGCTCGCGTCGGTGATCGCCGCGTTCTTGTACCTGCGGATCATGATCAGCATGTGGATCACCGATGCCGAGGCCGGCGACGACGCCCGCGAGCAGGTGCGGGTGCCGGTGTCGAGCGGCATCGCGATCGTGCTCGCCGTCGGCTTCACGATCCTGGTGGGCGTCGCCCCCGGCTGGATCATCTCGGCGGCCGAGAACGCCACCACCATCGCTCGCACCGCGCTGCCCTGACCGCGTCGGCCCGCCGACCCGGGGCGCTGGTCGGCGTCAGCCGGCGTGTGCTGCCGACCGGCGGATGAACTCGTCGAACAGTGCCTGTTGGGCCGGATCGGTGCTCGTGGTGTCCTCGGGGTGCCACTGGACGCCGACGATCCACGAGGCGCCGGTGTGTTCGACGGCTTCGATGAGCCCGCTGGGATCGTGGGCGACCGGACGCAGGTCCGAACCGAGGCGGTCGAGCCCTTGGTGGTGCACCGAGTAGCAGTGGCGGAGTTCGTCGGTGCCCGCCGCAGCGGCGAGGTGCGACGACGGGTCGATGCGCACCGCGTGCTCGCACATCCAGTGACCGCCACCGTCGAGGTCCTGCACGAGGGTGCCGCCCATCGCGACGTTGAGGATCTGCATGCCGCGGCAGATCGCGAGGACCGGCAGGTCGCGCTCGATCGCCGCGTGGACGAGCGCGAGGTCGAACTCGTCGTGCAGACCGACCATGCCGTAGAGCGCGTCGGTGGTCGCTCGCTGGCCGTACCGGTGGGGCTCGACATCGCCGCCGCCCGGCAGCAGCAACCCGCCCAGTCGATCGAGGTACGTGTGCACCATCTGCGGCGCGGTGGGCAATGGCGGGAGGAGGACGGGGAGGCCCCCCGCCTTCGCGACGGCCCGGCTGTAGGGCTGGCTGCTCGAGAACGCATCGCGCCGTCCCTCGTCTGAGAACGACAGCACCCGACCGCAGATGCCGATGAGCGGTGGGTGCGACACCACATCGGCCGTCATCGCGCGGTCGCCTGACGCAGCAGCGCGTCGAACAGCGACTGCTGCTCGGGGTCGGTGACGGCGGTGTCCTCCGGGTGCCACTGCACCGCGACCGTCCAGCTCGCCCCGTCGACCTCCAACGCCTCGGGCATGCCGTCGTCGGCTGTGGCCACGAGCCGGAGGCCGTCGCCGAGCCGCCCGACGGACTGGTGGTGCACGCTGTGGCACGCCGCGGGCCGCTCGGTGCGGATCGCGGCGGCGAGCCGGCTGTCGGCATCGACGGTGACAGGGTGCTTGGAGAACCAGTGGTCGTCGGAACCGATGTGCTGCACGAGGTCGCCGCCGAGGGCGACGTTCAGGATCTGCATGCCGCGGCAGATGGCGAGCATCGGCTTGTCGGCCGCGAGCGTGAGCCGGACGACGTCGAGTTCGACCTCGTCGTGCTCGGGCACGATGCCGTACAGCTCGTCGGCGCTCGGCTCCTGGCCATACCGCCGCGGGTCGACGTCGCCGCCGCCGTGCAGCACGACCGCGTCGAAGCGTGACATCAGTTCCGGCAGCCGGTCGTGGAGCGCCGGGATCGGCGGCAGCATCAACGGCACACCACCCGCTCGTTCGACGGCACGGAAGTAGGTCTGGCCGGCAGCGAAGCTCTCGCCCCGAACCCCCTTCGACTCCGGACTCAGACGACCGACGATGAGCACATGCGCTGCCACGAGGCCATTCTGCCGGGGACGCCCCCGAACCGACGACGTTTCCGTCGGCGTCCGAGTGCCTGTCAGAATCACCACGTGCCCGACCCGACCTCCGATCACTCCTCCGCTCCCGCCACGATCGTCCTCCGCAACCCCGCCACCGAAGAGGTCGTGCGCGAGCTGACCCTCGCGACGCGAGCCGATGCCGATGCCGCGATCAAGCGCGCCGCTGCGGCGGGACCGGGTTGGCGGGCGATCGCTCCTGCCGACCGGGCACGTCTCATGCGGCGCTTCGCCGACACCATCGCGGCGCACGCCGACGAGCTCGCAGCGCTCGAGACCGCCAACATGGGCATGCCCATGGGCAACAGCACCTGGTGCGCGAACGCCGCCGCCGACGTCATCCACTACTTCGCCGGTGCGATCGACAAGCACACCGGGTCGACCATCCCGGTGGCCGGTGGGGTCGACATGACCTTCCACGAGCCCCTCGGTGTCGTGGGCCTCATCACCCCCTGGAACTTCCCGGTGCTCATGGCGTCATGGAAGATCGGGCCGGCGCTCGCGGCCGGCAACACGGCCGTGCTCAAGCCGGCCGAGATCACCCCGCTCACCGCGATGCGCCTCGGCGAGCTCGCGCTCGATGCCGGCATCCCTGAAGGGGTGCTGAACGTCGTGGTCGGCACCGGCCCCGAGGTGGGCTGGCGGTTCGTCGAGCACCCGACCGTGCGCAAGGTCGCCTTCACCGGCTCGACCGCGGTGGGCAAGCGGATCATGGCCGGATGCGCCGACCAAGTGAAGCGCGTGACGCTCGAGCTCGGGGGCAAGAGCGCCAACATCGTCTTCGCAGACGCCGACATCGAAGCCGCAGCTGCGTCAGCGCCGGGTGCGGTGTTCGACAACTCGGGCCAGGACTGCTGTGCACGCAGCCGCGTGCTGGTGCAGCGCTCGGTGTTCGACCGTTTCCTCGAGCACTTCGTCGAGTCGTCGCGTCACTTCGCCGTGGGCGACCCCACGTCGCCGAACACGGCGATGGGTCCGCTCGTCACCGCCGAGCACCTCGCCCGCGTGCGCCGGTTCACCGACGGGCTCGACACGGTGTACACCGGTGACGTTCCCGACGGGCCCGGCTACTGGCACCCGATCATGATCGCGACGAGCACCGACCACTCGGCGAGCATCTGCCGCGACGAGATCTTCGGACCGGTCGCGGTGGTGATCCCGTTCGAGGACGAGGCCGACGCGATCCGCATCTGCAACGACAGCGACTACGGGTTGTCGGGCTCGGTGTGGACCGGTGACGGGTCGCGAGCGCTCCGGGTCGTGCGGGCGATGGAGGCCGGCACGATCAGCGTGAACTCGAACAGCTCGGTGCGCTACTCCACGCCGTTCGGTGGCTTCAAGCAGAGCGGCCTCGGTCGCGAGCACTCGATGACGGTGCTCGACCACTACACCGAGCTGA
>JAPLAA010000121.1 GCA_026393475.1 Actinomycetota bacterium
CCCTCGGGGATCGGCAGCTTCGGTTCGGTCGTCTCGGGCACGAACTCGGTCGTGCTCGTGGTGTCGGTGGTGTCGGTGGTGTCGGTGGAGTCGATGGTCTCGGACACGGCGGCGGCGGTGGAGGCGGTCGCCGGCGCTGCGCGCGGGACGTCGGAGGGATCGGCGCCGCAGCCCGCGGCGAGGAGCGCGACCACGACGGCGAACAGCGCCTGGGTCCGCGGTTGCTTCGACGTCACCATCATTCGTCGCATGGTAGTGACGTTGAAGAGGGTTCGTCGACATCGTCGACGAACCCGCGCACACCCCTTGAGCACGGACGTCCTGCCACCTAGAGTGCCGCCCGATGACGCAGCCGGTCGTGGGGACTTTCAAGAATGTGGCTGGCCGGCAACGTGCCGTTCAGCTGCTCGTCGGATTGCTCGTGGCGCTCGTCACGATGGCTGGCTTCACCTCGTCGGCAGCAGCCGAGGGCGAGGCGATCCGGGTGCAGGTCAAGGACCAGCAGCGCGACGCCGCGGGCAAGACCGACAACCAGCCCGTGGTCGGGGTGACGGTCACCGTGCTCGACGCCTCGGGTGCCGAGGTGGGCACCGCGGTCACCGACGACAAGGGCGTCGCTCTCATCCCGGTGCCGGGGAAGGCCGACTACACGGTGCGGATCGACGAGAGCACCCTGCCCGACGGGCTGGCGCTCTCGTCGGAGAGTCCGGCGGAGCAGACCGTCGCCGGCGACTCGTTCGTGACCGCCACCAAGATCGTCAACTTCTTCACCGGTGCGTCCCAGAGCGAGTCCACGTCCACCACCGAGCGGATCGCCCAACGCTTCGCCGACGGCATCCGGCTCGGCCTCATCATCGCGATGTGCTCGGTGGGCCTCTCGCTCATCTTCGGCACCACCGGCCTCACCAACTTCGCCCACGGCGAGATGGTCACCTTCGGTGCGGTGACCGCCTACTTCTTCAACGACCTCGGCCTCCACATCCTCATCGCAGCGCCGATCGCGGTGATCGCCGGCGGCCTGCTCGGCTACTCGGCCGATCGCTTCGGATTCGCCCGGTTCCGAGCTCGAGGAGTGGGGCTGATCTCGCAGATGGTGATCACGCTCGGCCTGTCGATCGCGGCCCAGAACTTCTTCCTGTGGCGTTTCGGCGGGCGTGACAAGCCGTACCTCGACTACACGAACCAGGTGGGCTCGAAGATCGGTCCGATCACGATCACGCCTCGCGACCTGATCGTCACGATCGTGGCCGCGGTCGTGTTGGTCTGCGTGGCGCTCACCATTCAGTACACCCGGCTCGGCAAGGCAACCCGGGCCGTGAGCGACAACGCCGACCTCGCGTCGTCCACCGGCATCGACAGCTCCAAGGTGATCCGCATCATCTGGGTCGCCGGCGGCGCGCTTGCCGCGATGGGCGGCGTGTTCCGCGGTCTCGACGAGCAGGTCTCGTGGGACATGGGCACGTCGTTGCTGTTCCTCATGTTCGCCGGCATCACGCTCGGCGGCCTCGGCAGTGCATTCGGCGCACTGGTCGGTGGCTTCGTGGTCGGCATCCTCGTCGAGACGTCCACCCTGCTCGGTGTGCCCACCGAACTCAAGGTTGCGCCTGCGCTGCTCATCCTGATCCTCATCCTCCTCGTCCGGCCGCAGGGCATCCTCGGACGAGCCCAACGAGTCGGTTAAGGAGGCGTGATGGACATCGGTGCCGTCTTCGAGAACGCGATCCTGCAGTTCATCGGGTTCAACGCGTGCTACTACGCGATCGCAGCGATCGGGTTGAACGTGCAGTTCGGCTACACCGGTCTGCTGAACTTCGGTCAGGCCGCCTTCATGGCTGCGGGTGCCTACGGCGTCGGTCAGACCGTCTCGATCTTCGGGATCTCGCTGTGGTGGGGCGTCGCGATCGGCATCGGCTACGCCGTCTTCCTCGGCCTACTCATGGGCGTGCCGACGCTGAGACTCCGTGCCGACTACCTCGCCATCGTCACGATCGCGTCGGCCGAGATCGTCCGCCTGATCGTCCGGTCGGTGAAGTTCCGCGATCAGTTCGGTGGCACCGACGGCCTGAAGGGCTTCGCCGATGCGTATCAGGACGTCGGGGTGAGGATCGGCCTCGAGCCGGCGGGCGAGTACGGGTTCTGGATCTTCACCTTCAGCGGTCGCAACCTCTGGAACCTCATGGTCGGCTGGAGCCTGGTCGCGATCTTCGGTGTGATCGTGTGGCGACTGATGAAGAGCCCATGGGGTCGGGTGCTGAAGGCGATCCGCGAAGACGAGGACGCGGTGCGCAGCCTCGGCAAGAACGTCTACAGCTACAAGATGCAGTCGCTCGTGCTCGGTGGCGTCATCGGTTCGTTCGCCGGCATGATGCTGGCGCTCGGCAACGCCAACGTGCAGCCCGACAACTTCAGTCGAAATCTCACGTTCTTCGTGCTGACCGGTCTCGTGCTCGGTGGCGTGGCGAAGGTGACCGGTTCGATCATCGGCCCGATGATGTTCTGGGGTTTGTACGCATTCCTCGACAGCCTGCTGCGTGAACTCATCGACAAGCCCGTGCGCATCGGCGACTTCACCCTGATGCAGTCCACCGACGTCGGCGTCGTCGTGTACATGCTCATGGGCATCCTGCTCGTGGTGCTGATGGTCTACCGGCCGCAAGGCGTGTTCGGGAACAAGAAGGAGATGGCTTTTGAAGGACGCTGACGACCAGTCCGCGGCCGAGCCGGCCGCCGCCGACGCTCCCAGCGAGCTGTCGGAGTACGCCCGCGTCGCCAAGGCCGCCCTCGCCGGCGTCTCCCCGGAGCCCGGGGCGAAGAAGCCCGATCCGATCCTCACCGCCTCCGGCATCCGCCGCGCGTTCGGCGGCATCGTCGCCGTCGACGTCGAGCACTTCGAGGTGCAGCGCGGCTCGATCACGGCGCTCATCGGCCCCAACGGCGCCGGCAAGACCACCTTCTTCAACCTGATGACCGGCTTCGACAAGCCGAACACCGGTCAATGGGCCTTCGACGGCGTCTCGATGGACGGCGTCGCGCCGCACCGCATGGCCGCACGCGGCATGGTGCGCACCTTCCAGCTCACCAAGAGCCTCACCAAGCTGCCCGTCATCGAGAACATGAAGCTCGGCGCCACCGGTCAGAAGGGCGAGAAGTGGTGGAACGGCCTGTTCCCGTGGCGGTGGAAGGCCCAGGAGGCCGAGATCGAGGCCCGCGCCGACGAACTGCTGAAGCGGTTCAAGCTCGACCACATGCGCGACGAGTACGCAGGTGCACTCTCCGGTGGCCAGCGCAAGCTGCTCGAGATGGCCCGAGCGCTCATGACCGACCCCACCCTCGTCATGCTCGACGAGCCGATGGCCGGCGTGAACCCCGCCCTCAAGCAGAGTCTCAACCAGCACGTCCGCGGCCTGCGCGACCTGGGCATGACCGTGCTCTTCGTCGAGCACGACATGGACATGGTGCACGACATCTCCGACTGGGTGATCGTGATGGCCGAGGGTCAGGTGATCGCCGAGGGCACGCCCGATGACATCTCCTCCAACCCCGCCGTGATCGACGCCTACCTCGGCGCCCACCAGGGCAAGACCCTCCTGGAGGACCAGGTATGAGCGATCTCACCACGGGCGCCGCCGTGCTCGAGGCGGAGCAGTTGGTCGCCGGGTACGTCCCCGAGGTCAACATCCTCAACGGTTGCAACCTCACCGTGTACGCCGGGGAGTTCGTCGGGATCATCGGCCCCAACGGCGCCGGCAAGTCGACCCTGCTGAAGGCCATCCTCGGCCAGTGCACCGTCCGCTCCGGCAGCGTGCGCCTCGGCGAGACCGAGATCACCGGTCGCAAGGCACACGAGCTCGTCGCCCTCGGCGTCGGCTACGTACCCCAGGTGCGCAACGTCTTCCCGAGCCTCACGGTGAAGGAGAACCTCGAGATGGGCTGCTATCTCGCGCCCAAGCGGTTCCCCGAACGGTTCGACTACGTCACCAGCCTGTTCCCGCGTCTCGGCGAGCGAGCCGCACAGCGTGCGGGCGCGCTGTCGGGCGGCGAGCGTCAGATGGTCGCGATGGGTCGTGCGTTGATGATGGAACCCAAGGTGTTGCTGCTCGACGAGCCCAGCGCCGGCCTGTCGCCCGCGCTGCAGGACGAGGTGTTCGTTCGCTGCCGCACCATCAACGGTGAGGGCGTCGCGATCTTGATGGTCGAGCAGAACGCCCGCCGCTGCCTGCAGGTGGTGCACCGTGGCTACGTGCTCGACCAGGGCACCAACGCCTACACCGGCAGTGGCCGTGAGCTGCTCGCCGACCCCAACGTGATCGAGCTCTACCTCGGCACGTTGGCACGCGCGACAGGTGGGTGAGCGTCGTCTCGGTCGTTCGTTCGCTTCGCTCTCTCCACTCCCTCGAATGAATTGGTGCGGCTTCGCCGCGCTCAGTTGCTGTCGGGTTCACGGCAAGCCGCTCACCCAACGCTAGAGGGGGATCGCGGAGCGCCGCCTCCAGACCTCCCCCACAGCTCGCTTCGCTCGCCGGAGCCCATGAGCTCGCTTCGCTCGCCTTCGGAGCCTCTTGGACTTCATCGGAGACGCGAAGAGGGCCCCGGTTGCCCGGGGCCCTCTCAACATCTACTGAACGGTTGGCTCTGGTGAGCCGTCCGTCAGGGGATCACTTGCCGGCGTCGAAGTTCTCGCCGAGGGCGTTGCCCATGTTGCCGTCGGTGCCGTAGTAGGCCTTGACGGTCGGGCCGATGCCCTTCTCGACGGCCGTACGCAGGATGCGCGAGCCCTCGTCGAACGAGATCAGGATGATCGCGTCCGGGTCGGCGGCGACGATCTCGTCCACTTCGGCGTCGAACGACGCAGCGGTCGGGTCGTATGCCTTCTGGCCGAGCACGGTCACACCCGACTCCTCGAGCACGGCGGCCACGACGGCGGCGATGCCGTTGCCGTAGCTGTCATCGAGGTTGAGGATGTAGGCCGACGCAGCGCCGTCCTCGAGGACGAGGTTGGCGACGATGGCGCCCTGGAGACCGTCCGGCGGGGCGTTGCGGAAGTACAGGCCCTTGTCGTCGTAGGTCGACAGTGCCGGGCTGGTGTTGGCCGGGCTGAACAGGGTGACGCCGGCGGCGGTGACCTGGTCGATGATGGTGAGGGCCACGCCCGAGGAGGCGGGACCGACCATGGCATCGACGCCCTCGCCGAGGAGGCGGGTCGCGGTCACCGTGGCGGTGTCGGTCGACGTGTCGCCCGAGTCACCCTTGCTGTACTCCACCGGGTTCCCGAGAACGCCGCCAGCGGCGTTGATCTCGGCGATGGCGAACTCGAGGCCCGCGAACTCCGGGGCGCCGAGGAAGGCGAGGCTGCCGGTCTCGGGCATGATCGAGCCGATCTTGAGGATGCCGTCACCCTCGCGCTCGACACCGACCGGCACGAGGTCGACGATCGACGACGCCGGCGACTCCGCCTCGACGAGGGTCTCGTCAGCGGTGAGGCGGTTGTCGGCACCGAAGGTCAACACCGCGTACGAACCCTTGAGGGGCTCGCCGTTGCCGTTGAAGTCGTGGGGACCGGAGATGCCGTCGTAGTCCGGGTCGCCGCCGGCCTTGATGATCGCGAGGCAATCGACGAACGTGGTGCACTTCTCGCCCACGCCCGTGATGCCGACGATCTCGCCGGCGTGAGCCGAGCCGTCGGTGCCGGCCATCTCGACCGCCAGGGCGATCACGATGGCAGCGTCGTACGCCTCGGCTGCGTAGTTGAAGTCCTCGAGAGGATCGTTGCCCTGCTCGACCCAGAAGTCGCTGACGGCCGGGATCCAGTCGGTGACGTCGGCGCCCTTCGGCGTCGTGCCCTTCATGCCCTCGAGCTCGCCACCGCCGGCGGCGGGCGCCTCGGTGGTCTCGGCGGCAGGGGCCTCGGTGGTCTCCGCAGCCGGAGCCTCCGTGGTCTCGGCGGCGGGGGCCTCGGTGGTCTCCGCGGCCGGGGCCTCGGTCGCCGTGGACTCTTCTTCGTCGTCACCGCAGGCTGCCGCCAGGAGCGACAGACCCACGATCAGCGCGCCGACGCGGCGTGCTCGGGATTTCTGCATGTTTTTCTCCCCCTAGGAGACCGTCGGGAGGACCCGACGGATGTATTGGCGCCGGGCCTGAACCCGACGCGATGTTGGAGGCGGCCAGCCTAAACGGGATTTCGGTGGGGCGCCAAGCATCGCCCCAGGTATCTGAAGGTCCGGGCCTCATGTCACCTGGGGTTTTGCGCTCGGCCAGGGCCGGAGCGCGCCGGACCGGACGAGGACGTCACGGGCCGTTCACACGAGCCGATGCCACGAAGGGCCGGACGCTACGGTGCGCCCCATGAGCACGCCGTCGGAAGAAGTCCTGTACGAGGTCGCGGATCATGTCGCGACGATCACCCTCAACGCCCCGGAGCGGATGAACACCATCTCGGGCCCGATGCTCGACGCGCTGTCCGAGCGCCTGCTCGAGGCCGACCGCGCCCGCGACGTGCGGTGCATCGTGCTCACCGGTGCCGGCCGGGCGTTCTGCGCAGGGCTCGACCTGCAGGCACAGATGGGCGCGGCCAGCGGTGGGCTCGGTGGCCTCGGCAGCCTCGACACGAACCCGGGCGAGTTCGACATCCGCAACGCGCCGCCGATCGTGCTCCACGGCCTCGACACCCCGACGATCTGCTCGCTCAACGGCGGCGCCGCCGGCTACGGCCTCGACATCGCGCTCGGCTGCGACATCCGCGTCGCTTCCGACAAGGCCAAGCTCGCCCCTGGGTTCGCGAAGCGGGGCATCCTGCCCGAGAGCGGCGGCACCTGGCTGCTGCCGCGCATGGTCGGCTACGCCAAGGCTGCCGAGATCGCCTTCACCGGCCGCACCCTGTCGGCAGCGGAGTCCCTCGAGCTCGGCCTCGTGAACCATGTCGTGCCGGCCGACGACCTCGCCGACCGCGTGGCCACGCTCGCCGCGGAGATCGTCGAGAACGCCCCGCTCGCGGTGCGTGCGATCAAGCGGATGATGCGCGCCGCCGAGACCGAGACGTTCGAGCAGAACGTCCACCACGTCTTCCTCCAGCTGCTGCCGCTGATGCGCACCCAGGACTTCAAGGAAGGCGTGTCCGCGTTCATGGAGAAGCGCTCGCCGAACTTCACCGGCCGCTGAGCCGGTCGAGTTCATGGCCATCGATGCGGTCGACCCGTCAGCGGGGGAGGAGCCCCGGCCCATCGACCTGCTGACCGGGCTCGCCACCACGCGGGCCATCCGCCGATACACCGACGAGCCGATCCCGGACGACGACCTGGCGTCGATCGTCTGGCACGCCTCCCGGGCGCCGAGCGGATCGAACCGTCAACCGTTCCGCTTCCTCGTCCTCCGAGACGGTCCGCGAGCGGCGGCCGCCAAGGCGCTGCTCGGCACGTCGTTCCGTCGTGGCTGGGCGGCGAAGCTGCGCAACGACGGCTACGACGCATCGGTCGAGGCCGACCCGACCTCACCGAAGGCGCGCACGGCCGCCGCGATGCAGCACTACGTCGACCACCTCGAGTCGGTGCCCGTCGTCGTGCTCGTCTGCCTCGAGCGCTACCGCGACGCGAGCCCGTTCGAGGGTGCCTCGGTGTACCCGGCGTGCCAGAACCTGCTGCTCGCCGCCCGGGCGCTCGGGTGGGGTGGAGCGCTCACGATGTGGCACCAGATGGTGGAGACCGAACTGCGCGAGCTGCTGGCGATCCCCGACGAGGTCGCACTCTCGGCATGCATCACCCTCGGTCGGCCGACGGGCGCGCACGGTCCGGTGCGTCGACGTCCGATCAGCGACCTCGTCTTCGACGACGGGTGGGGCGAGACCGCGCCGTGGGCGGTCGATCCCGACGGGACGCGCCACACCCACTGGCGGAGGTGATCCGGACGAGCCGGCGACCGAGCTGGCCGGTCCGACCACACGACACTCGACGTTTGTCGGCGAAGATGACAAACTGACGGAGTTCTGTATCGGTCGAGTCCATCGGACCACGACCGTGAGCAGACCAGGGGCATCGGCAATCGATCGGAGGGGGAAGAGATGTCAGCGGTGTCGACCACGCGCGCAGCGTTCTCGTCCACGCCCTCGACCGGGGTGAGGTCCGAGACCGTCCGCAGCGCCAACCTCGCGATCATCCTGCGCGAGCTCCACTTCCACGGGCCGGCCTCGCGCTCGGAGCTCGTCGCCCGCACCGGACTCACCCGCAGCGCCATCGGTGCCCTCGTCGGGGAGCTGGTGAAGGCCGACCTGGTCAGCGAGCAGCGTGCCGCCTCCGACGGCAGCCCGGGTCGCCCGTCTCCCGTCGCCGCACCGGTCGTCGAGCGCAACGTCACCCTCGCCGTCGACGTGGCCGTCGACTCGCTGGCGGTCGCCGCTGTCGGTCTGGGCGGTGTGGTCCTCCACGCCGAGCGCGTCGACCGTCCCCGCGAACGAGTGGCCGTCGACGCCACGATCGACGACATCGTCGCCATGGTCCGTCGGGTCGAGGCGGCGCTCGACCCCGGGTGTCGGATCATCGGGATCGGCGTCGGCGTCGTCGGTCTGGTGAACCGGACCGACAACAGCGTGTCGATCGCGCCGAACCTCGGCTGGCACGACGTCGCCTTCGGCGCCCGGCTCCAGCACGCGCTCGGGTCGCGGGCCGACGTGCTCGTCTCCAACGACGCAGATCTGGCCGCACTCGCCGAGGTGCGCCGCGGCGTCGCCGCCGGCATCCGCGACGTGCTCTACGTGTGGGGCGAGGTCGGCGTCGGCGGTGGTCTCGTCAGTCGCGGTGAACCGATCACCGGCGCTGCTGGGTTCGCCGGCGAGATCGGCCACGTCCCCGTGAACCCCGACGGCCGGCCGTGTCGGTGCGGATCCGTCGGCTGCTGGGAGACCGAGGTGGGTGAGGGCGCCCTCCTCGAACGCAGCGGACGATCGCCCGAAGGTGGCCGCGACGCGGTCGATGCGCTCCTGGCCGACGCCGACGCCGGTGTCCCGTCGGCGCTCGACGCGCTCGCGGTGCAGGCTCGGTGGCTCGGCATCGGCATCGCCGGGCTGATCAACGTGATGAACCCCTCGATGGTCGTGCTCGGCGGTCTGCTCGGCAGGGTCCACCCGTACGTCAGCGATCAGGTCACCGCGGAGATCGAGCGGCGAGCCCTCGAGTCGTCCCGGCGCGGCGTGGTGGTCGTTCCATCGGCGCTCGGTGGCGACGCACCCCTGATGGGCGCGGCCGAGCTCGCGTTCGAACGACTGCTCGCCGATCCGCTCGGCACCCTCCGGAAAGTTTCCACGAGTCGTTGACAAACGCCCGACGTTTGTTGCAGACTGCGACAAACGTCGATCCGGGGGGATCTCAGAGCAGCCGGGGCTTGTGCTCGCGGCGTGCTCGAGGGGATGTCCCGCGGCTCGTGCGTGACCGGTCCGATCACGGTGGTCGGTCCGACTCTGAAGGGGGACACTTCATGCAGAAGCGAGTCAAGGGCGGCATCGTGCTGCTCGGTGCTCTGTCGCTGCTCGCCGCCGCGTGCGGCAGTGACGACGAAGACGGTGGCAGCAGCGCCACCACCGAAGCGGCGTCGGACACGACCGCCGCACCCGGCGGCGAGTCCGCCGGTGGCAAGGTCGGTTTCATCCTTCCCGACTCGGCCTCGTCGGCCCGTTGGGAGAGCTTCGACCGTCCGCTCATCGAGGCCGAGTGCGAGACCGCCGGGCTCGACTGCGTCATCCAGAACGCCGAAGGTGACGCCGACAACATGGCCACCATCGCCGATCAGATGATCGCCGACGGCGTCAAGGTCCTCGCGATCGTGAACCTCGACAGCGACTCGGGCGCTGCCATCCAGGAGAAGGCTGCTGCAGCCGGTGTGAAGAACATCGACTACGACCGCCTCACCCTCGGTGGTTCCGCCGACGTGTACGTCTCGTTCGACAACGTCGCCGTGGGCACCGCCCAGGGCGAGGGCATCATCGAGTGCATGGGCGGCGCAGGTGCCGTCGAAGGCAAGAAGATCATCCAGCTCCACGGCTCGCCCACCGACAACAACGCCACGCTGTTCAAGCAGGGCTACCAGGACGCGATCGCCGATTCCGGCATCGAGACCGTCGGTGAAGAAGCCGTCCCGGACTGGGACAACGCCCAGGGTGGCGTGATCTTCGAGCAGCTGCTCACCGCTGCCGGCGGCCAGATCGACGGCGTGCTCGTCGCCAACGACGGCCTCAGCCTCGCTGCTCAGGCAGTGCTGGCCGACGCCGGCCTGAGCGTTCCGACCACCGGTCAGGACGCCACGGTGGAGGGCCTTCGCGCCATCCTCCAGGGCACCCAGTGCATGACGGTGTACAAGCCGGTCGTCGAAGAGGCGAACGGTGCGGTCGCTGCGGCCGTGGCACTGCTGAACGGCGAGGACGTCCCCGCCAACGCCACGATCAACAACGAAGTGGCCGACATCCCCTACGTCCAGGCAGAAGTGCAGTCGATCTTCATCGATCAGGTGAAGGACGTCGTCGCTGACGGCTTCGTCGACGCCGCCGAGCTGTGCGAAGGCATCGAGGACCTGTGCGCCGAGAACGGCATCACCGTCTGATCCAGACGATGGTCCCGTCGATCGGGCGGGCCGTCCACCTCGTGTGAACGGCTCGCCCCGGCGAACAATCGAGAGCAGTGCGGGTCAGTGGCTGCCCCTGGTGACGGGGGCGGCCACTGCCGTACCGCAGGCCGTGCGAGTCGGCCTGATGTGAACACGCAGCGTGGATCGGGGCCGACCCGCTGCGAGCTAGTTTCGGCCCACCCGGCCGATCGGCCGACGAGTCAGGGGGGACATCCACGGTGGCTGACGCACCGATTCTCGAAGTGCTGGGCGTGAACAAGAGCTACGGCCCCGTGCACGTGCTACACGACGTCGACTTCCGGGTCTACCCCGGCACGGTCACGTCGCTCATCGGCGACAACGGCGCCGGCAAGACCACGCTCATCAAGTGCATCACGGGCATCTACCCGTCCGACACCGGTGAGTTCTCCTTCGACGGCAAGCCGGTGCACATCGGCGGGCCGAAGGACGTCGCCAACCTCGGCATCGAGGTGGTGTACCAGGACCTCGCGTTGTGCGAGAACCTCGACATCGTCCAGAACCTCTTCCTCGGTCGTGAGCGCCTGAAGTACGGCCTGCTCGACGAGGCATCGATGGAGCAGGCGGCGCGCGAGACGCTGGCCAGCCTCTCCGTCCGCACCGTCAAGAGCGTGCGCCAGAAGGTGTCGTCGCTCTCCGGCGGGCAGCGCCAGACCGTCGCCATCGCGAAGGCGGTGCTGTGGAACTCCAAGGTGGTGCTGCTCGACGAGCCCACCGCCGCCCTGGGCGTCGCCCAGACCAAGCAGGTGCTCGACCTCGTGCGGCGCCTCGCCGACCAGGGCCTGGGCGTCGTGCTCATCAGCCACAACATGAACGACGTCATCCAGGTGTCCGACCGGGTGTGCGCCATGTACCTCGGCCGCGTCGCCGCCGACGTCGAGATCTCGAAGGAGACCCGACGGGAGTTCCTCGTCGAGCTCATCACGACCGGCCGCTCGGGCGACATCGGTCTCGTCAACACCGAGGCGGTCTGAACATGTCCTCCGTCCCCACTCCCGCCTCGCCCTCGCAGGGTCCGAGCGAAGCGCTCAGCGACTTCGCACTCGACAACGCCAAGCGCACCTTCGGCACCGCGATCAGCGACATGAAGAGCCGACTGCGCAGCGGCGACCTCGGGTCGCTGCCGGCGATCCTCGCGATCGTCGTGCTCGTGACCGTCTTCGGTCTCAGCTCCGACACGTTCCTCACGGCGCTCAACTTCGCCAACTTCCTCGAGCAGGCCGCCGCCGTCATCGTGATCGCGATGGCGGTCACGTTCGTGCTGCTGCTCGGCGAGATCGACCTGGCTGCGGGCTACACCGCCGGTGTCGCGGCTGCCGTGCTCGCACTGAGGCTGCAGGCCGACTGGCCATTGGTGCCCGCGATCGCGGTGTCGGCCATCGCCGCGATGCTGCTCGGTCTGTGGACCGGCTTCCTCGTCGCCAAGCTCGGCATCCCCAGCTTCGTCGTGACGCTCGCCAACTTCCTCGTCTTCCAGGGCATCCTGCTGATCCTCGTAAAAGAGGGCGGCAGCATCCGGATCGAGAACAAGGTCGTCAAGG